>NZ_JBMOUI010000011.1:0-206024 GCF_049319765.1 Paenibacillus sp. S29 | reverse complement strand
AGATAAAAATATCTCTTGTTTGATTTTGCGAACAAAATCGTTTTACTCACTCGTTGTTCAGTTTTCAAAGATCAAACATTTCTCTTTCGCCGCGTTTTTCAGCAGCTATAAGATCATACCATGTTCGTTTCAAAAATGCAAGGGTTATTTTTTTCTTTTTTTGAAGATCATTTCACCCAAGCTTTTCGCTTTTGAAACTGCTGTTTTGTTGTCAGCTCAAATAATATATCATAAACCTCAGCAACTTAGCAAGCACTTTTTTTCTTTTTTTTATTTTAGAATAAATCCACTCATCTTTCAGCTCATTTAAAATCAGTCGAGGGGCTAGTTGCCCCTTCATTAGCTGATGACTTCCTCTGGCTCAAATACCTCTGCAGGCCAGTGCAATTCGACACCTTGGCGAAGAAGAACATTTTGAAAACATCCAAGATGCTCTGCTGATCGGCTCACTTCAATGGGATATACTTCGTTGGAGACACAGTAAGCCGCTAGGCTTCCCGCTGATTCTCCTATATTCCATTCTGTAGGATGCAATCGATAGCAGCCATTGGCTATTTGGGTCATCCCTATATTTTTGCAGGCAGGAAGTAAATTGCGCACCCTCACCGGAATAAGTGAGCCCAATGGAATTTCATAGGGATAGTTAGGGATGTAGAATGTTCGCTGAGATACCGTAGTTGGGTGAAGATCCAAATGATAGCTACCTACACCTACACTGTCTGTATATCGCTTAGGACCCTCTTCTCCCCGAAGCTCACGACTTACATCAAACTCAGATATCATATAATTGGCCTGAATTCGGCGTGACTCGCGAATATAAGCCGTTTTAGCCAGACCGTCAGAAGTGCCGAGAATATCACCCCGTGGTCGAATTCCCGGATAGCCGAACCCTCCATCTAACCGGGGCGCTTCGGTTTGAAGCCAATATATTAATGAACGAGTCAACTCACGCGCTCCTTCTCGATGTTTTGCCTGCTCTTGAGCGGTAACACCGATCAATGGCCCTAGGTAATAATCATTTTGCGCCCAGTTTAAAAGAGTTACCTCACCATCATTTAGCGGTTTGCTCCATATCGAGGGATCTACAATACGACGATAATCCCATAAGGATACAATGCCCTGATCGTTAGGAAACAATGTGAACTGTTTTAGTTTACTGGTATCATCCGCGTCAGTAGCAAACCAGCTCAAAATCGGAAAACGGGAAAAGGACGGAATATAATTTCTCCAGAAATCATATTGTTGCGGCCGCTCTATAATGAAGCTTTCCTGGGGAATATAGTCTACGGCAGCCACATGTGTAATAGATTGCATATCAAAAGGGTTAGCACACTCCAGTGCATGAGGTTCACCCGTAGCAGCCCGCGACTCCGCTCCACTCGTATGCTCCACGCCCGCCATCGGAAGGAGATCACCACACTCTGTCGCATCCAGATAAAACGTTCCGTGCAGCACTCTAAATCCACACTTATGATCAGCGCTATTCGAGGTACGGACAGTTACAGAAGTAATACAGTCCCCATCCGTCTGAACGGCAATAGGCACGGTGTGATAATATACATGAACGCGCCCCGTATTCAAATAAGGAGCGAGCATATCTTCAAGCACCCGCAGAGCTACCCGTGGTTCATGGGCCAGACGGCTTACCCAACCGTTCCCAGGATTGAGAATGGGATTATTTCGAGCTTCTTCGGTTAACGGATAGTTCTGACGGTAATAGTCACGTACACGATTACGGAACTCACGGTATGTTGCTGTGCAACCAAATTGTTCGATCCATCGATGCTCATCTGGAGGAACCGCCTGTGAAGTTAACTGCCCCCCTAACCAGTCCGTCTCCTCTGTCACGATGACTCTCATGCCAGCCTTCGCCGCCGCAAGAGCTGCCGATATCCCCCCCAGACCTCCGCCAATCACAACAATGTCGGTATCAAGCCGTTTTTGCGTCATGGTTCGTTCCCCTTTCATTCTTGTACTAGGACTCGGTCATTTCGAAGGCAAGCCGTGCAGCGCCGATGATTCCAGCGCGATTGCCCAACAATGCCCGACTTACTTCCGTTTGAACTCCAAATTGGTGCAGATGCTTTTCCAGCATAGGCCACCAGACCTCTCCCGTGTCCGCTACTCCTCCGCCTACAATGATCCCCTCAGGATCAAGAGTCACCGAGATGTTAGCTAGAAGTACAGCTAAATCTGCGGTGTAATCATCCAGCACCTGGATTGCCTCCTGGTTACCGTGAACGGCCTCTTTCACAATCTCGTTTCCCGAGCGGTACAATTTACCGACGTGTTCCCTACCTCGACGTAACAGGGCGCTCCCCGATACATATTGCTCGGCGCACCCTTTTTTTCCGCAATTACAGGGGTGTCCTCCGGGGTATAGAATACTGTGCCCCCAATCACCGCCGCTCCAATGAGCCCCTCTGCACAAGAGGCCATTTTCCATATATGCACCTCCGACACCTGTTCCCAACGTGAGCATCACCAAGCGTCGCTTGCCTTTCCCCGCTCCCTGCCACGCTTCTCCAAGTAAAGCGGCGTTCGCATCATTATCAGCAACCGCTCGTAAAGCCAGTTTTTCTTTAGCCCACGTTACTAAGGATGTACCTTGCCAGCCAGGTAGGTTATCTGTGGCATACACAACTACGCCGCTCTCCACATTTACTCTGCCAGCAGTAGCAATGCCTAGAGCGCCTATATCTATATAGGCACCGATGCTGGTATCCCCAAAAGAACGCAACAGTCCGAGCACAGATTCTGACACCTGCGACAACACCCATTCACGTCCACGGGAAGCGTCCGTATCCAGCCGGATTTCATCAAGCACCGATCCGTCCCGTGCCACTATGGCGGCCTTCACCGATGTGCCCCCAATGTCGATTCCAATGACTCTGTTCACAGCAGCTACCACCACACCAACCTCCTTGTTGCCCTACATAAAAGCTTACTAGCTCTTTGTACAAACCTTCTATTAATAGCAATACTTGAAATAGCCATTCATAAGAACCACAAACACAAGTCATTGAACTGTCGGAGCACAAGTTTTCAATTCACAACTGAAAAATCTCAATAGCTTCGTTCAATAACGGCCCTCGCTGTTTTTTCCTTCATCTGTTTGGTGTGATTCGTATGCTTGCGAGCAAGCCCTTCGCAGATGAGGTCAATCACGAATAGTTGTGAGATTTTAGCGCCGATTGAACCACCTTCTATTGGAGCTTCCTTGCCTGCGGTCAGCAACACGATATCTGCAATGGAGGTAATGGGTGATTTCGCATAATTCGTAATTGCAATAACAGTTGCACCGTTTTGCTTGGCTTTGTGCAGCATATCGTTCGTATCCAGCGTACTTCCTGATACACTGATGCCGATAGCCACATCACCCGGGTTCATGGACACCGCCATCATCGACTGAATATGTCCGTCTGCTACGGCCTCGGCGCGGCGCCCGATCCGTAAGAAACGGTTTTTAGCGTCCTGCGCGGAAATCCCCGAAGCACCTACGCCGAAAAATTGAACATAGCCCGCTTGATCGAGACACGCAATCGCACGACCAAGCTCTGAATGGTCCAGCAGCCCCATACTGGAGTGCAAAATATCGAGCATGTTGTGATACACCGTACGCGTAATATCTTGTTCGTCATCTGGGTCGATGTTCTCCTCGCCCATATCTGTTTTACGATAATTCTGGTTTTGCGCTAGGGACAGTCGGAAATCCTGATAACCTTTGAAACCAATCTTCCGGCAAAAGCGCATGACGGTCGTTTCGCCTGTACCTGCAAAATCCGCCAGCTCTGTCACGGAGAAATATATGATGTCTGCGGGATGCTCCAGTACGCACAAGGCGACTTTCTGCTCCGATTTCGTTAATGAAGGATAATACGTGTTAATTCGGTCGTTCATCTCCATAGATGCATTTCACTGCCTTCCTTGCGGCATCGGCAAACCGCTGCGTAATCAATTGGGGTCTGGTAATCGCCGAGCCTACGACCACTGCATGTGCTCCCATTCGGAATGCTTCCTCAACCTGCGCCGGATCATAGATTTTGCCCTCTGCAATTAAAGGAACGGGAACCAGTTCTGACGCTCTCCGAACCAGCTCCAGATCAGGACCCTCAATCCGAGTAGAGTACGGCGTATACCCGGATAACGTGGTGGATACGCAGTCTGCGCCAAGAGAGGCCGCATGAAGCGCCTCCTCCAGTGTCGAAATGTCTGCCATGGAGGTAACTCCCTGCTCATGGGCATAATCTATGAGCCTCTTCAGCTTGCATCCCGCTGGGCGCGGTCGTAATGTGGCATCCAGCGCAATGATATCCGCGCCTGCCTCCACCAGTTCCTCCATTTCACGAAGGGTAGGCGTAATGTAAATATCAGAATCATCATAATCCCGCTTAATCAAGCCAATGACTGGTAGAGAAATCGCCTGTTTAATCGCACGTATATCCGATGCGCCATTGGCGCGAATCGCTACAGCTCCACCCTGCTGTGCGGCAAGCGCCATTTTGACCATAGAATCTGCTCCATGCAACGGTTCGCCTGGCAGCGCCTGACAGGATACGATCAGTCCGTGCTGAACTTTGGATAACACACCTTCCATTCCCATAGGAATCACCCTCTCTTCTCGGCATGATGCCGTACGGTTAATCCGACTTCAAAGGTGCGGTTCCACGGCATGTAGCAATCTGTAATTTCCACGCGGCCTTCCGGCCCGTTCACATATTCATTGAGCGCCTGCTCCAGCCGTCCGCGAATAACCGCAGCTACCGAGCCTCTCGGTCCATCGAGCATAAACTTGGTAAAACCCATCTGCTCCACAATCCCGTTATTCATAGCCGTACGTACCACAGCGCAATAACAGGCATCCTCGGCGTAGCGCAGCGACAGAAAATCCAAATGTTCCTCCGTAGAGCCATAGTGGGTATACAGCATAGACTGGGCAATGACGGTGCCCAGCGTGTTAGAACTGGTATTCCAGCCTGCATAACCCGCCAGCTTAAAAAGCAGTCCTTTTTGCTTCAATAGTCTAATTAGCTTGAGATCTGCGCCGTTGGCGTAGCCCACATCAGCAACTGCAACATTTTGACCCGCATATTGCAGCATATAAGAACCGTACTCAACCAGCTCTACTACATTCCGATGTACATCATATCCGGTCATTGCACGCTTCTGGGATGAAGCTTCTGCCATCGTGTCACCGGGTGTGTTAGCCAACAAAATCAAATCAGCCTCCATTGCTGAGGAAGCTATTAGCCCACCTGCCGCCATAATCTGATATTTTAAGGTTTCGTAAAAATAGTGATCTTCAAAAAGCGGAACTACGAATGCCCCCTGCAAAGCAGACAATCGAGGATACACCAGTGGGATTACATTATTCATCTTGTTAACCCAACGAGCCAGCAACGTACAACCCACTTCATCTGCCCCCGGGTACATGTATACATTCAAATCCAGCTCAAGCTCAGAAATACGACTTCTTAGCCGCTGCTGATCCTTGGCGGTATAGCCGTAGGGAGCCGAATCATCCTGTGGGATGATCATAAAATCAATGATACCTTCTGCTACGAGATCCAGTGCAACTTCATTGGCCTCCAAATTCACATGGCGACGCCCCAAGTAATCATCTAGTATTTCCATTGGCAAACGCTCGTTAATATCAACTAATTCAAGCAACTCTTCTGCGGTAGCGATCCCCAGTTCCTGACGATGCTCAATGAAGCCCTTTCTGAATATCTCACGACCCCAATCGGCATAGTAATCCGGTTCTTCATCAGCCAAAGAGTATTGCGGACAACGCATAATCAGTTGAAATGCATACAGAGTCAGTTGCGGATATAATTGCTTTAGCCTGCGAAGCCGATTCACTCTATCTCTGACCTGCTCGCTCGACATACCGTGTAGTCGAGAAGGTACGATTCCTCCGTACAGCAACGTATCCATCGCAACAATGGCTCCATCAGCAGTCGCTGCGCGTTCTTCGAGCCATGCCCATAGTCTGGTCGTATCGCCAGGGGTTTTCTTTTGTCCCATCCATTCCAATGGGGGCCGCTCCATTTCCAAGTCTGTGCCCTGTGCCAGTAAATAAGGAAATTGATAATTACAGGGCCGCTCATCCAGCGGTATAAAAAGTAATCGGGTGTTTGGCTTCACCATACGTTCCACCTCTCCTGAAAATTACCGTTATCCTAACGGCAAATGATTATTTTCAGTGCAGCTATGCTGCCTTGGTTTCTTAATCCATCGCAAACACTCACAAGATCAGCCGATATTTGCCTTGTTCATCCTGATCGACATAACCCCACTGCGCGGCAGCTCGGATCGCCGGATTGCTACCCAGCCGAGCCTCCGCTTCTAAGCAAGCAGTGATACCGCGTCGCAGTTCTCCTGCGATTTCGTCCGTCAGAGGCGACGGCTCTTGCCCGTCAACTGCTTCCCTCGACGTGCTGCTCTCCCCCGACTGTGCATCGTCCTGTCGCTCGCTGCTGAGCGCAGCTTGACGCAGCACCTGCCACAGGCCCGCGTCCAGCTCGGCACGTTCCAGCCACGGCGCGGCCTGGGACACGAACCCTGCGGCTAGATCATCGGCAGGCACGTTCCGTAGGACGCTCACCGCCTGAAGCAGCCGCTCAAAGTACATATCCAGCGCAGGGATATCGCGCATTTTCAAAGCAAGGTCCACGTCCTCATACGTGTTGCCGCCTAGTCGGCTGTTCCTATTTTGACGACAGAAAAACATCAGTTCATCCGCACGCTCTCCCGCTAACTCCCGCGCAGCCCATTCCCAAGATAGCTCAGGCATATACCGTTCACTGTTCCACATGTAGTGGGACATCGTAATGAGCGTCACTTTGGAGCATTCCCACTGATTCATCGGGTTGGCCACCATACCGGTATGTCCGCAGTCCGGTAGCCCGGAATACCGTCCGCGCAGCGGATCAAGGAATAACCGATCATGGTCACAATCATTCACCGGGATGTTATCCCACAGCCACAGCTCATGCCCAAAGTATGCATGATTATCAGCGGCGTGCTCGCGACTAATCTGTGGAGCAAAAACAAAGTACCCCGTCCAGAACACCTTAATCTCCGGATGCAGCCGCTCACGGAAATCCTTTTTGTATTCGGTATCCCAATATGACCAATATTCCGAAGGACAGACCGTCAGCGTAAATTCAGGCAGTCGTTCAGCCAGCCATGCATGCACCTTATTCGTCAAAAAGACATGAGCGTGACCCGAGCGGCCCAGCAAATGTCGATTTTCCCCTTTGAGTACATAGTCAATGTCATCCATTAATACAGAAAAATGACGTACGCCAATCGCAATCACGGCCGCCAGCTTTTCCGTCAATTTGAGGAAATCTTCATCGCTGCCAAAGCTCAGATCGTTCCCTGGGCTGATACAATAATGAAAATCAACCTCATGCCGTTCGCAGGCTTCCTTTAATTCGCGGATCTGGTCAAACGTATCCTCAGGGTACGGTTCTCTCCATAGCTCACGATGATATGGATCATCCTTGGGGGCATACATGAACGTGTTCATCCGGTGGGCATCCATAAAACGGACGGCATCAAGCCGATCCGCGAAACTCCACGGTTTCCCATAGAAGCCTTCAATAATTCCTCGGACCGGAAAGGAAGGCTCATCCCGAATAGACATCACCGGCAGAGTACATCGCTCCTGTTCCACCTGAAGCAGGAGATGCAGGGCATCCATGCCGTATTTGAGCCCTCTTTTATTGGAAGCGTGGATTTCAATCCGCCCGTCCTTCTGAATGTCCAACCGATATCCGTCTGCAGCAAGCGTTCCGTCATATTCGAGCACCAACTGTACGCTTCCCCGTGTTTCAGTCGGTACACCCGGTCCTGGAGGTACAATGAGCTTGATCGGTCCCTCAGGGTCCAGCACACCTTCATACTCCTGATTCATTGCAAAGCGAGAGGACAGTTCACAGATCAGTCGCGGTTCGGAGATAACCAGCCTTTCCCCGCTGTCATACACATCACGAAAATAATATTGTATCTCCTGCCGTGATAGCCCTTCACCTGAATGAGGCCCCATTCCTTTGGACAATTTCATCGCAATCGTCTCCTTCCCTTCACAGGCTCTTCGTAGCCGTGACTACTGGCTTATCCTTTTACCGCTCCCGCCAGACCTTCCATATAGTAGCGCTGCGTAAACAGGAACAATATAATGATCGGCAGTACCGAAATCATTGTGCCTGCAGCAATCCAGCCGAAGTTATAGGCAAATTGACCGTTGAGATACGTGAGCGCAGCTGCCAGCGGATATAGCTCCGTATCGTTCAAAATAACGATAGGCCACAGAAAGCTGTTCCAGAACGACATCGCCTCCAATAGAGAGATTACAGCCAGCGCTGGCTTGACCAGCGGAAGCACCAGCTGCCACCAAATTCGGAACTCCGAAGCGCCGTCCATTTTACCGGAATCACGCACATCGGTAGGAATATGAATAAACGTCTGTCGCATTAGAAAAATGTTGAAAACGGAGACTGCCCCAGGCAACACCACACCTAAATAGGTATTGCCTAGATGAAGCCCTTGAATGGTCAGATAATGCACAATAAATGCGGTGTAGGAAGGAATAATCATCGTGGCAATCAGCAGCGTAAACACCAGATTTTTACCCTTAAAACGAAACACAGCCAAGGGATATCCTGTCAGACTGGCGAGCACCACATTGAGCACAACGCCCAACACCGTAATGATGACCGTATTCAGCATATACTTTGGAAAATTCATGAACTGCCACACCTGAACGTAGTTGCCGAAATCAATAAAGGTCGGAAAAATAGCGGGTGGCGTTGAAAAAATGTTGCGGCCTGGCATGAGGGATACGCTGAGCAGCCATAGGAACGGTCCCATTAAAAAGAGGGCGAGTAGCACTAGAAGCACGTAGATGACCATCATTCTCAGCATTCGAGCAAGACTGCGCATGATGCGGCTGCTTTCCTTTTTAGGAAGAGATGAGCGTAGCATTTTGTCATCCTTTAGATTCATCAATAGGGATTGACACCGCCTTTCCTATTGAATCGGAATACGATAATACTAAGTACGGCAATCATTGCACCGACAATTAAGCCAAGCGCGGAAGCATATCCAAAATTAAACTGCTCCATGCCCTTTTGAAAAATATACAAGCTGGATGTCAACGTGGCCGTTCCCGGTCCACCCTTGGTTAGTACATATACTTCATCAAATACGCGAATAGCTGACATGAGCGATATAAGGGTACAGAACAGAACGTAGGGTCTCAGCAGTGGAAGAGTAATATGGACAATCAGACGCCATCGGCTTGCTCCGTCGACTCTAGCGGCTTCGTACAGATCTTGGGGAATATTTTGTAATCCAGCCAGATAGAGCATCATATAATACCCGAGTCCCTTCCACATTGTGATGAACATTAGTACATACAAGGCCAAGTTGCTGTCCGATAACCAATGAATGTCTTTGCTAATCAAGCCGACCTGCATGAGCAAGTAGTTCACTATGCTGTTATTGCCCAACAGCCAGCTCCAAATTAAGGCTACCGCTACCATCGAAGTCACAACAGGGATGTAGTAGGTCGTACGAAATATTTTAATTCCCGGGATACGGCTATTCACAAGCACAGCCATCAGGATGGAGAAAATTTGAAGAAAGGGGACAATGAGCACGTACAACAATGAGTTCCAAATCGAAATAAGAAAGTTACGGTCCTTAAACGCCGCTTCAAAATTATCCAAGCCGACAAAATGGGTGTCTGATATGACAGAGTAGTCCGTCAATGCCAGCGGAATGCTGTAAATAATAGGCCAAAATACAAAGACGGCAAGCAATAACAGTCCCGGCGTCATAAAGGCCCAGGCCGTAAAGGACTCCGACCTCAACCATTTGATCATGCTGCATCACCACCTGATTTTGATAAATGAACAGGGGAGTATTCACTTACTCCCCTGTCAAACCTATTGCTTTAAAATATCGTTCACTTCCTGCTCCAAAGCAGTAAGCGTCTGCTTCGTATCCGTGCCATTCAATACCATATTTTGTAAAGCTCGCGTGATGGCACTATTCACATCTTTGGCATTAGGCACACCGACCATATAATCTGTCGCCTTATCCAAGCTTTGCGCGGATACTACCTTGGCTTGTGCTTCTAATGATTTGTCAGACTGAGTAAAATATGGATCTTTAATGGAGTCTTTCGTGGAAGGTAGTGTATTCGCCGCTTTAGAAAAAGCTGTTTGACTCTCTGCGTTTGTCAAGAAAACAGCAAATTTCACCGCTTCGTCCACATGTGCAGACTTAGCAGGTACGACCAGGTCCATGGAGTTGGAGAGCCGCACATCGGCTTTGCCGGTTGGGACAGGGACAGCAATTGTGTTCTTATAAACATCCGGCGCTGCCGTTTTGATAAAATTGATGAACGTCGGGCCTGCCAGCTCGAAAGCAACCTGCTCGCCGGCATAATATTTCACTTGTTGTGAGAATTCAGCGTCTTCCTTGAGTACAATGCCATCTTCCATCTGTTTTTTTAGATTATCAATCATAGTGACTGTTTCTGGTGTGTTGAACGCCGCTGCTGTCTTTTCTTTATTTAGGATAGGAATGCCGTCCACAGCGAAAAGCTTGGATACAAGCTGCTGAGCATAGCCTGCCTTGCCAATTTTTCTATTAATCTGACGGCCCCATTCAGACAATTCCTCCCGGGTTTTGGGCGGATGAGCAGGGTCCAATCCGGCAGCTTTGACCAGCTTTGTATTCATGTAAAGCACTTCTGTACCGGTATACCAGGGTAGCGCATAAGCTTTACCGTTAATAACTGTAGAATTATAAATACCCTCGAAATAAGCAGCCTTTTCCTCGGGCGACAAATGCTCATTCATATCAACAACAGCACCCTTGGAGCCCATTTGGCTAGCAAATTCTGTATTGAGATTGACTACATCTGGACTGCTGTTGCTAGCGATACTTGTCAACAGCTTGTTGGTCACTGCGTCATAAGGGTAATCCTTCCAGTCAATTTTGACATTGGGGTTCTTCTGCTCATAATCGGCAATCACCCGATTGAAATACGGGGTAAATGTAGGTTGTAGTGCAATGGTCCAAAATTGCAGTGTTACTTTCCCTCCGTCAACCTTTTCCGACTTTGATCCTCCACCACCGCAGCTGCTCAGCAGTACAACCAGCGCTAACATAGATACAAGCAACCGTAACCTGCCTTTCGCTTTCTTTGTCACATGGTGACCCCCTTGTTCTTAGTTGATTAAGGCAAATTATAGCAGAAATACCGCTAAAGAAGGAACGTTTTTTCAATAAAATAAATTTAGAAGGAATAATTTTTCTTTTATTGGATACAAAAAAAGACGTCTCTTCAGTAGAGACGCCAGAGTGTCGAGAAAGTCCAGAGGACTTTTCGACACTTCTATTTTTATATGGGGAGACGCATCTTTTAAAACAAAAATCGATTTAAAACGATCTGAGGACCCTAGTTTTTAGACCACTAAGACAGTTTTAAACCCCCTGCAAAAAAACAGGGGGTTTCTCGACAGCCTGACGTCTCTTCAGTAGAGACGCCATTTCCCTAAATCAACCCGCAAAGGGTTTAATCTATTAATAGTATGGGGCCATGAAAACGTATACCAGTACCCCGGTCAAGCTCACATATAGCCAAATCGGCATCGTCCAGCGTGCAATCTTACGATGTTTTGCTACCTGCATCGTCCATCCCCATACAACCGTGAACAGGGCCAGCGGTACAATAATCGCAGCCAGTATGCTATGCGAAATCAACAGCGTAAAGTAAATCGGCCGAAGGATACCCACCCCACCATATTTTGCAGTTTCCGGCGAAATGTAGTGAAAGGTCAAATAGGAAAATAAAAATAAAACGGTACTGGCGAAGGCCAGCAAAACAAAGGTTTTATGAAGCTTAATGTTCTTTTTGAAAATAGCAACCAGTGCAGCCACCAGAAAAATAAATGTGAAGCTGTTAAAAATCGCATTCAGCCTTGGGAAAATAGTGAGATCAAAACTCACACTACCCTGGTATCCGATCGGCGAAAAGAACAGCAGCAAAATAATCACGTTGGCTATTATGGAAACGGTGATAATCAAGGCTGTAAAATTACGATTGCTCGTTGGAACGTACTGCTTGTCCTCACTCGCTTTATTCATCATGAGCGTCTCCTTCGTTTAAATTCAGGTTTTCGTTACTGTTGTAGTCATAACCATAATATATTATATAGAACTCATGGACAGCCTGTGAAGTGACAACAGTATGAACAATTTCATAGCCATCTGTCAGAAAATATGATTCAACATTTGAGAATAGCCCTTTACTTCCCTATATCAACGGTAGAATGCATTGATTTTACAAGCTTTATGCACACAAAAAACACCGGGAAGGTCTGATTACCCGCTCCGGTGTTGTATCGGTTATGCAATTAAGCAGCCTTGATGGTCCATATTCATTGCTGCCATACGTCACTGTATTCCTTATGGCGCTTGAACAGAGCAAGCGCGTACGAGCAAGCAGGAATAACCTTTTTATGCTCATTCCTTGCCATATCAACCACTCGGTCGATAAGCTCCTTGCCGATTTTTTGACCCCGTAACTGCTCGGATACAAATGTATGGTCAATGACCAACGAGTGGTCATCTATGGATTTATAGCCTACTTCTGCAACTACCTGCCCATCATCCACCATGACTACTGCATGGTCCTCCTCGCGAATTTGTCTCATGAAACCAATCTCCTTTCTGACTGAAGAACATCCCGTTACAACTCCATGCTAACGAATTACGAATTACTGCAATCACTTCATGCCGACGCAAGATATCCTTATCATTCCCCTATTTAGGAATCAGCGAAACATCACATACATAAAATAAGATCTATCGTCGACACTATATTTATTCCAATGAAGGCAAGGGAGGTGCTGCGTTGCGTACGGAATTAAAACCTGTCATCCCGTTTGAACCGGAACTGAGCGAAAAAGTACCTGTAGATGCAACAGGCCTTTGGCGTTACGAAATAAAATGGGACGGTACGAGAATTTTGACGTATCACGACCAGGGCGGTACGCGTCTGTTCAACCGCAAACAGCACGAACGAACGCTTTTATACCCGGAGCTTGCTCTCTTCCCCTCCTACTGTAAGGCTGATTCGGTCATATTGGACGGGGAAATGATCGCACTCGGTGCCGACGGTAAGCCATCATTCCATGAAATTATGCGAAGGGATCTGATTCGTCGAACGGATCGAATACAGTCAGCCTATAAAGCTGTACCCGCTACTTACATGTTGTTTGATATTGTTTATCTGAACGGGGAGTGGGTTCATCTTAAACCGTTACAGGAAAGGCTTGAGCTGCTGCATCAGATCATCATACCGAATGAACGGATTCAACTGGCTCCCGCTCATCCTGATGGACAAGCTCTATTTCAGGTCATGCGCAGCCAAGGAATGGAAGGCATTGTGTGTAAAAAGTTGGATAGTCCGTACACATTGGGCGGAAAAGACGGACGATGGGTCAAGGTCAAAAATTATGGCGATATCATTGCCGTTATTGGTGGCTATACCCTAAACGGAGGCATTATCAACGCTGTGTTGCTGGGCCAATATGATAAACAAGGAATGCTGCGCTATATCGGGCATGTGGGTACGGGTAAGCTGACTCGGGAAGATTGGCGTCAGCTTACCGAGCGACTGCTGCCACATACCATATCGGAGCGACCTTTTAGCAATAAACCGGATCGGCATCAAGATGCATTTTGGGTGCAACCTATGTTTACCGCCAAGGTTCAATATAGTGAGTGGCGATGGCAAGAAGGACGTCCCCTGCGCCAGCCCTCCATACAAGCCTTTGTAAATCAGAGCCTCGATCAGTGTATCGGCCCCTGGATATGACGTTTTACAGATATATTTTTTAAAAAATGCAGAACAAAGTTTGTATAAATCATTGCAACCAGTGGTTAATTAAATTACAGTTAACTAATTAACTACATCGAGGTGGATCGCATGTTCTTTTTTTTGGACTCCGAAATTCGTCAACTGGCCTATAATCTCTTTCCAGGTGGCAATAAACCGATTGGTGTTTTGGTAGATTTATTTTCCATAACGTATGAAATACGCAAAAATATGGAAAAACGTTCACGTGAATTTGGTCTCTCCTACGGGCAATATATCGCGCTTTGTGTACTTTCAGCGCAAAGAGATGAAATGTCATCTCCTTCTGCTTTGGCTGATAAGATGGGTGTAAGCCGGGCAGCAATCAGTTCTATGGTTATTTCTCTCGAACAAGAGGGATTCATTAATAAATATGACGATCCCAATGACAAGCGGGGAGTGTTCGTGTCCCTGAACGATAAAGGAAGAAGTAAAATTCAACAGATGGATCCCTTTTTCCTAGGGCTGGCTTCACGTCTGATGTCAGACTTTAGTGAGTCGGAAATCTGTCAGTTCCAAACCTATTTGTCACGCGTACGTTCTGCGTTTGAAGATGTTAAAGGTTCGCGTCTAACCGACTCCAGAGAGGAGAGAGAAAAATGGTGCGAAGACTGAGACAAAAACTGTTCGTCAAACTTGCCCGCATATCGGCTGGCAGAATGGTAGCTGCGTCCGATTTCAAACCTTCGCATTCTCCCAAAGTACATCGGAAAGAAAGGATCATCCCCACCTCTATTGGTGACTCCAGGGTGATTGTATATGAACCTTCTCACCGGTCTGCTGATCCACTCCCTGTATTCGTTAATTTCCATGGCAGCGGTTTTGTAATGGGTAGCGCCGAGATGGATGATCCCTGGTGCCCAATCATTGCTGAACGTGCGAATTGCGTCGTCGTTAATGTTGATTATCGCTTGGCCCCAGAACATAAATTCCCTATCCCGCTACAGGAAAGCTATGAGGTGACCCAATGGTTGTACAAGCATCCTGATGTGCTTAACGTAGATCCTCAACGCATTGCGGTCGGGGGGCACAGTGCGGGTGGCAATCTAGCGGCGGCGCTGTGTCTTATGGCCCGGGAGCGCAAGGAATTTCCGATTGTATATCAGGTACTGGATTACCCACCACTGGATATTGCTACAGATCCCAAATTGAAGCCCCAATTCGAGAAGGGGATTCCGCCACGAGTAGCAAAAATCTTTAATGAAAGTTATCTGAACTCACCAGATGAGGCGCGAAATCCGTTGGTTTCCCCCATTTTTGCAGAATCACTACATAATCTCCCTCCTGCTCTGATCATAACCGCGGAGTTGGACTCCTTGGCTGACGAAGCCGAGTTGTATGCCAAACGGCTGATTGAAGCGGATGTCCCCGTGAAGTATAAAAAATACATGGGTGCTGCACATGCCTTTACTCATAGCGGCGATCTCGCTATAGCTGAAAACGCCTGGCATCTGATGAGCGATCAGTTGAAATTGGCATTTGAATTCCGCATCGAAGATGTCCTGGCAGAACTGAACAAATAAAAATAAGCCTCCTGCTTCCACTGCCATTATGCAGTCGGGTTCAGGAGGCTTATTATTTATCATTACAAACTGTTAAAAGCGTCAGTCAATACAGGCACAATTTGCGATTTGCGCGATACAACGCCTTTTAGAACAGCCTTATTGTCGTCCAACTGAACATTATAGGCTTTCTCAACCGCTTGTGCTTGGCTTCCCAGGGCAATACCAATGGAATCACTGTTCACGATGTCTGTTACAACGAACAGGAACAGATCGAGATTTTTGGCCTCAATGGTTTGGGATAATGCAGCTTCTAGGTCAGCTTGACGTGATAGCACATCGTTGACGTCTACTGCGTTCACTTGAGCAATTTCCACTTTGCGACCATTCATCTGAAATTCTTTGGCATCCAGACTTACTAACTGTTCAATGGTATGACCACTCAAATCAGCCCCCGCTTTAAGCAAGTCAAATCCGTAACGATCTGCATCTACGCCAGCAATTTCAGCCAGTTCACGAGCAGCAGCTACGTCTTGATCCGTGCAGGTTGGGGATTTGAACAACAGAGAATCGGAAATAATCGCGGACAACATTAGACCTGCGATTTCTTTCGGAATCGCTATACCATTTTCCTTGTAGAGCTTGTTCAAAATGGTGGCTGTGCAACCCACCGGCTCAGCGCGGAAGTATAACGGCTGGCTTGTTTCAAAGTTAGCAATCCGGTGATGGTCGATGACTTCAGTTACACGTACCTTGTCAATATCAGCGGCGCTTTGCTGGCGTTCATTATGATCGACCAGAATGACGTTGTCCGTTTCAGCAGCAACCTGCTCAACCAGACGTGGCGCGCTCACTTTGAAATAATCCAGTGCATACTGCGTTTCCCCGTTCACCTCGCCCAGACGAACCGGCTCTACGTCCGCGCCCAGTTTGGTTTTTAAGTCTGCATAAGCAATAGCTGAGCAAATGGTATCCGTATCCGGATTTTTATGCCCGAAAATCAACGTTTTTGCCAACATAATCGACTCCTTTGCCTTAGGCATTTTACATGATTGTGAAACCTCAACAATTCCAATGCAGATTATATCATTAAATCTCGCATTCTCCCATTCCCCTTCGATTGTTTTCAAAAATAATCTAGTAAATTCATAACATTTCCATGGAATCTACATGTAATGTTACCCTTATTTTTTCTAAAAATATAAAAAACATATAGTAATATATCCCACCAATATGGTAAGATATGCCTCAAAACTGGCAAGTTAGTCACCAGTGGTCAATTCTATTATTTTAGATATTAAGGGAGGCGTGAGAACAACGGCAGTGGCTTCAAATCCTAGTATGTAGACATATCATATTTTGATTGAAAAGAGGGAAATCTTTGAAAAAGCCGATCATTTTGAAAAAAATACCTGTCGTATCACTCGCTCTTGCCTTGACGGTAAGCTTGTCTCTGCCGTCTGTCAGTTCTGCTGCTACCGCAGATCTACAAATCAACTCATTTTTAAAAGCTCAGCAAGCATTGACTATTGAGGCGGCTCCGGCCTTCATTTCGCCAGAGCTAAGCACAGATTCTTCCCGCCAGGTCAGAGTTATCGTACAGCTTGATGGTGAGCCCCTAGCCGTGGACAAATATGCGGCACGTTCAGGCGTCCAAGCTTTCACAGCTCAATCTGAGCAAAAAGCGGAATCCGCGATTGCCACCGAGCAAACTACGTTCGTGGACCAAGCCGCTGAGCATGGCATTTCTCTTCAGGTGAATTACCAGTACAACACGGTGCTTAACGGCTTGGAGGTCACATTACCAGCCAATAAGATTCCAGAACTGGCTAAACTGCCAGGCGTAAAATCCATTCATGAAAACAAAACGTATTATTCCATCCCCGTACAGGACCCGCCAACACTTACAGCCACTGAAGCCACTTATGATAACGCAACGCTGGACCAGATTGGTGTTCCTGAAGCCTGGGCCAAAGGATTGAATGGCGAGGGAATCAAGGTCGGGGTTATTGATACCGGTATCGATTATGAGCATCCGGATTTGAAAGAAGCCTATAAAGGCGGATATGACTCTTTTGAACAAGACAACGACCCTTACGAAGAACCGTTCCTTGAAAAAGAAAATGACCCTTACGGCACAGGTTTTAGCGGAACGACACATGGTACTCACGTCTCCGGCACGATTGCCGGTAAAGCCGCAAATAAATCCTCAGATATTGTGCAAAAGGGTATTGCCTATAAATCGGACTTATACGTGTATAAAGTGCTTGGACGCAATACCAAGACGGGTCGTTCCTCCGGTTCCTCCGCACAGGTCATTGATGGCATTGAACACGCTGTCAAAGATGGTATGAACGTCATTAACCTGTCGCTGGGCTCGGATTCCGAAAAGGACCCGAACTCCCCGGATTCCATTGCTATTAATAATGCTGTACTTTCCGGCGTAGTCGCGGTCATAGCGAATGGTAATGCGGCACAGGAAGGCCCCTATTTTTATTCCATGGGTTCTCCCGCAACATCACAGCTGGCGATTTCCGTCGGTGCAGCTACTTCGCCGAGCAAAATCTTCTCAGGTACAGCTTCGGTCACCCGTGACACCTATTGGGAGGCTAACGGTGAATTGAAAAAGACCGTAACTGATGATGCTTATGCACATTATGATTTTAATTTGATGGGCTGGGAGACAGGCAGAGAAGACTTTGCCTTCATTTTGGGAACTGCCCCTTATGAGCTCGTATATGCGAATCTGGGACAACCTGATGATTTTGAAGGGAAAGACGTAGCAGGAAAAATCGTCCTCGTTTCACGCGGCAACTTGGCATTCGTGGATAAAATCACAAATGCGAAAAAAAACGGTGCGAAGGCTGTTATCGTTTTTAATGGGAATACGAAAGCGGGCGACATCACCAAAGCTGATTTAGGGGAAAGTATTTCAGGTCGCGATGACTACGTTAATTCCAATTTGGGTGACAGCTTTGACTTTATTCCCACCTTTGACATGAAAGGTAAGGAAGGTCGTGCGCTGGCTAAACAAATCGTAGACAACGCGGGAGAGAAGTTCTCCGTTTCCTTTGGAGCAGATTATATTCGCACAGATAATGCAGGTAATACCATGGCCGATTTCAGCTCCCGCGGACCGAACGGAGATGAACTGCTCAGTATCAAACCAGACGTGAGCGCACCAGGTGTTGGCATTTTATCAACCTACCCTGCTTTCGCCAAGTTCTATCCAGATGCATCTTATGAGCAGGCTTACAAACGTAGCAACGGTACAAGTATGGCGTCTCCACATGTGGCTGGACTTGCTGTACTGCTGAAGCAGCAGCATCCGAACTGGACACCGTTTGATATCCGCGCTGCGCTCGCCAACACTTCGATTACACTCTTTGATGAGGATAAAATCCAATATGATGTGTATTCCCAAGGTGCAGGCCTTGTAAACATCGCTAATGCGATTCAGACGCCAGCCCTGCTGGAAACCGTCGAAAAGATTACGATTCTCGACAAAAACTTTAATCGGCAGGAGGTTGTGAATTATAATCCTTCCGCCAGCTTCGGAGTGTTACGACCTGGTAGTGATGCGAAGCAGATTCAGCTTCAACTCAAAAACTTGTCGACTAACACTGTGCAATATGAAGCCAGCACCGTTTTACATGATAATGTAACTTCTGATCCAACTCAACCGATTGCTACACCTGACGTGAGCAACATTGCCGTTCAGTTGCAAGGTGTGGGCGCGAATGGAGCAATCTCGGCAGAACCGGGTAAATCGCAACCGTTCTTCCTGTCTGTACAACCAAATTCGGGTGCAGCCACAGGTGTATATGAAGGGGAAGTTATTCTGAAAAGCGCCGGACTGCCAACACTTCATCTGCCGTTCGTCGTTCATGTAGGCAAAGAAAATCCTACAACTGGCTTCGGCTTGCAGGACTTGAGTGTCACCAACCCGATTATTTATCCGAGTCGTACAGGTGCTCAACGTTCAACAGATTTGGCATTCCGCCTGACCACAGATAAAACCAACCAGATTGCGCTTTATGTATACGGCGTAGATGATAAATTAATTGGTCTTATTGACGGCATTACGACTTCCAAAGAACAGGGAGCCAACGCTCGCCTCAAACAAGGCGCATATTCCTTCAACGATATTGACGGAAGTTACGTCGAATTAGATGACAAGGGAAAACCTGTTCTGGATGCTAATGGTCAGCCCGTGATTCAGCATTTGAAGGACGGCGTATACAAGCTGGAAGTCAGTTCTCCAGAACTGAATAAAGACGGCGAAGTCGTACGCAATGCCGACGGCCCTAAACTCTTCACCGCCACTAAAGCTATTCGCGTGGATAATAGCGCCGCATCCAGCGGTAGTGGTGGAGGCGGAGGTGGTGGAGGTGGTGGAGGTGGCGGCAGAAGCAATACTACACCTTCTGCTACAACGAACACATCCACTCCTGTCCCTACATCTGCACCTTCACTTCAAAGCGTTGTGAAACAAGGACAGGCTGTTAAAACTATCACTACAGCCGTTGCATTGAACAATAATGTACAGTCGCTGACAGTAACCGATGCAGATTTGCAGGCTGCCGTGACAGCAGCAGGTTCCAGCCCGACAGCTATTGTACTGTCGGCTACTAGCCAAGCAGGCCAAACGACGAAGGCATCGCTCACTTCCACACAACTGGTAACGCTGGGCAAGGCTTCAGCAGGAAGCAGCTTGATTGTAAGCAATACAGGTTCTTCTCTGGCTTTGCCAGTATCCGCTCTGAAAAATGTTCCTGCTGGTGCAGGCATTGAAGTGGTAATCAGCAGCCAGGCAGAGGCGAGCAACACTTTTACAAGTAAACTGAAAGGCTCCAATGTGATCGGCACCCCGGTAGGGTTTGAAGCTAATGTTGTCACTGGTGGCAAGAGTCAATCGCTCAAAGTTGCTCCAGGACAGTTTATTAGCAGATCCTTTACCGTACCTGGTCAAATTGATTCCAATACAGCCGGTGTACTCTACACGGCAAATGGAAATGTCTATCCCGTTCCATCCGTCTTCACCAAGCAGGCTGATGGATCTACCGTCGTCAAGGTAAGCCGTCCGGGCTTCTCGACGTATGCAGCGGCGACACGTCCCGTTAGCTTTGAAGATATTTCATCGTCGTATGCCCAATCGGAAATTCAATCACTGGCGAACAAGTTGCTGATTAACGGCACGACTGACACGACTTTCTCACCGAAGAAGAACGTGACGCGTGCAGAATTTGCAGCCCTGGTAACCCGAGCACTCGGCCTGACACCAGGTACTGCTGCACCATTCAGTGATATCCCGGCAGGTAGCTGGTACTCCGGCGATGTAGCAGCCGCTTATGAAGCTGGTTTGATTACGGGTCGCAGCAGCGACAAGTTTGATCCGAACGCTAATATCAGTCGTCAAGAAATTGCTGTCGTGCTGGGTAAAGCTGTAGACCTGCTTCAAATCAAAGCTACAGCCGATGGCCCTGCACGCACACCGTACCATGATGCTTCATCCTTTGCAGGCTATGCCAAGGACAGTATTGAAAAAGTAAGTGCAGCAGGTATTATCAACGGAGAAGCGATCAAAGGCTCCTCCTACTTCCAGCCGAATGCACCTACAACCCGTGAGGCATCCGCCAAGGTGCTACATGTACTTTTACAAAAAGCTTCGCTGATTAACTAACAATAGAAAAGCCTCCCGAGCCGTGTTATAACCAAAGCTGCGGTTCGGGGGGCTATTTTTATGTTACGCCATAATCTTAAAAACTATACTGTTCCCGCTAAAGGTAGCGTTACTTTGAATACACTTCCCGTTCCCGGTGTGCTTTCAGCCGTAATGTTCCCGCCGTGTGCTTCCACGATAGACTGTGTAATGGCCAGACCAAGGCCCGCCCCGCCTGAGCTACGTGTACGCGATTCATCTCCACGATAAAAACGCTCAAATATCCGCTCCAGCTGTTCTTTACTCATGCCTGGTCCGTTATCACGAATTTGGATATCCACCAACTTCTTACCCGCAGACAGGTTTACCTGGATCACACCTCTTTCCATATCAGTATGCTGAACAGCATTATGAAACAGGTTGAGCACTACCTGCTTGATTTTATCCCCCTCTGCCAACACCCGTATACCTGCCGTCATATCAAAAACTACCTTACGTGTACCTGCCAGCATAAGGAGCTGCGGTTTCATTTCCAACAGCAACGCATCTAGTGGTATGTCCTCCAGTTTCAACTCCGGTGTTCGGTCCAGCTTAGCCAACAATAGTAAATCAGAGACCAGTTTATTCATCCGCTTGGATTCACCGTACATACTTTCTAGTGCCGATTGAAGCTGCTTCGGATTAGATACTGCTCCACGAAGCAGCACTTCCAAGAAACCGTGAATAGATGTGAGCGGGGTGCGCAGTTCATGGGAAGCATCCGCAATAAATCGTCTCATCTGCATCTGCAATTCCCGTTCGGCAGCAAACGAATGCTCCAACCGTTCCAGCATCCCGTTAAATGAAACTGCCAAACGATCCACCTCATACTGCCCCTGCTCTGCGTCAAAGCGCTCGGCCAGATTGCCCGCATCAATACGTTTGACTGCCTCGACCATCCTGGAAAGGGGCACCAATGTGCGTCGCAGCACAGGAAGCATAAGCGCCAACCCAATCGCAAGCGCAATCAATGACAATAAAATAAAGGTGCGGAGCTGGTTAATCAACTGCTCTTGCATAGAATTCGTGGATACGCCCATTTGAAGTAAACCGGACGAACGGTCAGGTGGACCGAGCGGGCGGAATACAACCAGTTGCTCTTTCCCCTGAGCATCCGTGATTAATTGATAGCCGTGACGCATACGTTTGCTCTGCTGCATCGCATGATATTGCTCAGTGGCGAGACGTGGCGGCTTAAGCCCGTTTTCGTTGGACAAGCTCTGGAAGGTGCCATCTATATCTATAGAAGCGAGCGACATATCTGGCCAGAACAAAAACGGCCCCGGTCGATTATTCCTCCGATTGGTTTGTTCTCGGGGAGCGGTTACCCCACTCTGCTCCTGTGAATCCTTTATCAATAAATCGGCAGGAATTGAATTCAGCTGCGTATCCATAGCTTCTGCCCGACTACGATACAGAAAATCTTTCATCAGAAAATATTGTAGAAAACCAATTAATACGAGCAGTAAAGCCAAAATAAGTAACGTTCTGGCTAAAAGCTGGGACCGGAGGGAACGGAGCGCATATTTTCTCCGACTTTTCCCGCCCGCCTTCATAGCAGATCCACCCGGTATCCCACACCGCGCAGCGTACGAATGACCCGGTGCTCCTTGTCTTTGAGTTTTTCACGTAAGGAGCGGATGTACACTTCAACAATATTATCCTCGCCCCCAAAATCGTACCCCCATACCCGGTCCAGTATACGACTTTTACTCAGCACAATCCCGTGGTTTAGCACCAGAAACTTCAATAGTTCATATTCGGTAGGCGACAGCTCCAGCACCTGACTCTGATAACGAATTTCCTTCCGTCGATCATCCACTTGAAAGGGTCCGTGAACCACTTCGCCCAGCAGATCGGGGAACTGATTGCGCAAGCGCGCTTCAATGCGAGCCAGCAACTCATTAAAACTGAAGGGCTTCACGACATAATCATCCGCGCCGATTTTCAAACCCTTTACCCGATCGTCTACATCATCCTTGGCGGTCAGCATAATAACCGCGATGTTATCCTCCGTCTCCTTGAGACTTTGGCACACCTCAAAACCGTTCATTTCCGGCA
The DNA here is from genome assembly GCF_049319765.1 of Paenibacillus sp. S29. NCBI lineage: Bacteria > Bacillati > Bacillota > Bacilli > Caryophanales > Paenibacillaceae > Paenibacillus > Paenibacillus sp. S29. The sequence continues at coordinate 182,815 of NZ_JBMOUI010000011.1, read as the reverse complement.
TCATCACATCCAGCACCGCTACATGCGGACGAAACTCTCTTGCCAAATCGAGCGCTTCACTCCCGTTCTCGGCGGTTCTGACTTCGTATCCTTCATTAATCAGTCCAAGCTCTAAAAATTGCAAAATATGAGGCTCATCATCTGCCAGCATAATTTTAACTCCGTGTATTGGATTCATTATTTAATCTTCCCTTTCATGTTGCCGCATTTTTCTCATAAAAAAGTCGGTTCATTTTTTACCTGTATCTAATATACCTGAATCCTGTCGCAAAAAAAGCACCTCTGCTCAGCTTTCAGCTAACGTTCAGGGAGCGCTCAGAACCAATTAAGGTAGGTCTGGCATGATAATAGCAAGCCAGTAGTTCACCGGGCCAAGATCAGAAGCGACTGGTCATTCCGCAGTCCTGAAGATAGCGGCTAGAACAACGGAATAAATACAAAGAATTTTCACAGGGAGTGGAATGAACATGATTAAGAAATGGTTTAAGACCAGGGCGGACATCCCCCTGATCATCATTATGCTGATATCCGCATTTTTGAACGGATACAACATCTGGCAAGACAAATATGTAAACACCTACTATACGACGGCCGTAGCAAGTATGCTAAAGAGTTTTCACAACTTCTTTTTCGCCTCACTTGATTCTGCCGGATCGGTAACGGTAGACAAACCGCCTGTGGTGTTCTGGATTCAGACACTGAGTGCCTATATATTCGGGCTTCACGGATGGAGCGTTATCTTGCCACAGGCGCTGGCTCAAGTCGGATCGGTCTTGCTCGTTTACTTACTCGTCAAACCGAGCTTCGGTACGATGGCCGCACGATTGGCCGCCTTCGCCATGGCAACGACACCGATAGCCGTAGCGGTTAGCCGCACGAATAACATCGACGCTATGTTGGTCTTCACACTGTTGCTCGCAACATGGCTATTGTTCAGAGGCATTAGAAATAGCAAAACCGGGCTGATCCTTGCTGCTTTCGCAGTCGTAGGCATCGCCTTTAACGAAAAAATGTTGCAGGCCTATATGATCGTTCCCGCTTTGGGACTGTTCTATCTGCTGGCCTCCAAGTTTAACTGGAAACGAAAAGCAGTAACACTGGTAGGATCAGCAGCTGTCCTCCTGATCGTATCGCTCTCCTGGGCAGTCGTAGTGGACTCCACTCCGGCAGATGAACGCCCTTATATGGGGAGTAGCGGTACCAATTCTGTGCTGAATTTGGCCTTTGGTTATAACGGCCTGTCCCGTCTGACAGGAGATCAGGGTACAGGTGGCACTCGTGGCGGTGAACGCACAGATCGGGACAATATCGCTACAACGAATAGCGGCAATACGAGCACGGATCAGGCTCAGACGACTACATCATCGGACAGTACTACCACTACGGGTGACTCTGGTGCCAACAACATGGCAGCAGGCGGATTCGGTGCAGGTGGTCAAATGCCACCGGGTGGATTTGGCGGCAACGGACAAAGTGGTTCTGGAGATGGGCAAGGTGGCCAGGGTGGACCAGGCGGTGGACCGGGAGGAAATTCCGGTGGTGGTATGTTCGGCACTGGCGAAAAAGGACCTTTGCGGTTGTTCCAATCTTCCCTGTCAGGTCAAGCCAGCTGGCTGCTTCCATTCGCATTGATTGCTTCCATCGGTCTGCTTGCAAGCATTCGACGTCGTAATATCACACAAAAGCACAAAGAGGTCATCTTCTGGCTGGCCTGGTTGATTCCCGTAGCTGCATTTTTCAGCGTAGCAGGATTCTTTCATCATTATTACCTGATTATGCTCGCACCACCAATTGCAGCGCTCTTTGGAGCAGGATTCGTAGAATTGTGGAGGCAGTATCGTGAGCGTTCCAACTGGCTCTCCTGGCTGTTACCCGCCGCAGTATTGGCAACCTCGGTATTTAGCTGGTTTGTTTTGCAAAATTACAACGATACCATTGGTAGCGGCTGGTCCATCGCGGTATTGATCCTAGGGATCATCGGCACGGTGCTGCTGGTAGTAGCACGAATGAAATCTGAGAAGTTCACAAGATTCGCCATCATTGCAAGTGTACTCGCTATGTTTATCGGTCCTGCATACTGGGCATTGACACCGATCGTCTACGGGGGGAACAGCATGATTCCACAAGCCGGACCGACTCAATTTGGCGGCGGTGGTGGCGGAATGCCGGGTGGCAATGATCGCACTAGAGGCCAGAGCGCTAATGGACAACAAGCCGAAGGAACTCAAACGAATAACCAGACCAATAATGTAGAGAATTCCAGTCCTGATGGAAATACTTCAAGCACACAAACAAGTACAGACACGGAACAAAAATCTTCTACCCGTTCCAGAGGAATGGGGGGACCAAACGGTAGCCAAAGTTTAGATCAAAAAACGTTGAGCTATTTGCAAAAAAACAACACAGGTGAAACCTACCTTTTCGCAGCAAGTAATTATTCAATGGCTGCTCCTTACCTGGTCGAGGCCGGACAAAAAGTAATTATTATGAATGGTTTTGTATCTTCCGATCCAGTCTATACCGTCGATAAAATCAAGGCGCTGGTCGAAAGCGGCCAAGTGAAGTACTTCATGATTTCTGGTGGAGGCGGCGGACCGGACGGCGGTAACTCTGAAGTCACTGCATGGATCAAAGAACACGGCAAAGTGATCCCTACAGATGAATGGAAAACAACAACAGGTGCAACAAGTACAGACGTTAAAGCTACCGAGAGCGGAAGCGACACCACAAACAGCAATGCAAACGCCCAGGATGGTCAAGGTGGCCCTGGCGGAGACGAACGTGGCGGAAGCGGTACTTTATACGAAATCACATTATAAATGAGGAGGAACTACGAATGAGTGAACCCATCCGTTATTCCATAGTTATTCCGATGTACAACGAGGAAGCCGTTATTACGGAAACCTACCGGAGGCTGAAACAAGTCATGGGCTCAATGGGTGAGCCCTACGAGTTGATCTTCGTAAATGATGGAAGTTCGGACCGCAGCGTCCAATTGATCAAGGAATTCAGTCTCAGAGATGACACCATTGTATTGATTGATTTCTCTCGCAATTTTGGTCATCAGCTAGCGATTACTGCCGGGATGGATTATGCGGTAGGAGAGGCGGTCGTCGTCATTGACGCCGACCTCCAGGACCCGCCGGAACTGATTGTTGAGATGGCTAACAAGTGGAAGGAAGGCTATGAGGTGGTCTACGCCAAACGGCTCAAACGCAATGGCGAAACTCGCTTCAAGAAATGGTCTGCCAGCCTCTTCTACCGTGTACTTAAAGCATCAACGGATATTAATATCCCGGTCGACACCGGGGACTTCCGCCTAATGGATCGCAAGGTCATAGAAGAATTGAAACGGCTACCGGAAAATAACAGATTCGTTCGTGGACTGGTCAGCTGGATCGGGTTCAAACAAACTGCTGTAGAATATGAGCGTGACGAGCGGCTCGCAGGCGAAACCAAGTATCCGTTGAAACGAATGATCAAGCTCAGTCTGGACGGGATCACATCCTTTTCGATTAAACCGCTTAAGCTGGCAGGGTATATCGGTGCACTTCTATCCATGTCCGGCTTCCTGTATCTGATGTACGTACTGTTTCTCAACTTTTTCACCGACTCCTATGTAATGAAGGGCTGGTCGTCTATGATTAGCATCAGCCTGATCTTCGACGGGGTGATCCTCATCATTCTCGGTATTATGGGTGAATATGTTGGACGGATTTATGACGAAACCAAAGCACGTCCGCTTTACATTGTCCGTGAGCATCTGGGTGGCCAATACGAAAACGGTCCGACACATGCTATGAAAGTCCCTGAACCCCGTGAATCCCTGTACATGCAAGGAGCACGTGATAGCCTGATTTCGGCAGGACGCACAGTGCGCGGCAACAGTGCGGTATATACCGGACCCAAATCCGGTCATGGAGCCTAAACCATGAAAAGTCGCATGGCCCAGCTGCTTCCTATGATCCGATTTGGCATCGTAGGTCTGGTGAATACGGGTGTAGATTATATCATTTTTATGCTGCTGGCTTGGGTCGGAGTGCCGGTCATTGTAGCGCAGATCATTTCGTACAGCTGCGGCACAGCCAACAGTTATATTTTGAACAGCAAATGGACATTCAACAAACAACTATCAAACAATACTAATAAGCGTCAATTACCTAAATTTATCGTCATCAACCTCATCGTATTGGGGGTAACCTCCTTATTACTGCAGGTGCTTCACACTGGAACCGAGCTGTCACTTGCTTTAAGCAAGCTGATCGCCACCGCAGCCGGAATGATCATCAATTATATCGGGAGCCGATACTGGGTGTTCGGTTCCCCATCACGAAAGGAAAGTGAGTTTCTATGAGAAAAATTACAAAAGCTGTTATTCCAGCCGCCGGATTAGGAACCCGTTTTCTACCAGCTACGAAAGCTTTACCGAAAGAGATGCTTCCAATCGTAGACAAGCCAGCTATTCAATATATCGTAGAAGAAGCCATCAAGTCCGGAATTGAGAGCATCATTATCGTAACGGGGCGTAATAAAAAAGCCATCGAGGATCATTTTGACAAGTCTGTGGAGTTGGAGCAGGTACTGGAGAGCAAAGGTAAATATGATCTCCTACGTGAAGTTCAAAGCATCGGGGGCAAAGCAGTCATTCACTATATCCGTCAAAAAGAACCCCTCGGCCTGGGACATGCGGTCAGCTGCGCTCGTCAGTTCATTGGCGATGAGCCCTTCGCCGTGTTGCTGGGCGATGATATTATGAATTCCTCCACCCCGGCGATTCGTCAAATGATGGATGTTTACGAAGCGACTGGAAAGCAAGTGGTCGGCGTGCGCACAGTGGAAGAACAGGATGTAAGTAAATACGGCATTATTGACTCCACTCACCAGAACGGTCTCATTCACGAAGTCGGTGGGCTTGTTGAAAAACCTTCTCCGGCAGAGGCTCCTTCGCGGCAGGCAGTCATTGGTCGGTATGTGTTGGAGCCTTCCATTTTCTCTATATTGGAAAACCTGTCCACTGGAGCGGGCGGGGAATACCAATTGACAGATGCCCTTCATCAAGTAGCATTGCAGAACCAACTGCTCGCATTAGAGCTGGAAGGCACACGTTATGATATTGGAGATAAAGCTGGATATCTGGAAGCCGTGCTCCACATGGGTATGCAACGCGAAGATTTGCGTCCGATGCTTGACTCCATGATGCGCGAGTGGGCGCTTGCTTCAATGATAAAATAGGGGAATTTCCTCCCTCCGAAATCCGACGGGTGCTGTGAAATCACGAGAGTAGATGGATGAACATGTAAACTTGTACAATATAGGAGTACAGCAGCATTTGAATCTACACGGCCGCCCAGTCGAAACTAAGGAGGAAAAGGACCTATGATACCTGAGGGAAATCTGCAAAGTAATGTGGATCGTTTCAACGGTTTTGCCGACAACTACGATCAGCATCGCCCGGAAGCGCCGACACTCGTCGTGGAAATCATCAGCCGCTATCTGGAGCGAAATGTAGAGCTAGTTGCCGATATTGGCTGCGGTACAGGACTTTCAACTTTCATATGGGAAAACGCCGCTCGGCAAATCGTCGGTATCGAGCCTAACCCGGACATGAGAGGAAAAGCACAGCACAAGCTGGAGACAGCAGGAACGACAATAGCAGAAACCATTTCCTTCAAAAGCGGGTTCTCCAACAACCTGCCCTTTGAAGACGGAACTGTAGACGTCATTACCTGCTCTCAATCCTTTCACTGGATGGACCCCGAGAGCACGCTTCAGGAAGCGGGCAGGGTCTTGGCTCAGGGCGGCGTGTTCGCGGCCTTTGACTGTGACTGGCCTCCGGTACTGCAATGGCAGATAGAGCAAGCTTATACAGAGCTTATCACCAAAGCGGATACCCTTTTGGAACAGGAAGCCCCAGTAGAGCAACAAGCTCATAAATGGAGCAAGGATCAGCATTTAGCTAATCTGCACCGCAGCGGACAATTCCGATATACCCGGGAGATTGTCTTCCATAACCGTGAGCAGTGTGACGCAGCTCGCTATACAGGGCTCGCTCTCAGCCAAGGGGGTATTCAAAGTCTCTTCAAACTTGGCAATCGAGCGCTTGACGACGATATAACCCGCTTCGTGAAGCTGGTAGAGAATCATTTTCAGGGCAGAACACTAGATATCCTGTTCAGCTATCGCATGCGGCTCGGCATCAAGTAGAAAGGAATCAAGGTCATCGTGGATGTTACGCTCTTCGACTTAGGGCAAAAAAGACTCTCCCTCGCCTCGTAAAAACGAGTGCGTATAGGAGAGTCTTTTTCACTTCAATAAATAGCAACAGTCATATCCCTGCAAACCTAAGTCGCAGTTCCGATGTGTCTTCGACTTAGGAAGAGCGAACAGCCAACAAATGCGCCAACCGATCAGGATAATCCGTGATGATGCCGTTCACCCCAGCCTCCAGCAGACGCTTCATTTCTTCCGGTTCATTCACCGTCCATGGATGGTAGACGACGCCTAATGCCAAAGCCTCTGATACAGCTTCTGGTGTAACAACTTGTTTGTAGGCATGAAGTGCTGTAACTCCGAACTGGGTTGCATACTCCGATGGGCGAACCATAATTTCAATATACAGCGCCCCCGTCTTGATCTCAGGAGCAAGCTGCGCACAGAGCGCCAGCGATTCGTGATTGAAGCTGGATATGATTACCCGCTGTTCCAACCCAAAACGCTTCACAGCAGCAATGACCTCTTCCTCCATTCCCGGATAGAGATAAATACTATTTTTCAACTCTAAATTAATAATTGTATTCGAGGACTGGGCTAGTTCCAGCAGCTCATCCAGCATTGGCACCCGCTCACCTCGGAATTTCTCATCAAACCAGCTGCCCGCATCCAGTTTATTTAATTCTTCTAGCGTAATATCCTTTACATCCAGTGAGCAACCTGTCGTACGCTTGAGCGACTCATCGTGAATTAGCACCAGATGCCCATCTTGGGTACGCTGCACATCCGTTTCTATACCTGTTGCTCCCAGTTCCAAGGCGTGGCAGAATGCCGCCATCGTATTCTCAGGACATACACCTGAAGCTCCGCGGTGTGCGAAGTTAATCACCTTCTCGGTTACAGTCACAACATAACCCCTCCTGTCATTTCACAGGAACATTATACCTGCTCATTGTTTGGGCTGTATAAAATATTCGTCACAGCTACCACTTCTTCTATGCCGTTTGAACAATTTTCCCGATCCAATCGGAATAAAACGTATTCCCGTTCCGTCGATCAAAATCAGCCGCCGCTGATTCTGCCAGTGGCCTAAAATACGCAATGATTTCTGTCAATGTGCGATCCTCTCTAGCCCATTCCAAGGAAGCCGGCAACCGGATCAACCGTTTTTCTCCCGAAGTATCCAACTTTTGCAGTAGACTCACCATCGTCGCGTAAAAATACATCTGCTCCAGCCCGCTCTCATAGTCCAGTGCCATATGTAGATGACGCTCTACCACTTCGATTCCTTGAATTGGATCGGCAATCGCCAAATATTCGATATGCTCCGCTATCGTTTTCAGGAAGTCGCGTTCATCCCGAATTAGGCGATAGCCTTTGCGATGATTCTCCTTTGCCTCATCAACCTCGCCTTGACGATAAAGCGGCAACAGTACCTGAGAAAGCGTCACATGCGGTACTTCTGCACATTTCATCCGTCCCGACAAAATCGGTTTTGCCACGGCAAGCGCCTGCTCGTCTTCTCCGGTCAAGTAGTAGAAACGCACCATCTGGCTTTGCTCGCAGGCCTTACAATCACTCATACTGTCCCGCTCGACCGAGCGGAAGGTATCCAGATATCGCCGTGCTTCATCCAGTTCACCTATGTCCATCGCGATGCGGAACTTATAATAATAATATGGACGCTCATTATACCCATATTCGGCATAACGTCTGCGCATATCTTCCGCCAGATCTTCTATTTGAGTCTTCGATATATTGGAAAAGCTGCACACCTTACCGAGTATCCATTTGTAATTCCACAACAGCTCATCTGCGTCGTATTCCTCTGGATTTTGATCAAATTGGCCCAGCTGCCACGAAAAAGCAATCAGCGACTTCAATGGATATCCGTTAAAAATAGCGCAGTCCACAATCTCTCCCCGGATTTCATAAGCAAGTTCCTTCAACCCGGATGTGTCTGCCAAGCGGACAGCTTCTTCCAGAATCGCCAGCTTTGCTGCACCCCCGGGCAGATCCTGCGCCTGTTCCATCAATTCATATATCGTATCTTCCATTTGGCTCCCCCTATAATTACGCAATTACGCATTTTGTCCGTTCCCTAATCCCCAATTGATAAAATGCAGCACACTCCGATTCATCAGTCCCAACTCACTACGGTTCATCGGGTAGTGCCCCATCATAAGCGCATTCACATACATCATTTCTGTAGCTGCCGTGACCATCTGCGTATCGGTAGCTTCAAGAATCCGCGCCACCACCGGGTTGTTCAGATTAAAGTATAAGGTGGAATAGCCCGAATTTTGCTGAACTCCTGCTTTCAGACTATCAAGCACATTGGAAAAAAGTGAGGTTGTCTCCTCAACCGTGTTTTCCATAGAGCGCAAGGTCAGGGCATCCTGAGAAATGGTATACAACACTGGCAAACTCGCAGGCTCAAAACGCTTCAACTCAGCGCGGCAACGCATCGGCTGCAAAGCAGCATCCATGACACGTAGCACACCGTAATAACTCTCGCGTTCTTCCTGCGTTAGCCCGGTAAATGAAAGAGATACTTCCTCAGGGCTAAGACGCTCTGTTTGCAGGTTAGGGTCAATCCAATGCAGCCTTTCCAAAATGTCTGAATCATAAATATAGCCGCCATTGATCACCAACATGGATTGCGCCGCCGCCACATGCGTAATCTGACGATACTCATCTACTGTCGATGTGTAATGCAGTGGACGTCCGTCCGCCTCTTGGATCAGTTCTTTCAGCTCACGCCGCCCAAATGTACTTTCGAAGGAAAACCAACGGTACATTATCCGCAAAAATTCATCATCCTCCACGGCGAGCGCCTTCATGGACAGCTCATGCAAACGAATCCAGTGCTGCAAGCGGTCTGGCTCATACTGCGCCATGCGTAGCAGTTCTTCCCGAATACAGGTTCCCAGTTCAGAACGAACATCGTCAAGCTGCTCATTTTCATAAAAATACTCACGTGATGCCGTTGGTTGCAATTCATCTGTCCAAATCAGGCTTTTAATGAAGAATGCCCATTCCGGCAAAACATTTTCCGCCTTGTCCGACACCAGCATATGCTTCAGGTACACCCGATGCAGCCGCTTGCTGTTCAGATTAACACTGCGAGGCAAAATGAATGCAATCCCGCCTGTTCTGCCCGATGTCGTCCGCAACGGTATAAAATCACTGAAGCGCTCGCCCATCAGGCGATAGCCTAAATCCAGTACCTCACTACGGCGACTCCGTAATTGATCTGGGTCCTGCATCCAGCTCGTCGACGGAAGATTGACCCGTTTGGTCTCCCCATCTACAGACAGCATGACCGGATACGGCAGCAACGCCCCATAATAGAATAGAGACTCCTCCACCTGCGCTGGCTCATAATAAAACTCACTTCCCGGCTTGCAGCGCAAATAAATTTGTGTCCCTACAGGCAGCTCGGTTTCCAATCGACGAATCGTATACGTCCCATCCGGCTTCCCTCTCCATTCCATGGAGATGCCTTCCTTCACCGAGCGGGTCAGCACTACAATTTCATCGCTCACCATAAAGCAGGATAGTAACCCAATCCCAAAGCGTCCGATAAACGAAGTCTCAGAAGCCAGCAAATCGGCTCCCTTCTTGGAAGACTGACCGATGATCGACAAAAAACGGTGAATGTCTTCTTCTGACAATCCAATGCCGTTATCCTGAATCATCAATACCTGATGCTCCCCGGAACCAGATAACTCCACGATGACTTTACCTTCATAGTCGTTACTCTCAGAAGCTGTATCTTCAAGGGCCTTGTCTTCTTGTAATACATTACTTTCAGCAGCAACCTTCCGCAGCTCCTTGCGAGCCGTGATCGCATCTGTTGCATTTTGCAGAGCCTCACGTATAAACACTCGCGGACTGCTATATAAATGATTGGCCAAAATATCAATCATACCGCCCAAGTTCACTTGAAAACGATATTCGTCTGTTTGACTCATACAGATCATTCCTTTCTCGAAATACTACAACCACCATTTGGATTTAAATAGACTGTCTTTTAAAGTATAACGTGGATTTAAGTCGGATTGCACACCCTGCATTTCAGATATCAGTACGTTGACAACGATATAATAGGGTCTTTTTTCACCTGGGAAGTATGGCACTGGGTCTAATTAACTTCATAAAAATGTACGGAGTACGAGCACTTAGTGAATAAGGATCATCTTTGTCTAGTTAAATTTAGTAATAAACATAATATTTATTTAAAATCCACCCTTCTCTTAGAAACCTATATCTATGGAGGGACAAATGGCTCATTTTACGCAAAAAGCTCGCATTGCCGCTCTTGTAATACTCTTACAAGAGAGGATGCGAGCTTATTTAGATACAGTCGAAGCTGTACCTTTTACAGAAGAGAATTAATGAGACTTAGCGAGACGGATAACGTTCCACGATGCTTTGCCCAAATGAGCTTTTACAATTCCGTCTTCAAGCTTAGCATTGCCGCCGTTGTGAGGCGTAACTTTTTCACCAGCTGGACTGTTGGTCGCTTTAAGATCATCATGCTCCAATACAGTATGCTCGACAATGCGGTAGCCTTCAAAACTGCGTACATCTACTGTCAGCTCCAGCGATTCAGACAAATGACGGTTCACTGCAAAGACAGTCAGTGCGTCTCCCTCTTCATCATAAACTACAGCGCTGTCCAGATAAGGAATGTCTGTGAAGTCCTTGGAATCGTATTTTTCCGAATCCACAACAGGCATCAGCGATATGCCACGACCATAACGGGAGGCATGCAAATACGGATAGAAAATCGTTTGTTTCCACGCCTTTCCGTTATTCTCGGTCATGATCGGCGCAATAACGTTAACCAGTTGGGCGAGGCAAGCCATTTTCACACGATCCGCGTGGCGCAGGAACGTAATCAACATACTGCCTACCAACAATGCATCCTCAAAGTTATAGATATCCTCAAGCTGCGGCGGTGCCACAGACCACGGATCAATTTTTTTGTCCGCATCATTGGAGTGGTACCATACGTTCCATTCGTCAAAGCTGAGCATCATTTTTTTCTTGCTGCGTTTCTTTGCTTTGATATAGTCACAAGTCGAAATGACCGTATGAATAAAATGATCCATATCCATAGAGCGTGCCAGGTAATTAGCCGTATCATTGTCATGATTGCCGTAGTATTGGTGCAAGGAAATATAGTCTGCTACCTCATAGGTATGATCCAGTGTGGTTGCTTCCCATTCTGGGAACGTCGGCATTGTGGAACTGGAGCTACCACAAGATACAAGCTCAATGTCAGGATCAATCAGCTTCATGGCTTTTGCAGATTCAACAGCCAGACGGCCATATTCTTCTGCTGTCTTGTGACCAATCTGCCATGGGCCATCCATCTCGTTACCAAGACACCAGGTTTTAATCTTATGTGGTTGCTCTACACCGTGACTACGACGTAGATCACTCCAGTAGGAGCCGCCTGTGTGATTGCAATATTCCACCAGATTACGCGCAGCATCAATTCCGCGCGTACCCAGATTAACCGCCATCATGACTTCGGAACCTACATCCTTGGCCCACTTGAAAAATTCATTCGTACCCACTTCATTCGGCTCGACCGTTCTCCACGCCAGCTCCAACTGTCTAGGTCTGGACGCGACAGGGCCAACACCGTCCTCCCAATTGTAACCGGATACAAAATTGCCTCCCGGATAGCGTATAATAGGAACATCAAGCTGTTTTACCAACTCTTTAACATCATTTCGGAAACCGCTTTCATCACTGGTTGAATGAGTAGGCTCGTAAATGCCACCATATACGGCACGCCCGAGATGCTCTACAAAAGAGCCATAAATGCGTTTATCGACTTCAGCAATACGAAAAGATTTGTCTACAATCATCTTTGCTTTTACAGCTGCTGCCACCTAAACCATCCTCTCTGAATGCGAAAATAAAATCCGTGTACCACCAAGACTAAGATGCCGTTTTATTTACGGTTTTAATATAACACACCATATTCATCATAGTCAATATTATTATTAAATACTTAATATAATTATTAACATTCAGAATAAACGATAAGCAATTGGTCACGTATTTCTAAGTGTTTCGTTTTATAAACAAACTTATTGAGTGAATACCTGCTGATCATATTTCCATTAGAGTAAACGGAGGTGCTTCTTTGAACGATAGCGTTCGTCTGAAAGCACCCTCCTAATTGTACTATACACATAATAGCCCGATCAGACTGCAAAATACGCGGCCTGTACCCTTCCTCGCTGTCAAATATAATATTTCGGTTACGGCTACAACGACTCGAATCTATAGACTGAAAAGAAAACTTCGTACATTATCCCATCAATATTGTCTAACTCATATATAAATATATCCATGTAAAGCAAAAAAGCGGAGCCCCTCTTCCAAAGAGAAGCTCCGCTGTCGTTCTTGTGACTATGACTTGTATATTCTACTTAGTCTAGTTCTTTAGGTAAAAAACAATACTGTTCACAGTCCAAATATATGCCAGAATCCCTATACACAGTTAGCGTGTATCATTAGTAACTAGCGCTTCCTGGAATGTATTAATTTCATCAGAAAATAAATCATAGTAAAGCCCTCGACTTTCAATTAGTTCTTGGTGAGTTCCTTCTTCTATAATCTGCCCCTTATCCAGAACTAAAATTTTACCTGCATATAGAACAGAGGTATAACGATGAGAAATGTAGAGGCAAAGCCTATCAATAACAAAATTTTGAAATTGGCGAAATACTTGTTTTTCTGATTCTGGATCAAGAAATGAACTAGGCTCATCTAATACGTAAACGTCAGCATCTTTGAAGAGCGCTCTCGATATAGCTATCTTTTGCCACTGCCCTCCTGAAAGCTGTATACCCCCTTCAAAGTTTCTTCCTAGCTGTTGTTCTAATTGATTAGGCAAATCTCGTATTACCTTATCTACTCCTGTATGTTGTGCCGATTTCCATATCCTAGTATCAAATTCAAGATGTTCTATACTACCAAAACCTATATTTTCTCTTACTGAAAAATCGAATTGAACAAAATCTTGAAATATAACACCTATTTTTTTATAAAGTACTTCTTTATGATAATTTCGAATCGAGATAGAATTAATTAAAATATCCCCTTTAAAATCTTCATATAATCCCATTAAAAGTTTTATCACTGTTGTTTTCCCTGATCCATTCCTGCCCACTAGAGCAAGAGATTCACCACGCTTCATTTTAAAACTTATATCTCTGAGAGCCAATTCTTTTTGATCTGGGTAGGCAAATGAAACATTTTTAAATTCTATGCATTCTATCGTCGAATCAGCTTGTATACCTGATTCTCTTAGCAACATACTAGAACTGTCTTGTTTATGTTTTATGTTAAAAAAAGCGAATAATTCATCTAGATACAGATTATGATCACACAATGAAATCAATCCTTGAGATACTGTGTTAATATTTTGATTAGCTAATAATACTGCTTGAACTAATGCATAAATACTGCCAACGAGAAATACTTCTTTCCAAGCTATTTGTATAATCATAATCAAAGCAATGGCTATAAATAATGTACTTATTACTTGAAAAGACAAATATAACGCAATACGTTTTTTGGCTAAATACTTATCCTCTTTGTAGAAAACATCAAAAATGTCCTTATATTTTGCTGTAAAGTAGTCACTAAGTTGATACAATACGATTTCTTTAAAAGACTTCTCATTAGTCAATAAGTAATTAATATACCTGGATTTACGTTGTAAAGGAGCCCGTTTTTTCTTGGCTACATATTGAATTTGTGTGAACCTCAATAAAGAATAAAAAGATGCTAGGGGGGAAACAACAAGAATCAGTAAAATCCACCATCTGAATGCTATTAAAATGGCAATACTAGAGCATAACGTAACCATGGAACTTAACAAATTAATGAGTTCTTTATAGATCTGAATAGGTCTATCTATTGAGTCGTTTTGTACTCTTTTGAGCTGATTATGTACTTGCGGACTTTCAAAATCCGCAAGGTTAAATGTTGATGTTTGTGATACTATTAATGTTTGTAATTTATTTATCAGTGAAATTTGAAATAATTTATCAGAATATTCAATTAAACTTGAAATAAGCAAACTAGAAAACATCACGATAATTACAGGGAACACTGCACTTATTTGAAGCTTATGCCATACCGTGCTAGTCTCTAATTCAGAAACCAAATACTGTATGGAAAGAAGGTTAGCAATCGGGAGTATTCCTTTTAGTAGATAGCCAAAAATAATGATAATAAAGTAGATAGGTTCTGTACTCCATAATAACTTAGTTAACTTCGGCCAATATTGGAATGAATGAAATATAGCTCTGAAATTCAAATGTTCTGCCTCACGTTCCATGCATCCCATCCCTTTCTTTTTATCTACTATTATTCGTTCTTCATGAAACCTCGCTATTTTAGCTCTCATTCCCCATGAATTGTATAGACATTTTCGGGATTTTTCTTTCTAACTTCCATAATAATGTCATTTTTGAGGTGTTTAAAAGCGTCAACTTGCTCATTGGATAAGTGGGTCGATTGGGGCAAAATGTAATCAATCCACTTACTCGCCCAATCCATTCCGAAATTAAACTCTAAAAGCTTATTTGAATAAATATTGATTTGAAGTTTATTATGATTTTGCACTATTATTTTCGGCTCGAACGATGACATGGAGTGTATTCGGGTGATTTCCAGGGTATAGCGAACCGGGTGTGTCTCCTTTTTCTTAGCCACTTGATACAGCGTTTCAAAGAGGGTGGCAAATTGCCTCGCCTGATACGAACTAATCCCCTTATACTCTACTTGTGTTTGTCCCACAGTTATTTTTTGAAACGACGAAGTCTGTAGATTCTCATTAAATAGCCTCTCATATCCCCATACGCCAATCAGTATACTACAAGCAAGGACCGTACTAATCCAAGGGATTATAGACTTTTTGCCCCCTCCGCGCCGACTGGATAACAATGTGCCTAATCCATAAAATAATAAACTACAGCCTAAGAGTCCAAAGAGATTTCGCCAGTTGATCATATAGGGGTTGAATATATTCACTACAGGAGATATGTAACGTAACTTTTCATTAAAAGACCAGGAAACTAAACCTATAGGAAGGTAAAAAGCAATGAGAAAAGTGAAGGCCAACCCATAATGCTTTACTACCTGCCCTAACAAGAGACCCAACATCGACGAAAAAACACTAGAAAAAAACACAATGATAACCAAATTCCATAATGATACATCAGCGAATGATTTCCATAAAAGTCCTATCATCATGAGCAAGAGAGGAAACGAAAGAATTAAAGAAACATAAAGCTGGTAAGTGATTAAACGGTAATTAGGAAAGACGGAAATATATATATACGGCTCTGTATGATTACGATTATGTATACTCGCAATCTGTAAAGAAAAAAAAGCTACAAATAACAAGTTAACACTATAAGTTATTGCAATACCTTCATTCATTATTAAATTGAATAAAATAACCACACTAAAGGAAACGAGCAAGGTTACTGCTTGTTCTCTTCGAAGTAAAAGCTGTAGCCAGAAACGAACTATAATTCCATTCATTCTTGTACCCTCGCCATCCATAGATGATTACTGACTTTCATCAATACCCACATAAACAAAAATAGGAATATTCTACCAAAAGCAAACGACTGTGTGAAGAAATTGGAAATAATCCAATCTGGGTTAAACCAGATTGAAATGTAGGGAAAGTTGATAGTAATACTGATTAAAAGGTAAACGAGCATTACAATGTTTACATACAGTTGTTTACGTAAGAGCAAGTTCAATATGACAGTAATTTGAACAGAATATCCCATAGTTGCTAAACCTGCTACTGTTAGATGAAGCAGTATCAAGAATGGAGCCTTACCATGAGTCGACCATTGAACTACACAAATCATAGCTAAAGCGACAAATTGAAATAAGCAAACCACTCCCCATAATACAAAACTCTTACAATAAAAATATTGGGCTCCTTTAAGCAATTTAGGCATTATAACAGAAGAGATCATTTTTTGCTTCTCGCCATCATAAAGAACAGAATACATTAACGGCATTAGTAATATGGTAAAGAACATTTGTCCATGATGCAAAAATATCCATAACTCGTTATTCTTATTCCCTGCTCCTAGATATAAAAATAAAGGAATTAAAAAACAAGAGAACGTTAGTGCTATAAAAAACACTACACTTTTCTTCATAAGCAAAACTTCAAATCGAACTAGGGCTCTGATTACTTGTCCCATTCTGCTAACTCTCCTCCGGATCGGAAATGTATAAATACGCATCCTCAAGATTAGCCGTTTCAGGTGTGACTTCTGTACAACAATCTGGAGGGTAGTTACACAATAATCGAGCCTGAATTCTTCCTTCCTTCCGCACAATGGAGGTGATTCGAGCTTGTTGGCTTAATTGTTCCAATTGATGCTTGCCAACATCAACCAACCATACTTTACCCTCGACAGTTCGAATCATATCGTCTATAGCCCCTTGATACAGACAACGGCCTTCTTTTAAAACGAGTAGTTTGTCACATGTGCTCGAAACGTCAGGAACAATATGAGTAGATAACAATATAATCCGCTCTTCTCCATAATTCTGAAGCAAGTTTCGAAAAGCAATTCTTTCTTTGGGGTCCAGTCCAACCGTCGGCTCATCAACAATTAACAACTTAGGTTGTCCTAACATAGCTTGGGCAATTCCTAAGCGCTGCTTCATTCCCCCAGACAGCTGTTTTATTTTTTTATGAACTTGATCGATAAGTCCCACCTCAATTAATCGCTGAGATGTCTCCTCTTGAATATGACGCTTACCTTGAATACCTTTTAAAGCTGCAAAATAGTGCATAGATTCCATAATCGTTACATTTGGAAAAAAATCGAAATGTTGTGGCAAATACCCTAGTAAGGAACGAATAGCATCAGGTTCTTTTTTCAAAGAATGTCCGAATATTTCAACTTCCCCTCGGTCGAATCTAAGTAAAGTGGCAAGAATTTTCATTAAAGTGGTCTTACCCGCCCCATTGTCTCCGAGCAGTCCGAAAATACCATTATCAATGTGGAAATGAAGCTCGTTAAGTACTTGGTGAGAACCATATGACTTACTTAAAGCTTGAATATCAATTGTCAAATGAGACATCCTCCAATAGTTGCTCTCGCTGCCGCTTAGCAGAGAACAGGTTTTTCTTGTCTTCTTTAGTTAATCGTAAATACAATTCCATACAATCCATTATTGCACTACGAGTAAAGTTACAGTATTTATCCACTGGCTCATTAATCGAACCACTAAGCACCATATTTTCTTGAGGACAACCTCCACCACATAGATTCTTAGCCCAACATTCTCCGCATACAGTTCTCTTCTCTAAACGCATCTCACTAAGCATGCCACTCTTCTTTCTTACATCCATCCCTTCCCTTACATTCCCTAAAGAATAATCCTTTTCATTAACAAATCGTTGACAAGGATAAAGATTACCATGCACATCAACGGCAAGCATATGCGAGACCGCTCCACAAAAATAATCTCGCTTAGAAGAAGAATGAATCATCTTCAAGTATTTTAGAATGTTCGATATTTGACGTGCTTCCCCATATTTTTTAGCTTGAAGCAAAGATTCAAAATGAACAACCAATTTGGTGAATTCCTTTGCATACTTCTCAAAGTCTTCCTCACTAAGCATCTCGACTGCAGGATACATCGCAACATGGCGGATACCAATCCCCATTAAATGTGTAAGTGTATGTGTTATATCCAATTGTACTGGTGAAATCGTAGCTCTTGCTGTTATGACACCTTTTTTTCTTAAACTTTCTGTTCTATTTAAAATGATTTCATAGGTACCTTTTCTGTTCTGATAATATCGATTGAAATCGTGCGTCATTTGATCACCATCTAGACTTATCTGAATAGAAATATGATGATCTAATAAGAAGTTTTCAATTTCTTTGGAAATCAAGGTGCCGTTCGTTGTCATACTATATGTAACACGTTTATTTGATTTTTCTTGTTTTAGCTTAGTGTAGGCTACAACTTCTTTAATAACTTCAATGTTCAGAAGTGGCTCCCCTCCAAAAAAGCAAATATTCAGTTCTTCTTCTTCGCCAGAATGATTAAACAGATAATCAACTGCTTTTAATGCGGTCTCTGTGTCCATCCGTCCTCGGTCATTATATTCTCCGTCTCCTCCATAACAGTAAGAGCATCTTAGATTACACTCTTGAACCAGCATAAGGATTATAGATGATAGACTTACTTGCTCATCATTGCAACTTTTACATTCCTTTTGAATAGACAAATCTTTATTATATATAACCGATGCTTCCTCCAGACTGGCTAATAGCCTATCTACCTCTTCTCTACTAGAACGATGCTTAAGTAATTCATATATTTCTTCAATTTCCTTACCTTCGCTATTACATATATCTACTACGACATCATCAATCTGAAAAAGCCCATTTGTTTTTATATTGTATAAGTATAACTTTTCATTTTGTTCTATGATTTTGACGGGATTTTTTTCAAATGGAGCACTAATCACTAGTAATCATCCTTTCAAAGTTAACAAAATAAGAGGAAGTCCAAGAAGATTAGTTCCCAGACCTCCTAATTGACTATCTGTGTTTGAAAGTCCTATCGCTGCGAGTTTTACTTCAATTAATCGCTATCATTATTAGTACACCAATGACCACTTTCTTTGCTACAAAACCAATCAGTAGCATCACAACCTACACAACGATCACGTGTATCACAAAAAACGCAAGTCATAGGAGAAACACTACCTTCAGCTGCTTGGTTAATAGGATCGAACAATTTGATTCACCTCATTTTTTATATTTTGTTATTTCTTTTCCAATATAGTCAGTTTTTCATTGCATTTCTATACTTTTTTTAAAAAAATTGTATAAAATTTGTTAACATATTATTTTTGAAATATATTCAATTAAATATAATAAAAGTATAATTCGCTTTGCTAAAAAAAACTGGTCTTTGTTAATGTAATGCATACCCTAATGATTCTGGAGGTCGTAACTTTTATTCACCTTCGTAACACGCAATCTGTATTCTAAATCTTTCTTCTCCCGTTCTCATATATAAACAAAACCTGATGCAGCTTTTAAGAATGAATGTCAACTAGTCTGGATTTCCTATTTTTCTATAAAACAAAAACACAAAAAACGGAGAACTTCTTTGACTTAAACTAAGAAGTTCTCCGTTTTGTGTTTTTATCATTTTGCGTATTACACTACTACTTAATCCCCGAAATCGTATAGTTCTCGATAATATACTTTTGGAAAACAATGAAGATAATCATGATCGGAACGACCATAAAGGTCGAGCCTGCCATTTGTAGGGCAAATTGACTTTCGTTCTGCCCCTTGAGCAGTGACAGTCCAACGGACAAGGTGTACAGCTTCTCATCATTCGCAATAATGAGCGGCCACAGAAAGCTGTTCCATCCGCCGATAAAGGTTAAAATGGCCTGTACTGCTAGAATCGGTGTCGAGATAGGCAATACGATTTGCAGAAAAGTACGGAACTCCCCTGCTCCATCGAGGCGTGTCGCCTCTAGCAGTTCTTCCGGGATATCGGACATGAACTGCCGGAACAGGAAGATCGCGAACGCACCTACCAATCCAGGCAGGACAATCCCTAGCATCGAATTGGTCAACCCCATCTGGTTCAGGATCAAATAGACGGGAATCATCGTCACTTGACCTGGAATCATCATCGTTGCCAGTACCAAATAGAACAGAAACCCTTTGCCTTTAAATTGGAATTTGGCAAAGCCATAACCTGCCATGGCATTCAGAAATAATCCGAAGAAGGAAGCTAAAACAATAATCAGCGTATTCGTCAGATAGGTTCCAAAAGCCATGCTATCGAATAGTAATTTAAAATTATCCAGTGTAAAATGCTGCGGCCAGATGGTCGGAGGAATTTTGGTTACCTCCCCCTCTGTCTTAAAGGAGGATAGAATCATCCACGCAAAAGGCAGCACCATCAACAGACCTCCCACGGTCAGGAGAATCGCCACGAACCATTGAAATGTTTTTTCACCACTGCGCGTATTGGCGCGGGCTTGCTGAACAGCTGTTTTCACGTTCATCACCTCTCTCTATCAGGACTCCGCTTTATTTTGCAAACGGAACTGAATCAGCGTTACCGCGATGATCGCGAAGAACAGAATGAACGATCCCGCCGCGGCATACCCGAATTTACTAAATTGGAAGCCGTTATTGTAAATAAACAAGGATGCCGTCAGCGTGCCGTCCAGCGGTTTCCCTTTGGTCATGACAAAAGGTTCCTCGAAAAATTGCAGCCAGCCGATCATCGTCGTGATGGACACGAAGAAAATAGCGTAACGAAGCTGCGGAAGCGTAATATAACGAATTTGCTGCCATGTATTGGCCCCGTCAAGCTGTGCCGCTTCATAATAAGAGCCCGGAATCCCTTTAATAGCCGCAATAAAAATAATCATGTTTAAGCCGATGCCCCGCCAAACCGCTAACACAATCAGCGAAATTTTCGCTACTGTTGGATCGGTCAGCCATGGGACGGGACCTAAATTCATCAGACCAAGTACGTAGTTGAATAATCCAAGCGTCGGATTATACAGATAGCTCCAAACCACTGCGACTGCAACCACATTCGTTACGGACGGCAGATAGAACACGACGCGGAATACTTTGAAAGCACGTGATTTACCCATGTTAATCAGGATCGCGATGCTGAGCGAAAATATCAGCACCAACGGAACACCAATGATGACAAAGAACAACGTATTACCAATGGACTTCAAAAAGGAAGGGTCCAAAAGCACGTTCGTGTAATTTTCCAATCCTATAAAGCGAATACTTTCATAATTAACGAGTCCGGACAGATCCATATCCGTGAAGCTGATCACGAGCGCCAGTAGTATCGGCAACAACGAAAACAGCGTTAACAGGATGATGGAGGGACCGATAAACAAGTATGGCGCAAGCTTCTGCGAGCTTCCTTTCATGCCTTCACTCCCTTTGACAATGACGGATATGGATCATTATTTTTTCATTATACTTGCAGCCTGCTGATTAAAGTCATCCATTTCCTTCTGTACATCGGCATGACCGCGGTAAATACGTTCGAAGCTCTTGATGAATTGTTGAGAAACCTCTTCCCATGCGGCCAGTTGCGGCAATGCTGCGGAATGATCCAACTGTTTGCGAATCGTCCGAAGCATCGGATCACTCTTCAGTTTGGCATCTTCCCACGATTTAGTAGTTGCAGGCAAGTTACTGGACAGATCCATCCATTTCAGCTGTGTTTCTGGTTTGCTCATGTAAGCCAGGAATTTGGCCGACTCCTCTGGGTGCTTGCTGAATTTCATAATTGAAAGGTTGGCTCCACCCAAAACGGACAGGTTGTTTACTTTGCCAGGAAGCTCCGCTATATTCCACTTACCTTCCAATTCTGGTGCCTTGCTCTTGATTTCTTTAATCATGAAGGGACCGCTGATAAACATTGGAACGATACCCTCGCCTTGCAAACCTTGAACGGAATCAATTCCAATATCCACTGCGTTAGAGCCATTTTGGAAAAAGGTATTCACATACTTCACAGCATCCACAAACGGTGGTTGATTGAACAGCGGATTGCCCTGCTCGTCAACCAGCTTGGAACCGTTCTGGAGAGCAAACATAAAGCCCATAGACTGCTCCTTTGCACTAAAGGAGATGCCATATTTGCCTTTGCCCCGAGCCGCCAGCTTTTGAGCAGCATCGGAAAGCTCTTCCCACGTTTTAGGTGCTTCATTATATCCGACTTGTTTCAGTAGGTCAGAACGATAGAACAAAACTCTCGTTTCAGTGTACCAAGGCACACCGACTGGTTTCCCTTCAAATTTTGTCGTACCTACAGCACCCTCGAAGAAATTCTTCGATTCCAGTTCAGGATACTTGCTGATATAAGGGGTAATATCCGTCAATGCACCCGCAGACGCAAGTTCGGGAACCCATGATGTACCTAACTGAACCACGTCCGGACCGGATTTTGAAGCAACGGCTGTCAGCAGCTTATCGTGAGCGTTATCCCAAGGCAACGCCTGTACATCAACGTGAATATCTGGATTTTCTTTCTCAAAATCTTTTACAATTTCAGGCAGCAGTTTTCCTTCTGCTCCCATGCCCCACATGGTGATGGTCGTCTTGCCATTCGCATCTTTGCCAGACGAATCATCCTTGGACGAGCAGCCTGCCAGCGCGCCCCCCAGTAATAAGGTACTTGCCAAAATGATCCCCAACGTTCTTTTCATCATACGAATTCCTCCCGAGATGATCGGTTTACCGATCATGCAATATGATAACGGATTCAAATACGAGGATTTTGCAAAAATACAATAATTGATTGGAATCGAATTTTGCAAAATCCTGATGCATGTAAATACATAGCGATTAAAGCATACCGCTATAACACTTATGTTCAAAGCACAAGGACCATACCCGTCAATAGAAACGTTTCGATAGTCATTATAGAACAAATTGAAACCGTATTCAATAGCAATATTATTTTTTGTTTGTTCGGAATCCTGACTTTTTTTCGTTTTTATCATCTTTATTACGCTATTTAGCCTATAAGAACCCGGTGAATTGGATTTGACTCTCCATTTGAAAGCGTATATAATCCAACTGAGTTCAACAATAGAAACGTTTCGATTAATAATACGACAGAATATTATGCTTCTATACTAGCTATTAGCCTGTTCAGCACTTTTTTGAATCATCTTTATCCAAAAAATCTCATGAATCTGAAAAAGAGAGCTGTCCACCAACAATACAGCTTATGGAGGATTATGATGGAACAACACCTGAATTCCTATTTAGAAAACATGACGCTTGAAGAAAAAGTCGATCAACTGCTACAGCTTGTAGGTGCCTTCTTTGAAGAAGCGGGAACAGATAGTCAAATTACCGGTCCTATGGCTTCTCTCGGCATCACAGAAAAAAATGTCCATAACGTCGGTTCCGTGCTTGGCCTCGCAGGGGCTAAAGAAGCGATTCGTGTTCAGCAGGCTCATTTGAGTAAAAACCGTCTGGGTATTCCGCTTTTAATTATGGCAGATATTGTACACGGCTTCAAAACGATTTTCCCTATACCGCTGGCTATTGGTTGCTCATGGGATATGCAGCTGGCAGAAGAGAGCGCTACCATTGCCGCCCGAGAAGCGGCTGTATCCGGTGTTCACGTCACATTCGCCCCTATGGTCGATCTGGTGCGTGACCCGCGCTGGGGCCGTGTGATGGAATCTACAGGGGAAGATCCTTACCTCAACAGCGAATTTGCTCGTGCGTTTGTGCGGGGGTTTCAGGGTAAAGATCTGACGAACGATACCGACCGGGTGGCCGCATGCGTGAAGCATTTTGCCGCATATGGAGCTGGCGAAGGCGGACGGGATTACAATACTGTTGATGTATCCGCATGGCAGCTGCGAGAGTATTATCTCCCCTCCTACAAAGCTGCTTTAGATGAAGGCTGCGAAATGGTGATGACGTCCTTCAATACCGTAGAAGGCGTAGCTGCAACGGGCAATAAGCGCCTGATGCGTGATTTGCTTCGTGATGAATGGGGATTTGATGGTGTACTCATCTCGGATTGGGCCGCCATCAAGGAGCTTATCCCCCACGGCATCGCCGAGGATGAGCGCGAGGCCGCGAAGAAAGCACTGCTGGCTGGCGTAGATATCGAAATGATGACCTCCTGCTATAACGGGCATCTGCCTGAGCTGGTTCGCAGCGGACAGCTGGATGAAGCGCTCATTGATGAAGCAGTGATGCGTATATTGAAGCTCAAGCAAAAGCTGGGCTTGTTCGAAAACCCACTACGCGGCGCAGACCCTGAGCGTGAACGTGAAGTTGTGTTCTGCGACGCTCATCGCACAGTTGCCAAAGAATTAGCTATTAAATCATGCGTACTGCTCAAAAATGATTCCGTTCTTCCATTGAATCGCAATCAACGTATTGCATTGATCGGACCTTTTGCAGAGAGCGGTGATATCCTAGGTTCTTGGTCGTGGAGCGGTTCACAAGAGGAAGCCATTCGTGTTGTTGACGGGTTCCAATCGAAAATATCCTCCTCGTTGCTCACGGTTGCGGCAGGTTGCTCTATCGACGATATGACTGAGGAGCAATATACAGAAGCTCTGCAAGCTGCCAGCCAAGCAGAGGTTATCGTGTTGGCGCTTGGAGAGCGCTCGGATATGAGTGGTGAAGCAGGCAGCCGTTCCAATATTCGCTTGCCACAAGCCCAGTTGGAACTGGTGAAGCGCCTGAAGACGCTGAACAAGCCTATGGTAGCCGTACTGTTTAATGGTCGTCCATTGGATCTGCACGGCGTCATTGAAGAAGCAGACGCTGTACTGGAAGCCTGGTTCCCTGGTGGCGAAGGCGGCGCAGCAATTGCCGATTTGTTATACGGTGATGCCGAACCTACGGGTCGTCTGACCATGTCATTCCCACAATCGGTCGGGCAGGTGCCCGTGTATTACAATCATTTTAATACAGGACGCCCGCAGTTAGATCCGAATACAAAAGAACGCTACGTGTCCCAATACCTAGACGTACCGAACGAACCTTTATTCCCGTTCGGCTATGGACTGAGCTACACCAATGTAGCCTATGACAGCGTACAGCTTTCCGGCGACACTCTTACTCCCGGTCAGGAACTGACCGTTAAAGTGCAGGTAACGAACACAGGAACGCGTCCAGTCGAGGAAACCGTCCAGTTCTATATTCGTGATATCAGCGGTGATACGGTTCGCCCAATGAAAGAACTGAAAGATTTCTGCAAAGTCCTGCTTACCCCAGGCGAAAGCCGGGAAGTGAAATTTGTATTGACCGAGCCTCAGCTGCGTTATCATCATGCAGATTTGAGCTTTGACAGTGACAGCGGTGAATTTGCCGTCTTTACAGGACCTAACAGCCGAGATACTACAGAAGGCCGTTTTCGGTTAGTAAAAGAAACAGGAAAGTGAGGCGTTCCCTATGATGAATACAAGTCTGGATCAAAATATTTTGCTGCGGGCCGGCGACCTGTCTTTTACCTTCTTGAGCAGTGGTGATGTGTATAAGATCGCCCACGGCTCAACGATGATCAACCAACTGTTGACCAATTCAGTCGACGGTTCCTTGAACAATCTGTACTTGAGATTGTACCGTCCGTCCGGTGTAAGTATCACTCCCCTGCTTGGGGTTCGCTCACCGGGAGTAATCCGACAAACGGATCAGCAGATTATTTGGGAAGGTTTCACCGCTGGTGTAGGCTATCAGGTGACCTTCACGCTAAGCCGCCTGGGAGTATGGTTCTGGGATGTAACCCTACAGGGCGATGACGTGGAAGCAGATGTCGTGTACGGTCAGGATATCGGCATTGCCGATACCGCTGCTGTGCGCAGTAATGAAGCTTATTTATCTCAATATATTGACCACACCGTGTATCATGATGAACAAAGAGGCTATACCGTTTGCTCACGTCAAAACCAGCCTCAAAGTCAGGCATTCCCATACATTCAACAAGGCTCGTTAACCCGCACTGTTGGTTACTCGACTGACGGATTTCAGTTCTTTGGACTTTCGTACAAAGAAACGAATGAGCCGGAAGCACTCCGTCGCGATTCGCTCGCCAATGAAGTGTACCAATACGAATTCGCCTATACCGCGTTGCAATCTGAGCGGGTGAAACTGGCTGGGGAAGCTCGCTTTACTTTTTACGGTCTGTTCCAGCCCAATCATCCAGCCGCAGTGACAAAGCTGGAGTATCAGGAACTGGTGACAAAAGCACGTGACGAAGTAGCTGCCATTCTAGTAGACGCTTCCGAGACCAACATACCGGTACGCGCGGCAAGTGATCTTCAGGCAGGGCGTGTGGCTCCAGCTCAAACCATCGGTGAGCCGCTGCGTACATTGGACTTGACCGATGCCGAAGTGGATCAACTTTTCCCCAAACGGCAGGAAGAAGAACGGGATGGCGATGAACTACTTTCCTTTTTCACGGACAGCTATGAGCATGTCGTACTCAAATCCAAAGAGCTTCGTGTAGAGCGTCCCCATGGGCACATTTTAATGGGTGGGCATTACTCAGGAGGTAAGGAAGAAACCATTACAACCACCTCCTATATGTACGGGGTGTTCAATTCCCAACTCGTAATCGGCAATACAAATTTCAACAAAATGATTACCAACGCGCGTAATGCGCTCAATATTCCCAAGACATCCGGTCAACGTATTTATGTCGGAATCCAAGGGAAATACCGCCTGCTCACGATGCCTTCCCTGTTCGAGATTGGCTTCAATTATGTGCGCTGGTATTACAAAACGGCTGACGATACATTCATTATTACAAACCATACGAATGTCGATAGCCCAGAAGTGCGGCTTCACATGCGTGCGGCGAGTGGCAAAACCTATCCGTTCCTCATCACTCAGCAAATGTCTATGCATGTGAACGAATATGAGCTCCCGTTTCATATGGAACGTGAAGGTGACGCCCTACTCTTCCGGGCAGACTCTGCTTCCCTGAGTGCCGAAGCCTATCCAGACCTGCTGTACCGAATGCACATAGAGGGCGCTCCATTACAGCATGTGAGCGACGCTCACGCACTGCTACAGGGGAAAGCTTCTCCTGATGCGTCTCTGGTTGTGCTGGAGCTGGGTGACAGCAGCGAATGGACCTGCACCGTGCAGGGTTGGCTGAATGGGCTTTCAGCTGGGCAAGAATCAGCGCACAAAGAGCGTCACGCTTCCTTTGAAGATGAGTGCGAGCGCTATCGGGCATATTTTGCCGAGCTTATGAACGGTTTCCATCTGTCGCTGGGTCAACACGAAACGAGCGAGCTATTCCGTGTGAACGCAGTGGCTTGGTGGTACACCCACAATATGCTCGTTCACTACTCTGTGCCTCACGGTCTGGAACAATACGGCGGTGCAGCCTGGGGAACACGTGATGTGTGTCAGGGGCCTGTGGAATATTTCTCAGCTATGCAAAAGTTCGATGAGGTCCGTTCCATTTTGCTGACTGTTTTCAGCCATCAGTACGAGGACAGCGGAAACTGGCCGCAATGGTTTATGTTTGACAACTATACTCACGTGCAGCAAGAAGAAAGCCATGGAGATATTATCGTCTGGCCGCTCAAGGTACTGGGCGATTATTTGACCGCTACCCGTGATTACAGTATTCTGGGAGAAAATGTGCCTTACACCCATCGGCATACTTTCGATTATACCAAGCAGACCGCGACTCTCATGGAACATGCCCTGAAGGAAATCGAATATATTCGCGAGAATTTCCTCCATGATACGTATTTGTCGGCCTATGGCGACGGCGATTGGGATGATACCCTCCAACCAGCCAATGCTCAGCTGAAGCAATACATGGCGAGCAGCTGGACGGTTGCACTCACCTACCAAGTTATTAGTAACTTTGCTGCTGCTTTGGAGCAGGCCCCCGCAGGTGTAGTAAGTGAAGCCGACAAGATCGCACAAGATCTACATCAGATGGCCAATGGCATCCGTAAAGACTTTAACCGCTACATGCTGGAGAGCGGAATTATTCCGGGCTTCGTGTATATGGAAGAGCCCGGCCAACCTAAGCTGATGCTCCATCCGTCTGACACCGAGACAGGAATCCATTATCGGTTGCTGCCGATGACACGCAGCATGATCAGCCAGCTGCTCACGCCTGAGCAAGCATTAACTCATGAGCAACTCATCCGTGAGCAGTTCCTCTGCCCGGATGGCGTGCGTCTGATGAACCGCCCTGCACAGTATGATGGCGGTGTGAGCTCGCACTTCAAACGTGCAGAGCAAGCGGCCAACTTCGGACGTGAGGTCGGGCTGCAATATGTGCATGCCCATATCCGCTTTGCGGAAGCGATGGCCAAATTGGGACGCAAGGATGACGCTTGGCACAGCTTGAAGCTCATCAATCCGGTCGGCATCCGTGCGTCCGTACCGAATGCCGAATGGCGCCAAAGTAACGCCTATTTCAGCAGCTCGGATGGTAAATTTAATACCCGCTATGAAGCACAGGAACGGTTTGGTGAACTGCGTGAAGGAGCCGTACCCGTCAAGGGCGGCTGGAGAATCTATTCCAGTGGTCCAGGAATCTATATGAATCAGCTCATATCGAACGTCCTTGGTGTTCGTCAGTCGGGCGAAGATCTGATCCTAGACCCCGTGCTGCCGGATCATCTCGACGGATTGGAATTTGAATTTTCCTTTGCAGGAAAACCAATTACCTTCGTCTACCGCATGCTGCAAGAGCATACTGGCGGTGAGCAGGGCCGTACAGTATTGAACGGAACACCACTGGAAAGCGTGCCAGCCGATGATAATCGCTACCGCTCCGGTGCCTTGCGCATCAAACGCGAGATTTTCGAGCAAGCCTTGGCAGAACATGACGGTGTACACCGTCTGGAGATTATTTTATAAAGCGTTTTTAATGCTAAATCTGGTATAGGCAACAAAGGGATGGCGATCTTGCGGGATCGCCCTTTGCTGCTTATGTGTAGGACTACGACATTTGGAATAGATATGTGGTTAATAATGAATATACAATAGCAATTATAAGATGGACGACAAGGAGGTGACGATGTGGTCAGCATTAAAGATATCGCCAAACAGGCGGGCGTTTCCATATCTACCGTTTCATATGCCTTGAATGGTAGCGATAAGGTAACAGAAGAAACTTGCGCACGTATTTTAGCCATTGCCAAAGAGCTTAACTATGTGCCCAATGCCGCCGCACGTAATCTCAAGAAAAGGCAGACCAAAATTATTGGCGTTTTCCTAACTGATTTCCGTGGAGACGTTTATGGAGATTTACTGTATGGCATCAAGGAAATTTTGAACCGCAAGGGCTATGATCTCATCGTATGCAGCGGTAAGCAGTCTCACCGAATGCTGCCGGAACGCATGATCGACGGCGCCATTGTGCTGGATCAGACGTTTGATAGTCAGGAGCTACTGAACTACGCCGAGCGAGGACATAAAATTGTCGTGTTGGACCGTGAACTGAATCATCCTAACATTAACCAGGTGCTGCTGGATAACAAAGCGGGCGCCGCTCTCGCAATCGAACATTTATTGGAATTGGGACACCGTAAGCTATATGTGGTTACCGGACCAGAAGGTTCTTACGATTCATGGCAACGGATGCAGGCGGTCAAGCAGACCATTGAGCGTAGCGGCGTGGCTGAAATGATCGAAATTGACGGCGATTTTGAGAAATCGGGCGGTGAACAGGCGGCTGAGATCATTTTGCAGCAACACGTTAGCCCGGATTCGGAACCTGTAGCCGTATTTTGTCTCAATGATGAAATGGCAGTGGGCTTGTACAATCGAATGGCTCAGTCAGAGCTGACGATTGGCAAGGATATTCATATCGTCGGCTTTGATAATATCGAGCTGGCGCAATATATTCAGCCCCGTCTGACAACGATTGACTATTCCAAGCGTAAATGGGGCGCTGTAGCTGCCGAACAAGTTCTCAAAATCATTGCTGGGGAAGACGTGGAGCATGAACGTTTATACGTTACGCTTGTCCAAAGAGAATCGGCAGGCGCAGCATTCATCACCCAAGATCAACAGAATCTGTGATGAACAGCGTAGAAGTAACCTGCTCGCCAGCCTCCTCCCAAAAAAAAGAACTTCCACAGGCCCAAAACACGGGGTGGAAGTTCTTTTGG
This sequence comes from Paenibacillus sp. S29, assembly GCF_049319765.1. NCBI lineage: Bacteria > Bacillati > Bacillota > Bacilli > Caryophanales > Paenibacillaceae > Paenibacillus > Paenibacillus sp. S29. The sequence continues at coordinate 152,859 of NZ_JBMOUI010000011.1, read as the reverse complement.
TTATACTTATTTAACTTAACAAATCCTCAATTGAATTCGACAACGACCGTAAGGGATTACCAATCGTTTGCCCCGTCTCCAGCTCCACCTGTAACGCAGCATCAACCATAGACAACTGTGCTACAGCCAGCCCTCTGCTTGGATCAGCCTCCCTTAGCTCATACAGCGAACGAACCAGCAATTCCTTATACTCGTCTTCACGTCCCTGCATAATCAGTTCAAAAGCGTCCTCCACCACCTTAACCTCTATCCAAGAAGAGATATCTGGTTTGCCTAACAGAGCAGCCGTATGATAAAGACGCTTCATCGTTCCCTCTACAGTAGCCGGATTCGTGAATACCAAGGTCCGTGGCAGCAAATCATCGCATATCTCATGAAAAAAGGGCTCATCCAGCGCAATTACTGGTGTAGACAGGGTCAATTGAGCTTTTTCTGCCAAAACGATATAATTCGTGCACGTTATCAAAATAACGTCTATATCGCTTTGAGCAATCCATCTCAGTTGATCTTCTACCTTGCGACTGGCATCGTCCGCAGAAAAATGCGGGTCTGACGAGATCCGGCGCATAAGCCCAGGGTCCACAAAATGTATCAGCTCCACCTCATAAGAAGCAAAAGCTCGTTCCACATAGGCTATGTTCGAGTGATGTGCATGCAGGCAGCCCACACGTTGCTTCAAGCCTTCCATCGTCCAACCTCCTGTTATAAGTTTGCATCATTTTAACAGGAAGAGGACGATTAGGAAAGCATGCCAATCACGCCATACCACAAATGCACTTTCTTAAAACTTGCCGTTTGTATTTTTCCACTCTGTTTTAGCTGGAACCTCCTGAACTACGTCCCAATGTTCCGCTACCTTGCCGTTCTCTACCCGGAACAGATCATAGACAGCGGCTGAAGTTCCCTTAGACGATGTCAATTCACTCACAACCAGCACAAAGTTGCCTTCTCCAATGACCATGTGAACCTGATCATATCCAAAGGGAGAACCCTGGCTTCCCGCTGCGGAAAATGCTTGTTTCAAATTGGATACACCGTCACCAAAAAGAGGATTATGCTGAATGTAATGGTCACCGTTATAGTAGCTTTCCAATGCAGCACGATTTTTGCCAACCAGGACATCATCCACAAACTTGCGGATCAGTGTTTTGTTCGTCTCAGTTTGGTTGAGATCCGTGATCTGTGTTGTTCCATCAATCATGGTGTGTCCGCTTGGATTGGCTGGAGCCGAGTCCTGCATATTGTCCCAATGCTCAACAATTTTACCATTGCTATCGAAGCGGAAAATATCAAAAACAATGCTCGTTTTCCCTGCAATGGACTCTTTATAATGAACTGCTACATAATTACCATCCTGAATTACACGTTGGATTTCAACCTGTACATTGGCTCCCTTCGACTGGCTAATCCCTTGCAGCAACGCATCTCTTCCGCTAGCAAAGCTCAGATTGTGCTGAATGTACTGATCCTTGCTGATCCAAGTCTCGGCCGCTTTCGTGTCTCCGGTTTCAAAGCTTTTCACGATTTCAATGACCTTATCCTTATTGCTCACCCCGATTTGTACCGTTTGGCTGGCCGGGTCCCAAATCACTTGCTTGCCCCACGCTTCTTTTATGACATCAACCGGTACATAGGTTACCCCTTGTTTAGTCAAGATGGTCGAGGTGGACAGTGGTACCTTAATCCCGTTGATTTGCGCTTCCGGGCTGCCTGACACCAGTACAACCGTCGCCTGGTCATAACGAATGGTTGTGCTTTGACGCGCCGTATTGAACGTAATATGCTTGGAATCCAGCGGAATCCCCAAACTGGAGGCCAATTGTCTCAAGGGAATTAAGACCTGCTTATTTCTCACGATAGGCGCAATTTTGTAAGCCTCCTTCTTGCCATCTACCCAAACCTGAATACCTGTAGCGGGTTTTGCTTCGGCCGCCAAGGCCGGTACAGCAGAAGATAGCACGAGCAAGCCAGCGAGTGCGGCAGTAACCGTATGTTTTTTCATGAATGTAAGCCCCTCTCAACATAAAAAAAATAGAAAATTGAAAACAATTCCCTTTTATGTAACTAATTAAGTTACACCTAATCACAAAAAATGAACTTTTCACGTCCTGCCTTATCTTTAACCCTCATCTGAATCTCTTGAAACCTCAATACCCCTCCTTTCAAAATTCTATATGCATAGCCCGTTATGCAGCAAGCTACAGCCTTAGAATAAAGGATATGGGGACTAATAACAATGTATGCTTATGGTCTTACAAATGAATTTATGATGAAACCACAAAAAAAGCGGCTCCTATCGCCAAGCGAATGAACGCTTTTTGAATAGTAAGCCGCTGTGTTAACCCCATTGCTATTGTTATACGGATAACGTTCTCCGAAACTTGATAAAGCTCCCGATTCGCCAGATTGAGATATACACCAGCGCCATCGTAATTGCCAGCATGCTAATTTCGGTCGTACCCAAACTACTGAGGTACTGAGTCAAAACGACGCGAATCAAGATAATAGCGATAATAATATATTTAAAATATTGGTTCGGCTTGGGATAAATAAGACCATCATCCCGTCTTTCATACGCTGTATGCAGCAAAATAACATAGCCAAACAGAGCCCCTAATAGCCCGGCAACCAGCAGTTCCCAAAAGGCGGGGAGCTCGTACGTTTGACCGGGAATATGCATTAATTGGTACACAGACATCATCATAAGCGGGAAAGCGATAAACAAGGGGAGCAGAATCCGGATTCCATTTCCTTTTACCGGTCCCCTTCGTCTCTTGGTCCTTAACCAGATCATCAGCCCCACCAGAACAGCCATCAATACATATATAAATATCGTCGTCATGGTGTAGTAACTCCTTCCTCATAGATCCTGTAGATACGCTAGCCTAAATCGACAGTTTTTTCTCCAGCAAATACGCGCTCAAGCGGATTAATACATATGCAGCAACCCAACTCATCAACACCGCAATCGGGAAATGCCAGGTAAATGGAAACCATTGTCCTGTTTGAGCATGGTCAAACTGCTCATAAAGCCCCTGATCGCCTGACCAATAAAAGACACTCCCGCCACCCATCAAAAGAATCCACAGTATCGGGTTAAGCGGCCGCAAGGTGCTGTATTTGGTACTGGCCGTCAATAGACCCAGCGCAATAACCAACGGTGTGAAGGCGATAATCATCACAAACCAGTTCAATCCGGCTACAATAAAAGACGCTGCATCCGCAAACGTATAAGGCTGTATGGTTGATGAGATGAACAACGCGTACAGAGAACCCACCACAAACAGAAGCAATATTACGACCATGGTTTGTAAAATAGCCGCAATCCATTTGGCGCTAATCAGCCATATGCGCGGATAGGGAAGGGTCAGCCACCATCCGTAGGTGTCATTTTCCCATTCTCTTCTCAAACTTCCCACACCCATAAAAATGATCATGTACGGCAGGCCCAGGGTGACATACCACAGCCTTGTTAATTCGAGCTGGTTGTGAAGTGCGAAGTACAAGGAAATAGCGAACGCCGCAATTAGAAATAATGAGAAATATACGAGTCTCCACGATCTCGGTAGTCGATTGCGGCCCTGCTTTCTCCAGCTTCCTTTATTTCGAAATTCATGGCGTATCAAATCTTTGAACAGCCCTGATGAATTCACGCCTTCCACTCCTTTTTGTACAAATTGCGGAACACCTGATTCAGCGAGCCATGCTCTGCACGCAGATCATCCGAATCACCAGACCATATGATCCGTCCGCGGTCCATCATGACCGTGTAGTCAAACAAGCCTTCCACTTCCTGAATATCATGCGTGCTAATGAGTATCGACTGCTGCCGACCCTCCAAATAATCAATAATCCCGGCTACAATCGCCTCTCTAGAGAGAACATCAATACCCGCAAACGGTTCATCCAGGATCATGAGTGGAACCTCACGTGCCAGACATAAAATCAGTAGCACACGTGCCTCCTGCCCGCGACTCAGCCCAGTCATTTTAAGTTCCAGCTCGACGTCCATATGATCAGCAAGCTTATACGCGTCTTTTATATTGAAGCCAGGCAAAAAAGACTTCCCCCATTCCAGCGTCTGCTGAACTGTATGATTGGGGTACCAGCGTGCCCGGTCAGGAAGATAGGATATATCCCGGTTGGTTTTCCAACCAGGCTGTCGGCCCAACACCTGAAGCTCGCCCCCATCTGGCTGAATCAATCCGGTGATTGCTCGAAAGAAGCTGGACTTCCCACAGCCATTGGGTCCAAGCACGCCTACAATACGTCCTGCCGGAATGATGACATCCAATTGATCCAGTGCTTTTTTACTGCCGTATTGCTTCACCAGATGATTCGCAACCACAACAGACTCCGTCATGCCTTATCGCCTCCTTCCTTGCCATTTCCGTCCTGTTTGCTTCGTATATACTGCTGTACATCTTCCCACGATAACCCCAGGCTACTCATCTGTCCGAGAAACTGATCTATATATGTTGTAGCCAATTGCTCCCGAAAGCTGGCAATCCGTTCACTGGACGAAGTAACATAAGTGCCTAACCCGCGCCGCTTCTCAGTCAATCCGTCCCGCTCCAGCTCCTGATATGCCCGCATCACGGTATTCGGATTCATGCGTAATTCCTGCGCCAAATCACGAACAGATGGCATTTTGCTTCCCATTTCGATCTCCCCTTTAGCAATGGAGCTTCGTACTTGATTTAATATTTGTTCATATAATGGCTGGCTAAAGTCAATTAAAAATCGAAACGAGCCAACCCGTTGTTCTTCCATGGGTGTTTCCCCCTAATCGGCTGCATCTATCGTGCCTGTAGTGTATTATATCACTTAATACACGTAATACAAGTTTATTTAGCTGAAATTTTAGTCATGCCACCCAAATTTCATTCAGTAAATGCTCAGCTTGCGCTCAGATAGCATTCAAGTTGATCCCTTATGATGTATCACGTACCAAGCAAACCATAACCGAAAGGTGGAAAATGAAGATGAAGAGCACCAAGAAAGCAATTTTGGCTGGAACGATGGCCTTGGCATTTTTAGGAGGCGGGGCACTGTACTCCACAAGCGCAGCCCATGCTGCTTCAACTACACCTGAGAAGGCTCCCATCGCAGACAAAGCACAGGCACCTAAGGGGAATCCCGGCGATGCTAATGGCCCTAAAATCGCAGGAGGTAACTATGCTGAGAACAAAGCTCTCCTGAAATTATTGAAATTATCCTCCACTCAGTTGGATACACAGTTGAAAGCAGGTAAATCCCTGGCTACGATCGCCAAAGCACAGGGCGTGAGCGTAAATTCCGTTATTGATGTAATGGTTTCAGATATGAAAGCGAAACTGGCTACGGAAAAACAAAACGGCAAGATTACGGCAACCGAATATAACCAACGTGTCTCTAATCTGAAGCAAATGATGACAGATATGGTGAATGGCGTGAAACCATCCAAACCACCAGTAGATGGCGGTAAAGCGGATGCAGGTAAAGCTCCTACTCAAGGAGATGCAGCCAAGGCTCCTGCTAAAACCAATGCAGCTAAAGCCTCTGCTAAGCAGAAATAGCCACAACTTCCGTTTTCCAAAAGCTGTAGCTCGATAAGTCGCATTCATAAAAACCATTTGTTAATCTGACACATCCACCCATGTATAATAAATCTCCATCCGGCTTCCCTGTACGGATAGAGAAATCAATAAGCCTGTCCCCTGCTGCGATACAACAGAAGGAGACAGGCTTATTTGCCATGTAAACAAGATAATATGTGGTAGACTAACATGATCCAGAGGTATTCTTCACTCTAATTCATAATAAGGAGAATGTAATGAAAATAAATCAACAGGAATTTGATGTGCAAGGAATGCGCTATACGATCAGATCAGCCATAATTCAAGATGCGAAGAATTTGTCTGAAATCCGCTTGCTGATTGATGGAGAAACTGAAAATTTAGATAGAGAGAAGGGAGAAGCGTTTATAAGTACATCCGGTTTTGAACAGCTCATTGAATCAGATACAGAGAATAACAGAAACCTATTTTTAGTTGCGGTAGTTCATGATAAAATCGTCGGATTTTCAAGATGTGAGGGCCATGTTCTGAGCAGATTCTCTCATAAAGTTGAATTCGGCGTATGTGTACTAAAGGAGTTTTGGGGTTACGGGATCGGGACGAATCTTTTAAAAAAATCTATTTCCTGGGCTGACTCCAATGGCATCAAGAAAATAACTCTACAAGTTTTGGAAACGAATGATAAAGCCATTGAGCTTTATAAAAAACATGGATTTGAAATCGAAGGGTTATTAAAAAACGATAAGGTTCTTTCAGATGGCAAATACTACAACACCATCATCATGGGGAGATTTCATAAATAAAAAAAGACCCTGTTCAACAGGATCTTTCATCTTTGCATCGCCACACATCCCCTAGTAGCGATAATCATCATAAGGATTGCGATTACGATACTGATCACGCGGCTGCTGGGCTGCGGTAATCATCAAAAATATGCCTGAGAGCAAATGCATCAACCAGCCCACAATCGGAATCCATCCAATAACCGAGGTCACGATCCCTAAAATAGATCCATAATAAGACTCTCTATTCGTCACCGATAGCACCAACGTAACAATGTGGAAAATCAGCATAAAGAACAATATAGTATACGCGGAATTTACGATGAGCAGCCCGCCCAAAACGGGAATAGCTAAAAATAGCTCCAATCCGCCTGTAATCCATTTTAATGTTTTTGATGGTGTCATTGTTCCACTCTCCCGATGCTGTTTCATTCCATAATTATATCCTATCCCTATACAGGATGACATACATTTGTTGACATATTATATGCTTATATCGTGACAGACTCATCCCTTTTTCGAATGAGCTAAGCCCTGGCTACATATATGTGAGAGAGAATGAAATGACGTGATTTCTAGAGGGGTGAACACGATGGGATATTATATTGAGGTGGAACGCGGCGTGAAGCTGTATGTCGAGGATATTGGAGAAGGCATCCCTGTTCTGATGGTGCACGGCTGGCCGCTGGATCACCGAATGTACGAATACCAGGTCGCCTTGTTGCCTGCTTACGGGTATCGCTGTATTCAGGTTGATCTTAGGGGGTTCGGCAAGTCTGATCGACCATGGCATGGATACAATTATGATCGATTGGCGGACGATCTGCTGGCTGTTATGCAGGCGCTACAGTTAAATCAGGTACGGCTGATCGGTTTTTCCATGGGGGGAGCTGTAGTCACACGCTACATGAGCAGGCACCGGGGATTTGGCGTCAATCAGTTGATCTTAATCGGAGCAGCTACACCCCGGTTCACGCCAACCAGCGACTTCCCTTATGGTACTCCTGTCACAGAGGTAGATAAACTCATCAAACAAGCCTATACAGATCGCCCACAATTGGTAACTTCTTTTGGCGAAATGTTGTTTGCCAATCCCGTCAGCCAGAGCTTACGCGACTGGTTACGTGATCAGGGCTTTGCGGCTTCAGTTCATAGCATGGCTTGTACTTTGTATTCACTACGTGACTCTGATTTGCGTCCTGATTTGCCATGTATACACGTGCCTACTTGGATTCTACACGGCAAGCTGGATCGGGTCTGTCCTTTCCCCCTGGCTGTCCAAACTCAAAAAGGAATCGCCGGATCAAAGCTTATTCCTTTCGAACGTAGCGGCCACGGTGTATTCTACGAAGCGCTACCTGAATTTAATTCTATCTTACTGAGCATACTAGCCCCATCCTACACACCATAATTGAAAGCCTGTTCATTCTTATGTATAATTTATATTTATAAAAAACAAAAAGACGCCTCAGCGCCGTTAATGGCTATGGGGCATCTTTCACTACAAACATTTATCCGCTTAGGATTGTTTGGTATGATTGAAGCTCGTATTATTTAAAACTGCCAGCTTTTTCTCGCCCTTCACCATGGCAGAACCGCAAATGGGGCATGTCGGCTCGACAGAAAAAGCGAAGTTATCCCGCATCCAGCCGTTACATGTATCGCTGGCGCAATTCCAGACAGTTGTAATTTCCTCAGGAATCTCATCCATTGGCTTTTTCCGTGAATTGTACATAAACATCCCTCTTTCTTCATGATTTATAAAGCGATAAGATGTAATCAGTTCAAAAACGGTCTTGTGAACAGATAAAAACAAATGCCCCAAACGCTATGTTCGGGGCATCTGAAGTAGGCTGTAATTTTAAATTACAGTTTTACAACGTTCTCAGCTTGTGGTCCACGGTTTCCTTCAACTACGTTGAATTCTACGCGTTGGCCTTCGTCCAAAGATTTGAAGCCGTCGCCTTGGATTGCGGAGAAGTGTACGAATACGTCGCTTCCACCTTCAACCTCGATGAAACCAAAACCTTTTTCTGCGTTAAACCATTTTACTGTACCTGTTTGCATGGAATTACCTCCAAAATGTATTTATATGACCTTTATTTTTTACAAATAAAAATTCACATATTGCACAAGGTTATTTCAACCTAAAACAATAGCCCTCTACAATATGCGAATCTCAGGTCACAATTTCAATATACTCATATTACCATAAGTGTATTGAAAACGCAAGCACTGGTGAATTTAATTTATGCAGAGTGCTTATGTTCTCTATTGCGAACTTCAAAGCTGTGTTCATTCGAAGGGAGTGAGTCATTAACGCCTACTTAAAACATTATATCCGCAGTTGCTTCTTATTATACCAGCAATCAAGAAATAAATATACAAAACATTGTGCAGGAGACGAACTTCTTACTAAAAGCTCATCTCCTGCGTTTATTTGCTCATTTTGAACTACAATTCTGCCAGTGCTTTAATTTCCTCTGCTGTCAGCGCTTTGTTATACAATTGAACTTCATCCAGGCTGCCATTGAAGTAAGCATCGGCGGCAAAACGGCTTTTGCCGAGATAAGCCTCGCTCGTCAGCAACTCATCGGGATTGAAGGTAATGCTGTCATTAACAGCTACTTCCTCACCATTTACATACAACTTCCCTGTATTCCCTTCCAGTGTAACCGCTACATGCGTCCACTGGTTTAGAGGTAATGATGATTTGGAAAGCAAGCTTTGATCCGTACCCTCATGGATTGTAAACTGGAGCACACCACTTCCTTGGGAAGGGGTAAGAAACATATGCCGAGCTTGGCCGTTGCCAAAGTCAAAAATCCGTTGCCAAGCTGCACCGCCCTTCCAGTTCACCCAAGCGGAAAAGGTAAAATCCTTCGCATCTGTTACCATATTTGGTAGTTGAACGTAACCATCCTTACCGTTGAGGCCAAGAGCACCGCCAAGCTTCCCGTCTTTATCCCATGCGGCACCACCATAGGTCTTACCATCGAATTGATTGTATGTGCTGTCGACAACCGAAGTTCCTTGATCTTCACTCCACGAATAGCGTGCAAGCTGAGGACCTTGGGCCTGTCCGGGAACAGTGACTGTAAAACTTTTCTTAGCTGTGGCTTTGTCCTTTTTGATGGTCGCCGTCAATGTAACTGTTACAGGCTGAGAACCGGCTTCTGGACGGTATACTTCACCTGTCACAGAAATACTCTCCGGGTGGGTGGACTCCCATGAAATAGTGGTATCTTGTGCTGCTTGAGTAGGTAGCGTCAGATTATAAAGAACATTGCTCGTATCGCCCAGGCTCAGATCCTTCTGCACAGCAGCTACAATCTTGCTGGCCTTCAGGTCAGGCTTTAGCGAACCCCATACCGCAACACCCTTTGAGGACAACGCGGTAAAAGCAAGCGTCTTGGCACCTGTGTCTGGATCACGGGGCTGCAGGAATACGCCTTTGTACTTCGTACCCTCTGCTGTAATTTCCAACTGATTGCCTGCCCCCAACTTCCATGTACCGTTCACTCCACCAGACAGCTTGCCGCCGCTATCCAGACTGACGTTAACGGCTTGCTTAATATTTGCCGAGATTTCCTTCCCGTGATTTACATACGAATATTGACCGAGGACATCCTTTTCTGACAGCTTTTTCAGTGAATCCTCATCTCCCGAATAACGATAAGGTGCAACCACAGGCCAACCGTCAGCGTTCATGAACATTTCATGTACCCGCACTTCATACTGTTCGCCTCTCCCCGGGAAACGGGAATGGAAAATGACAAAATGCTTTTTCGTCTTGGGATCATAATAAGCCGAGTTGTGTCCGGGCGACACATAGCCTGCACCCAGTCCAGTACCCGGATCACCAATTTCTCTTGGAATCAGGTAATTACCTATCAGTTTGACACCGTATGGTTCAATGGAAGCGTCATCAAAAAGTGGTTTATCAGGATTTGCCTTGACCTTGATCATATCATTGCCTTCAGCATCGTAGAAAGGGCCATCCGGTGTTTTGGACCGAGCCACCCGCAAGTTGTATCCGCCATCCGCTGACAATCCACCATAGGACAGGAACAAGTAATAGTAGTCCGTTTGCGGACTGTATTGTATGTACGGCCCTTCCATACGAGCATGGTTACCGCCTGTCAGCTTTTTCCCGTAGCCTTGACCAGGGAGCGGCTTCCCTGTTTTTTCATCCATCTGCATAATGAATATGCCTCCTGAGTAAGAGCCATATACCATCCACAGCTTGCCGTTTTTATCATAAAAGGTGTCCGGGTCCACGGCATTCGGATGCTTGGTTGCATCATAGATCGTTCCATCCTCACTCGGTTGATCCCACATGCCGGATTTTAGAAAAATTCCTTTATTCTTATAAGGCCCTTCAATTTTATCAGCAACTGCTAGGCCCATCGCTGAACGCGGGGAGTCACCCTTGCAAGCGTTATAATACATATAGAACTTGCCATCTGCCAGTTGAATGACATCAGCTGCCCACAGCGTGTCCGTCTGCGCCCAATCCAGTGCTTCCTTTAATTCTTCTTTGACATTGGGAATCAATGCATTACCATTCGCCACTCCTGTAGCAATCGTATCCCAATTCATGAGGTCTTTGGACTTGGCAGCCGCCAGATGTGAGCCAAAAATGTAAAATGTGTCTTTCACTTTCAGAATGGATGGATCATGTACGGAAGTCTCCTTGAAAGAGACAGCCTTTTTACTTTGAATTGAAAAGTTTTCTAGGTCTTGAGCAGAAGTTTGCCCCACATTTTGAATTCCATCTGTATCTGAATTGAGTGTTGGCTCCGCGCCTACCAAAGAAGCAGGCAACAACAGCGCACCTGCGAGTGAAGCTGCCGTTACTTTACGAACAAATGATTGCTTCATAAATCAATCTCCTCTCGTTTTGAACATCCCTGATAACATAAAAAAATATTGAGAAAGCGGTCAGGATTATGTTTGTATTAACTTCTTCACCCTCGAATTTAATGTTGGTCATCCCTCCTATTTCGCATTAAAGCGCTTTCAATTGATTCGAAAAATAAAAGCACCTTCTGTTAAGAAGGACGATTCAAACCTGGCGGTTAACCGTACCTCTATATTATTCAATGGATATGGAAAATTCAATATGTAATTTTATGTTTTTATAAATTATTCATCGAATTATTAGCATTAATAAATGTATTGCGTAAATTTCTAGTTTAAAGTTATAATTTTACAACTAAAATTCTATATGTTTCCTGCCGATATACCTAAAAGAACAATTTTACGTGTATAGAAACATTTAGATTTTATAAGGAGGTGAAAAATATATGCAATGGTATTTAAATGCATTAAAAAACTATGTAGGGTTTCAAGGTAGAGCAAGACGTACAGAGTATTGGATGTTTGTACTATTTAGTGCAATCGCTAGCTTTGTAGTCAGCCTGATCGATAGTCTTGTAGGCTTATCACCAATATTGACTTTGATTTATTCTCTTGCTGTCCTGTTGCCATCCTTGGCCGTTATGGCCCGTAGACTGCATGACACAGGTAGAAGCGGATGGTGGATTCTAATCAGTCTGATCCCTCTCGTAGGGTCAATTATTTTGATTGTATTCTTCTGCCAAGACAGTCAGCCTAGCGACAATAAGTATGGGAAAAACCCTAAACTGTAATGGTTGTGTCTAAAACCTCTTTCACTTTTGTGAAGGAGGTTTTTTTCATATCCGCCTCTCCCCTAACAAAGTTAAAAAGTCGCCAATCCAGCACAACGAAAGTAAGTCTGAGCAGATGCTCTGTATCCATAGGATACGAACAATGTGGTCAAAGAAAAGGGCAGAATCCAAAGAGTAAATCACATCCATTATTCGCATCCGTGAATTTTTTTGGGCTTAACCTGTTTACATCCTCCTCTTTTAGTTTATTTTAAACGAGTATTAAGCTGGCGCTAAGATTGGGTGTGTATGATGTATATTAGAATCTGGTAATTACATAAGCCGGATCGGCTAAAGGCATAAACATTACTCCCGTTGGATATCCATATAAGGCTCCACCCTGTCAGAAATTGAATGAACACAAAGGAGATTTACACTAATGAATCGAAAACGAATTATAGTCATCTGTACACTGTTGCTGGCGTTATCTATTGGGCAGTCTTCTACTTGGGGAAGTCGGGCTAATGCTGCTACAATGGCTCCAGAGAGAGCCCCTCAGGTACAGGATAATGAAGCTTCCAAGGATGATGAACTTTTGAAAACACTGGGCGCATCCTCGGATGAGCAATTGTATGATGCGTTATATAACGGTCAAACCTTGGCAGATATTGCACAAACCAATAAAAAGGACGCACAGGCTGTCGTTGATTTACAGGTAGCTCAGTTAACGGAGCAGTTGGATCAGCGACTGGCCAATAAGAGCATTACACCTGAGCAATACCAAGCCCATAAGGCAGAATTGACACAGGTCGTTGCTAAAAGTGTGTTCGGGCTGTAAGTTAGTGACATGACAGAATGTGAAAAAGGCGCTGAACCCATGGGGGCCAGCGCCTTTTGGCTTGTCTATATTTGGTTGTAAATTACACTTGATATACTCGGATCAAGTTAGTGGTGCCCGCCTCAGCGACAGGAACACCTGCTGACAGGACTACAGTATCGCCTTTATGGATATATCCTGCATTCAGGGCGTTACGGATGGAGGATTCGAACATTTCATCCGTTGTTGCTACTTTATCCCCCTTGATCGGGAATACGCCGGATAACAGGCAGATTTTAGCGAATACCGTATTATTCGGAGTAACCGCAATAATAGGTGCCTTCGGACGATATTTGGATACCATACGTGCCGTGAATCCGCTGGCAGTCGATGTAATAATTGCTTTCGCATCCAGCTCCAGGGACGAACTCACCGCACCCTGACTAATCACTTCGGTAATGTTGGTGCTTTGACGTGCTCTGCGCTTATCAAACTGCTCCTGATAATCGAATTGCGATTCTGCTCTGGCAGCTACAGCGGCCATGGTCCGTACAGACTCGACAGGGTATTTACCCGCAGCTGATTCGCCCGACAGCATAACAACATCGGCTCCTTGCATAACGGCATTAAACACGTCACTAACTTCGGCTCTCGTCGGACGCGGGTTCACCTGCATGGATTCCAGCATGTGGGTAGCTACGATAACGGGTTTGCCGACCAGATTACACTTGTCGATCATTTCTTTTTGCATCACAGGCACATCTTGAATCGGCACTTCGACACCCAGATCGCCACGGGCTACCATAATGCCATCGGAAGCTTCGATAATATCATCCAGGTTTTCCATGCCTTCAGCATTTTCTATTTTGGAATAGATTTGTACATGCTCAGCATGATGTCCCTTCAAAATCTCACGGATTTCACGGATATCGTCGCCTTTACGCACAAAAGAAGCCGCAATAAGCTCAACACGCTGCTCCACCCCAAATTGGATGTGCCTCACATCTCGCTCCGTCACGCCTGGAAGGGTCGTATGAATCCCTGGCAGGTTTACACCTTTTCTCGGTTTCAAAATACCGCCGCTTACAATATTACAAATCATTTCCGTACCTTCGATGGAGGTTACAGTCAGATCAACCAAACCGTCGTCAATGAGAATGCGGTCGCCTGGTTTGATGTCCTTCGGCATATCCGGGTAATTCACTGAAATACGATGCTCGTCCCCTAGAATCTCTTCTGTGGTCAGAATGAGCTGGCTACCTGGTTTCAACAGACAAGATGCCTCTCTCAGCTTGCCAATCCGTATTTCTGGTCCTTTAATATCCATCATGACAGGTATAAAGGTATTCATTTCCTTCGCAGCCTGACGCACATTTTCGATACGTTTAACGTGATCTTCCAGCTCCCCGTGAGCCATATTCAAGCGGGCTACAGTCATACCAGCCTGGATCATTTCTTTTAGCAAATGAATGGAGTCACAGGCAGGTCCCATAGTACAAATAATTTTCGTTTTAAGCATAGTAATGTCATCCTCCTGAATGTCTTTACTGTATGGTTTTCTATTCCACTTTGCTTCTCTATCTACATTAAACTTATATAGCTCTATTCTACCTGTACCCGTGCACCAAGACTATGAACTATAGTATGATGAATGTACTACAGTATAATGAATGTTGAAGACATCGGGGAGTGAGTTTCGTGATTACATTGGTGGATATTCGGCAGGACAACGGTGTGGACTGGTATGAAAAGGCTGGTGCAAATAGCGACAACGATGACTTACTGTTCATTTTGGTCACCTTTGGCAAATGTGTATATTGGGTGAACGATTGCAAATTCATTCTCGGTAAGGGTGAAACACTGCTTTTACCCGGTCATCTGGATTACTATGGCAAGAGCATTCCTACGCTTTTTCATACCAAGTATGTGATACATTGCCGCAAAACATGTACGAACAGCACACTTCCCATACTGAATACTGACAAGCCGTTGTTGATCAAACCTGGATGCTACGATATGCTGCATGAACGGATTAAATCGATGTACTATCAATGGACTGAACACCCAAGCTACTACACCCTGATGGCTGACTGTCTGCTGACCGAGGCAATGATATATATGAATCAGGAATGGGACAAAGGCGCCATTTCTTGCGATCGAGAGCGACATGTGGAACATATGAAACAGTATATCCAGAACCACTACCGTGAAAAGGTAACCAAGGAGGAGCTTGGCGACGCCATCCGTAAAACCCCCAATTATGCCGCGACGCTGCTGCGTGAGGTAACACGCCAAACGATCAGCGAGCATGTACATACGCAACGTATTAAAACCGCCATCTACATGCTGACCGAGTCCCGGCTAACGATTCGTGAAATTTCGGAGTATGTGGGATATAGTGATGTTTCCTATTTTCATCGGATCTTCAAACGGTTGACAGGCTGCTCGCCGTCCGAATTTCTGGATGAACGCTCTTCGATTGTTTAGTTGGATGATCTGGAGCGGAATTTTATAGTCAATAAAAATGGTCGCTCCACTTGGAACCCTGCTCTAGCAGTCCTTTTTCATTAGGGACCAAGAGCGTTTCCATGTAGAACGACCATCCTATTTATACTTACGCGTACGAATCTGCGTGTATTCGCACCACTGGGTGGTGTTAATTGGAGGAACCCGCTGTTTTGACCTCTTCCAACATTTTATCGTTATAGCCAAACATCCAGGTCAAGACAAAGGCTACAACCATAGCAGCCAAGTTCGCCAAAATGTAAAGCGGAAGCTGATGATTCATGTAGAGCAACGTGCCTGGAATGACCGTAACTGCCATGCCTGTAGCCGCCAAATGGAAGACAGAAGCGATAAAACCGCCAACCGCCCCACCGATAAGACCCATAACAAAAGGCTTCATGTATCTCAGGTTGACCCCGAAAATAGCCGGCTCCGTAATCCCCAGAAAAGCAGACAACGAGGAAGGAAGTGCCAACGCTTTCAGCTTGCTATTCTTCGTTTTCAGTCCAACCGCCAGACAGGCAGCACCTTGAGCAGCCATAGCGCAGGTAATGATGGCGTTAAAGGCATTTACGCCGTTCTTTTCAAGCAGTTGAATCTCCAAGAAATTAAATATATGATGCACACCTGTAACGACGATAATCTGATGCAAGAAACCGATGACAATCCCTGCAATACCGAAAGGCAAATCCAGCACAAACGTTGTTCCGTGCAGCACCCATTCTTCGAGTGAATGGAAAATCGGACCGATGGCAAACAATCCCAAAGTGATCATGATCAACAGTGTTAAAAACGGTGTGAGAATCAGATCTAGCGCTTCAGGCACCCGTTTGCGCAGCGCCCGCTCCAGCTTGGCTCCGATCAAGCCCACGAAGAAAGCTGGCAATACCGAGCCTTGATAGCCCACTACAGGAATGAACCCGAACATCGTCAACGGATGGGCTGAGCCGTCCGCAACACTATAAGCGTTGGGCAAGGCCGGGTTTACCAGCATCAGACCGAGAACGATACCCAGCACTGGACTACCGCCGAATACTCTAAAGGCTGACCATGCGACTAACGCGGGCAGAAAAGCAAAGGCCGTATCCGTTAATACTTGTGTGTATAATAGAAAATTGGGTGAAATGTCCTGTGGCGTCATGCCGAGTAGAGCGAGAATTTGCGGCTGAGTGAGCAAGCCACGTAGCCCCATGAACAGCCCCGTAGCAACCAGCACAGGAATAATGGGTACAAACACATCGCCAAAGGTACGAATGGAGCGTTGGAAGACGTTGCCTTCCTTTTTCGCCTGACTCTTCACCTCTTCTTTAGATGAACCGGTCACGCCAAGCTTTTCGACCTCTTCAAAAATTCGATTTACCGTACCTGTACCAAAAATAATCTGATATTGCCCGGAATTGAAGAAAGCACCCTTGACCTTGTCGATCTCCTCAACTTTTTTCTGATCAATCTTCTCCTTGTCATGCACCATAATCCGCAAGCGCGTCGCACAATGAGCAAAAGATGCAATATTTTCTTGCCCACCGATTGCCTGGATCACTTCTTTAGCTATTTCTCTGTTTTCCGCCATGATGTTCATCCTCTCGTTCATTCCGTTATGTTTGATGATTAACGAACCACTTGATGTTTTAGCCTACTCATGTAAAATCCCATTTTACCGCCTGGAAGAGAGCCTCTCCCTTGTCGGCAAAAAAGCGTATTTCGTCACTCTCTGGATGCGGAAAAATACGACTGGTGAACACCTCTTCCCCATCGTTGACGAAAATCTCAACTGAAGACGCATCTACAAACAAATGTAGTTTGATATGATCTTTATCCCATGGACACTGCCGTACCTCACCATAGGAAGTGGCTACAGGCTCACCTGATTGCGAACGGTCCAATACAAGTTTGCGACTGACGGCATTATATTTAATCACCGTCTTCTCAGTCTCACTCGCACGGAATTCAATACCAAACACCTTAGCGCTCAAAAGATCTACCTCACAGATCAGCTCATAGGCCGTACCTGTAAATCCTTCATAGGTTTTGCTCTCTGAAAATAACGTGTCAGCTACCCGATCCTCACGATTTCTACGCAGCGTAGTCAGCTCAGGGATCGGCCGCTGCAAGAGTTTGCCCTCATGAAGCGTAAGCTCCCTTGGTAATGTCAGACAATGAGCCCATCCGTTCGGATCTGTGGGATATTCGATATCCGGCAGGCCCATCCATGCCACCATAATACGCCGCCCCTGTGGGTCAATCATCGTCTGTGGCGCATAGAAGTCAAAGCCTCTATCGAGCTCGTGGAATGCACCGTGCTCCAGCGTTCTTGTTTCGGTATCCAACGGCTTGCCGATTACGTAGCCCGATTGATAAATATTGCGATTTTCATCCCCAGAAGGCTCCAAGCCCTGAGGAGAAAAGATCAAGACTCCCGCTTCGTTCAGTTCAAAATAATCTGGACATTCCCACATGTAGCCAAACGACTTCAGGCCTGTACACAATTCTCCCTCAAACTCCCACGTACGAAGGTCGGTTGATCGGTAGAGGACGGCGCAGCCTGTTAAATTCGTTCTCTGGGCACCAATCACACAGTAAAAGCTATCGCCGTCTTTCCATAGCTTGGGATCACGAAAATGGTCTGTATACCCTTCTGGCACATTGGAAATAACGGGGTGCTCCCATTTAGTAATGTGACCATTCTCGTCCATAACAGCCATGCATTGATAAGGATGTCTGATCCAGTCTTCATCTCGTGCATTTCCCGTATACAGCATATATAACTTGCCCTCATGCTCCAGTGCGCTGCCCGAATAAGCCCCATGTGAATCAAAATAATCCCCAGGTGCGATGCCAATGCCCGCACTATTCCATGTGACCAAATCTTTAGATTTCAGGTGATACCAATATTTCATCCCGTGATCCGTTCCGAGCGGAAACCACTGATAAAATAAGTGGTATTCACCTTGGTAATATGAAAAGCCATTGGGGTCATTGAGCAAACCTGTCGGTGGTTGGATATGAAATGCCTGCCGCCAGTGACATTGCTCCACTTTCTCCTCCAAGCTGGCTATTTCACCGGGTTCTGCCTGCTCGATCATTCGATACTTTTGTTCTCTTGTCATTTTCATAGGTGTACCTCATTTTTATTAAAACTTTCGCTTCAGGAACCGGTTCCAACTCAATGAAAAAAACATTCTATCGGAACCGGTTCCCATACGATTGAAAAAAATGCTCATCCATGGATTTGCAACCGATTCCATTTGTGCTCGAATGCTATGGAACCGGTTTCGTAGAAATTATAATCCACTTGTTCAGCGTTTGTCAACGCTTTCTCTTTCGATAAGAGAATAATTCATGACCGTCACTTTTTCTACCGATTTATGTTCTACCAGCCGCATAATATTTTGCGCTGCTACACGTCCAGCCTCCATATACGGATATTGAACGGTTGTCAGGGCAGGGTGAATGACCTCCGTAATATCGTATCCCCCAAAGCCAGTTACCGACAAACCCGACGGGATGACAATCCCTCTGGAATAAGCCGCATTGATTACGCCCAGCGCGATATTATCCGTAGCACACACCATTAACGACGGCTTGAAATGGTCCAAAATGGCGGATGCAGCAATCCGTGCATCGGACATTTTAAATCCGGTCTCATAGTATCTGATATCATACCCTGCTGCTCGCATCGCACCGTCCGTATGAGACTCAGCAGGCAATGCATCGCGAACAGCCTGCCTAAAGCCCTCCTTGCGCTGCACACCGACGGCAACATCCTTTTCAGTAACACCAACGTAGGCAATTTCGCGATGTCCCTGTGACAAAACGTACGTGCCGATATCATATCCTGCACGATAGTCATCATGGATCAGGCTATGAAGCTGCTCGTGCTGCTGGCCCACCAGCAACACCGGAATACCAATGTCACGAATCGCGGTCAGATGGTCGTCTGTAATTTGAGCAGCCAGCAAAATGATACCCGAAATCTTTTGTCGTCCCAGCTCATAAATGGCTTCGATTTCACGCTGTACATCCTGGCTCGTATTAGAGATCAGCATCTGATAATGCTGAGAACGCAGTTCCTCATCAATCCCCATCAGCGTATGAGATGTCGCAAAAGAATCTAGACGCGGCACAACGGTGCCGATGATGTTGGTCCGCTTCGCCTTAAGACTCTGGGCAAAGGCATTGGGCACATAGCCCGTGGCTTTAACCACTTTTTCAATTTTTCGTTTCGTATCCACGCTGACAGACCCGCCGTTCAAAAAACGGGATACCGTGCTCTTGGATACGCCAGCCATTTGGGCTATATCTGCAATCGTCTTATTCATGAAGTCCCCCGGAAATTTTTCGTATTCACAAGCTTCCAAAACGTCTCTTTTCACATAACCCTATAATACCATATGGCGGGATTGGATTGCTGTAGCTCCAGACCCATCATGCACAAAACGCCGTCCCTTCAGTGAAGAAGGAAACGGCGTCTCATGATGAACGTAATTTTAAAAATCAAAGTTATCCGGATCTGGACCTACCCGAAGATCGGCATTTAACGCCTGGATTCGATCCATATCCTCGCGCGTCAGTTCGAAGTCAAAAATGTCGGCATTTTCGACGATCCGATGCGCCTTGGTAGACTTGGGAATGGTGACAACTCCCTGCTGCACATCCCAGCGTAAAATCACTTGCGCCACCGATTTGCCATACTTGGTCGCTATGTCTTGCAGTACCGGATGATCGAGCAATTGGCCTTGCATTAACGGAGACCAGGCTTCCATTTGAATGTCGTTCTTTTGACAGAATTGCAACAGCTCGGCTTGGGTTAATTGTGGATGGAATTCCACCTGATTGATCATGGGCTTGATTTCAGCATCCTTCATGAGATCTTCCAAATGATGAATCTGGAAGTTGCTGACTCCAATGGCCTTAATCCGTCCTTCTTTATACAAGGATTCCAACGCTCTCCAAGCTTCTTTATACTTTCCTTGAACTGGCCAATGGATCAGATATAGATCCAGATAGTCCAGACCCAGCTTGTCCAGACTGGCTTCATAAGCGGCTCGTGTCTCTTCATAGCCTAAATCTGCATTCCACACTTTGGACGTGACGAACAGTTCTTCTCTGGACAGGTTATTTTCCTGAAGGGCTTCCTGAATAGCCTGCCCTACACTGCTTTCGTTCGCATAGATTGCAGCTGTATCTATACTGCGGTAGCCATGCTTTACAGCAGCCTTTATAGCATCGACCAGCTCCGAACCTTCTTCCACTTTAAATACCCCGATCCCAAACCAAGGCATGCGAACTCCGTTGTTTAACAATGTTGTGCTTTGTAAGTTTTGTGTCATTTTGAATCTTCCTCTCTATTTTTTAAAAGCTTTAACCTGTAATGGGGGTTTATCCCTTTTTTCGAGCATACGACTCCAGCCTGTGAGCAAAACCGCAACGAAAACCATAATGCTCCCGATCCAGGCCGTATGAATGAGACCGAGTGAATCCGTTACAATCCCGCCTACATAAGCTCCGATTGCTATCCCTGCGTTGAAAGCTGCAATATTAACAGCAGAGGCAACATCGACAGCTTTGGGTGCAAACCGTTCGGCTAACATGACGACATATACCTGTAGCCCGGGCACGTTCATAAACGCAAGCAATCCCATAAAGAAGATCGTAATCAGTCCTGCCGTTTTAAAAGGTGCCGTGAACAACAGGAGAAACAGGATCACTGCTTGAATCAGAAACATGTAAAACAAAGCTGAAAGCGGCTTGCGGTTTGCTGCTTTTCCGCCAATAACATTCCCGATGGCAATCGCAATTCCATACAGCAAAAGTATAAACGTTACCGTACTTTGCTGAAATCCGGTTATGTCGTGAAGTAATGGAGATAAATAAGTAAATACCACAAATGTGCCTCCATACCCCAAAGCTGTAATGATAAATGCGAGTAGCAAGCGACCATTGGTAACCAGTTTGACCTGCTCGCGGAAAGGAGTCTTGTTCCCTTTGCGCAGCGTAGATGGCAGCAGAATCAGATTGGCGATGAGTGCCACTACACCGACGACCACAATCGCCATAAATGCTGCCCGCCAACCCCATTGCTGCCCAATGTAGGTACCCAAAGGTACGCCTGTAACCGTGGCTACGGTCAATCCGGAGAACATAATGGAAATCGCACTCGCTCGCCGATCATCCGGCACAAGATCGGCCGCGATGGTGGAACCGATGGACATGAACACCCCATGAGCGAACGCCGAGATCACACGTGCAATCAGCAGCAAGGCAATTCCGCTAGAGACCGCAGCGAGGCTGTTGCCTGCAATAAATATAATCATGATCCACAGCAGCAACGTTTTACGGGGAACACTTGATGTTAATGAGGTCAAGACAGGTGCCCCGATGGTGACCCCTAATGCATACAGCGTTACAGTTAGTGCAGACATCGTTACAGATATGTGCAAGTCTTCAGCAATCAGGGGAAGCAGTCCCACGCTGATGAACTCAGTTGTCCCAATCGCAAAGGCGCTTACGGCTAGAGCCAGTAATGGCCAGATACTTCGTTTTGATTCTGGCGACATGTTTTTCACTCCTATCTATAGAAATCTTCGACCAGCAGATGTTATTATGAGTTATTCAAGCAAATATGAACAGTACGTACTTTTTAGTGATATAGGTACTAAAAAGTACCCTAAATAAAGTTCTTTTTAATTAAAACAGGCTGTTAAGGTATGTATAACAGAAGCGATACACATGGGGGGATCGGCATTGGGGAAGAAAAAATACAATATCTCTGTTGAGGCGACGTTAGAGGTGATCGGGGGGAAATGGAAATGCGTCATTCTGTGTCATTTGACACATGGAAAGATGCGGACAAGCGAATTAAAACGGATGATGCCTTCCATAACACAAAAAATGCTGACTCAGCAGCTTCGTGAATTAGAGGAAGACGGCATTGTCAATCGGATTAGCTATAATCAGGTTCCACCCAAGGTGGAGTACGAGCTTAGTGAATATGGATGTAGTCTGAAAGGCATTTTAGATTCTCTTTGTGCTTGGGGAGAAAGACATATTATTAAAGAATACGGGGATAAATCTGCGGTTTTGGAAGATAACATTCTGAATAATTTGTAAAGCCAAAAGAGCGCCCGCAATACATCAGCAGGCGCTTTCTCTCTCCGAATTCCAAGGGTTACGAATTGGACATCATTTTAATTTGTGAAATCAATGACCATGCGTCCTTGGATTTTGCCCTGCTCCATCTCCTCGAAGATCTCATTAATGTCTTCGAGCGGACGTTTTTGTACAAGAGGGACAACTTTACCTTCTGCAGCGAACTGGAACGCTTCTTTAAGGTCTTCACGTGTGCCGACCAAGGAGCCAATAACTTGAATGCCGTCCAGAACCAGACGTGGAATGTCCAGATCCATCTTATCGGTTGGGAGACCTACAGCTACGACACGCGCGCCAGCCTTCACAACGTCGATGGCCTGGTTGAAAGGTGTTTTGGCAACAGCAGTAACCACGGTTGCATCCAGACCAGCACCGTCTGTTAACTCCTTAGCTCGAGCGACCGGATCTTCTTTCATGCTGTTAACGATATAGTCAGCACCAATTTGTTTGGCCAGTTCTAGTTTTTCATCACTGATGTCAAAGGCTACAACTTTAGCATTGAATACATTTTTGGCGTATTGCACAGCCAGGTTACCCAAGCCACCAATGCCGAAGATACCGATCCATTGTCCTGGTTTGACTTCACTTACTTTAACTGCTTTATATGTGGTAACCCCTGCGCAAGTTACACTACTTGCAGCGGCAGGATCAAGACTATCTGGTACTTTGACCGCGTAGTCAGCTGTGACAATACATTGCTCTGCCATTGCACCGTCTACCGTATATCCGGCATTTTTAACTTCACGACACAGCGTTTCCCGCCCGGTTAGGCAATATTCGCAGTGACCGCAGCTTTGGAACATCCAGGCAATACTTACGCGATCACCAATCTTAAGACTGGTTACTCCTTCACCTAATTCAATGACTTTCCCAATACCTTCATGCCCCAGAACTCTGCCTGTGACATCACCAAAATCTGCATTTTTTACATGTAAATCTGTGTGGCAAACTCCGCAATACTCGACTTGGACTAACGCTTCCCCATGCTTCAGGGAGCGTAAAGGTTTCTCTTCTACACTGACTTTCTTGTCTTTTGTAACAATTGCTGCTTTCATGTAGATCTCTCCTTTAAATAATATGGAATTATTTTGTAATGCACACTCCATTATTATAGTAACTCTTGCCCAAAAAGGACAAACATAAATCTAACTTACTAACTTAAAACTATTTAATCGAAAAATGCTTCTTTCTAAGTCCTTGGACCCTTGTAGGAACTTTGTACAATAATTTACAATGTAAAAAGTTTCACATACTCTATTTGGAAGAAGGATAAAGAAACATGAAAAAAAACTGGAAAGGTTGCCTGTTCAGCATATTTGCCATTATCTTGGTTGTATCAGTAACAGGATGCAATTCACAGCCCGCCATTTCTAGTACCACCAGCACTTCATCCTCATCAGCTACCAACGCTCATGCGGTTGTTCAAAAAGGCCCGCACTGGTCTTATGAAGGAGATCAGGGACCGGAGCATTGGGGAGAGCTGGAAAAAGATTTTGTTGCTTGTGGTAACGGCCACGAACAATCTCCTGTCAATATAGAGCATACCCATTTGGAAGCATCGCAAACGCAGCAACCGCTGCAAGTTCATTACACTAATACGAAAGCATCCATTTTGAATAATGGGCACACTGTGCAAATCAATGTTGCCGATGCCAGCAATAGCATCATGCTGGACGGTACTAAATTCACTTTAAAGCAGTTTCATTTTCATCACCCGAGCGAACACCAAATAGATGGTAAAAATGCTGAAATGGAGCTTCACTTTGTCCATCAAAGCGACGACGGAAGCACAGCTGTCTTAGGAGTCCTTATCCAAAGTGGCAAAGAAAACAAGGCTTTCAACCGCATTTGGTCCAAACTACCGAAGGATAATTCCCAAGAAGCGGCGGCTCTAGATGAAGAAATAGATCTCGCTGCGCTGCTGCCAAAAGACCTGCACTCCGTTCGCTACAACGGATCGCTGACTACCCCGCCATGCACAGAACATGTAAATTGGACAGTGCTGGAGCAGCCTATTGAAATGTCCGCAGACCAAATCAACCAGTTTGCTGCCATTTTCCCCGATAACCATCGTCCTGTACAACAACTGGGAACCCGGGAACTGACTGCCGATAAATAATAAAATAAAGTGCCGTAAGATGTAAGGCGCATTCTATATATAAATACAACCGAAAAGCCCCCTCTATTCATCTAGTTAGAGGGGGCTTTTCGGTATTACATTTACTGCTCATTACAAGCGCACCAGTTCCCCTACCTTCACCGGTTGACCTGTACGCATAGAACGGTTGGCGGCAATGCCTGTTAAAATGGACCATGCACCGTCAATATGTGAGGCCGCACGATGGAACCGATCCTCTGCCGGCTTATCGAAAATATCACGCAGCATAACTGGATCTCCTCCGCCATGACCACCCTGGCCTTCCTCCACTTCGACCTCATAAGGCGCTGCAAAGTGAGGATAGATGGTGATGGTCTTCTCTTTTAGCGCACCCTCATCTGCCTTGCTCCCACCGGAATTAACATAGGATTGCTCGGATACCCGAACCTCCATCCGTCCCTTCGTGCCGTTAAATACGATGATAAAGCCTTCCCAAGGCATGTAAGCATTCAGCGAATAGTTCATTACCGTCTTGTTCTGATACTTCACCATGACACTCAGCGTATCTTCAATGCTGATATTGTCGCCAAATACGCTTTGATCCCGCACATAGCCATCCTCATGCTCAGCATCCAGATACATGCTTTTTAGATGCTCGTTACGGTCCAGGTGTAGCGCAAAGGTGTCATTTTCCGCTGCCTTGCTGCCGTAAGCCCGTTGATAAAACTCCGTCACGCCACGCTGCTCCGCATTTTCTCGTCCGTAAAATTTCAGATCCCCCATCGCATACACCGTCTCCGGTTTCGAGCCAAGCCAGAAGTTCATCAAATCAAAATGATGCGTCGATTTATGCACCAACAGACCGCCGCTATTGCGCTTATCCCGGTGCCACCGACGGAAATAATCCGCGCCATGCTGTGTATTCAGCAGCCATTCGAAATTGACTGACAGCACCTCTCCGAGCGTTCCGTCCATGATCAGCTCACGGATTTTCGTATTATGCGGCGCATAGCGGTAATTAAAGGTGACACGCAGCTTCCGTCCCGTGCGGTCTATGGCATCCAAAATGTCTTGGCATTTATCTTCATCCACCGTCATCGGCTTCTCGGAAATGACATCACAGCCCAGCTCCATCGCCCGGATAATATACCGATGATGCACCCGGTCAATGGTCGTAACAATGACGATATCCGGCTTCGTCTCCGCGATCATCCGATCAAACTCGTGAGCTTTATAGGTCGGAATCGGCTCATGCTCGTATTTCTCCTGCAGCAGCTGATTGGCATAATCCATTCTCGTCTGATTGACGTCACAGAACGCGATCAGCTCCGAGGTATCTTTGAATACAGTAACAACTTCACCGTAAAAAAATTCGGCTCTTCCTCCGGTACCCACAAGTGCATATTTGATTTTAGCCAATTGGTTCACACCCTTTACATGAATTTCTTTTATTTTATAGTATAAGAAAGAGCAAATTCTTCGCTTTTATTATGATTTTTCCCGTAAAGTATACATATATTATCCTTATGTATTCTTTCATTAAAGGAGACTATCGATATGATCGCTACACCCCGTTTTGCCATCGAGCAAGCGTTGCGGAAGGTGCCATTCAGCATGTCCGCCGACCATGTCCACCAAGCGCACGAAATCTATTATTTGCTGGCAGGAGAGCGCTACTACTACATTAATCAGCGAGTATACGCCCTCCAGAAGGGCGATCTGATTTGGATCAGCAAACATGATTTTCACCGTACGAGTAACAAGGGTAGCGGTAGCCATGAACGGATTTTGATTAACTTTGATGAAGAATTTGCAGCCTCGTCAATGACCGTCTCTCCCTCCAGCGATCAGAACCAGCTTCTTCTGCCAGAGAAAAGCTTTCTGCTTCGCCCCTCCGCGGAAGAACAATGCGAGCTGGAACACCTATTCCGGCAAATGCTAGATGAATACCACCAAGAACATGCCTACCGCCAGCTATATCTCCAGAGCTTGCTACTCCAGCTCCTTATCCGCATCCGGCGCATACAATCGGCCACTGCCGATACCATTGCACCGGAACGTAGCGAAAAGCAGCAGCGCGTGTACTCGGTCATCGCATACCTGCATGCTCATTATGACGAGAGCCTGTCGCTAGATCAGCTGGCTGAGCATTTTTATATTAGCAGCACGTATTTGTGCCGTATTTTCAAGCAGACAACAGGTTTTACCTTAGTAGAATATCTTCAGGATGTGCGGGTCCAGCAGGCTCGGGCGTATTTAAGAGAAACGAGCTGGAAAGTGACTTCCATTGCTGAAAAAACGGGTTTTGACAGCATCGCTCACTTTGGTCGTGTATTCAAGCACCTTACTGGGCACACCCCACTACAGTACCGAAAAAAATACAAAAAGGAGTAGAGAGATGCCCCTACCCCTTAATTCCCGTCAAGGTGATGCCTTCAATAATTTGCTTTTGGGCAATGATGTAGACGATTAGCACCGGGACGACAGAAATGGTGGTACCCGCCATCATCAGTGACCAATCGGCGGTATATAACCCTTTGAAATTGTTAAGTAAAAGCGGAACCGTGAATTTCTCCGGTGTATTGAGATAGATAAGCGGATCAAGAAAGCTGTTCCAGGCACCCAAAAAGGTGAAAATCCCTATCGCCGCCAATGCCGGACGAATGAGTGGCAAAATGACGCTCCAGTAAATACGAATGTAGCCCGCCCCATCCATTACCGCCGCTTCCTCTAGATCGCGTGGGATACCCATGACGAACTGGCGGAGCAGAAACACTGCGAATGCATTAAACAAGGCTCCAGGTACGATCAGCGACCAATGCGTATCCAGCCAACCGATGCGATCCATCACCAAATATAGCGGAATCATCGTCACCTGCTTGGGCACCATCATCGTTGCGAGGAACAAGATAAACAGTATATTCGAGCCCGGAAATCGGATTTTAGCAAAAGCATACGCCGCCATAGACGCGCTAATCAGCGTCGCAGTTACGATGATCACCGTAATGTAAAAGCTGTTCATATACGCCTGCACGAAGGGCATCGCTTCCAGCGAGGCTGGATAGTTGCTCCATACGAACGGATCAGGAATCCATTGAGGTGGGACGACGAAAATTTGAGAAATATCCTTCAGGGAACTGAGAACAGTCCACAGGAATGGAAAAAACATGACTAAAGAGCCGACAGCGAGCAGCACATGGCGCAGGAATACCCTACCTCTGGAACTAATCTCCATAGTGCACCCACCTCTTTTGCATTTTAAATTGCAGCAGTGTAAATACGAGAATGATCACGAACAAAATCATTGCTGCCGCAGCACTTTCTCCCATCGTGAAGTCAATGAACGCCTGATCATAAATGTGGTACACCAGTGTATAACTTGCTTTAGCTGGCCCTCCATTCGTCATGACAAACGCCTGATCGAACACCTGAAAAGAACTGATGACCATCATGATGGTCACAAAAAAGGTCGTCGGTGACAACAGCGGCAATGTAATATACCTTAGCTGCTGGAACTTGCTGGCCCCGTCAATTTCGGCTGCCTCGTAATAGCTTTTGGAGATACCCTGGAGTCCTGCCAGAAAAATGACCATATTATATCCCAGTCCCAGCCATATGCTCAAAAGCGCAATCGACGGAATCACCCACTGCGTATCGGTAAGCCACATCGGGCCTGTAATCCCAATCGCTCGCAGCAGATGATTTAAAATGCCAAATTCGCCGTTCAGTATCCACATCCAGATGACACCAACCGATACCGAACTGGTTACGACAGGCATGAAAAAGAACAAGCGATAAAATTCCTTGCCCTTCACTTTGTTGAGCACGATGGCTACGAGCAGAGCCAATATAATCCCCGCCGGAATGACCAGCACCATATAGTACATCGTATTGATGAGTGCCTTCCAAAAATCAGGATCAGATAATTGGCCCTTGAAATTGTCCAAGCCGACAAACAAGGGTACGCCAAATCCATCCCAGTTTACAAAGCTTAAGTAAAGTGCATATAGCAACGGCAACAGCGAAAAACATAACAGACCCAAAAACTGGGGGCCAATGAATAGATAGCCCCACAGCGCTTGATGCTTTTTCTGCATCTTGTCACCTTCCTCCCCGGTCACGACCCACCCCGTGCCTACTTGACCGCCTTGGATATGATCTGATTCAACTTTTCAATAGTTGCCGCAGCATCCTGCTTGCCCAGGAACATCAGATCGATGGTTTCCGTGATATCCGAGTTCAGCCCTGGCACCTGAGCATCATAGGCCAGTGCAGATCCATGAGCATGCCCTATGTTACGTCCTTCGGTCAAATAGCTTGAATGCTCAATTGTCGCCTTTTTCATAATGCTCTCATCTGCGGCAGCAAGCGTACCCATGGCATTCCCACCTTCAACCAGCCGGGCCTCCTGCCCCTTCACAGAGACGTAGAATGCTGCCAACTTCATGGCCTCTTGCACATGCGGACTATTTTTGTTTACAGCTACATAGGCAACCGGAATGGCAACGGGCTCATTCTTACCGGTATTGGATGGCCAGTAGATATAATCGAAGTCGAGGCTTTTATTTTGGCTAAACAAGGGTTCCAGCCATCTTCCCGCCGCCAGCATACCGACTTGATTGGACATGAACATCGCGTCAGCCCCTTGCCCTTTGGGAAGCGAGCCGAGATATACCGCATTTCCCTTTTTCACCATATCGTACATAAAACCGAAGGCTTCCTTGCCCTTTTCATTGTGGTCCAGCACATATTTGCCTTGTTCATCAAAGATCTGACCGCCATTCGACCACACCCATGAATACCAGTGAGCCCACCAGTTTTCCGCAATATAACCCTGCTTTCCGGCTGCCTTCAGCTTGGATGTAACC
Source organism: Paenibacillus sp. S29 (assembly GCF_049319765.1). Classification (NCBI taxonomy): domain Bacteria; kingdom Bacillati; phylum Bacillota; class Bacilli; order Caryophanales; family Paenibacillaceae; genus Paenibacillus; species Paenibacillus sp. S29. The sequence goes on along the minus strand of NZ_JBMOUI010000011.1, from coordinate 123,449 downwards.
TCTTCAAAGGCGTCCCAATTCCACTTGCCTTCGTCATAGTATTCTTGCGGCGTCTTCACGCCTGCTTCCTTAAATACCTTTTTGTTGTAATACATGACCATCGGGTTTGAGTCGGGAGTGACCCCATAAATTTCCCCATCACGCTTTGCCGGTCCCCACAATCCTTCCGGAAAATCCTCAGCCTTCACATCACTCGCATCACTTTTTAAAAACTCACCCAAAGGCTGTACCTGCTTCGCCCCGATCAAACGCGCAATCGTCGATTCATACGAATAAAACACATCCGGTCCGCGACTTCCCTGAAGCTGTGTCAACAGCTTTTGCTCATATTGGTCTCCCGGTACAGGCACCAGCTTAACCTCGATATTTGGGTTTTCCTTTTCAAATGCATCCAGCGCCCGCTGATACACCTTCACCTCCGCAGGATTACCCCAAGCCTGCATCGTAAGTCGCACTTTTTGCCCTTCTGTGTTCTCTATTTTGGGAGAAGTACTGCATGCCGCTGCAAGTAAAAACAGAACGCTGAGAAAAAATCCAATCTTTATCCAGCTCATGTAATTGTCCACCTTAACCGCCTCCTGTAGCTTCGCATGGTTGTATGTCATCCTTATTTTGAAGCGCTTACAAAACTTTCCCTATCATCATATGTAGGAGGGGGAGGCGCGATATCCCCATTTTCATTTTTATATAAATTTTTTTCTTTTGGGGCTCTGATATGACAGCGACCAAGGGAAAGTAAAGGGCTATACAACAAAAAAAGAAGAATGCAGCTCACCTGCTTCCTTCTTTCGTATTCCTTCAGTATGATTCCGTTTTCTATGACTTTATAAGCATCTTTTCAAAAATATTATAGCCGTTCGTTTCGCCTATATACGTATAACCGCATTGTCTGTAAAACTCGCTAAGCTTGTCATTGCCCGCAATACAGTCTAAACGGATTCGATCCTTGCCTGTGAAGTGGATGCCTCGTTCAATCCATTGCATCAGCTCACGGCCTAGCCCCTTCCCGGTGCTATCGCGATCCACAACCAAACGATGCAGATATACTGAGGTTCCTCCTTCAGAATCCGTTTCGTCTAGTCCCCACAACTTACGGTCCCATGCACTGGGTTGCTGCTGCAAGATCACTGCGCCTGCCAAGCCATGATCCTCTGATGCTCGGAAAATAACCACTTCTCCGCGTGCAATAGCACCGCCTAGGTTATGATCATCTTTTCCTTTTAGTAAGCGTCCCCATTGCGTAGAGCCTTTGCTGTGCAGCCATCTGGCCGTCTTTAAAATTAACTCCTGAACCTGCTCCTGATCTTCAGTGCTTGCCTGAAAAGCCATTAATCCTGGTTTGACGGATGATTCGACAATAGTCATTGATGTCATGCTGCACCTCAACTCTCAAATTTTCCTTATGTATAAAATATAGCATAAAAAATGAGCGTCTGATGATCTGGCAGAGCGTAAAAAATATGAATACTACTATACTCTTATCGGTCATTTATGGTGAAAAATGTAACCTTTCTAATCATTTCAACCGATGATATCCGTATGAGAACAGTTGGAAAGGTTGTGAATGAGGTGCCAAGCCGTAATCCATATCTCCTCAAAAAGATATTTGGCATAAACAGAGAACGTATACTCATCTTCGCGCTGCTGCTGATCCCCGCTATCGCTGCCTTTATTGGAACAAGGCCTATGCCTGCGCAGTATATTTTGCAGGGAGAAATGCATCCGGTCAAAGATCTTGGCGTTCAGGGAAGCGTGTTTTTCGCGTCTGTGCAAACGGGTATTGCTAACAATCTCCTGGAGCGTTGGAATGTATATTCCAGTGAAAATGTATCTGGGGGAGCGATTAAATTTGAACCTCTTGCCCCTGATGAAGTGGACTCTTATTTGAAGGACCTTACAGAGACGGACACGCTAAAATATTCTGCCATGCAAGCCGTACATGCAGCGACGGAATTAAGCGTAGACAGCGACACAGCTGGGGCTACGGCGACTTTCTCGAATCTTAACAAATTGGAGGATGCTCGCTATGCGGAGCTATTGACTCATTTGCAGGATCTTTCGGGAAATTCCTTGGGTCTGATGACAGGTATCGGACTGTATGAGGAAGCCAATAATATCGACTTTTCAGATGGCGGACGTCACAAAATCGCAGGCTCTGGCACAATGGAAGAATACGGAGATGTCGGATCAGTCGGTGGACTGGAGCAAAAGCTGCTGGGAGCCGAGGCGGCAAAGGTTGATCTATTTTTCGTACCGGCAGATTATGAATGGTACGGTGAGGAAGGCAACGAAGCAGAGGCTGCCCGAGTTCAAAAGGAGCATGGACTCAAGTTACGCATTATCCCCGTAGAAACACTGGAGGATGCTATCGTGTATTTGAAGCAACTAGATTGGGAGGAAGTACATCTTGAATGATCCAGATTCCAAAGCATTCCCATCCAAGACAGCTGGCAGCGTACATCAAGCCTTACTAGCAGTGGGCACTATAGGCGAATTTATCATCCTTATTTTTACATTAATGTATATCTACGCAAATGATTTTTATTATGATCATCTATACGAGCTAGAGCAAAAATTTACAGTTTTTAGCTTTGTGCTGTACTACTTGTGTTTTGTAACCTATCTGATCTGGCTAGTTCAAGTACATAAAGCCATCCGGCAAAAGCATTCCGATTATCCGATTCGTACCGTGGGAGCCATTGCTCGCATGATTCCTTTTATTAACTTGTGGGGATTCTCTAATACATTCACCCATATTTACAGGTACTTTGCGCTCCACCCCGAATTGGAGCGCAAAGCCCGTTATATTCAAAAGATGATTGTTCCGCTATATTTTGTCTGGTTTGGTGAAGGAATTATTAATCGGATTCTTATCCGACACTTTTCCGATATGGAATCGATGTCCATGTTGTTGGGAGCTATAATGCAAACCGCCAGAATGGCCTGCTTTTACTGCATGACACGGGTTATTCACAATAGTCTGGTTATGCTGAATAAAAAAGATGAAGAAGGATTGTATTAAAAAAACGAGCTGGCCTTCACGGTCAGCTCGTTTCCATTTCTTGTGAATGGTGTTACTCCATCCCCATGATTTAAATCGTCTGTGAAGCAGGTACAATTCGGTATAATCCTGAAGTCTCGCCCGCCGCGGGACGTACTTCCTGGATGACCCAGCCTAATGACAGTACCCGCCCAAGCCGATCATACTCAGCCTTCGTCAGTTCGGATGTAACGGCTTCGCTTCCTTCCTCTAGTGACAGCTCAGGCTCCCGCCCGAACGCAACGGCAATCCACGAACGAATGCCCCGGATCGTATTGTACTTGATCTGATATCCATCCGTTACTGCGCTGACAAACACCTCCGGCTCTTGGGACGCCAGCCCGGTGACAAGCTCTGTATAATCAAAATCGGATGGTCCGTCCGTTGGCAGCTCATTTTGCTGCACCCGACGGATTAATTCCTCTTGGGACCAGCCTAAAGAGCGTAATGATTCCAGCAAGAGTGCGTCCCATTGGGAAATACGTACTCTTTTCGTCGTCGATTCAGTCATCATTTTTTACCTCCTTTGGGTCATGCACATCATACAACCGATCTTAACCCTAAAGGTTAACCGGGTATGCTACATAATGGCCGGGACTGATTTCTCTCAGCTCGGTTGTACTGTTGTTATCCTTGTCCCATACTAATGAACCGTCTGGTTGGGCCAAGCCTCCCCCCAGTCCCTCCCGTTCTCCGACTGCTCTCGGATCAGGCACAGGGATGGAGGATAGCAGCGCCTGCGTGTAGGGGTGAGCGGGCTGCTCATACAGTTCATCTGCATCGGCTACTTCTACCAGTCGCCCATGGTACATCACACCGATTCGGTCTGAAATATGTCGCACCATCGACAAGTCATGGGCGATGAACAGATACGTCAGCCCGAACTCCTGCTGGAGATCCTCCAGCGTGTTAATGACCTGCGCCTGGATGGACACATCCAGTGCCGAAATCGGCTCGTCACAGACGATGAACTCGGGGTTCACGGACAGAGCACGAGCGATGGAAATCCGCTGGCGCTGCCCACCACTGAACTCGTGCGAGTAGCGATACAGATGCTCCCGCTTCAGCCCTACCTTTTCAAGCAAAGCTACTACAGCATCTTTACGCTCACTACCCTGATGCAATCTGTGAATATCCATCGGCTCGCCGATCAGGTCAAGCACGTTCATACCCGGATTAAGAGAGGAATATGGGTCCTGAAAAATGCTCTGAATACGCCGACGCAGCGGCTTGAGCTGTTTATCGTTCAGCTTGGAAATATCCTGACCGTCAAAGCGTACCGTACCTTCTGTATAATCGTATAATCGCGTCAGACAGCGTCCAACCGTTGATTTCCCACTACCTGACTCACCGACCAGTCCGAACGTCTCGCCACGCTTGATTTGAAAGCTCACGCCATCCACCGCCTTGAGCACCTCAGAGCTACGCCCTAACAAATCCTTTGCGGTTACAAAATGCTTCTTAAGCTGGTGTACCTCTACCAAGGGCTGTTGCTCACCCAATACATCGTTTGCTTCACTCACCGTCATTCCCTCCTTCCGCGTGGCCCGCTTTCGGCGTCTTGCAGACTCCGGCAGGCACTGCGTCCGGCTCGTTCAACCAGCAGGCTGCTCGCTGATCCGGGCGCAGCTCCACCATCGGTGGCCGCTCTACACAGCGGGCAAACGCGTGTGGGCACCGTTCCATGAACGGACAGCCTGATGGCGGGTTCAGCAGGTCCGGCGGCGTGCCCTCAATCGGCACCAGCCGCTCGCGAAAGCCGTTCGTGCGCTGGGGCACAGAACGCAGCAGGCCCTGCGTATACGGGTGGCCCGGACGATAAAAGATATCGTCCACGCGTCCCTCCTCCATCACCATACCGCCGTACATGACGATGACACGGCTACAAACCTGAGCGACGACGCCCAGATCATGGGTGATCAGAGCAATGGACATGTCGGATTGCTGCTTTAGCGTCTTGAGCAATTCCAAGATTTGCGCCTGAATCGTTACGTCCAGCGCTGTAGTCGGCTCATCTGCAATCAGCAGATCCGGGCTGCACGAGAGCGCCATGGCAATCATCACCCGCTGGCGCATCCCGCCGCTGAATTGATGCGGGTATTGGTTCATTCGGCGCTCCGGCTCGGTAATGCCTACTTGTCGCAGCAGTTCTACAGCTGCTTGCGTAGCCGCTTCCTTGCTCAGTCCTCGATGTCTGCGAATCACCTCGATCAGGTGATAGCCAACCTTTTTGACCGGATTCAGCGAGGTCATCGGGTCCTGAAAAACCATTGCAATCTGGTTTCCGCGTATTTTGCGCCATTGCTTTTCCGTCAGAGCGGTCAGGCTTTGTCCCCGGTAACGGATATCGCCGTTCAGCCGCTTGCCCGGCGGGGCAATCATCGACATGATCGCTTTCGCTGTAACACTTTTGCCGCTCCCGGATTCTCCTACGATTCCTACCGTTTCTCCAGCATCAATATGAAAACTAACCCCTCGAACTGCCTGATTTTCCCCTTCACGAGTGAAAAAGGAGACCTCTAGCTGTTCGACGGACAGTAGATGTCCTGTCATTGTGTTTTCGCTCCTTCCTGTCGCTCCTGGAGCCATTTGTAATGGACCTGTACTATGAATCTATGAAACTATAAATCATCGTTTTACTAATTTGGGTTCAAAGCCTACACGCAGCACATCTCCCAAAACATTAAAGCTCAACACAGTCAGTAATATAAGTAGACCCGGGAATAATGCCATATATGGGGCCTGTGCAATATATCCTTGGGCATTATTCAGCATACTGCCCCACGTAGCGTTCGGCAGCTGAACACCAAAGCCAAGGAAGCTCAGTGACGATTCCATCATAATCGCTGAAGCGATATTGTTCGTTGCCCCTACAATAATTACCGGAATCAGATTCGGTACGATATGCTTCATAATAATACCCAACGTGCTTTGTCCCGAAGCTTTGGCGTATAGTACATACTCCCGTTCGCGCAACGTCATTGTCTCTGCACGAACCACACGGGCAATGTTCATCCACATGAGCAGTGCGATAATGACAATGATATTGCCGACGCCCGGCTTCAAAAACACACTCAGCAGCAAAATAACCAAGAAAGACGGAATTGACATGATCAGCTCCAAAACCCGCATAAGCAGATTGTCGATCCATCCTCCAAAATACCCGCTCACAACCCCTACCACTGCACCGATACTAGTCGCAATAATCATGGATGCGAAGCCTACCAGCAATGATACACGTCCGCCGTACAGTGCTCTTGTAAAATAGTCCCGCCCATAATCATCCGTCCCAAACCAGTGTGCCGCTCCCGGTGGTTGGAGACGCTCCAGCACGTTCAACTTATTCGGGTCCTGCGGCGATAAAAATGCGAAAATCGCCCCCAGCGAGAATACGATCAATAGTATGAGGGCGACGGCGCCCATTTTGCTCGTCATCAGCTCGCTCCCGATGTTGCGCCATTTGCTCCGATTCATGAATTCACCTCGTTGATTTAATTCTCGGGTCCGCGATGCTATACAAGATATCTGCAAGCAGATTACCCAGGATCAGCAGCAGAGCGGAAAATAAAGTAATCCCCATGATGACGGGATAATCCATCCCTTTTACCGCCGTCATGCCCAGCGAGCCAATGCCCGGCCAGGAAAATACCGTCTCCGTCACAATGGCTCCAGCCACCAGGTCCGCAACCGACATTCCGAGCAGCGTAATGATGGGCAACAGCACATGCTTAAGCACATGTCGAAACAAAACCAGTCTTTTTCCAGATCCGAACGCGTATTGAATCTGCACATACTCTTCCTTGAGCTGCGTAATCGTGCTGGAACGGATGTACCTCACATACACAGACAGAAAGCCGAAGGCCAGTACAAAACATGGTAAAATCCCATGCTTGATTACATCTAGCACCGAGTCCGTACCGATGGTACGCATTCCTGTACTCGGAAGCCAATGCAGATAAATCGCAAACAAATAAATAAGTAAAATACCGAGCCAAAATAGCGGAACAGAAATTCCGATGTACGACATCAGATTAATGAGCTTGTCGATCCAGCGATTCCGATTAGCCGCAGCCGTCAAACCGAGCGGAATTGCAATCAGCACAGCCAGTATGATGGAGGCGCCCATCAACCCGGCTGTAGCCGGCAGACGATCGAGAATCTGATCCAGCACAGGCTGGTGATTAATTAGCGAGTAGCCGAGATCACCCGTCAGGCTCTTTTTAAGCCATAATATGTACTGCACATAAGCGGGCTGGTCCAGCCCCAAGCTATGCCTCATTCGTTCAATGTCTTCCAGATGCATATTCGGTGTAACAAAAGAGAGAACCGGATCACCTGGAGCCAGCTTGATCAAGCCGAAGCAGACGATGGACACAAAAAATAGCATCGGTATAACTTGCAGCAACCTTCTGGCGATGAGTTGTCTCATACGTTTCCCTTCCCCTTGCTGTTTTCGAAAAAAATAAGCTGGTTAGCCCAGCTTATTTTTGAAAACCCTGTCTTATTTGTGATAAATTTTGGACAAATCCTCGAAAATCACGACCGGCTTTAACACAGCCTGATCAATACCGCCATACTGCTTGTCGAAGGCTACAATAGTCTTGGTGTAAGCAATCGGGTAGATGACAGCATCCTCAGCCAGCAGCTCTTGTACCTTTTTATAAATTGCTCCACGTTTCGTCGTATCCGACTCACCCGCGCCCTCTTCCAGCAGCTTATCCACTTCTTTATTTGAATAATGCGAATAGTTGGAGGATGATCCGGTGCTATACAAAATACGATACGCGTCAGGATCATACCCCATGATATAGCCGCTGATCGCCAGATCGAAGTCCTTGGCATTCGTATCGACGAATTTTTGCGACCATGCCGAGGAATCCATGCTGTTCACGTCCAGCTGAACGCCAATATCTTTGAACTTCTGCTGGATATAGAGCGCTTGTGCTTCCTGTACCTTGTTGCCGCCCGGAATGATAATGCGCAGCTTCAGTCCTTCAGCGCCAGCCGATTTCAGCAGCTCTTTTGCCTTGTTCACATCATTATTGAAAAATGCAACGTCATTCGTGTGATACAGTACATCCTGTGTCAGAGCAGATTTCGCAGTATCTGCATAATCTTTGGAGCCATAGGAGACTTGAATCAACTCATCCTGATTCAGTGCATAAGAAAGCGCCTGCCGCACTTCTTTTTTGTTCAACTGCTTCGTATCACTGTTTTCATTAAACATCAGATAAGCCAAGCGACCTTCGCTGTAAGGGAAAATGTCAAACTTATCTGTTGCTTTAATGGTCTCCACATTTTGCGGATCGAGATAGTTTACATTGATCTCACCATTTTGAAGGGCCAAATTCGCAGCATTTGAATCTTTAACAATCCGGTATGTTACTGAATCCAGATGCGGCTTTCCGCCAACATAGTTATCGAACCGTTCGAGTGTAACGTACTCACCGGTTTTGTACTCTTTAAATTTGAAAGGGCCAGATCCAATCGGAGAGTTGTTTTTTGTGCTCTTCTCAATATCCGCTTCATTCTCGAAAATGTGCTTCGGAATCGGGGATACCTGTACCAGTGCTGCCTCAAAAGCGGGAGCTGGCTGAGGAAGCTTGAAATCCACTGTTGTATCATCAACCTTGCTCGCCTGAACCGGTTTGCCATTAACCATAAAATTACTTCTCAAAAAGCTGTGCTGCTTCTCGTCCAAAATTTTGTTAATGGTGAAAACAACATCGTCAGCTGTCAGCTTCTCGCCATCATGCCAAGTCAGATTTTTTTTCAGTTTTAGTGTATAAGTCAGCTTGTCTGCTGAAGGAGTCAGACTGTCTGCCAAATAAAATGTCTTTTTGCCATTGTTCACTTGAAACAATGGTGCGAATATCGCCTGATCTATCGTCAGACTTACCCGATCACCCGCATAATTCGGATTCAGCACCACCGGATCAGCTTGTACGCCAATGATCAGGCTGCCGCCATCTTTAGGCTGTCCGTTATCAGCTGTTGTGGTAGCTGTACTGGGTGTATTCCCATTCGTCTCAGACGTAGATCCAGAATTCCCGCCGGAGCATGCACTTACAACCAACATCAATACAATAAATACCAATACACCAGTCAAATTACGACGCATCGCTCTAGCCCCCGTGTCCTCTTAGTATGTAATAAATTTATTATAAATCGGAATAGTCGGATTTACAATCGATCAAAAACTGTTTATTCCCCTTGTCATTAGCATTCCAGACATTATGTGATCGAATCTAGAAAAAGACACCCGTTAAGGGTGTCTTCAGAGTATCCACAAACTGATTAGGGCCAGGATGGCAGGCAGGCCTTGCTTTAATAAAATAGACTTATTGGCAGTTAATGCACCATACAACGCAGCCACTACCACACAAATGACAAAGAATAATTGGATTTGCCGCCCGAATACAGTATCCGGATAGAACAAGCCCCACACCAATCCGGCTGCCAAAAAGCCGTTGTACAGCCCCTGATTTGCAGCCAAGGATTTGCTTGCTTCCGCCAGCTCCTTCGAGGTGCCGAACGTACGCATCGCCCGCGGAGTCGTCCACAGAAACATTTCCAATATTAGAATGTACACATGCTCCAGAGCTACAATTCCGACCAATATTGAACTAAGTAAGCTCAAGTATATTCCTCTTTTCCACATAAAGTTACTATGAGGTGATTTTTAGATCTATCCTCGAAAAGTATAGTTCATCTTCCAAAAACAGTAAAGAGACCGAGCCTAAGGCCCGGCCTCATTTCTACATGAAGCCTTACATCGTTCTTGCAAAATCCAACAAAGCTTTGGACATGCTGTTGATCTCGTCTGTAGATGCATTCACTTGTTGCGTTAGCGCGGCTTGTGTTTGTGTCAGCGTAGACATATTACCAATATTGTGCAAAATACGCTCGATGAGTGTCTTCATTTCGTCCAGACTAGTCTCGATATTTCCGGTCGCATCAGCACTGTGTATGGCGAGTTTTCTCACTTCATCTGCAACTACCGCAAACCCCCGCCCCTGCTCGCCCGCACGCGATGCCTCAATGGCAGCATTCAGACCCAGCAGATTCGTTTGATTCGCAATCTCTTTAATGAAGTTGGAAATGTTTTGGGTCTCTTCTGCACTGACTTTGGCTTGATTCGCTGCCTCTGTCGATTGCTCCTGAGCCGTTGCCAGCTCCTGCGCCTGGTTACTAACCGAGTTAACGCCGTTCACCATTTCCGTAATGGAATCGGAGAGATGCTGAATTTTGAGCGTCAGCTCATCCGCGACAGCCTGCTTTTCCTTTTCGACAGTAATATCACGAATGGTACCCGCAATACGAATAGGCACTCCCTTGCTATCGCGTATGCTTCTTCCACTGTTTTGATACCAGCGATATTCGCCATTTTTACTTTGCAAGCGACACACCATGTCATATGGCGTACGATCTGAATAGTCATTTAAATGGTCAACTACAGCCTTAAACGCATGCTCGGCATCGTCAGGATGTATACGCGAACTCCAACTGCTTAGTACACTCGGGAAGTCCTGCTCATCCTTAAAACCCAAGGTGTGGCGGAATTGCTGGGACCACCAAAATATATTATCCGGGTTCTCGATATCTCCATCAGCCAGAATGACATCATATGGAGCCTCTACCAAAACACGATTGATGAGATCATATCTTGTAACTAGAGCCTGAAGCTCCTCGGACTTAATCTTCTGGTCGTGCACATCCAATAGAGCGCCCGCAATCCGAAGCGGCACTCCCTGCTGATCGCGGATCGTCGTTCCGGTAGCCCGGAACCAGCGGTATTCTCCATGCTTCAGCTTCAAACGATACTGTACGTCATAAGGCGTCTTTCCCGTAAAATCCAGCAAATGATCCGACAATTCGGTCAATGCTCTGTCATGATCTTCGGGGTGCAGCCGGGATGCCCAGCTGTTTAATACATTGGGGAAGTCCTTTTCGCTCTGATACCCCAGCATAGCACGAAATTCTTCTGACCATGTGAACGTATTACTTGGATTGACGGGATCACCCGCAACCACCTCCATGTCCCATAAGCCAATCTCTATAGCCTTGGTAACAAGCTTCAGACGGATGTCAACATGTTGAGCATCCTTTTTCATGGACTCAAGCGCTTGGTTTACATTGTTTGCGATTTCTTGAACCTCGGAAGATTTGGATGAAACTTGTATTGCGGCAGAATAATCCTTCTGCTGTATTCTTTGTGAAAGTTTGTGGCTTTCTTCTACTAAAGGAGCAAGTGAGTGGGTCTCATTTTTTTTAAGAAACATATATGCTCTTCCCTTCTAAGCCAATATATAAAACGATATAGTATAATATCGGAATTTTATTAAGAATCATTATAAATAAATCTAAAATTGCATAGGTAATAAGAATCGTTTTTATGTCCATATACCTATATATTCATACAAAAAACATCGAAAAATGTCGAAAAAGGAAAGGCCTTAATAAGTCTGGAAATGAAAAGAACACCTTCGCATTACTTCGCAAAAGTGCTCTTTCTGGCAACTCTTCAGTTCGTTGCATCTTATTTAATTGAAGCAACGTATTCCTCGCCCTTTTCTTTATCATATTGGCCTTCCCATTTGGACATGACCACAGCGGCAAGCGAGTTACCTAATACATTGACTACCGTACGCGCCATATCCAGAATGCGATCAATACCAGCAATAAAAGCCAACCCCTCCAGCGGGAGGTTCACTGCTCCAAGTGTAGCGAGCAAAACGACAAAGGAAGCACCTGGCACCCCTGCAATACCTTTGGAGGAAATAATCAAAACTAGCACCAGCGTGATTTGTGTCGTGATTGGCAGGTCAATTCCGTACATTTGGGCAATAAAAATCGCAGCCAGTGCCTGATACAGGGTGGAACCGTCCAGATTAAAAGAATACCCAATCGGAATGACAAAGGACGTAATTCCTTTAGGACATCCGAACTTCTCCATCTTCTCCATGATCTTAGGCAAAACACTTTCCGAACTGGCCGTCGAATATGCAAGCAACAGCTCACTTTTCAAAATTTTAACCATGGTCCAGAGACGGGTACCGCAAAGCTTGGCGATAATTCCAAAAACAATCACAATGAACAGTATCATGGAGCCGTACACCGACAAAACAAGCTTCAATAAAGGCCATAACGAGGCCAATCCAAACTTGGCCACTGTCGTTCCAATCAGGGCAAATACACCGAACGGAGCCAGGCGCATGACCTGATTGGTTACCCAGAACATAGCGTCGGCTACGCCTTCAAAGAAATTCAGCACAGGCTTGCCTTTGTCACCAATCGCCGCTACCCCTAGTCCAAACAGTACGGAGAAGAATATAATAGCCAGCATATCTCCCTCGCCCAGGGCGTGAATAACATTGGTAGGAACAATATGCACAATCGTATCTATAAAGCTATGGCCTGACTTCTCTGCAGTCTCTACATAGGAATGGATATCACTCTTGGCCAGGTGGGACATGTCCACGCCGTCACCTGGTCGAACCAAGTTGGCAACAAGCAGTCCGAAAAGGATGGCGATTGTCGTTACAATCTCAAAGTAAAGGATCGACTTTCCGCCGAGTTTACCCAGTTTCTTCATATCTCCGACGCCGGCTACGCCGATAATGAGCGTTGAGATCACAATAGGCACCACAATCATCTTGATCAAGCGGATGAAAATATCACCGATTGGCTTTAAGTAGACTTCCACCCCTGAATTGCCGTAAAATAAGGCACCAATAATAATACCTAAAGCCAGACCGATAAAGATTTGCATCGTCAAATTAATCTTTTTCACTTCGCGTCCCCCCTGGCTGATTTGTATATTTTTGCAGTATGCTGTTCTTAATATTCAAATGATGTTATTTATACTACAATCTGATCTATAAAAAACGACAATTATCTACAGCTGCATTTATTTTTTTCTATAAATTCACAAACTTTAACGGCGAGCCTGTGAATTTAGCTCACATTGCCTTTCTGACTGAATACCCAGGAGGTGAATATGGATGAAGTTGAATACGCTCCTTTTCCTGCTCATGCTTGTATTTGTACCGCTCGCAGGTGAGCTGAATATTCACCCGTTCGCTAATACATTCCGTCTCAGCTTTGGTACGCCTGTATTTTTTTTCTTTCTGTTATCTATTCGTCATATTCCGCCTGCATTATCGGGAGTGCTTGCAGGGATAGCGGTAGTCGCCTTTCGCATCTTACTCAATCATTACACTCAGCCCGGCCTTCCCTTTGAAGAGTTGCTGACACTGCACGGCCCTACCTTTTTTTATTACATGGTCTACGGCCTGCTCTTCCAGGTCCTTAACATTAATGCTGAGCCTTACCGCGCACTCCGCGTGGGCATCCTCTCTGTAGGGATTGAGGTTGCCGCAAGTGTGTCGGAACTTAGCGTCCGGTGGAGCATGGACGGCGATTTCTGGGACATCATTAAGATCAGCAAAGTAGCTTTCATGGCTATGATCCGCAGCTTCTTCGTGCTTGGGTTTTATAATATGATTCGGTTAAATCAATCGGTCCAGCATGAAGAGGCACAAAGGCAGCAGACGGAGCGAATTTTACTCCTTGTATCGGACTTGTATGAGGAGTCGGTCCAGTTAGGCAAAACGCTGTCACATGCAGAACAAATCACTCGTGAAAGCTACGAGCTGTACCGTGAGTTGCAGCAGGATGAATCTCTGAAGGATAGAGAACATTACGCCAGACAGGCACTTCGTATTTCTGGACAGGTTCACGAGATCAAAAAAGACAGCCAGCGGATTTTTGCTGGTTTGTCCAAGCTGATTGATGCCGAAAGCGGAGTGCATTACATGGCTTCTCAAGAGCTTGGGGAGCTAATTATCCGAACGAACAGCAAATACGCCCAATCGCTGGACAAGTCTATTCGTTTTACCCTAGATGTCGATCCTTTGTTGCCCAAGCTGCATGTTTATACCGTTTTGACACTTATTAATAACCTGACAGCCAATGCGGTTGAAGCGATGAAGGACAGTGGAAGGGTTGACGTTTCCATTCGCTTTCTAGCGGGAAAAGAGGATATAGCTTCCTTTAGTGTTACCGACAACGGTCCGGGTATTCCTGAACGGAAACGGGAAATGGTCTTCACACCAGGGTATACGACCAAGTATGATGAGGAAGGACAGCCGTCGACCGGTATGGGATTGTTTTATGTACGTGAGGTCGCGGAGAGCCTTGGAGGAACGATTGAACTGCAACAGGATGAAGAAGAGAATACAGATAGATTACAGACCACTTTTAGAATTACATTGCCTTTACGGAAACTGACGGAGAAAGGAAGATAGCCCGGATGCGTTTTTATATTGTGGATGACGATCAGGGAATTCGTTCTATGCTGGCAGACATTATTGAAGACGAAGGTCTAGGAGAAGTCATCGGGGAAGCAGAGGATGGTACCTACGTGAATAGCGGCCTCCTGGAACTGAACCGGATTGATGTATTGCTGATTGACTTGCTGATGCCGCTTCGTGACGGCATTCAGACCGTGCGTGCACTCGGCGATCAATTCAGCGGCAAAATCATTATGATTTCTCGCATCGAATCCAAAAACATGATCGGCGAGGCATACTCGCTCGGTATTGAATATTATGTGGCCAAGCCTTTGAATCGACTGGAGATTATTGCAGTTATTCATAAGGTGGCTGAGCGTCTGCGCATGCAGCAGTCGATTACGGATATTCAGCGCACGCTTCAAGGGTTGTCGATGTTCACAACGAATAACCCAACGGCAACAATTGAACCGACCCGAAACATCGTAACTTCCGGGCAGTTTCTGCTCTCCGAAATGGGGATGATCGGCGAAGCCGGGAGTATGGATTTACTGGACATGCTGGAATTTCTGGACCAGTATGAGGAGGAAACAGGCAATTTATCTCCCTATCTGTTCCCGCCGTTGAAGGATATATTTGCTAATGTAGCGTCCAAACGGTTAGGGGCTTCAGCCTCAGCAGTAGAGCTGAGTAAGGAAATCAAAGCATCGGAGCAACGTGTCCGCCGTGCTATTTTCCAGACGCTAAGCCATATAGTATCGCTCGGATTGACTGACTATACCCATCCTAAATTTGAAAATTATGCATCCAAATTTTTTGATTTTACAGAAATCCGCAAAAAAATGCTGGAGCTGCAAAACAATGTGGAGCCTTCACTGTCCCAAGCCCGCATTAATACGAAAAAGTTCGTACAGGTGCTCTATATGGAAGCAAAACGGCTATTACACTAAGCATTTTGCATAAATCCCAAGAGTATTTACAAATCAGCAATATATAGATCGGAACGGGTTAGTCCGTCTATATATTGTACCCTCGAGCGTTGGGAATCCAATTATGCAAAATGCTGACATTAAAAGAAAAGCACCTGCATCTCCCCATGTATCTATTACTTGGAGATTAACAGGTGCCCATCGTTGATGATTCGATATCCCTTTAGTCCAGACTCTTGCCCTGCCACTCCATAGCTTCCAAGAGATCTACACCATCGGACAGCAGACGTTTCAAGACATTCAGATCTTCCGAGCTATAACGATTTAAAAATTGAAATAACTGCTGCTGTACCTTAACATGCAGTCGTTCATGCACAAGAAAGAGTCTTTTCCCCAACGGGGTTAACCGAAAATAAATTTCTTTCTTGTTGTCGTTAAGCTGGGTTCTGCGAATCCAGCCTTCCTTGAGCAGCTTGGTGCTGACTTTCGAAACTGTACCCTTGCTCAGCTCAATTCGATCCGCTAATGTCGTAACATTAATCGGCTCATGCCGCCCGATACAATCCATAACGTGCACATCCGTCATATTGAGCGAAGTCATTCCATCAAAGTGCTCGCGGATTTCTTCGAGAAAGGTCATGCTCTCTCTTTGCTGATGCTGCTCCCACTGATGATTCATCTTAATAAGCAAATCATAGACATGCTGAACCGATGTCGCCTTTTCCATACGAACAAGTAGTCACTCCTTTGGCATACTCCTCCTTTCATTATAGCCCACATTTGTTTCACAAGAAACAATATGGTCATGTTATGAACATACCCTTTCCCCTTTATACCAATGTGGCAATGCCGTCCTTAATCACACTCAATATATCCGTTTGTTTCATAGAAATGGCCCAAGCGATATACCCATCCGGACGGATGAGAACCGTATGCACATCTCTCCATCCCACGGGCAATTCTTCGGCTACGGCCTCCACATATGAAATATGTGAAAGTGAGCTATGGCGAAACTCATTCGATACCTCATTATCCTGTGCAAGATGGAGAAGTACAAAGCAGCCTTCATGAAGAAGATCGTAAGCATACGATGTCATTCCGTCAGGCAAATGCAATTCAAAATCAGCAAACCGTTTCCCGTTCAGTGGATGCTGCGGTATATTGCCAGCCGCCGGATAACATACATCCAGTGCACTAATCTGCTCTGCCATAGATTGATTAATTCCCGGATGGCGGAACCATTCCTCATGTAATTGGCGGTGTGCCAATACAGCAGGCGTAAAGCCCAATAAGCGGGTCTGAACCTCGGTATTCCGTAAGAACTGCGTATTAACCGGATAACGTTCGTCATGATAGCTACTCAGCAGCGTGTCTGGAGCCCAGCCACGAATCACTCCGGCCAGCTTCCATCCCAGATTTGCCGCCTCTTGCAAGCCAACATTCATTCCCTGCCCACCTGCTGGGAAGTGGATATGCGCAGCATCACCTGCTAGCAGGATTCTCCCTTTACGATAGGTCTGCGCCTGCCGCGTTGCATTCCCGAATCGAGATAACCAGCGAGGATTGGATACGCCAAGATCTGTACCGAGCAGATCATACAGTCCTGTCTGCACTTCTTCCAGCGTCACAGGTACGTCCTTCGGAATCTCCATCATTCGCGGTGTAGTCAAAATAACCCGATAAATATCTGAATATACGGGGGCAATCATCACCCCACCTCGTTCACTATATTCGGAATGTACGCCACTTTCAGGCGGATTGGCTAACTCTACATCTGCCAATACAGCGGTCAGAGTCGTATCCGTGCCCGGAAAAGCAATCCCGGCTTGTTTACGCACGATACTCCCAGCCCCATCCGCTCCTACGACATAAGCAGCAGTCATCACCGATACATTGGCTTGTGGTCCAGATGTGCATACACCTACCACCTCTACGCCCTGCTCGTGCTCTCGCACAGATACCACTTCCATGCCACGATGGACGACAACTCCCAGCTTGAGCGCATGCTCCTCGATCACTTGCTCTGTAATCACCTGTGGAATAAACAACGTGTAATTAGAAGAACTATCAAGCACAGAAAAATCCAAGCGGGTATTCAGCATTGAAAAGTGACCCGTACGTATAGGTCTGCCGCGCTTCATAAACCGCTCCTTCAATCCACGCATATCAAACATCTCAAGCGTCCGTGGATGTAGCGTAAGCGCACGCGACTGGCCACTAGGCTCCTCTAAACGTTCAATTACACATACGCTTACGCTTGCTAATGCCAACTCAGCAGCTAACCACATTCCAACAGGTCCGCCGCCTACTACAATCACTTCGTAATCCATGTTCACACCCCTATTTAAAATCTTTATTCCCACCATCTAATTGTTTCGCATGAAACAATATATACATACAGAAAGCTCCCCTTAACATTTCCGTATATATCAAACAAACATATACAGCCATTTTTTATTGTTTCTATTGAAACAATATTATTGTAATTTAATTGATAACAATTATCAACCACTTTATTAAAAAGATTTCTACCCTTTACTTTAAATCATGCATTCATTTCCATTTTATAAAATATAATTGTATAATCGTAAAATGAGAATAAGCTAGAAACAAGTTCTCCATAGAAGGGATGATGATACATGTCGGATGCAAACCAATTATTCGGTCAAGCACTGGTTAAATCACTGGTCGGGGAACGTGGACATATTCGAGTAGCTCGGGCTTTACCAGACATCGACGTCGAGCTGGCAGGGAAGAAAAATGCAGAAATGCCTTACAGCATTTATCAACTGCTGAAGCATATGATTTACTGGCAGCAGTTCATGCTGGAGCATTTGGAAGGACGGAAGCCCCAGCTTCCGGGCAATGTCATGGAAAGCTGGCCCGAAGAGACTGGACCGCAAAGCGAAGAGGCATGGCAGGCTGTCATTAACGAATTTTTACAGGGCGTAGATCAGGCTGTGCAGATTGCCGAAACCGCGCAACTGGATGATTCACTAGCTCATTTTCCAGGTGAAACGAAAGCAGGACTACTGCGGAATATCGCTTCCCACAATTCATATCATTTGGGTGAAATCGTGCTGCTACGCCGGATTTATGGAGCTTGGCCACCACCAGGAGGCGGCTTTCCAGCCTAAAGGCAACACCACGCTCTAATCAAGCTTTCCCCCATCCGCTGCTCCATACCTCCATCATTGCAATGGGATTTAGGCACCGCGAGGAACTCGCTTGCGTACCCTATATGGGAACCTGCTAACTCGATCTGAAGCCGTTAACCCGTAATCAGGTGGAATCCGAATAACGGTTCCCATGATGCAAGATCAAAGAGAGGTTTCGAGGTTATGGTGAGACACTTATATTTAAATCGTAATATCGCCTGTATGATCGTTATTAGCCTTATTGCTAACATGAGTGGGAGTATGATCCTTCCACTCTTTGCTATTTATGTAGAGCAATTCGGGATATCTACACTCGGCATGAGCATTTTATTTTCTCTATTTTATGTAGGTAGATTTCTTGGTGGAGGCTTGGCAGGACGAATTTATGAAAAGATTGGCGCAAAACGCTTGGGGTTGAGCTTACTCATTGCTGAAATCGCTTGTATGCTCCTGTTTCCGATTGCAACAAGCTTCATCATTCTATCCATACTGAGGCTCCTCCAAGGCTTGGTAGCCATAGGGCTAACCGTCTTTGTAAGAGTCACGATCAACCATATGAGCACCGCAGATAATCGAGGCATGCTCAATGGATATATCAGCAGCAGTGAAGGTGCCGGTATGATTTTAGGGCCTCTTATGAGTGGAGCTATTGTTTCTTATTTTTCTTTATCCATTCCGTTTTATTTCGTTGCTATTTTCTCATGTATATCCTTCGTTGCCGTCTCCAGAATGACTTTCCCCAGTCTCTCTTCCAAACCTCAGCAACAGCACGCACCCCTTCATGAGTCGAAAAGAAAAACCATGCTAACGAAACAGCTACTGCTCTATTCCACCGTTCATTTCCTTGAAATGAGTGCATTCGCTATATTTTTAACGTACTTCTCCATATATGCAACCTACAAGCTCCATTGGAGCCCCGCAGAAATTAGCTTAGCTTTTACAATTATCGGCATATCGACCTTCATATCAGCCCCCTTTATTGGCAAACTATCTGATCTACTTAAGGATCGCTTGATGCTTTGTATCATCGGTCTATTGTTGATCATGGTGGAAATCATCTTATTTCTTTGGTTCACAGAACCGTGGATCGTATACTTAGGGATGTTCATCGGAGGTATAGGAGGAGCCAGCTATCTGGATTCCTTTTACTCGCAACTAGGGGATGTTATTCCTGAGGAGAATAGAAGCTCATTTATCGGCAACGTTGTATCTTTGTCTGAATTGGGGGCCATTGTGTCTCCGATCATCGCAGGTGCACTCATAGAACAGTTTAGCATCAACACTCCCTTTTACTACAATTTGATTTTGGTGTTGATCGCTATAGTTATCCAATATGTCATTCGATTCAAGTCGAAATCTATAAGAAAAAGGCCAATTGCATAAGCAACTGGCCTCCTTTCTTTCTCACAGCTCCAACTCAACTGCAACCCCAAAATGATCCGATACAACTGGTCCCGTTTTCCCGTTCAGTACAACGGTTGAGGATTGAACCTGTGCAGCCTTATTGGAGAAGATAAAGTCAATACGGAGCGGCTCCGCATTACTTTCCCAACCAGCAATAGCTTTAATCACCGTGTGGCCTTCATCACGTACTGCTGCATTCGGATAGGTGTCCGACCAGCCGGATTGCAGTACATAGTCATATCCTTCTCCGCGTACTTCAGCCGCGTTGTTGAAATCACCCATCATAAACACAGGAGTCGGAGCAAAAGAATTTAGCACTTTTGTTGTACGATCCCATAGTCCACGGAAGGATTCTTCATCATTCCACCAGTTATAATGTCCACTTACAAACCAGGCCTGCACTCCGTCCACCACAGTTTGAACGCCGACAATTTTACGTGAGCGGTAGTTGTCATAATCCTGTAGTGAGGAAACATATTCGTTCACCGTAGCTGTAATCGGTGTTTTGGACAGAATCGCCAAACCCTCGTCGTATTTGGCAAAACCAACATGTGCGGGAGCCCACGTCCACTGATAAGCATCGGACAATAGCCCGTTCAGCACATAAGCATAGTTATCACGCTTAATGACAACTTCAGGATCTGCGCTATAATAAGCGCCCAAATCGTCCGGCGACAAAGGAGCCTCTTCCATGGACTGGTTCACTTCCTGCAAAGCAATGACATCAAACTGCTGTTCATCAATAAAAGCAGCCAGCTGCTTTAGCTTATCATGCTGGTTTTCTTCCATCCAAGCATGTGCATTTAAGGTTAACAACTTCAAAGTAATCACCTGTTGAGTATGTCTTGTATATCTGATTTAAGCACATCGGCCTTCGGTCCGTAAACCGCCTGCACCCCATTATCTACTTTTATCAAGCCCAAGGCACCCAGCGCTTTCCACGTCTTTTCGTCCCCAACGGCATCCGTATCCTTCACCGTCACACGCAGACGGGTCATGCAAGCGTCCACCTCGACAATGTTCTGCTCACCCCCAAGCGTCTTGATGATATCCGTAGCCAGTTGATTTTGAGTGGAAACAGCTGCCACACCCTCTGTCTTTGTACTCCCAGCCACGGAAGTCCCTTGAGGCTCCTCATCCGTATAGTTCCCCAGTCTTCCCGGCGTAGCCATTTTGAATTTACCGATCATAAAATACGCGATAAAGTAGGTTGCTACCGCAAACACCACACAAGTCAGCACGAAGTTAATAATATCCTGCACCAAACCCGCATTTATAGACAACGGCATTCGGGTCAGCAGTTCAATCATACCAAACGAATGCAAACGCAAATGTATGATGTCGGCCATTCCGAACGCAATACCGGTAAGAATAGCATAAACTACATACAGCACAGGCGCCACGAACATAAACATGAATTCCAGTGGCTCCGTCACCCCTGTTAAAAAGACAGCTGCGGCTGCCGAAAAGATCATCGACTTGTACTTGCTGCGTTTATCTTTGTCTACACGGCGATACATAGCCACCGCTAGTCCCATAAGGATTCCTGCTCCACCGATCATTTGTCCTACCTTGAAGCGGGCAGGCGTCACGCCTTCCAACAAGCTATTGTAGGCTGTCGGATCAGTACCACGAAGCGCACTCAGGTCACTTGCCCAAGCCAGCCACAGCGGGTCTTGCCCGGCAACGACGCTTCCTGCCCCGGAACCCGTAAGTGTCGTGTAAACGCCACCAAGTTGAGTATAGTTAATAGGAACGGTCAGCATATGGTGAAGTCCAAAAGGAATTAGTAGTCTTTCCAGTGTACCATAGACAAATGGCGCTACAAAAGGAGCCGACTCCCCTGAGGTCGCTAACCAAATACCGAACTGATTAATCCCCCCCTGAACAAATGGCCAGATGGCAGACATGATCAAACTTACGATGACAGACCATAAAATCACGACAAAAGGAACAAAACGTTTGCCGTTAAAAAAAGCTAAAGCGTCTGGCAGCTTGCGGTAATTGTAGTACTTGTTAAATACC
Source organism: Paenibacillus sp. S29 (assembly GCF_049319765.1). Taxonomy (NCBI): domain Bacteria; kingdom Bacillati; phylum Bacillota; class Bacilli; order Caryophanales; family Paenibacillaceae; genus Paenibacillus; species Paenibacillus sp. S29. Next base: position 101,599 of record NZ_JBMOUI010000011.1, on the reverse strand, counting down.
ACGGCTCCGACAAAGCCGGAGATGATACCGACAAACACACCCATATTAAGTGCAGGTGCCCCTAAGACAGAGGTAAAATAGCCACTAACCGGAATGGATGCACCAAAAAGAGTGTGGGTGGTGGCACCCTCCTGGGTTAGCATTTTCGAGGACACACCCAAAATCGTTCCTGTTGAAATATTAATGAGAATAAAGGCAATTAGGGCCGCAAAAGCTCCGCCCGCCCGTTCCTTAGCCCAGGAACCACCAATCGCCACGGCAAACAGTATGTGTAAATTATTGATAATACCCCAACCCAAATTCTCCATAACCCCGCCGACGGTCAACCAGAAATGGATATCACCAGCCAACATCGCCACTACTTTACCAAGCGAAATCATAATCCCGGCTGCCGGCATAACAGCAACAACCACTAGCAGTGCTTTCCCGAGCTTTTGCCAAAAATCAAATGATAGAAGTTTTTTCATGCTCCTTCAATCCCCATCCCTTATAGTATGTACAGCGTTGTTTGTACCCTATAAACATTATGCAATCGGTTGCACAATTATTATAATGATATCGCTTTCTATTGGCAATACCCTAATTGTAAATATCTTGGCTAATGATCATAGAAATACTCGAAAAAGCCGCGAATTTGTTGATTTTCGAGCAATATCGTATGATAGAACATAATATTTCCTGCTTGAGATAGCAAAAGGAGACGAAGACGATGGCAGTAACCATCAAAGATGTCGCAAAACGTGCTAATGTTGCTACTTCCACCGTATCCCGTGTCATTCAAGACAGCCCCAAAATCAGCGAAGCGACCAAGGCACGTGTCCGTAAAGAAATGAAGGCGCTTGGCTATGAACCCAACTATTCAGCTCAGAGTCTGGCTAACCGTGTCACACAGTCAATTGGCATTATTATGCCTGAATCGGATGTGGCAATCTTTCAAAATCCGTTCTTTCCGGAAAGCCTTCGCGGGATCAGCGAATGGGTGAATGAGCACAACTATACACTGTCCATTGTCACAGGAAAAACGAGTGATGAATTGCTATCCCGCGTGAAGCTGATGACCCGGACCGGACGTGTTGACGGCTATATTGTTCTGTACTCCAAACAAAAAGATAGCATTGTGGAGTATCTTCATAAAGAAAAAATACCTTACACCGTAATCGGTAAGCCTCAGCAATTTGTCAGTGAAACTACCCATGTAGATAACGATAACTACCAGGCTGCCAAGGATGTGGTCACTTATTTGACTGGGCTGAATCATCAGCACATTGCTTATGTTGGCGGTGATCATGAACACATCGTGAATATTGAAAGACTCCGAGGCTACCAGGATGCGTTGCGAGAGGCAGGCTTGCCTTTACCCAAGGAATACGTGGTCAGAGAGCCATTTAATCTGGAGGACATGCGGACATTATTGCAGGCCACCCCGCCGCCTACCGCGATGATCGTTAGCGACGACCTTGTAGCCATGGCAGTACAGAAAATGCTTTCTCAGCTAGGCGTGTCCATGCCAGAGCAGTTATCCATGGTGAGCTTCAATAATCTAATGCTAGCTGAGCTGATGAATCCCCCTCTGACTTCCGTGGATATTGATATCTTCACTCTAGGTTATCAGGCAGCCAAAAGCCTGATTGAAAAAATCGAGGACCCCAAGGAATTGACCAAGCACATCATTGTTCCCCACCGAATCGTGGAGCGCAAATCCAGCCAATTACTATGATTCTTAGCGGAAATGAACAAGAACTGATTTTGTGGAAACCCATAAAATCAGTTTTTTTGCGTTGACAGGGCAAACGGTTGCACTATATACTGAACTCGCTCATATACTGGTTTCGTTAAAACAACGATCTCATTTTCCGAGAGGGGTACGCAATCATGGTTTACAACCGATTATTTGACGTAGATAGCTGGAAGCTGACAACACACACTCTACATAGCACACACATGCGATTACAGGAAAGCATAACGTCCATAGGCAACGGTTATATGGGCATGCGCGGCAATTTTGAAGAAGCTTATTCAGGTGATCATCATCAGGGAACGTATATCTCCGGTGTATGGTTCCCCGACAAAACAAAGGTCGGCTGGTGGAAAAACGGCTATCCTGAATATTTTGGTAAGGTCATCAATGCCATGAACTTCATCGGCATCCGTCTGATCGTAAACCAAGAGGAAGTAGACTTATTTACGGCACACATCAGCGATTTTGTGCAGGAGTTGGACATGAAACAGGGTATCCTGCGACGCACCTGCACCGTGAACGATCAGGTTCGTATCACTACGGAGCGTTTTCTGAGCATCACCACTCGTGAGCTATGCCTGATTGATTACCAAGCAACGAATATAAGCGAGCAGCCTCTAACCATAGAGCTTGTCCCTTATTTGGACGGCAATACGAAGAATGAAGACACGAACTATGACGAGGTTTTTTGGTTGGAGGAGGCCCGAGAGGTTCAAGAACAATTCATCAGCCTGTCCACAACAACTATAGATAATCCCTTCGGTATTCCGCGCTTTACCGTAAACGCTACCATGGGTATTGTGACCGAGGGACAGGATCTGCAGACGACGGAAGAGAGCTTTTTGTATGCTGCACGCCACTATCAATACAGCGTCGCTCCGGGCGACAGTATCCAGCTGCAAAAAATTGTGGCGGTTACCACCTCACGGGATATGGAAAAGGATGCACTGATTCCACAAGCTGAACGCATCGCTGTGGAGGCTGTGAACAAAGGCTACACCTCCCTCAAGCAGGAGCATGTCGCAGCTTGGGCCCGACGTTGGGACAAAGCAGATGTAGAAATCGAGGGAGATACAGAGGCCCAGCAGGGAATACGCTTTAACATTTTTCAACTGTTCTCTACGTACTACGGCGAAGATGCCCGTCTGAACATTGGTCCCAAGGGCTTTACAGGTGAAAAATATGGCGGTGCCACCTATTGGGACACAGAAGCATATGCCGTACCTATGTACCTGGCGCTCGCAGACCCGGATGTAACCCGAAATCTGCTGCTGTACCGTCACCAACAACTAGAGGGTGCCAAGCATAACGCAGCCCAGCAAGGGCTACGGGGTGCACTATACCCTATGGTCACTTTTACAGGTGTGGAGTGCCATAACGAATGGGAGATTACCTTTGAGGAAATCCACCGTAACGGGGCCATTGCGTATGCCATTTACAATTACACCAACTATACGGGGGACTCCTCCTACCTTCATCAGTACGGCATAGATGTACTGGTCGAAATTAGCCGCTTCTGGGCCGACCGGGTTCACTTTTCCAAAAGCCAGCAGCAGTATATGATCCACGGGGTTACCGGGCCGAACGAATACGAAAATAACGTCAATAACAACTGGTATACCAACACGCTGGCTGCATGGGTTTTGAAATATACCTTATCGGTCTTACCTCAAATTTCAGCAGAAAAATCAATGCATCTAGCGGTTACGGCTGATGAGCTTGCACATTGGCAGGATATCATCACTCACATGTATTATCCCTATGATGAGGAGCGGCAAGTCTTCGTACAGCACGATACCTTTATGGATAAGGATTTGCAGCCTGTATCCTCCCTTGATCCCAGCAACCTTCCACTAAATCAGAAATGGTCATGGGATAAAATCCTTCGTTCCTGCTTCATTAAGCAGGCAGATGTGCTGCAAGGGCTGTATTTCTTTGGAGACCAGTTTACGCTGGAAGAAAAAGCGCGCAATTTTGCATTTTACGAGCCAATGACTGTTCATGAATCCAGTCTGTCCCCGTCCATTCATGCCGTGCTGGCTGCCGAACTCAAAATGGAGGAAAAGGCAGTCGAGATGTATAAGCGGACGGCCCGTCTGGATCTGGATAACTACAATAACGATACCGAAGACGGACTTCATATCACTTCCATGACAGGAAGCTGGCTGGCGATTGTACAGGGATTTGCCGGGATGAGAACGTATCGTGAAACATTAAGCTTCTCCCCCTTCCTGCCTCAAGGCTGGAGCAAATATACGTTTAAAATCAACTATCGCGGTCGCTTGTTAAGTATTCTCGTACAGGAAAATGAAGTGATCATTACCCTGTTGGACGGAGAACCGCTGACGCTGGAGCTGTATGGAGAGCCAACGCACATTACCAGTGGACAGTCGTTAATGACGAACAGCGTTTCATAAATCGGGCAGACAGGGGGGAAACCAAATGAAAGCAGTCATTTTTGATCTGGACGGAGTCATTACAGATACCGCAGAATATCATTTTCAGGCATGGGGCAGCTTGGCGGCAGCGCTCAGCATCCCTTTTGATCGGGAATTTAATGAACAGTTAAAAGGAATCAGCCGTACGGAATCGCTCGACAAAATACTGGCGCGCGGTAACCTGTCCGATACGTTTTCAGAAGAAGGCAAGCAAGAACTGGCCACACGGAAAAATACGGAGTATCAGCGGCTCATCTCAGCTGTAACTCCCTCGGACATTCTTCCAGGCATTAAAGCGCTTCTGACAGAGCTTCGTGAAGCCCGAATCGGCATCGCGCTGGCCTCTGCAAGCAAAAATGCAGCATTTATCCTGGAGCGACTGGAGCTAGCGTACTATTTTGACAGTGTGGTGGATGTTACCGCCATTCGGCATGGCAAACCTGACCCGGAAATTTTCCTCACCGGAGCCGCAAATCTGGGCGTTCAGCCTGCCGACTGTATCGGTATAGAGGACGCACAGGCTGGCATACAGGCGATCAAAGGCGCCGGGATGTTCGCGGTCGGTGTAGGAACACCTTCGCAAATGCAAGGTGCGGATATCGTGGTAGCCACTACTGCCGAGCTTTCTCTGAGCATGTTGGAGGCACATTTCTACGAGTTCAAAAAGTGACCTCCACTCGGAGTAGTTTATATGGCGTTATCTTAGGGATAGAGCACTCTCGCCTCATATGTATGACCAACGACGGACACCACTGGTGTTCGTTTTTGTTTACATATACTCCAAAAAACTCCCTCTGTCTCTCGCGTCTTCAGCTCCTCCATCGTCGAACACGCTAAATTACCATTTCATGAATATATATTACCATTTTACACATATTACATGTATATCGTTGATTTAAGCTTTTGAAGGAGGACAAGTCATGGCGAGATCACTCGAGGAGAAATTGGACCATCTAAAAAAGACCCTGGGTCATCTTCCTGATGTCGTCTTCAAAAAAATGGACGTGGGACAAACGGGAATTCATGTAGTGATGGTTTATCTCTCCGGTATTGCGAATACGGGCATAATTAACGAACAAATCGTTAAGCCACTCATTTTGACTGGAATCCGTGAAAACCACTCCCAAGTTAATCTGGAGAAAATAAAGGAGGAACTGATACAGCAGACGGCATTTACGATCGGTACGAAAGAAGGGGCAGACCTTGAGACATGTGTAATTGAAGTGTTATCGGGAAATACTTGTCTGCTGATCGAAGGAACCGATGAAGTTTTTTTTGCTTCTACGGGCCAGTTTCCTTCGCGAAGTGTCGATGAACCGAGCACCGAAACTTTGGTTAGAGGGCCGAGAGAAGGTTTTATTGAAGATTTGGAAAGCAACTTGGCAATGGTAAGGCGGCATATCAAAGATCTAAGTTTCAAAATAGATAAAATGACCATAGGAAGGAGATCTTCACGGAAATTAGCGATCTTGTACATATCAGATATCGCAAATCCAGAGCTAGTTCAGGAAGTTAAACAAAGAGTCGAAACGATTGATGTGGACGATGCTTCCGATACCGGGATTATTGAGCAATGGATTGAGGAACATTCATGGTCTCCGTTCCCACAGATTCAAGCCTCTGAACGCTCGGATAAAGCTATAAATGCTTTAATGTCCGGAAGAGTTGTCATTATGCTTGATGGCACTCCTTTTGTCCTGATTGCTCCCATGACCTTCTGGATGCTGGCTCAATCCCCAGAGGATTATTACGAGCGTTTTCCTTTAGGAACATTTTTTCGTATGCTTCGTTTAATGGCTCTGTTCATTGCAACATTCCTGCCTTCGCTATACGTTGCACTTATTTCTTTTCATCCTGGATTAATCCCGCCTGAGCTGGTGATCTCTATCGTTGCCTCAAGGGAGGGAATTCCTTTTCCCGTTTTTGTGGAAGCTCTAATCATGGAGTTATCATTGGAAATATTACGCGAGGCAAGTCTGCGACTACCTAAAGGCATAGGACAAGTCATCGGTATTGTAGGCGGTCTTGTGATTGGACAAGCAGCGGTCGAGGCGGCGGTCGTAAGTGCTTTTCTGATTATTGTCGTTGGTCTTACGGCCATTGCGTCCTTTGCAAGCCCGCAGTACAGCGGCAGTATTGGAATACGGCTTCTTCGTTTTCCCATTATGATGATTGCAGGGATTTATGGGCTGTATGGCGTGATTTTAGCCTTTATTTGCTTAGGCGTACACATGGTCCAGATCAAAAGCTTTGGAGTTCCTTATATGTCACCTCTAGCCCCAATTCGGCTAAGAGATCAACAAGATACTTTGGTCCGGGTTCCTTTTAAATACCTCAAAAAACGTCCTATGATGCTAAAAACACTGGACGAAACACAATCTAACAGGAAAAGGAAGTAAGCCAATGATCTCTTACATCTTTCTGTTTCGTCGAACCCTACGGGTGCAAAAATGCGTCGCCGTATGGATCGCATGTGCTCTCCTCACTGGTTGTTGGGACAGCAGAGAGATCGATAACTTGAGTATCATTCAAGGCGTCGCCATTGATACAGATGAGCAGGAAATGCTGGAGCTTACCTACCAGCATTTAATAGCGCAGAAATCCAGAAAAAATATGTATAGCAACGTAACAACCTTTAACAAAAATTCCATTCAATCTGCTTCAAGGGAACAGGCCAAGCTGGTATCCCGTGCTCCTTTATATAGTTTTATTCGCTTGATTTTGATTAGTGACCAAGCTATACAAAAAACAAGAATCGACCAATTGTTAGATACGTTTACTCGCTCCTATAAACCGAGTCGAAAATCACTTGTTATGATCGTTAAGGGCAGTGCGAAAGAAGCGCTCAATAAGATCGGCAAACATAAAGAGATACCTTCCATTGACCTTGAAGCATTGGCTAAAAATAGCGATTTCAACTCCAAAATACCCTATAGAATAACATTAGGGGAAATTTCTACACATATTTCACAAGGATCTGACTTCGTCATTCAATGCCTAGAAACCAATGAAGGCAACCACTTCTCAGGCGCAGCTTTGGTCAGCGGCAAAACGAAGAAATTTGCTTATTGGCTAGACGAAGAGGATGTTAACGGGATCAACTGGATGCTGGGAAAAACGAAGGGTTCAATTATTAGAACTGAAGGCCCAAAATCGGAACAATCCATGGTGTTTGAAGTTGAGGATGTCCATACAAAACTTATCCCCCACCTCAACGGGCAGGATCTCTCATTCACAGTTCGTATTAAAGCAGATATCAAACTAAACGAAAGCTCGGATAATTCTGTAGACTTCCTGAAGGAATCATTCATCCAAACCGCTAAAGAAGCGGCGCAAGATGAAATCAAACAAACAGTATCCCTATCGTTAAACACGCTCCAGAAAGAAATGAGAGCAGATGTAGTCGGTTTTGGCACAAAAGTAAAAGTGAACTATCCCGCTTACTGGGATCGGGTAAAGGAAAATTGGCAAGATACATTCAGTCAAATACCGATCGATGTTCAAGCTAAAGTACAGATCGAACGAACAGGTGCTTATACAAAAGGAGAGGGAGCGTAATGTCCAACATACCTTCCATGAAACAGGAAAAAATATCTACTCTGCAAGCCTTATTTACCGTCACTTCGACCGTGTATGCTGTGGGTATTGTCAGTTTACCAAGAACCATTGCGGAGCAGACAAAAACGCCCGACGTGTGGCAGGGACTTTTGCTGGCAAGTCTGCTTGGGATAGGCGTGATTTTTATCCATGTTAAATTGTGTCAACGATTTCCAGGGAAGACGTTCTATGAGTTCAATCCTGCGATCGCAGGTAAATTCATCGGTCAACTCATCAATATCGCATTTATTGTATATTGCACGATGATCTGCTCGCTTGTATGCAGAATGATGGCGGAATTCCTCAAAGGCCTTGCATTGGAGAGAACGCCAATAGGCATGATTATTTTTCCGTTTCTTCTGCTTATAGGGTATTTGACTTGGGGCGGTCTCCATGCGATGGTTCGATTGGTCGAGCTTTTTTTTCCTTTAACCCTTATTGTTTTTTTATTGTTGATCGTTTTCAATATCAATCATTTTGACATCGATAATTTGCGCCCTGTTTTTCATAAAGGATGGGGCCCGATCTTCCAATCTCTTAAAGTTGTACCTTTTTCGGCAATGGGTTTTGAATCGGTGCTCATATTAACAAATGTTATGGCCAATCCACAAAAGGCGTGGAAGGCAGGCTGGATCGGCTACTCGATTGCAATGGGTTTGTATCTCTTGATGGTAACGATGGTCGTTGGCTGTATGTCAGTTGAAGAAGTTTCCCGATTGCAATGGCCGGTCGTTTCTTTTGCACAGCAAATTGAATTCCCTGGCGCGTTCCTAGAACGATTTGAAATATTATTTATCATTTTGTGGACGATCAAAATCTTCATGACCGCCTCAAACTATTATTTCTATATTGTTGCCGGGATCAGCCAGCTCACCCAAAAGTGGAATAGGTACATCTGTTATCTCCCGTTAATTTTATTATTTTCCCTGAGCATGTATCCCCAAAGTTTTATTGAAATAGGCAATTTCGATAAAATAACAGGTTACTTTGGTATTATTATATGCGCGGCAGTCCCCTTGGTACTTCTTGTCATCTCCATGGTCTTCCGCCGAGTGGAGAATCTGGATGGGAAACAGTAGAGGATAGCTCCCATTCTTGCCTGATGACTCAAGTCCCCTTACGCTATAGAGTAAGGGGGCTTTTTGCTTTATCCAACGGATATTCTTCGAAATTTTCCAACTCTCCCTCCACTCAATTTATATTCGTGAACTGATATAATGGAAGAGTTAAGCTACTACCTGATCAACTATTCTCTCTTAGGAGACTAATCATATGAAACCAACCTATCTTATGGATGATATACAGTGGCAACAGCTTATTCAAAACGTGGCTGACCATTTTAATGACGTGACGATCAAACGAGGTTTCCAGTATTTTAAGCAAGGAAAGGTAAAAGAATTCGCAATGCCTGATGCCGATCATATTGCAGCTGTCGTGGATGGAAGCGAGCTATACGAGGTGGATCTCCACTTGAGTGCTTTTGCTGCCAGCAGATGCACATGCCCTGTCCACACCAACTGCAAGCATATGATCGCCGTACTACTGAATTACGCGAATGAACAGGAACGTTCTGTACATGCTTTAGTGAACGCTCATTCGGCGGGATTCACCCGATTGGCGGCAAAAGCTGACACGCGTACCACACCTCCTTCCCGGTCGAATCTTTCACCGGATCACAAGGAAGCAACAAGAAACGCTCTCAGTAAAACAGCAAGCAAGATACCAGACATGCCCATTTCAGAGTGGCATGATCTGTTCGATCAGTGTATCGCCCTTAACCGTGTGAACACACAAAATTCCCAATATGTCCAAAGCGCTTTAGCCTCGATCTATGCTGTGAAGCCACCGCTTTCACCCGGCATGCAACAGCTATACGGACTGCATGCTCATCTGCGTGTGCTGGAAAAGCTGGTGCCTCAGTCTCCCATGCCGGGCTATCCCTCTCATACCTATATGGGGTATTACACGCAAATCGCCGCCGATGAGCTTAAAGAAGCTATCGAGCGTGATTTTGAAAGCCCGCTGGAGCTGACCGATGAATCGATGCAAGAAGCCCGTATCGCAGAAACCTTAGCCTATTTACGCCGAAAAATGCTGACAGAATCGCGTAACGGTACTTATTTTTCAGACACGTATTATCAGTTTTGGCTGAACTGGGTGCACCCCGAAAGACAGGACTCCAGCATATATACGGAGGAATTACAGCATTTACAGGCGGCTGAGGAGGATCTCGGCACAACTTTAGCACGGCTTCCATGGATGTTGGCTCGTAGCTGGATGCATATTTACCAATCGCAGGATAATGAAGCCTGGGTACTTCTTCAGGAAGCGGAACGAGCTTTTCCACTAAAAATCTCTTCCAACCAATTGCTTTTGTTCTTACAGGCGTTGCGCAAAGCCGAGGATTGGGCACGTCTCAAGGACGGACTGCAGCATATCGGTCCCCTGCTTCACAGTCATCGGGATGACCATTTACAGGATTATATGCATGATTGGGATGTGGTTTTGCAGCACCTTCCAGAAGCGGAGCAGGACATGTGGGACACGCTGGTGGGTATGCTTCCATTTGCTGGAGGAATGTATGAAGAGGCGCTGCTTGCCCACGAAAAATGGCGGTCATGGATCGACTATCAGCTAAGCATACGCAGTGAACCATTGAGTTTTCGAGTGAGCGTGTTACAGCCCATTGAAAAGAACGCGCCTGAGTTACTACTCCCCTTTTACCATCAAGCGGTAGAACGTTATGTGCTAGAAAAAAACAGAGCCAGCTATAAAGCAGCAGTCAAGCTGTTAAAGCGACTGTTCAAGCTGTACAAGAAAATGAAGCAAGAATCACGCTGGGAGCTGTTCTTCACGACCTTCACCAGCCGTCATAGCCGCCTGCGGGCGCTACAAGAGGAATTGCGGAAAGGGAAATTGTTATCATGAGTCAATATACCGAAACGATTACCGTGCATATCCAATTAACTACCTATGGAGACGCGCTGATCTATGGCGATTCCTCCATGAACTATAGCATTTCCGGCCAAATCCTGAAGCAGCGTTTGTTTGCTTGGCATGAGGCTTCGTTTTATGGCACCGAGCTGGAGATTCAACATATTCAAGACACGGATATTATCCTGCTGCCTTCGGAGCAGGTGATTCCTTTTCTGGCAGAGCGCGAGCTTCTAAAGCATATCGAATGGATCTGGGACGAGGCCCATGCCCCGTGGCTTCGGCTGATCCCTTTACTTGCTCACTGTATTGAAGCGAAAGCATATGTGCCCAGCTTCACGGCATTCCAGGCAGGGAAGCTGCAATGGATGTGGGATGCGGAAGCACAGGAAAACATCCAACCGGCAGAGCTTGCTTTGCTAGACAGCTTGGAGAAGGACGAGCAGGATGGGCTGATAGCGGCGTTCTCGGCTGCCGTATTTCAGCGCTGGTACGGCACTGAAGCGGAAGCCGCCGATTTGCGAAGAGAATATCCAATTCTCTTCGCTCCCAATCGCCCGGCGGCGGGTCTAGACGCGCGGGCCTGGCTCATCGCCATCGGCTGGAAAGCCGATACCGCGCCATTTCGGCCGCTTCTGCAACTGCTGGAGCCAGAGCTGGAGGACGATGAACCGTCCTGGCAGCTCAAGCTTGTGTTGCAGGACAAGCAAGACCCAGCGTTGCTGGTGTCTGTACAGCTCGCCGATGATGGGTACGCATCCGGCTCATGGCCCGATGCCTGGACAGCACATGTCCGTGAGCGCTCAGCCGGGTGGCTAGAACGCTTGACCTCGATTTTGCCTGCCGGGCAGCGTGCCGGAAGCCGCGATGACGTGCTGAATCACCCGCTCTCCGACGAAGCAGCGTGGCAATTCCTGACGACCGACAGCCAGCGTCTGCTGGAAAGCGGTTGGCAGGTGCTGCTCCCGGCTTGGTGGGAGGCAGCTACCCGCAAGAAGCCGAAGCTGCGGGCCAAGGTACGCCCGGGCGAAGGGGCGGGAGAGCGCACGAAGGGCAGCTCGCTGTTCGGACTGGACTCGATTGTCCAGTTCGATTGGCGTGTTGCCATTGGCGACGCCGATCTGAGCGAGTCGGAATTCGCCGAGCTCGTCGCTCGCAACGAGCGCTTGGTGCGCTTCCGCGGGCAATGGATCGCGCTCGACCCCGCGTTGCTGGCGCAGATCCGCCGGGCCATGGCCGGGATCGACAGTGCTCAGGGATTGTCCTTTCAGGACATCCTACAGCTACACCTGCTCGGCAACGCCGACGAGCCTGAAGGCGACGCCTCGGGCGAGCAGCCGGAAGATGCGGCACGCTTCCGACTGGAAGTCGAGCTGAATGCCCATCTGCTGAAGCTGATCAGCCAGCTCGGACGGCAGTCGGAATGGCCTGCATTGGACGTGCCGGACGGGCTGCAAGCCGAGCTACGGACGTATCAGCGGGACGGGTATGCATGGCTTGCCTTTTTACGGCGTTTTGGACTGGGTGCCTGTCTGGCCGATGACATGGGACTCGGTAAAACGGTGCAGTTTATTACTTATTTACTGCACCTACAGGATATTGCCGCCGAGACGGGCGTCCGTTCCAGCTCGCTGCTGATTTGCCCGACTTCGGTGCTGGGCAACTGGCAGAAGGAACTCAGCCGCTTCGCCCCTTCATTAAAGGTGATGCTGCACTATGGAAGCAAGCGGGAGCAGGGAGACTTGTTCCGCGAAGAAGTCGAGCAGGCCGATGTCATCCTGACCTCCTTCGCTACGGCAACCCTGGATCAAGAGCTGCTACAAAGCATGACTTGGGATTCGGTCTGTCTGGATGAAGCGCAAAACATTAAAAATGCGCAAACCAAGCAATCCACAGCCGTGCGCAGCTTTCCTGCACGTCATCGGATCGCGTTGACCGGGACACCTATTGAAAATCGGTTGTCCGAGCTATGGTCCATTTATGATTTTATCAACCCAGGTTATCTGGGCAGCTTACGCGCCTTTAGCAATCGCTTCATTAATGCTATTGAGAAGGAACATAACGAGCAGCGCACGTTAGATTTGCAAAAGCTGGTTCAGCCCTTCATGCTGCGACGCAAGAAGAAGGACCCAGCTATACAGCTTGATTTGCCTGACAAGAATGAGATGAAAACGTACATTCATCTGACCTCTGAGCAGGGCGCGCTCTATGACCAGATTGTCAAAGAGTTGATGGAACGGATGCAGAAGCTGGAAGGGATTGAACGGAAAGGAGCCATTTTATCCGCCCTTACCCAGTTGAAGCAGCTTTGTGACCATCCTGCCCTCTTAACCAAGGAGGCACTCCCGAATGCCGCGGATTCCGGTTATAGTCAGTCCGATCTTGAAGCGGTCATTAGCCGTTCATCCAAGCTGGAGCGCATTCTGGCTATGGTCAAGGAACTGCGGGAGGAGGGCGAGCGCTGCCTTATTTTTACACAGTATATTGGTATGGGGCAGATGCTCCAGCAGGTACTCGCTCAGGAGCTGCAAGAGCCCGTGCTCTATCTGAACGGCAGCACATCCAAAACGGCCCGTGACCGAATGATTGACCAATTCCAATCTCACACGCTCCCCCCTGCCGAGCAGCCATCCGTGTTTATTTTGTCGCTCAAAGCCGGGGGGGTGGGTCTAAATCTAACGGCTGCCAACCATGTCTTTCACTTTGATCGCTGGTGGAATCCGGCTGTTGAAAATCAAGCCACAGACCGAGCCTATCGGATGGGGCAAACAAAAGATGTACAGGTGCACAAATTTATCTCGCTGGGCACGCTGGAGGAACGCATTGATGAAATGTTGGAGAGCAAGCAGCAGCTTAGCGACCAAATCATAACCAGTACCGAGGGCTGGATTACTGAGCTGTCTACAGACGCGTTAAAAGACCTCTTTACGCTACGGCGCGATTGGGCATGATGAGGTCCCGAATCGAACGATAATGTACATGGAGTGTCATTTTGAGTTCGATATATACCTATTTATAAGAAGTCGTAGTTAATAACACAGTCGAAAACTCCTTTGTGTGCATTTACTATCTCATCACAACAAAGGAGTTGATTTGAAGTGGCCATTCGTCCTCCACAAACATTGAAATCTACGGGCAGAAAGGTTCCTGTTACGAGATATCGCAATGTGAGCCCTACACAAACTCTACGCCGATTTACAGTTATCTGGGCTAACACAAACGGTGTTCCTTTTAACACAACCGGATTCTTTGCTATACTCCGGCGTCTAGATGGAAGCTTTGTCCAAGCTGCAGGCTTCGATGGTTTTGGTACTGCGCGATTTAACAATGTTCGCACACCTACGAACCAGCCTTATATTCTGCGTACTTTTAGAGATGATGGAGTATTATTCCGCGTTAGATCCGTACCTGCTGGCGTATCCTCGTTTGTCGTTATTGGTTAAGTTCGTACCGAACGCAGCCTAGACGTAGTTAACAAAAAAAGCAGCCAGCAACAGAGCTTATCTGTACTGGCTGCTTTTTTATATGGCCTACCTATTCGGAATCTTCTTCCACTATTGCATTTTTCGTAACGGACGTATTGTACACCGTTTTGAGCCAGTTTTCACTCGACCAGTTCAGCTTACCTGCACCCGCTCCATCCTTAGCCTGCAATTGAGCAACCAGATTGGCAGGGTCTTCGGCTGTATAGCTGTATGGCAACGTTGTGAACCCATTCCAAGAGAAGTCCTTGGTCTTGGCAGGATAAGGGGCTAACGGGCTATTCGCATCGTCACTGCCTCCTCTGAATACGGTACCGTTGTTCGAAAAGATAACGTCCTCGGCTTTGATTTTACCTGTGTAATCCGCTTTGTTAGGATCTTTTTGATTATTACGCACTGGAGAAAATACATCAATTAAATACGATTTTTCTAGCAACACCGCGCCGTTTTCTGTTGAAATTGCACCATTACCCACGACATCAAAATGGTATCCTTTTGCAGCAATTGCTTTAGCCATATCAGAAGTAATTCTTTTTTTGGCTCTGGCCAATCCGGCATCGTCCATAACGATGTTATATGCATGAGCATTACCACCACGCAGACGAGGCATGCGATCCTGAATATCCAGATAGTAATTATGATGCAGCGTCACCTCCAGGTCTGCATTGTCGGAAGCCATTTCCGTAGCACCGATTAGATGAGCCTTCTTTTGTCCTGCTGCAATATCAATGATATCTTCTTTACTCATGCCTACTGCACTGCTTCTCAGATACGCGTACATAGGATAGGAAGACTTGTCTGCTTCCATCGCGTTGACTTGTTGGGTTACCCAGCTGTTGGAGCTGCGGTCATCTCCTTTGAACAAAGACCAGGAAATCGTAACTCCGTTACTACCTTTTTTCACATCTACCAAACCATCATAGGCTTTGTTAAATGTACAGTGGTCGATCCATACCTTGGAACTTGTACCTTCGATGGTAACATAATCCCAGTCATTCTTATCATAGTTCCCTTTGGTTGCTTCATCCCACTCCCAAAGCTCATCAAATTCGAGGTTACGGAAAATCAAATTAGAGCTTCTTTTGATGACAAAGCCAGCATGTTTGATTTTCGCACCATTGGCAGAGAAAATCGTAACCCCATTCATATTTTCGATATAGACTTTGCTCACACCTGTCTTTTTCAGAACAGGATGCGTCTGTACAGGATTGTTGGCACTAAAAGGCATTACTTTGGCAGCACTAGGAATTTCATTCCAACCGAGATCAAGATCGTTCATAATCTCAATCACTTTGACTTTGCTGCCTTTCTTCAGTGCTTCGTTGAGATCTACAGCATTGTATACCTTTTTGTAGTTGGCATCGGTATCCGCAATGTTGCCACCACCTGTATTACCATACGAAAAGCCAGTCAAATTATAGTTATTTTTGGAGGTTACATCAGGGTCCACCCCAGGAGTCGGTTGTTCTGTACCTGGTGTCGGATTCACAGGCGGTGTTCCTGGATCTACCTCAGAAGAAGCACCGGATACCATCACATTATCGAATTGGGCAGCTGCTTTGGAGGTTACCAAGCCAATGGCTCCAGCAGTGAGGCTGGTGTCTGTTGCGGACAGTTCCAGTTGATCATTGACATACATTTTGATTTCCGAACCGGATAGTTCCAGCTTGACTCTGTACCATGTATTCGTGTCCAGTTTGTATTTTTTATTCGTAGCCAGTGTCTTCATAGAGCCTTTGACTTTTTTCCGAATCTCAAGAGCTCCGTCTTTCTTGTTATACAACGAAGCTGCATAGAAGTTGTTGGAATCTGTGTATCTACCTGCAACGTAGACTCGATTGGAGCCATTAAAATCATTTACATATACATCTGCTTGCACGCTATAGTTCGTCCATGAGGCGTTACCTTTGACGGAATGGCTTTCGCTTCGAGTAGATTGTTGGTATGTAGATCCATTCCCATCCTTGACCACAGACCAGTTCCCCGATCCTGCGGTCCAGCCTTGAGCTTCCCCTAGTTCAAAATCATCACTTATCTGTAAATTCCCATCCGCATGTGCATGACCTAGCAACGGTAATGATAAAGACAGTACCAACGTACTGCTTATCATTACACTTGCACATTTTTTTAACAAACTCGACTTCATATAACAGTCTCCTTCTCGATTAGATTCATGAATACTAAAGCAAAGGTTGCACCGTTTATCGGACATGACATGCCCAACGGTATATAACGTACTGATGAAGGGAATAATATTCCAACACCAATGAGGGCCCTAAGCGCTATACTCCAATAATTATAGACACTTAAATAAATATTAAAATATGTCTAATTACTTATCTTTTGTCTTAATTTCTCTATTAATTTTGCATCCTGTTTCATGAACACGCTAAATGCTATTTCATAAAATCACAAAAAACGATATTTTTTTATTTTTGAATAAGACATACGGTTGTCATATTGGGAATGGTACATATAAAGGGTGAGTATCATCCATATCATTTAAAGGAGCGATGAGATGTCCAGTTACGAATACGCCTCCAAATCAGAATTAAAGGAAGCCATTCATGCCTCCTACTTACGATTTGACGGTGAGTTCCAGGAGATCGACGAGAGCCAAAAGGATATTCGTATCCCTGAAGTAGATAAAACACCCGCAGAAATGATCGCCTACCAGCTCGGATGGCTTCATCTTGTCATGACATGGGACAGGGACGAACGGGAAGGAAAAACCGTGATCATGCCCGCCCCCAATTATAAGTGGAATAGACTAGGCGAACTATATCAATCATTTTACAAGACCTACTCCCACCAATCTTTACGTGAATTACGCGATATGTTCAAGTTGGCTGAGCAAAAGTGGCTGGATTGGATCGACACACTTAGTCATGAAGAGCTCTTCACTCAGGGCGTTCACGACTGGACAGGGACTAATCCGAAATGGCCCATGGCAAGATGGATTCACATCAACTCGGTGGCACCGTTTAAAACATTCAGAGCCAAGATACGGAAATGGAAGAAATACAAAGTTCAACAGTGATGAAAAAAAGTGTGCATTGTGCTACAATACTTGAGTTGTATCGGGATACATTTAGGGAAGGGTAAGTGAAACGCCATGCTTATTATTGGTATTGCCGGCGGTACAGGTTCCGGTAAATCGACGGTAGCACGCGCCGTCGTTGAGCGTCTGGGATCTAATAAAGTGACTTTCATATCTCAGGATAACTATTATAAAGACCATTCACATCTGAGTTATGATGAACGTGCTTTGGTCAATTATGATCATCCGTTTGCCTTTGACAACGAATTGCTTATTGAGCATCTCCAATGTCTGAAAAAAGGACAAGCGACACAAGCGCCAGTGTATGACTTTACGGTTCATGCACGCTCCACGGACGAGACGGTAGAGCTTCTGCCAAATCACATCGTTATGTTGGAAGGTCTGCACGTACTGTCAGACGAAAAGCTCCGCAGCTTGCTTGACATCAAAGTATTTGTGGATACTGACCCTGATGTGCGCATTCTCCGTCGGGTTCTTCGCGATATTGAGGAACGCGGCCGCACCATCCATTCGATCCACGATCACTATTTGACTACGGTTAAGCCGATGCATGAGGCATTTATTGAGCCTTCCAAGAAATACGCTGACCTGATCCTTCCTGAGGGAGGACACAATGAGGTTGGTATTCAACTGCTGTCTATTTTGACTGAGAAATATTTAGCAGGAGATCGGACATGGGGTACTGTATAAGGTAATCCCGGTTATTTAGGCTGTCGAGATTTTCTCGGCCGCCTTTTTTGTTGTTTTATATGCCATTTGGACTAAATTTTTTTGGAATCCCCGTGTGGTTTATGTTAGCATGTAAAGATTAAATGCTTTAGATTTAAGCTAAGTTGGAAGCGTTGTCAAATATGTGCCTCAGATGATATGACGTCCACGTGATGGAGGTCTTTTTTGAATCAGGATTTTTGCAAAATCCTCGAATAGGTATAATTACGGAGAGTGCTGCCATGAATGAGCTATGCAACATTTTGATTGTCGATGATGAGATATTGGTACGGCAAGGGATCAAACACCACTTGTCGTGGGAACAGTATGGATTTCGAATTGTAGGTGAAGCTTCTAACGGGAAAGAAGCATTGGAGCTAATTGAAACCTTGCGCCCTCATATAGTCATTACAGATATCGTAATGCCGATCATGGATGGCGAGGAGCTGACGCGCATAGTCAGACAGAACTATCCAGATATCGAAGTCATTGTACTTAGCAGTTACGGCGAGTTTAATTACGTGCGATCCACCTTTCAGCAAGGGGTTGCTGACTATATTTTAAAGCCTAAGCTAGACACGGATGAGCTGCTCCAAGTGCTCCAGAGAACCGCTCGCAAAATTCCATCCATTCAATATCAAGCAGATGCCGGGAATAGTCAAATTACGATAGATCATGTGATCGAAAAGCTGATCTCCGGGTATAGCATGGACTATGACGCCGAGCTGCTGAAGCAAGCATTTCCTTATGCCCGTTTTGCGCTCATAGGTATAGAACAGCTGGCACAGCAGGATAAAGGGCGCTCCATCTCTGCCTCGGACCTATTTTCCAAGCTTACGGATCGAGTATCCTCTGCCTGTGAGTACATCGTACTGCGACAACTGCCATCTGATGTCTATGCGGCTATGTTTTTAGCCAATCTTGATCCACGGGAAGTAGACGCCTGGATGGCTGCGGTTAGGGAAGTTGCTCAGGAGACAAAGCGGGTCGATCCACAGACAGGCTGGTCAGTTAGCCATTTATTTGATGACTTCAATCAGATTAGTGACGTCTATCAGAATGAACTGCCAAAACTGCTGAGTTACCGCTTTTATTTTCCAGGAACAGCGCTGCTAATAGAAGATGAACTCCCTCCGCCTGTACAGGTGAACAGCTCGTTCAACTTAAAACAGTTTACAGAAGAGATGAAGCGTGAGCATTTTGATACAGCTTTTCAGGATTTGAGATCCTATGTAGCTGCCATGTCCGGTAACTATACCTCTACCGCTTTTGAATTCAAATCGCTTCTCGGAAATATCGTGTTCAACATTACGATTTTGCTCGGGAATCAGGGGTATGATATGAAGGAGCTGGATGCGGCGAAATATTCCTATTTCAAAACAATTAATGATGCCCCTCATGTACATGAAGCCGTGCGCCTTCTGGAGACTTTTTTGGAGGAAGCGAACAGACAGATCATGGCTAAAACACAGCAAGGAAGTAGTGCAAGCATGAAAAAACTGCTGGAGTATATTGAGGAGCATCATGCTGAAACGCTCAATTTGACGACACTTGGGCAATATTTTCACTTTAACCCTTCCTACTTGTCCAGTTATTTTACGGCACACCATACAGAAGGTTTTAGCGAGTATCTCAACAAAATTAGGGTTGAAAAAGCCGCGGAGTTACTACGGTCGGGGACGATGTCCATTTCGGATATTAGCAGCACGGTAGGCTATTCGGACCCCAGCTATTTTACCAAAGTGTTCAAAAAAGTGAAGGGTTACTCGCCCAGTCAGTACCGCCGGGAGCATCTCTATTAGAGAGTAAGCCACATCTGCCAGTAGAAAAGAGATTGAATATGAAAAGATATATCCATAAGATCAAATATCAAGGTCTGTTCTTCAAAATCTTTATTGTTATGGTGGTCAGCATCACTGCGGTGTCCTTGCTGACCTCTTTGGTGACGATTCGGATGTCTGAACGACTTTTTGCTGAGACATTCAGTATTACAAATGCCAAGGTACTCAGCCAGATTCAATCCAGCTTTGAATCCTTCAATGATTCTATCGTGAATGCCGTAACCCATGCTTCGGAAAATGGAACGGTCAAGAACTATCTGACTGGCGGTCAATCTGACTCAATTAACTCGGCGAGGATTTACTTCGGAATGGCACAGCAAATGAAGCAAATTAAATCGAACGTCGATGCCTATGATGTCGGTGTCGCTGTAACAGGTCTGAATGGCCGGAGCTTTTACTCCGACTCGTCCTATTGGCCTGTAACTGCGGAAGAGCTTAAAAGCAGTGCTATTACAGCCCGAAGTGTAGCACGACCGGCACAGCTTATGTATCAATTGGATACTGAATTGTTGCAGCAACAAATGAATAGTACCCCGCAAAAGCCAACACCCTATATCATCGCCTCCAAACCATTTATGGAGCGGACCAGCGGCACCCTGTACGGCATGATCTACATCGCTATCCGAGAGCCTGAATTCCGCCGTTTCTACAACAATTTCACGAGCAACGGCAATGATGTGCTTATTTTGGACAAGTCGGGACTGATTGTATCGAGCAATCGCCAGGATCTGATCGGACAACGCTCCAGTGAGCTGCTAGGCTATGCCACAAAAATCAATGAACAGGGACTTAACTACATTAATGCGGATGTGATGAATAAGGAGAGTATCCTCCTTTCCAACTATATCCCTTCATTTGATTTTTATCTGGTGAACATGATTGACAGACAAGCCGCCATTGGGCAAATTATTGACGTTAAATCCGTTGTATGGATCTGCATTGCCATCGTACTGATTGCTTTGGTGATCGTTTTTCTGATATCCCGTCGACTGATTCGTTCGCTGACTCGACTGGTGAAGCAAATGTCGACCATACGCGAGAAGAATTTTGATAATTATATCCCGGTAACGGGCAGCTATGAGGTTAGACAATTAAGTCATGCTTACAACTACATGCTGGATGAACTAAATGACTATATCCGTAAGCTTTTAGAGACGCAAAAGGGTCAACGGAACGCAGAGCTTGCTGCACTACAACGGCAGATCAATCCGCATTTTCTGTACAATACTCTGGCTTCGATCAAAATGCTGGTGCTCAAAGGAAACAAGGAAACAGCTGCCGAGACGATCAATGCACTCATTTCCTTACTGCAAAATACAATCAGCAATGTAAGTGAAACGATCACCATCGAGCAGGAAATGGCCAACATGCAAAATTATGTGTTCATTAACCATGTACGCTACGGGCAGCGGGTACAAGTGAATTATTTTGTATCACCCGATTGTCTGGAGTACCATGTGCCCAAGCTCATCATTCAGCCTTTTATCGAAAACTCATTTTTCCATGCGTTTAATGAAAAAAATGCAGGCCACATCTATATATTGGTGTCCAAAACGGAGGATACATTGATCTGTGAGGTGGTCGATGATGGAGACGGTATGGAATTGGACGGGCATACGGCGCAGGACGGACTGCCGAATCCCAAGAGCAAGCGCCAACTGTTCACAGGCATCGGCATCCAGAATGTGCACAACCGCATTACCCTTTTATATGGAGAAGAATACGGCGTGACCATCTCCAGTAAAAAAGGCGAGGGCACCAAAGTCAGAATGACCCTGCCATTGATCGTAAAACCCGCCCCTCCTACCCCATAAAAAATATAGGCTGAACTAAACAAAGAAGGTGGAACAAGAACGGAGTGGGCGGAATGGTGCTGTACAAGCGTAGCGGTCGCCTTTGTATCCAGATTTCAACCTTATATAATTTGAATAAAGAAATCTGGATACAACAGCGATGGGAAGCACCATCCGGCCGCGCAGTGGCGCTTCGTGAACAACTTTAGTTCAACCTAAAAAAAGTACCTAAACCAAAACAAAATACAAATGTAAGCGGTGCCTTTTTTGATAAATCATAATAATAACACCAATCCGTATAAAGATATTCCTAACGCCGACAAAGTATGGATGGTACACTAGATTTATAAATAAGGTAACCGCTTTCATTTAAGAGATTTAGAACTAGCAAGCAACATATAAAAAAGAGTAGGGGTTGAACAAAATGAAAAAAATGACTTTCCTTCTGCTGATTGCAAGCTTGATCTTGCTATCCGCGTGCTCCAGCAATTCCGAGAAAGCAGCTACTACCACAGATTCAGGCAAAAAAGAAATCACCGTCTGGGCTTGGGACCCGAACTTTAATATCGCAGCCCTGAAGCTGGCAAAAGATCGCTACGTTGCCAAACATCCAGATGTAACCGTAAACATTGTTGAATATGCTCAAAACGATATCGTACAAAAAATGAATGCTGGTCTTAACTCTGGTTCTACCAAAGGACTGCCGAACGTGGTTCTGATCGAGGATTATCGCGCACAGAACTTCCTGCAAGCCTATCCCGATTCTTTCCATGATATGAGCAGCACGATCAAAGCATCCGACTTCGCTGATTATAAAATCGGACCGACTAGCTACAACGGCAAGCAATACGGTGTTCCTTTCGACTCCGGTGTTATGGGACTGTATGTAAGAACGGATTATTTGGAACAAGCCGGCTACAAAGTAGCAGACCTGACCAATATTGATTGGGACAAATTTATTGAAATTGGTAAAGCCGTAAAACAAAAAACAGGCAAAGAAATGCTGACTCAAGATCCGAATGACCTCGGTCTGATCCGTGGTATGATCCAAACCGCAGGTTCATGGTACCTGAAAGAAGACGGTAAAACACCAAACCTGGCTGGTAATCCAGCTATGAAAGAAGCGCTCTTGACGTACAAATCCTTGTTCGACGCTAACATTGTTAAAATGAATGCCGACTGGAGTCAGTTCCTGGCCGCATTCAACAGCGGTGCAGTTGCTTCCGTACCTACAGGTAACTGGATTACACCTTCGATCAAAGCAGAAGCTTCGCAATCGGGTAAATGGGCCGTTGTTCCTTTCCCTAAGCTGAAAAATATACCTGAATCCGTGAATGCTTCCAGCCTCGGCGGCAGCTCCTGGTATGTTCTTAACTCGGACGGTCAAGATACCGCTGCTGATTTCCTGAAAGAGACATTCGGAACAGATCCAGAGCTGTATCAAGATATGCTGAGCAAAATTGGAATTGTTGGTTCATTGAACGCAGCTTCCAGTGGTAAAGCTTATGACGTAGAAGATCCGTACTTCGGTGGCGACAAAGTATACAAGAAATTTGCAGAATGGACTAAACAAGTTCCAAAAGTCAATTATGGCCTGCACACGTATGCCATTGAGGATATCATGACCGTTGAAATTCAAAACTATCTGAACGGAAAAGATGTAGACGCAGTTCTGAAAGATGCTCAAGGACAGGCGGAAGCACAGCTTAAATAAGACAGTCCATCTAGCCAAGGCTAAACAATAAAACGATAAGCACTTAAAACCTTGGGCTTGCGAGTTCAAGGTTTTATTGCTGCACAGGGAGTTGACATGGTATGAAGACAGCCGCGCCCAAAATAACTACAACACGTCTCAAAGCAGGTATGACAGGATGGTTGTTCATATCCATCGCAGTGATCATGATTGCCGCTTTTTATTTCTATCCGATGATTCAGGCGCTTATCTTGTCCTTTAAGACAGGTACAGGGTCTAATCTGAGCTTTAATGGCATTGATAACTACAAGCGATTGTTCACCGATAAAATGTTTATAACCGCCGTGAAGAATACGTTTATCTATTTGATTTTCCAAGTACCTTTGATGGTCATTCTGGCTCTGTTCATTTCGGTATTGTTGAATGATAAAAACCTGAAATTCAAGGGCTTTTTCCGCACAGCTATCTTCTTGCCGTGTATCACATCCCTTGTAGCATACTCGGTTGTCTTCAAGTACCTGTTCTCGTCCGACGGTCTGGTAAACTCCTTATTGCTGAATCTGCACGTGATTGGCACGCCCATCCAATGGATTACAGATCCTTTCTGGGCCAAGGTTACGATTATTATCGCGATCACATGGCGCTGGACTGGTTATAATATGATCTTTTACCTGTCCGGTCTTCAGAACATTGACAATTCCATCTACGAAGCGGCCCGTATTGACGGAGCTTCTCCGATCCGACAGTTTTTCAGCATTACGGTTCCACTGCTTAAGCCGATTATCCTGTTCACTTCGATTACATCAACGATTGGTACACTCCAACTCTTCGATGAAATTATGAATATTACCAAGGGTGGGCCAGGGAACGCGACATCTTCAATTTCGCAATATATTTACAATTTGTCCTTCAAATATTCATCCGACTTTGGTTATGCGGCGACCGTATCTTATTCCATCGTCATTATGATCATTATCTTGTCGATTATCCAGTTCAAAGTGGCAGGTGAGAAAAAATGATGAAAACAAAAAGAGCATTTACGTACGCCTTTCTGATCATTGTGTCGTTCGTTTCGATTTTCCCGTTCCTCTGGATGCTATCCAGCTCCACGAACCTGTCAGTCGATGTGACCAAAGGCAAGCTTCTGCCTGGCTCCCATCTGATGGATAACATGCACAATCTGCTCGAAAAAGTAGACATCGTTACCGCACTAAGTAACTCTGCAAAAGTCTCTATCTCAACTACGCTGCTGGCTATGCTGATCGCATCACTGGCCGGTTATGGCTTTGAAATTTACAGAAGTAAAGCAAAAGACGTTGTCTTCAATATCCTGCTGATGTCTATGATGATTCCGTTTGCGGCGATCATGATCCCGCTCTACCGGATGTTCGGCAGTATTTCTAATGTCATACCATGGATCGGTATTGATACACTCTCTTCCGTCGTCATTCCGACCGTAACTACGGCGTTCCTGATCTTCTTTTTCCGCCAAAGCACCAAGATGTTTCCAAAGGATCTACTGGAAGCAGGTCGTATGGATGGATTATCCGAGCTGGGTCTGTTCTTCCGGGTGTATATGCCTACGATGAAAACAACCTATGCCGCTGCCGCGATCATCACATTCATGTCCAGCTGGAACAACTACCTCTGGCCTCTGATTGTGCTGCAAACGCCGGAGAATCAAACGATTCCGCTGTTGATCTCGAACCTTGGCTCCAGCTATGCACCGGATTACGGTGTCATCATGATCGCCATTGTTCTGTCCACACTGCCGACTGCACTGGTATTCTTCCTGATGCAGAAACACTTTGTAGCGGGCATGGTGGGTTCGGTTAAATAACAGACTTCTGTGTACAATCTTCATTTCATTTTAAAAATAAGGAGTGTTCGCCTTGACCATCCATACCCCTAGTCTGGACTGGCTGACCGACGTAACCAAATTTGCTGTGCATCGGCTGCCCGCCTATTCCGATCACAAATATTACGCTACGCTTCAGGAAGCGGAGCAGCAAGCTGATATGGCTTGGCGTCATAGCCTGAATGGGAGCTGGAAGTTTAACTATGCAACGAATCCAGCCAGCCGTCCGGTAGAATTCTATGCGCCCGGCTTTGAGTATGGCGGCTGGAGCGATATTCAGGTACCGGGTCACATTCAGACGCAAGGCTTTGGCCAAATGCAGTACGTGAATACGATGTATCCGTGGGACGGACATTCGGACGTTCGCCCACCCCATATTCCGGAGGATCACAACCCAGTCGGGAGCTATATCAAAAGCTTTGTTTTGCCGGAAAATATGGCTTCCGACGCGCAGCCTGTGTTCATTTCTTTCCAAGGCGTTGAGTCGGCTTTCTATGTATGGCTGAACGGACAATTTGTCGGTTACAGCGAGGACAGCTTTACACCGTCTGATTTCGAACTGACACCGTTCCTGCAAGCAGGTGAAAACAAGCTCGCGGTTGAAGTATATCAAAGAAGTACGGGAGCGTGGCTGGAGGATCAGGACTTTTGGCGTTTTTCCGGTATTTTCAGAGACGTATATCTCTATACCATCCCTACGGTTCACGTTCGTGACCTGCATGCCAAGGCGGATCTGGATGCTTCCTACACGCAGGGCCTTCTGGAGCTGAAATTGACCTTGGAAAAGCCGGCAACGGCCTATGCAACTGTCGATGTGAAAGATGCTGCCGGCCATGTTGTAGCTTCTTTAAAAGCTGACTTTACTGATGGCACAGCTTCGCTGTCAGCAACCTTGGAGCAAGTGCAGCGTTGGAGTGCCGAGAAACCCTATTTGTACACGTTGTTCATTCAAATTTATGATGCCAGTGGATCGCTCGTGGAAGTCATTCCACAAAAAATTGGCTTCCGTAAATTTGAGCTGATCAACAAGGTCATGCATTTGAACGGCAAACGCATCGTCTTTAAAGGTGTGAACCGCCATGAATTTAACGCTCGCACCGGACGTGCGATTTCTCGTGAAGATATGCTGTGGGATATCCGGACGCTCAAGCAGAACAATATGAACGCTGTTCGCACCTCTCATTATCCAAATCAGACTCTGTGGTATGAGCTATGCGATGAGTACGGGGTCTATGTAATTGATGAAATGAACTTGGAAACACACGGTTCCTGGCAAAAACTCGGTGCCGTCGAGCCCTCGTGGAATATTCCCGCTAATCTGCCTGAATGGCAGGATATCGTCATGGATCGCGCCATTTCCATGCTGGAACGGGACAAAAACCATGCGTCCATTCTAATCTGGTCCTGCGGCAATGAGTCGTATGCAGGTGAAGTGCTGCGCAATGTCGCCAACTATTTCCGGTCCACCGACCCGAGCCGTTTGGTGCACTACGAAGGCGTGTTTCACAACCGTACGTACGATGATACCAGCGATATGGAGAGCCGAATGTACGCCAAGCCCGCAGATATCGAGCAATACTTGAACGACAATCCGCAAAAACCGTATATCAGTTGCGAATACATGCATGCGATGGGTAATTCCGTAGGCGGCATGCACAAGTATACAGAGCTGGAGAACAAATACGAGCTGTATCAGGGCGGTTTTATTTGGGATTATATTGATCAGGCTGTTATGAAAAAAGATCGCTACGGACGCGAGTACCTCGCAATCGGCGGCGACTTTGACGACCGTGCTACAGACTATGGCTTCTGTACGGACGGAATTGTCTATGCAGACCGGAAGGTTTCGCCGAAGATGCAGGAGGTCAAATTCCTGTATCAAAATCTGAAGCTCACCCCGGATCGCAGCGGTGTAACCCTGCGCAATGAAAACCTGTTCGAGGGAACAGGCGACTATGAGTTAGTATATAGCCTGCTGCATGAAGGCCAAGAAATCGCACGTAATGCCATTCATGTAGATGTAGCGGCTCAGACCGAAGCCTATATTCCACTAACGTTCCCTAATACGGATGGAAAGCCTGGTGAGTACGTTATTCACACCGCTCTGGTTTTGAAGGAAGCGACGCTTTGGGCTGAGGCTGGACACGAAGTGGCCTTCGGACAACATATTTTCATCGTGGAAGATCCAAATCCACTGAAGATCCCTACGGTCGGTGCCTTACGAGTGGTGTATGGCGATGTTAACATTGGTGTTCACGGTGCAGATTTCAGTATGATGTTCTCCAAAGGAGCAGGCAGCCTGACTTCACTTCGCTACGCCGGACGTGAGATGATCGCCATGCCTCCTGCCCCATTGTTCTGGCGGGCGACCACAGACAATGATCGGGGAACCGCACTAGGCTTTGAAGCCGGTGGCTGGTTCGCTGCAAGTCTGACACGTAAATGTGTGGGCATCGAGGTCACGGAAGAGCAGACAGACCGTGTAACCGTTACATTCCGCTACACGCTGAGCATTCATGCAGACGTACAGGTAACGGTAGCCTACACCGTCTTCGCCGACGGTAGCCTGAACGTAAAATCGACTTATGAAGGCGTCTCAGGATTGCCTAACCTGCCGATCTTTGCCCTTTCGTTCAAGGTTCCAGCGGACTACCGCCATCTGGACTGGTATGCAATGGGACCGGAAGAGAATTACATCGACCGTGCCTTTGGCGCTAGACTTGGCGTATTCCGTAACGAAGCTGCGGATAACGTGTCCGGGTATGTTGTACCACAGGAATCCGGCAATCGTACAGGCGTGCGCCGTGTCGATATTACTGACGATTCTCAGCGAGGTATACGCATTACTGCACCTGCTACCGCACCGGTGGAATGCAATATTTCGCCGTATACAGCGTTTGAGCTGGAAAGTGCCTACCATCTGTATGAGCTGCCGAACGTGTATTACACCGTTGTCACTGTAGCTGGAAAGCAAATGGGTGTAGGCGGCGACGACAGCTGGGGAGCTCCAGTACATGAACAATACCAAATTGCAGCCGATCAAAAGCTGGAATTCGAATTTACCGTGCAACGGGTATAAATAAGCACGCTCACTGTTAGACAAGTAGATATAGCAAAAGCCCTTCCGCTGCTTCCCTCATGGAAAGCTAAAGCTGGAAGGGCTTTTGTATTTACGTATCTGCAGAATAGGCAGCGATGGGCATATCTATTTCAATATAACTTCAATATCACGTCCAGGATCGCTGTACTTGTAGATGCCAGGATTTAGTTCCAATTTTCCATCTAATTCAATGTTTTTGTAACGGTCAACATT
This sequence comes from Paenibacillus sp. S29, assembly GCF_049319765.1. Lineage (NCBI taxonomy): Bacteria > Bacillati > Bacillota > Bacilli > Caryophanales > Paenibacillaceae > Paenibacillus > Paenibacillus sp. S29. The sequence continues at coordinate 73,143 of NZ_JBMOUI010000011.1, read as the reverse complement.
AACTCCTGTGGATACCATACCCTTCGCAATGATCTCAGGCACTACTTCTTTGCCGTTAATTCGCATCGTTGTTTGGTTGACGCCTTTGAAGCCAGGGGAACCGGATTTCGATTCGACAATCAAATCTTTTCCCTCTGTATAGTATGTGAAATCAATTTGATAACCGTCCGCATTAAGCTCAGCGAACTGTTTTTCTTCTTTAGGTTTATGAAGAGTGATCCAATTCTTAGACGTATCACGTTTCTCGATGACAGCATCTTTCAATATAAGTTTCATTGGAACATCAGACCAGTCCTTATACCACTCTGGGGATTCAAATTGATATAAGTGTTGATAATTTTCAGGACCAGCTCCTTTAATATTCCACCCTCCGTTAATTTTTTTATCACCTATAACCAGCTGAGCTGTTTTATAATGAACAATTCCTTTTTTAAGTGAATCACGCTCTGTTACTAGAATTTCAATATCCAAGGGGGTAACAATCAGTTGGTCTAAGGTAGTACCCGTATTTTCTTGGAATTCAGCGCTGCTATGCAGCTTCTTGGAATAAATCGCTTCACTTGCTTTTTTTCCATCCGCTTCAAATTCGAACTTCCAAGTACCTTCAATTCTTTTTGCTTCCTCAGTGTAACAAAAATGAAGGTTTGCCTTTTTCCAATCTTGTGCAGTCATGTTGAATACCTGCTCAATATGCAAGTCTGAGCTGTCGCTAGGTAGAATGGTTGGGATTGCGTCTATCTCTTTGTCGCCCACTTTCATTACCAAATGCGGGTTCCCACGTCCTAAATCGGATGGAGCTGCAGCAACTCTAAAGCGGACAACAGTCTTGTTGTTGGTTTGTCGAACGGATTCTATATAAATGTTAGGATACTGCTTGGTCCCGGTAACGAGGGTATCCCCGGCTTGATGATCCGTCTTTAAAGGAATATCCTGACTACGATAAAAAATAAGATTCTGTGCCTCAAGTGTGTAATCTTTTTTACGATCCTTTAAAGTATCAATAGTTTCATAAATGCCAAGGAGTTTCTGGCTTTTAGGATCGTAATTTAAATATCCGTGTGCTTGTCCCTTGGTATCAGAATTGCTAGTTACCGTAGTTTTCTCTATAGCAAACCCAATATAACTGGTTGGATCGGTTCCTGGATCCAGAGAGATAAGCATTTTCATTTTTTCGCCATCCGTTACAACACCATTCAAATTCATCGTAATGCCTGCACTGGATGCTTTTAGATCATACCGTTGGCCAATACCATTATTTAGTGCATTAGTTACACTACGTCCGCCTATTCTATCCCAATTGATAGTCACACTAGCGAATACAGGGATGGCGACGAGCAGAAAACATGAGAATACGATACTCGCTGGAACAACTTTTGCTCTATGCATAGGTGCTTCCTGTGACTGTTGCAGAGTTGCTTTTCGTTTGGTTGCTTCCTGTTCTATATTTACCCACATTGCATCATATTCAGGTTGAGGAATGTTCTGTTCTTTTTCAAAATACCGACTCACTGCTACTCATCTCCTTTACTTGGGATATCACCATTTTTTTTAGCAGTTTAAGCCCCCGATTTAATCTAGATTTAGCTGTTCCTTCGGGTATATTTATAACTCTAGAGATCTCCGGCACAGTCAATTCGTTTACATAACGAAGGACCACGACCATTCGAATTTTATCTGGAAGCTTGTTATATAGCTTGTGTAGCTCTGTCTTCGTTTCTCGATGATATAAGCTCTCTTCCACCGGATTAAATGAATGAGGGCGTGACAATAAAAAAGTTCGTATTTCCTTCATCAGTCCAGTTTTCCGCCTTCTAAGCACATTGCTGCACTCATTAGAAGCAATTCGTAAAATCCATGATTTGAGATCTTGTACTTTGGACCTGTCGGCCAAAAGTGCTTTGACAAACACTTCCTGGCAAACATCTTCTGCATCTGCTTGATTTTGCATTAGATAATAACAAAAATAATATATCTGCTCCTTATATAGTTCAAACAGCTCTCGATCAGTCATATACGTTGCACCTCCCTTGTTGTGGTCTCATCTATTAAGACTAATAATGGAGTACAATCGTTCATTTACATCGAAAAAAGGCAGCCCTATATAGGACCACCTATTATTGATCGTTCGATTCCCGACACTCGGGCAAAACAAACCTACTGTGCCACATGCTCAATTCACTGCTTTTATCAATCAAAAAACCACCCTGCTCTAACCCCCATCATTTGCCCTAAATCAGCATGAGTCTGCCGCACCGGGCTAGCTCGTAGCAAGATTGACATACGTTCGCGTGAAATCAAGGTTCTTCAAGTCCCTTTGATCTATAAAAAACTCCAAATACCCCGCGTCCCACCAGCACATGCCGACCTCGTCCAAAGAAGATACCGAGAGCAGAACATGCCAATTTTCCGAAGCCTGATCGTGCTTTTCCCGATTCGTCTGATATTCTTGCAGCTGAGGCAGCACTTCGGACCGTAAATGCTCCGCATAATCGGTATTTCCCCTATGCATAGCTTGCTCGACTTCCTTATGGATCTGACTCTCACTCTTATGCCAGTTAAACAGAAGACCTTCCAGCCCGTTTCGGCGTAGATAAGCATCCCGCCGGGTATTCCCGGCAAAAGATTGATGCTTCCCCCACACCGTGTCGCTATGTTCATATAGAAGCTCATAAAGCTCTTCGTACTGATCTACAAGAATATCTCCTAGCTCACCCTCCGATGGTAGCGTCAGGATCGGATGAAAAGAAATTGCATACGCGGTGAAACCCCGTTGCTCCGCCAACACCTCTACGCGCCCAGCGGGCGGTAATGTTTTCTGCAAAACGCTGCTGTCACCGTTATAGTAAAAGATTTTATGGTCAATATCATAGGCGGGTTCATCCAGCCCAAGAAAAAAGTAAAGTATGCCCTGATGAGGCAATCCCTCAAATGGTGAAAAAGGTAGCTCGCCCAAATTAATTTGAGCAATAAATGTATAATATTCCCCGTCTGAATTACAAGGCCAGTCTATTGTGGGTGGCAGATCTGGATAGCCGGCGATCCGACTATTTCCAACGTGCTCGTAGTTTTCCTCATGCTCCACATGAAATTGTATAGCAACTTGAGCTTCCTGATGAATCTCTTCTTTTAAATCTTCATCCAGTGAATGCCCTTCCAGTATTCGAGTCAGTTCATCCTTTAATGGTGGTTGTAGCATCTCGCTCGCCCCTTTTTCATGAAGTATTATGTATTGCTTGCTCTCATTTGATCTCTTATATCAGATTACCAAATTACAGTCTGACAAGCTATTTCTCTGGTGACAGGTTGGTCAGTCCTCGGTCAAATCATCGATCTTCGCTGCAAGTGAATGGTGGATACATCCAGCTCTGCATTTACGATCCAAGCGGAAATGCACTATACATTGTTCATAAATGTTTTGTGATAGGCATTCCGGTATTGGGAAGGAGTCATATGGGCTCTCTTTTTGAACAAACGCATAAAATACTTCTCATCGGTATAGCCTGCCTCTTCGGCAACCTGCTTAATGCTCATATCTGTACGGGAAATCAACTCTTTGGCTTTGTTGATACGAATACTGTGAATGAACTCCAAGGGACGCATACCTGTGTTTTGCTTGAACAAACGAGAGATATAATCCTTGTTATAATTGAATTTTCGTGCTAAATCCGTCACGGTCAGCGGTTCTTCAGCATGAATACGGGTCCACTCAATAATTTTGTTAAAACTCACATTTCCCTGTGAACTGACAGGATTGGAAAGCAAGCGGCTGAGCGCCAGTTCAGATATCTCGATCAGCAGCGAGGTGAACAAATAATTTGCGCTGTGATACGTAAGATAATGTGAGTTGGCTACATGCAAAATCTGATTGACGATAATATGAATCCGATCTCCGTTGTCTGCCTGTACACATTGCGGTAAATAGATATCACGCATCACACCATGTCGCTGCAAAAGCCCATCCAAAGCACTTGTTTCCTGCTTCATTTCCTCATTAGATAATACATTCGGGGTCGTGGGAACATCGAAATGGAACCAATAAAATTTCACGCCCGGCAACGATTCCCGGTATCCTTTATGCGTACGACCGGGGTACAGCAATAGAATATCTCCCTCGCCTACTTCAAAATCTTCCTGTTCCTCCCGTATATATACCGTCTCTTGGACACCCAGGATCAGCTCAAAATTCTCAATGGAACGACTCATATGCTTCCAAGGTACCTCGTTAACAAACTCGCCTGCCGAGATCAGTTGGATCGGAGCATCTACATTTACTTTTAGATAGGTCATGTTATCGCCTCTTTAAATTCAGGTTCGGATTTGTCCACCCATTGTATGGTTAAGCTACTGACATACCGCGATTGCAATGCTAATGTAGTGGAGAAATATACACTTTCATCTTAGCTAAGGAGCGATGATTTTGAAAGCTAAAGCTTTTGACTTGCATAAAGTAAGAATTGATTCCGGCCCACTTTTACATGCGATGGAACTGAATACGGCCTACCTGCTGAGTTTGGAACCCGACCGTTTATTATCGCGCTTTCGTGAATATGCGGGACTGAAGCCCAAAGCGGCTCACTATGAAGGCTGGGAAGCGCGTGGCATCAGCGGACATACACTCGGTCACTACCTGTCCGGCTGTGCGCTGATGTTTGCCTCCACAGGCGACGAAAGACTGTTGGAACGCGTGAACTATGTAGTCGACGAACTGGAAATATGCCAAAACAGTCATGGAAACGGATACATTTCCGGCATTCCACGCGGAAAAGAGATTTTTGAGGAAGTAAAAGCTGGAGATATCCGCTCCCAGGGCTTTGATTTGAACGGCGGTTGGGTGCCACTATATACCATGCACAAACTTTTTGCGGGCTTGCGTGATGCCCATCTGCTGGCGCATCATCCCAAGGCCCTGTCTATAGAAATCAAACTCGGCAACTGGCTGGAGGATGTACTTCAAGGGCTGGACGATGATCAGGTGCAGCAGGTGCTGCACTGTGAGTTTGGCGGTATGAACGAGGTGCTAACGGATCTGGCGGAACATTCGGGAGAAGAACGCTTTCTGAGCCTGGCGGAACGCTTTTATCACGGAGAGGTGCTCAATGATCTCACGGATAGCCAAGATACGTTGGCAGGGCGACATGCCAATACGCAAATCCCCAAAATCATTGGCGCTGCACGGCAATTTGAAATGACGGGCAAACCGCAATATGCGGACCTGTCTCGCTTTTTCTGGGATCGGGTTGTTCACAAGCATTCCTACGTGATCGGCGGCAATAGTTATAATGAACATTTTGGTGAACCCGGGAAGCTGAATGACCGTTTGGGCGAAGGTACCTGTGAAACCTGCAACACCTACAATATGCTGAAATTAACAAGACATATGTTCGAGTGGGATGCCTATGCAGCCTATGCCGACTACTATGAACGAGCGATGTTCAATCATATCCTGGCTTCACAGCAGCCTGTAGATGGACGTGTGTGCTATTTTGTATCGCTGGAAATGGGAGGACACAAGTCCTTTAATTCTCAATATGAGGATTTTACATGCTGTGTCGGGTCCGGTATGGAAAGTCACTCCATGTACGGCACTGCGATTTATTTTCACACGCCAGAAACGATCTATGTCAATCAATATGTCCCTTCTACCGTGACATGGAACGAGATGGGCGTACAGCTCAAACAAGACACTCTCTTTCCGCAAAATGGACGGGGAACGCTGCGTGTCATCAGCAAGGAGCCCAAATCCTTCGCGATCAAGCTAAGATGCCCGCATTGGGCGGAGCAAGGGATGATGATTAAAATCAACGGGGAAGAGTACGTCACAGAGGCCTGTCCTACCAGCTACGTCGTAATTGAACGGGAATGGAACGATGGGGATACGATCGAGTACGATATTCCTATGACCGTGAGAGTCGAGGAAATGCCTGATAATCCGTGCCGAATTGCTTTTATGTACGGCCCGCTTGTGCTGGCTGGAGACCTTGGCCCTGTTGAACAGGAGTCCACCGAGGAACGTCTGCTTGCGTCTGTTCTGATCGGATCGGCCGATTCCCTGACAACGAAGCTGATTGCTGACGGGAACGAGCCTAATACGTTCCATATGACCGACTTAGGCTATATCGGAGACTTGAAGCTTCATCCGTTTTATCAGATGTATGATCGTTCATATACCGTCTATTGGGATCTCTTTTCCCAGGAGGAATGGGTAGCAACAGAGGCAGAATATCGTACCGCGTTAGCGTATCAGCTAGAGCTGGAACGACTTACAGTGGACGTTGTGCAGCCTGCCGAAATGCAACCTGAACGGGATCATGCCTTTACTGGTGAGCATGTAGGTCTGGGGTCCATCTATAACCGCAAATATCGCGATACCTGGCCAGGGGGCTGGTTCTCTTTTGTCATGGAGGTGCTTCCGGATGAGCCTGTCCAATTGGCGGTCACTTATTTGAAGGACTTGAGCCGTCCCCATAGTGACTTTGACATTACTGCGGATGGTCAGATTTTAGGGGAAGGCAAGCTGGAGTCCGAGGAAATGAATAAATTCGAAACGTTCGCCTATGAGCTCCCTCTATCTGTGACAAACCACAAGAATGAAGTGACGATTCAATTCAAAGCCCATCCACAAGGTAAGGTGGCGAAAGTGGCCGGATTGCGAATAATCAGACATTCTATTGTATGATCAAATTATCTATATAAATCTACTATAGCGCCACTCACGCAGTCGGATGGGGCTTCCCATCGCCACCCCCCGGATTTCTGGAATAAAACCCTTCATCGGTGGAAATCCGGGGGTGGTGATGCTTCCGAAGCGAGCTTTCCTACGGAAAGATTTGAAAGCGACCGCTTCGCTTGTACAGCACCATTCCGCCTACTCCGTTTTAATTGTTCATTTTTTAAAGGAAGCTTATAAAACAACAAGCAGACGCTCCTATAAGCTGTCTGCTTGTTCCACTTACTTCCTTATAACTTCGATTCATTGTTATTGCTACATATTCACTTCACAGCATGTTCATTTCGCGGAAACTGTCTCTAATCTTGCGCAGCTCTTGCTGTGCCCTGCTGTATCGCGAGGCGTAGGTCCAAGCAAGCACTTGATGATAATGCGAAGGTGTTTCAATCGTGGTCACGTTATACATGGCCAGATTCCCATCTATTTCTCCTTTTAGGGTAAACTCAATGGCAGGATATCCGTTCACCACCATATCTGAAGCGGTCCCCAATTCAGGGTCCGTAATTCCTGACACCAAATGATCCTCAATGATTCCTTTATATTCTTGAAGAGTCATACTGCTGTCAAAATCGCTTTTCGGTTCAGACAATACAATCAGATATCTTTCGGTAAATTCATTTTTAATGGAGATGTCCGCATCCTCATTAATCATATTATCTCGTGACCAATTCCAGGGAGCCGTAACCGCAAACTGGCTATCCTTACTGGTAAATACCTCAGGCTTCATGATTTGCGTAATGAGCGTAGAAATTAAAGATACAGCAAAGACAATTGAAATGATCGTCGTCAGGATGATTGCTCCTGCAATAATCCCGGTTTTCTTTCTGCCCACCTTTCCCAAATCCCTTACCTTAACCACATATGTATTCGCAGCCATATCTCCAATCCGTTGTTTCCGAGGTGTCACCAGCACACATATACCGGCGGGCAGTCCCATGAAAAGCAGCGGATTCGTATCCACCAGATGTATGAGAGTGCGGATCAAGGATTTAACCATGCCTGGCGGCCTTCCTTCTCCATTCACAACCTGAATACGAAGTACAAACTTGCCCAGCGTATAGCCTGTAAGTCCTTCCAGTAACAGATAATAGCAGAAGGAGCCGATCAGGAGGAGCATCACTACCATACCCATATTTGGGGTTTCCGCTTCAGCTACTTTTTCCGCTGTAAAATATACCAGCCCTCCGTACCCAAAAACGATAAGAATGAAGTCAATCATCCAAGCCGCCCATCTTCTGAAAAAAATAGAGGCACCGTATGTTTCTGATAATACTGCCATCTTATCCGGTTCTCGTCGCTGATAGCCGCCATTCTTCACAAATTCTCCTGGAGCTACTGTAGATGGATTTTTCAATAAATTAGGTTCTTCCAAATGATACACCCCTGATGTCAATTTAATCCCAGTTAAGTATAACATCCTTTTTCATCCAGCGGAGCAAGCCTGACAGTGCACTGGAGTAAACCGAATCCCGCCGATAAACAAACCACACCTCTAATTTGCGATATTTTTCAGGTAAACGATGCGAAGCAATACTTCCCGCCTCCTCTGCCTTTGCAATCGACGATTGTGGCAACATGGACACCCCCAGACCAGAGGCTACGCCACCCAAAATGACTTCCAACGTTCCGAACTCCATAACCTGATATGCATCCACACCCGCTTCGCTCAGAAAGCTTTCCGCTCTTGTACGATGCGTGCACCCTACGTCGAAAAACAGCATAGGCTTGGCAAGCAGCTCGTCCATGTCCTTTTTCCCTGGTTCCGAGATGAGCACCAATTCCTCTTCAAAAGCTGCAACATGCTCTATATGCGGATCATCGACGGGGCCATAGACGAACGCTCCATCTAATTCGTAATTCAATACCTTTTGTACGAGATCATGGGTGCTGCCTGTCATAAGCGATAGATGGACATCAGGATATTGAGCGTGATACTCCGTCAATAAAGAAGTCAGATGCGTAACCGCCGCCGTCTCAATCGATCCCAGTCGCAAAGGTCCCGCAGGATGGTCTGAATATTGAGTGGACTTTACAGCCTCGTCGAGCAAGGTCAGTATGGTATCCGTGTATTTCAGCAGGTTCTCTCCTGCCGGCGTTAACGTCATTCCCCGATTAGATCGACGAAATAGCGGTACGTTCAGTTGTGCCTCAAGCTGCTGAATCCGCGAGGTCACATTGGACTGTACATAATTCAAAACTTGCGCAGCCTTCGTGATACTGCCCTCGCGAGCGACAGCCTGAAAAATTTTCAAATCACTGCTTTCCATGTATACGTCACCTGCTTGGTATGATCATTTATGATACTCACATTCGATTTTGTTCATTTTACCGGACGCTTGCCGCTCTGTACAATTCAATATACATGCAATTGCATCTAAATTCGAACCACGGGAGGTTTTAAAATGAAAGCCGTAATTCATGCCAGCAAAAACGGCCTTGAGGGTCTGATGTATACAGACGTTACGGACAGACAGCCGGGGCACAACGAAGTGAGGGTAAGACTTAAAGCTGCAGGCTTAAACCATCGGGATCTGTTCCTCATGGCGGATCGAACAGCCAACGATGCTCCACTCATTCTGGGGTCGGATGGAGCAGGTGTGATCGAGGCTGTGGGTGATGGTGTCCCAACCTCGCTAGTAGGTACTGATCTAATTATCAATCCATGTATCGGATGGGAGAATACGCATCATGTTCCCTTGGTTCCAGCCATTCTGGGCGGACCTTCAGACGGAACATTCGCTGAATCGGTTATCATCCCCGTCCAAAATGCGATCAGCAAGCCAGCATACCTTTCATGGGAAGAAGCAGGGGTGCTGCCTTTGTCTGCTTTGACCGCTTACCGCGCGCTCTTCACAAGAGGCCAATTACAGCAGGGTGAGCACGTCCTTATTCCCGGTATTGGCGGTGGTGTAGCCACGTATGCCATGCTTATGGCTTTAGCAGCAGGCGCGCGGGTCACCGTCACGTCACGCAGCGAAGCAAAAAGGCAGGCTGCCCTCGCTCATGGCGCTAATCATGCATTCGACAGCCATAGCGAATGGAAAGAAAGTATGAACGGAGACACCGTGGATCTGGTCCTTGACAGTATCGGTCCTGCTACGTTCGATAAATATTTGGATATCCTCAAGCCGAACGGTCGGATTGTTACATTTGGTGCAAGCTCAGGAGATCGAGTAGAGATTCCGTTGCGGTCTATATTTTTCCCTCAAATCAGCATCATCGGCACCTCTATGGGCAGTGGAGAGGAATTCGCAGCTATGCTTCAGTTCATGGAGCGCCATGCACTCCATCCGATTATAGATAGCATATTTTCTTTACAAGACACAGCACAAGCCTTCCACCGTATGCAGCAGGGAGCGCAGTTAGGCAATATAGGGATCAGGATAGGGTAAGAGATCTGAACGAAGTATAGGAATAGAAAAAAATCCACTACCGTAAAATGCCTTCTCCCAGAAGTCAATTTTATGGTAGTGGACCTATTCAGTCGATTAAACGATGCTGGACCCATTTGTTGCCGCGGAAGCGCCAAAGGAAAACGAGTCCCCGCACGCCCCATTCAAAATCCATGGCCAGCCAGACACCAACAATCCCCAGGTTGAACACAATGCCCAAAATATACCCGAGCACCACCCGGCACAACCACATGGACAGCATTGAGGTGAGGGACGTAAATTTTGAATCACCTGCTGCCCTAAGCGCAGAGGGTGTAATAAAGGCAATGGACCAGAGCGGAATCTGGGCCAACGTATTAATCAGTATGACAACAAATATGTCATCTACAATTTCAGCAGGCGGATGAAACAGCCCCACCATCGGCTCAAACAAAGGCATCAGTATGAGCCCCATTACAATAAACGAAAAAGACGACAGCCAAATAAACGATTTGGTAAACTTCCGGGCATCCTCGACATTTCGACGTCCCATACATTGACCGACCACGGTTACAATCGTAAGAGCCAAAGCATTCGCAGGGATTTGGAACACGTTAGCTAGGGATGAGCAAATGGCATTCGTCGCCAATGCATTGGTCCCCAGACTCACAATGAAAATTTGGGTCAAAATTTTGCCCCCATTGAAAAACATCTGTTCCGCTGCAAAGGGAAGCCCGATAAACAGAATCTTTTTAAGCATAGCCAGATTAAAATAAAGCATATCTCTAAGCTGAACACGCAAGTCGTCATCTACTCTGACCAAATAGATCAATGCGCACACTGCCCCTGCATATCTGGACACATTGACGGCAATCGTCATGCCCAGCACACCCATATCTAATACATTAATGAATACCACATTGAGGAGCACGTACGAGAGGTTCATGATGAGCGAAAGAGCCAGCGATGCCCTCGTCTTCCCGATCCCTCTCAGCGCTCCACACACCGCCTCAACGATTGCAATCCCCACAAAAGACATACAGCTTCCCAGCAGATATACCTTACCGTTGGCTAATACATCAGGCGAGGCGGAACCAAACAGAACACTTAAAATCGGATTGTACAACACGATCATAAACAAACTGATACATAAGGCCAGCAAGGAAACGGAGGAAATGGTGCCGGATGCGGCTTTAGAGACCATGAGGTCGTTACCGCTCCCCTTATACTGTGCCACGACAACCGTTCCCCCGGTAGACACTGCAACAAACACATTAATCAGAAAAATATTCAAAGAATCGATCATATTTACAGCACTGACTGCCGCCATTCCCGACGAGCTAATCATTGCCGTGTTCACCAAATTAAGACCCACGATAAAAGCCTGATCAATCAAAAGCGGGATAAACAGCGCAATAATCTGTCGATAGTCAATAGACTCTCCTGAAAAATGCTTATTCAGAAAGCCATGTGTTCTCATCCTTACACTCAGTTGACTCATATCATCACATTCTTTTTCTCAAATTGAAAAAAACCCTTCAACAGAAGAGCCTTCATGGCGAAAAAATGTATAAAGTTGCAAGGCTAGATGTGTCTAGTTCTTGATTCTGTACACTTTTCTCTACATAGAAGTATTACTCCAAAAGAAAATCCTGTCAATGGTCTTGCTCACATTTGAATATAAAATAACAGAAAAACCTGCTCAGCTCAGTGAACAGGTTTTGGAGCAGCATTATAATGTTTTAATATGTCATGAAAACATTGTTAAGAGAATGTCTATGATCTTCTCGCAATTAAATCTTGTTGAATAGAAGCTTCATTCTTTTCGAATTTTTTATAAAAAAACATAGGAATGATTCCGATCAAGAAGACGATAAATGGCAGCCAGATAAAGCTGAACTGAATGCCAGACAACGCCGTAGGAGTTTGAACTTGCCCAGCGATATAACCGGTGCTGCCCATGATCCATGCTGGCAATAATCCGCCGATTCCGCTACCCGCTTTAATACAGAATGCGCTTCCAATCGAGGTCAGGAAACCACTTGCCCGAATACCATTTTTCCATTCCCCATAATCGACTGTATCTGACAACATCGCAAACGGCATAGAACATGCAAAGCCTGATCCTAACGCACCAATAATCCAGCCGATAATAATGAGGGTTAAGTCTGTACTGCCCATTAAAATCACGACTTGCCCCAGCGCAGCTAATATCAATCCGATAATCATAATCGCATTTTTACTTAATTTTCTGGCGAAAAACGGAATCAGAACCATCGAGATCAACTGCAAGGAGGTAAGTCCATTGATTAAAGGCACTAAGTCCTTACTGTCCAGATTGTATTGCAGATAAAAGATTAGCGTTGCTGAACGAATATTCAAGCCGATCCAGTAACACAAGTTGGCAGCTACAACGAGCATCCAGGGCCAGTTTCGTTTGATGGCTGTAAAGCTTTTAGCAATGGGAACAGATTTCGTTTTCACTGCTGCATTTTCTCGCAAATCGGCAAACGCTATGAAAAACATAATAATCGCCATGATTCCAAATAAAACGAGCGTTAAGGAAAATCCTTTTTGATCATTCCCCTGTCCAAAGAAAGCGACCAAAGGTAATGTAAACGTCGTGGCAATGAAGAAACCTACGTTCCCCCCGACCATACGGAAGGAGTTTAAGACTACGCGTTCGTTAGAATTGGTGCTCAGATTAGGCAGAATAGACGTAATCGGCGTACTGATCCCTGTGTACAGGATGCCGGCTATAATATACGTAATGGCGGCATATGCAATTTTGCCTGACTCACTCCAATTGGGTGTCGTAAACGTAAGGACCATAAACACAGCGAACGGGATCGCTAACCATAGAAAATAGGGTCTGCTCTGGCCGTATTTTGACTTGGTTCGGTCAATCAGGATGCCCCAAATTGGGGCATCAATGGCATCGATAAAACGGGTGATAAATAGTAATGTCCCGGCAATCCCGATAGAAAGTCCGAATACATCTGTATAAAAATATAATAGATAACTGGAAATAACACAGTATAGTAGATTGCCTGCTGTATCCGTTAATGAATAGCTGATTTTACGATGAAAAGGAACGGTACTGGCTGCCTTTTCCGATGGTTCCGTACTCACAATTCTCGTACTCATGATCTTTCCTCTCCCCATGCGAATGAATTATGATTCATAAACCCATACACGCATTTCCCCTTTGGCCCGATTGCACCAGGCATAGTAAGGTATCGCGGTAATTTGTTGAGGAACAAATTCAGGAGGCTCCGAGCTATATAATGCATTCGAATTTTTTACCCGGTATCCCTCTATGGTCAGCTTTACAATGCCACCCAACAGGTTTTCGCTGAACTCTTCCGTAATGAGGCTATCCTTTGTCAATCTTAATCCTGCCAAATTCGCTCCATTATCCACTTCTTCCAGGCAAAACACGACTGGTCCGCGTTGGAGAGCAATTTGCTGCTGGTTCATGGAGACCAGCGGATTGCTCCGAATGCGCTCAACCTGCATAGCCAAATGCAGAGTTACCACATCTCCGTCCTTCCAAGTACGCTGAATCTCGATATAGCCTTTTTCCAGACGGTCTAATGATATGGTTTCTCCATTCACCTTCACCTCTGCCTGCTTGCACCACCCAGGAATCCGTAGTGCCCATTTGAAGGAAGTCGGCTCTGTTACGTGGATCGAAAATGTTAGATCCGCGTCCCATGGATAATGATGAGTTTGTGTAATTTCAACCTCATGACCAGATAAAGTCATGTTCACCTTGCTGGCAATGTACAGATGCGTATACAACGTATCGTCCGTTTGGGTATACATATTGTCCTCAACTGATGCAATCATTCGTGCCAAATTGGGCGGACAGCAGGCGCAGAAAAACCATTTTTGCCGTTCTGTTTTTACATGCTCCTGATCTTTTCTGGATTTTTGAAAAGGGTTAACCTCTAGCGGATTCACGTAGAAAAACCGTTTCCCGTCCAGGTCCATCCCACTAATCGTCCCGTTGTATAGCGCACGCTCCAGAACATCGGCGTATTTCCGGTCTGGCGCTAAACGCAGCATACGATTGGCCCAAAAGGCCAGCCCTACAGAGGCGCAAGTCTCACAGTACATGCTGTCATTGGGAAGATCGTGATGGCAAGTGAATGCTTCCGCGTTTACAGTAGAACCGATCCCTGCGGTGATGTACATTTTGTGATTCGTTACATCATCCCACAGCGTTTCACAGGCTTGTAACAGGGAAGCATCCCCTGTTTTCGCGGCCAAGTCCGCCATCGCAATATACAGATACACCGCTCTTACCGCATGGCCGACTGCCTCTTTTTGTTCCCGCACAGGTTGGTGTGCTTGCTGGTATTCGAAGCCTAAGCCAAAATTAATATTGTTATCATCATTCCAGGTGGGCTCTGTTTGAATATGTTTTCTCTGTTCTTGTTCCTCTGCAAAGTAAATAGGATGCTGTCCCCGCTGTTCAATAAAATATTGCGCTAATTTGAGATATTGATCCTTTGCAGTTACGTCGTATAATTTGATCAAGGCCAACTCAATTTCTTCATGTCCCGGATAGCCTTTCCGTTTACCTTCTTCCGTACCAAAAACCTGCTGAATCAGGTCTACGTATTTCTCCATAATGTGAAGAAACTTCGTTTTGCCCGTCGTTTCATAATAAGCAACAGCCGCTTCTATAAAATGCCCTGCACAATACAGCTCATGATTGTCTCTTAAGTTGGTCCAGCGATTGTTGGGTTCCTTAAGCAGATAGTACGTATTTAGATACCCATCCTCAGCTTGAGCTCTTCCCAACAATTCAATCACTTCATCAGCCCGTTCTTCAAGCGCAGGATTCGGATGATCCCTTAAGCTAAAGGCAACCGTCTCCAACCATTTGGCAAGGTCACTGTCCTGGAAAACGGTTCCATAATACTCCCCACTGGATTCCCCGGCTGCAATTCTAAAGTTTTCAATCGCATGACTGGGTTCTGTATCTGGTAATTCATCATTTAATGCTTTCCACTGATAAGGAATAACCTCTTCCGCCACAACTTGCTTATACTTTTTCCAAAATAAATCATCAACGATGACATGCTTAACTGGCTTTGCCGTTTTCATTGGATAAACATCCCTTCCTGGAAATAGAACGCTTTCATTTTTGAGAAAATAAGGATAAAGTAATGATAATATCGTACAAGCTAACCTGAGCTCCCCTTGCTACAGTCCTTATTTTATCAACCTGAATTTATAAAAAAAATCGCGATCTTTAACTAAAACTTATACGATTTCACACACAAAGGAGCTGGCTTCCATGAGCAAAACAGACTTTCTATCATTCCTTGTTCCTCCGCTGCCTTATTTCATTGAGGGGAATTTTACTACATATCAAAAAGGGGATTGGCACCCGAATAGGTATAATCTGGGTTATTTTGACGTAATAATCATTAAAGAAGGATTGCTGCACATTGGCGAAGAGGACGAAGTGTGGAAGGTAACTAAAAATTACGCTCTCATTCTTGAACCGGATAAACATCATTTTCCCATTGAGGCATGTACAGAACAAACCTCCTTTTACTGGTTCCATTTTCAAACCAATAGCATGTGGTGCGCACAATCCTCGCCCAATCCTATTATACCCAGCACCCCCATTCCCGAGCTGCACTTTCATTCAGAACATACGACCATTCATTTGCCCAAAATTCAAAAAGTGGTGAATCCACATGAGCTATTTTCGAAATTAGACTATTTACTAGCCTCTACTTTAAAACCTAGAAAACTGGCACTATGGGAGGCCCAACAGACGTTTGCGAGTGTTTTCCAGAGTTTGGAGTATGATCAGAATAATAAAGACAGCTCCTCTAAGTTGGCGGAACAAATCGAAATATACCTAAAACAGAATTACAAAAATACAATCACCAATAAAGATTTGGAGACCCATTTTCACGTACATCAGAACTATCTCGCCAGATGCATGAAGGTCGCTTTCCAGCGCACACCGCTTGAGTATTTAATGGATTATCGCCTGGATCAAGGACGCAGTCTTTTGCTGCAAACTGACTGGTCTGTCCAACAAATTACGGAGGAAACGGGATTCTCCCAAGCAAGCTATTTCTCCAAATGCTTTAAAGAAAAATTCGGAATGTCTCCAAAGAATTACAGACAACAATACTGGAAACCAGTCCATTGAATGCTTACACCTCCTTTACATTCTCTTTACATTTTCATTGTATCCTTTTGATATTCTCGCTTTATACTGAGTCGGTTATATCATTTTTACTTCAGAAAAGGGGCATACATATGAAGTCAACTAAACTAGCATTATTAGCCATGTTAACGGGGATTCTGGTATCACCAGAACTGACCCATGCGGCAGACATTCAGCCATCCGGGTATGCACCACTACGAACACAGGCAGATAAAATGGGGGCGACAATTACATGGGACAGTGATGACCAGTCTGTTTTGGTCAAATTGAAAAATGGCATTGTCGGGACCTTTACAGTGGGTGAGAAGCAATATCGTTTAGCTGGACTAAGCGGAAAAGCGGACCGGGAAATTAAAATAGTGAATGGAAATGTATATCTTCCTACAAAACTTCTTACAGCGCTTGAAGCAGAGAACAGCAAATATGCAGATCCTAAGGACGCAGTTCCCACCTATAAAGTAATCCCCTCTGCCGAAACAGAAGCTGTGGAAGATGGAGAAGACGCAGCCGACGACCCTGCAATCTGGCTCAACCCGGTCGATCCGGAGAAAAGTAGAATTTTAGCAACCAATAAAGGCGGCGGGATTTTAGTCTATGATCTGGAAGGTAAGCAACTGCAAAACATGAAGGTCGGAAAAATGAATAACGTGGATCTTCGTTACGGTTTCACATTGGGCGGCAAAAAAATTGATATCGCAGGGGCAACCAATCGAACCAACAACACGATCGATATCTTTTCCATTGACGGTGCATCAGGAAAGCTGACCAACGTGGTTGGCAAACCTATTAAAGCATCTATGAAAGAAGTGTACGGATTCAGCTTATACCATAGCCTCAAGACAGATAAATTTTACGCGCTCGTGTTGGGCAAAGAGGGTGAATTTGAGCAATATGAGCTGACTGACGACGGAAGCGGCAAAATTGCAGGTAAGCTTGTCCGCCAGTTCAAGCTGAATACGCAATCCGAAGGCATGGTTGCTGATGATGAATATGGTACGATCTACATCGCTGAAGAGGATTACGCTATTTGGAAGTATAGTGCCGAGCCAGACGGTTCAACCGAGCCGCTGCGACGTGTGGATATTGCAGATGGGCGCAGACTTCACGATGACATAGAGGGACTTACATTGTATTACGGTAAAGATGGCAAAGGGTACCTCATGGCCTCCAGCCAAGGAAACAGCAGCTATGCGATCTATGAACGACAAGGAGACAATGCATATATAAGCAACTTCACGATTAGCGCGAGCCCTACCGTTGATGGTACGTCTGTCACAGACGGTATTGATGTTCTTGGCTACGGATTAGGCAAAAATTTCCCGCATGGTATCTTCGTTGCACAAGATGACGAAAATCTCCAAAATGGAAAAAAGTTGAATCAGAACTTTAAAATGGTGCCCTGGGAGCGAATCGCTACGGGAGCCCCTACCCCGCTAACGATAGACGATGGCATCAACCCGCGTGAATTGGTAAACAGAAGCACACAGTAATGCCCTTCGGGGAAATCAACTCAACATTCCGACTCTATTGATAGAAAAAAAGAGGTGTTCCAAAAGCCATAAACCGGCTACTTGGGACACCCCTTTTTGTTTTTAAGCGAGAAAAGGTTTAAGATCCAGCACCAGCACATTTACCGAGTTGGCCGGTAAGTCTAAGAGGACAGAATCTGTATGAAGCGTGATCTGCTGTTCGGTAGGCATTACCTTCTCATCATTCTTCTTGTTCACGTTAGGTACATGAACAAGCGAGGAATCGCCAGTTAGTGTAACCAGCTTAGCGATGGACTCAACACTCAAATCTTGTAGATTCAGCTGTATTACCTTATCCACGTTGTCGGCATTCACCAGCTTCACGTATACATGCTCAGCATCTTGGGTTACCGAGTTGAACACGTCTCTGTTGTAAGCCTCCAGCTTGTAGTCCAGCACCTTGCTGGTTGTCTCGCCGTCGGTGTATGAGCAAATCAGATTACTACCCGTTTCACCGCCGTAGTTCACTGTTATGGTGTAGTCCGTGTTGTCAGCCAACTCTTCATAGCTAGCTGCTCTCAAGTTACCTGCCGCTGTACTGGAAGAGTAGTCACCCAAGGTATAGCCTTCTATGCCTTGCTTGTAAACCTTCATGCCGGTAGCCTTGCCGCCATAGCCGATCGCGTATTCAACGACGTCCTTTTTCTCCGCAGAAATATCGGTGAGACCCGCACCCACATAAAAGCCGTCCGTGCCGGAAATGCGGGAAGCGACCACCTCTACCTTGTAATTGCTCCAGCTGTCGTTCAAGATGTACAGACCATTCAGACCGCTATCCTGAGCTTTGAGGACAAGCCCCTTGCCTTCCTCCACCGTAGAGCCCACGGAACCGGGAATGACCTGCCAGGCCGAATTCAATTCCTGGGTAAAGTCTTGATCCAGCAGCACACTACCGTCATGGTTGGAAGTAACAGTCACACGCTTAATCATAACCTCGGCATTGCCTGTCGCGATTTCAATTCCACCCTGAGGAATGAGATCCGTTGGCTTGCCGTTTTTGTAAGTAGAGAAAGAAGTGCTCAATACTTTATTCCCCAAATATTTAGCATACATTTGCTGTACATAGTAGTTCGGCGTAAACCACACCGTTTCGTCATCGAACCAGATGCAGTCTGGCGTCCATCTGTAGGTTCCATCTGTCAGCACCTTGTTAAACAGCGGTGCATAGGCAGCCAACCGAACGACATCGGCATTATTTTCGAAGCCCGTCATAACCGCTGCCTCTGCTACAGCGCCTGCCAATGTATTTTTATCCGTTGAGGCGTACTCCCCGACAAAAACCTTTGATGTTGCTTTCCAATTTATACTGCCGTCCGCATTATAAGCTCTGTAGTAGTAGTTATAGCGGTCCACGTTATTCAGCAGGTACTCGTTAGAACGATAATAGTGCTCATCTGCAATGGTGTCCATGTAGTCCTTTTGCTTCTCATACCAGGTTACCGTTTCTTCCGTCACCTGGTTACCATCTGCAAAAGCAACCTTAGCCGAACCGGTCAAATTACCGCTTAAGAACTTCCAGCCCTGCTGATATGCATCGTCGTCTGCTTGAGCGCCAACCGTGGAGATGATGTGTAGCTCATAACCCGGATAGTTTTTCTTCATGTACTCATCAATCGATGTCTTGAACACTTCAAAGTTGGCAAAAAACTCTGTACCCCAGTTCTCGTTACCTACACCCAAATAACGCAGATCGAACGGAGCTTCATGGCCCATTTTTTTTCGCATAGCAGCCCATTCATTATGTTCAAAATCCACACTAATCGCAAAGTCGATCAGATCCGTAAAGTTCTTAATATAGTATTCTCTCAATGCGCCTCCAGCGGGATGAGCATAATCCGAGCGGGCTTGGCAGAGCACGCCGCAGGCCATAACCGGAAGCGGAGCTGCATTCAGGTCTTCTGCCAACTGGAAATATTCCATATAACCGAGGCCCATGGTCATCATATAGCCCCATACATTAAAGTTTTCCTTGCGCAGCTCGATATCCCCAATCGATTCCTTCCAATCGTATACGTTTTCCCATATAAATGAACCCTCGGAAATACAACCACCTGGAAACCGCAAAAACTTCGGATGCATGCCAACCAGTGCGTTCACCAAATCTTTTCTCAGTCGGTAGTTAGGATTACCCTGGAAGTTAGCATGTGCCGATGGGGATTGCTCTTCCTCTCCTGCGCCCCATACATCTTGTGGGAATAAAGAAACCATATCAACCGAAATGTCCCCTTCAAATGTAAGCGCCAGCTGCCCGAGAACCGTAGCTGAGCCTGTCAGCACAAGCTTGGAATCGATGCCGTACTTCTTCCACGTGTTGCCGCCCTCCACCTGTATCGTAACCGAATCACTAATAGCCTTTTCATTTGAGTCTTGCAGTTGCAGTGTGATTGTGCCCGCTGAATCGGCCTTCGCCCAGATGGTAAACTCATATTTGGCACCCTCTTGGATGGACATGGCACAATTCTGGTTAGAATCCGAAAAGCCCTTGTTCCGAATCGTTGCACCATCCGCTACCGTCACATAATAAGAGTTCACTTCTTTGTCTTTTGCGCCTAAAAACTCATTTAATCCACCGCTATGTTGTGGAGTCATCTTATCCGTATCACCAGACCAAGCGAACAACGGGTTGCGGTTCCGTCCGGTAGAGCAGCCGCATTCACCGGAAGCATGGGAATACGTATCGAACTCGAAAGATTCGAAGGATCGATTCTGAATGAGTTCTGCATAAATCCCGCCATCTGCTGCGTTATTGATATCTTCATAGAACAAGCCGTACATCACTTCGCTGACATCCACTACTTCCTTATTTCCATGAATGGTCAGCGTGTACGGAGGTAGCTGTTCAGGAAGAACGGATACCTCAAAGCTCTCTTCAATCTTACTTAAGCCCTTCGTCAATAGAGCCGTGACGGTAACCCCTTGTGCGGAGGTAATCGCCTGAATCTGGCCATTGTCAGAGAGTATACTAGGCTGGCTGGATTTCCAGGTTACTTCTACTCTTCCGCCCATCAGAACCGTTGGCAGAGTTATGTCCTTGGTTACAATCGTCGTCGGAAAGGACAAATATTTATCTCTGGCAAGCTTCACGATCTCTTCATCTGTCAACGAATCGCACATGACCTCAATGACTTCATCCGCCGTCAGGCCTGCTTTATAAATTCGAAAGTCTGAAACGGAGCCGGCAAAGTCTACATCCGCCGCATGCTGGGAGCGACCGATAAAATTGTTGCTGTAGTTAGACGAGTCTGTAAACGTTTCGAACCATTTACGCAGCTTGGCATAGTTGCCGCTGGAAGTTTGACTAATGGAACCGTCCGCTACCACCTCACCATTGACATATACCACCGGACCCGCACTGCTTAATGTGCCGCCTTCTGTACCGATTACGGACAAGGCTATATGCATCCACTCATCCCTGACAAAGCCCCTTCCCGGGTCTACGGACAAATCTACCTCGGTGAAAAGAGTTCCGCGCAGATTCCGTGTCATGAACATATAGGGCCCTGTATGGGCTTTACCAAAGTCAAAAACACGTTCCCACATATCTGTGAATCTGCCGAAGTTGACCCAAGCAGTAACCGTCACACCGGTGTTATCGCTTACATCTTTGAATAGATCGGAAGGAAGCTGGATATACGATGTACCGTTGGGGCCTCCCTCAAGCGTCAAAGCTGCTCTACCGGTAGCATGGGAAATCGTAGGTGTTACTGTGCCTGAAGCAACCCCATCGTTACCTTGCCCTGAGCTATCTTTGCCGACGTTCTCTGCATCATCAAACTTGTAACGTGCAATGATTTGATCTTGGAATTTGGTCATCTTCGTTGCTCCTATACCTATAGTTTATTAATGTAATGACTAATTAGTTAATATAAATACATACTATATAGTTATAGTACCTTATCCTGAGTACCTTTTTCAATCCAATAAATCGGATTTATGAAGAAAATACTTGAACAAACTACATAAAAAAGCAGCCATCACAGAAGATACTCTGCGATAACTGCCTTTTGGCTTGCAGGATTGCTTGACCCAGTCGGAACTTTTCCGAAATAAAGAAGCTTGGTCGTAGCTATGGTTATCCGTTCAATTTTTGTCCACAATTCGGACAGAAATTAGCTCCTTCGTTTTTTGTACCGCAATTCGGACAAAAATTGGGCTTATTACCGTCTCCAGATGGAGAGGGGGCAGCAGGTGTAGGCTGAGTCTCAACCGAAGGCTTTGGGTTCGGGTTCAAATTTTTCATCATTTCATTTGCTATATTCATCCCCATCATCATACTCGCCATATCTGAGGCAGCACCACCGCCTTTTACATTACCCGATGCAATCCCGTCCGTCATCGTCACTTGCTGGTACTTTTGCAGATTACCGATCATTTCATGAGAAGCTGTCTTCGTGATCATATCTTGGATTTCTTGAGGATAATTGAAGCTCATCACATGAAAGCCAGTAATCGTCATACCATTGTCCATCACTTGCATATCCAGATCTTCTTGAATACCATTTGAAATGTCAGAGGCATTCGCCTGCAGATTAAACATGTCCTTTCCTTCTCTGCTGATCCACTTCATTAATAACTGATCCAATACTGAAGTAATGCGTATTTTCACATCCTCAACGAGATAACTGTCCTTCACTCCAGCAATTTTATCGATGAGCGTAACATAATCGTTCACTTTAAAATTAAATGTGCCATTGGCACGGATCGGCATACCGCCTGGCAGCTGGGGAGTCGGGATCAGCACTGGATTCTGCGTCCCCCATTTGACAGTAAACTCCTTCGTATTAACGAATAAGACCTCTACCCTCATGCCACTGTTAAAACCAAATTTAAACCCTTTTAAGGTGGACAGAAATGGAATAATGTCAGAGTCCATGTTATACGACCCTTCATTCTCAAAAATACCCTCTATTTTGCCGTTATTTACAAAAATCGCGTCTTGACCGGAGCGGATAATTAACTTACTTCCTTTTTTAATTTCACGATTACTCCACTTCCAGAAAATCATATCATCTCTAAATTCTTCCCATTCTACTACATTTGCAAATTGGTTTCTGAAGAATCCCATACTGTATCCATCCTTTCAGTTAAAATGATCCTCTGCTGCCGCTATGCGAATGACCGCCGCTGGTGGTTCCGCCTCCTCCGCCTGATGAACTGCTGCTACTGCTCTTTTCAATCTTCCGCTTCGTTGTCGTTGTGTGAGTGTACAGATCTTGATGTGCCAGAACCCCTGACGTGCTTGCATCCTCATAGGTCTGCCGATTTACCGTAACCCGACCGCCAGAATTGGAAACCATCTTACCCACGATCAACGCCGCCAATCCCAGCGCTACCGCCAAATGAAGCCATCCTTTAAAAAATATACTGTCTGGATTCACCCCTGGACGGATGGCCAAATATTTGTGCGCACTCAGAATATACTTTTGAAATGCCAGCCCATAGTTGCCGTTCGTCAGATCCGGGCTAATCTCATGGCGTATTTTAGTAAGCCTGTCATCATCCAGATACCGTTCTGCCTTATAAAATCCGGCCAAGTACACCTCTCTATTTCTCATATCCATCGTTAAAATGACCGCGTTCCCATGAGATCTGTCATACCCAGGGCCATGGTCATCATAAAAGTCCTGCGTCATTTTCATAACATCCATATTGTCGGGATTGAGAGTAGTATAAATAATAATGTCCGTTTCTCTTTTCGCTCCGTATTGATTAGCCATAGTGTTCAACACATCATACTCTTCCTGATTGAGCAGACCCGCTTCATCATAAATCAATGGCTTCATTTCTGTCGTTGCTGGTTCGCCCTTCATTTCCATCGGAACTGCCAGAAAAACAGCAAAGAACAACAAGACGGCTATAATGGCTCTATGCTTTTTCAATAGAATTCCCCTCCCATCATCAGCCAAGTGATTAATCTTAATGAGAAGAGAGTAATGCCGAAAATGCCTGCAAACCAAGCTGTTACTTTGAACTTGCTGATCGGAGGCTTACCGACTACCTTGCCCGTCTGTCCGTTCATAGCAAACGTATGCTCCAATTGATTGTAGTCATAGTGTATGACCCATACCGGGAGTAGAACATAATCCGCTTGTTTTAATGTAGTATCAATTTGCTTTTCCGTATAACTCACGGACGTATACTCCGACACCGTAGAATGAATATAAGCATCAATATATTCCTTCACTTTCTCTTTAACTCGCGGGAAGAGCTCTTCTTCGTTATAACTGTACTTCTCCGCAATATAACCTGCTAGATATGGCGTTTTAAAGGGTTTTAGCTGATCGTATGGAAAAGGCTCCAATTTATCCATCAGCTCGTCGTTCATTTTCTCCGCAGCATCAATCGGAACCTTTACATAATTCAAACGGATTTTCCGATATACATCAAAATGCTTCGTTTCCGTATATTCGTAGTCTCCGCTCGTATAGGTTCTCACTTGGGTACCTTCACCTTGAACCTCAATTTTATTATGTAATTCATATAACCAGAAGGGCACATACATCCCGGTTATTCCCTTGATTCGGTCTGCTATCATGAACCGATTCGGCGTCAGACGGCCATTCTTACACCATTTTTTGAAAGCATCTATGGCCTCCTCCTTACTGATCGAAAAAGGAATAACCTGCGCCGGAGCCAGCTTCCCGGTCAGTCGGTCTCCAAGAACCACGGCAGAACCACAAAAGCTGCACACCGTTGCACTCGTCTCCACTTCGGTCATAATCACTGCTCCGCAGTTATTACAATGATACTCATGGGCCTCATCTTCTGAAAAAATACGATTTATCAGAGGATCAGGAATAGATTCGATATTGTCCTCTCTTCCGCAACTATGACAGGATAACATCCCTGTCTCACCGTCAAAGACCATGCCGCTGCCGCAGTTGGGGCATTTGTATTCGATAACCGGCATCTGCTCACCTCTTCATGTAGATACTGTTATGATTCCTTATAAAGAATCCAGGTCGTCCTTCGTTCCTGCCCGAAGCTCGGCTATAGCCATCGCTTCATCATACGCTCTGTTCACCTGCTCTTCCATGACCTCAAAAGCAGAATTCTTGCTGCCCATAGAGTTCAAGGCTTGCTGTGCTTTGGCAACCGCCATCTTCCCTTTAAGTTCAGCGTGCCGCGCTTCTAGTTGCTCCATATCGGACACCAACTTCTCCTGCATTTGTTTCATATTTACGGCGTTTGTCGAAGCTAAATCATAGGATGTTTGTAATTGTTCCAATTTCTCCGCCTGCAAACCTTTTCTCTCCAGAAACTTTCGAGCTTCCTCTTCATTACCAGCTTCCACAGACTTACTGGCATAATGCTGGAGCTTTTTGATCTCGGCTTTGCATTCATCCAGTGCTCTTTTCGTCCTTCTCTCATCAGCCAACACTGAAGCCGTCTCCGCTTTCACCTTGCCTAGATCACTGTTCAAATTCCGCATATAATCGTCAATGGTTTTCTCCGAATCTCCCACCTTATCCATTAAGGCGTTAACATTCATTTTCATAATATCCCTAAACCTTGACAAAATCCCCATGATGACCTCCTTCGAAAGGACTACATTCAACCATATCATACATCAAATCCGGTAAAAAATGTTCATCATAGCTCTATATACTGGCCCATTGATCACTTTCAGATGTGTGTTCGTTTTATTATAAAAGCAAAGGGTCCAAAAACCCGCGACAGATTTTTGAACCCTTCTATTTATTGTTCCTGATTATAGTTCTTCATAGGACTTGGGGTCCTGTCCCCATATCCGTCCATCCTCACTGCTAAATGCCGAAATCACGTTCATTTCCTCTGGAGACAACTCAAAGTCAAAAATATCTAGATTCTCCGTTTGGTGTTTTAAAGAAGAGGCCTTAGGGATCGGGATTGCTCCAAGTTGGATATGCCAACGTAAAATCGCTTGTGTAGTCGTTTTATTATGAGCAGAAGCAATTTTCCCAATCTCTTCATTCTCCAGCATGCTGTGACCGCGCCCCAAGGGGCTCCATGATTCCGTCACGATGCCCTGTTCAGCATCTTTTGCACGCTGATGTTCCTGATTAAATAATGGATGCAATTCAACTTGATTTAAGCTCGGCGTGACACCTGTTTCCCGAATTAAACGTTCATTATGCTCGGGCAAGAAATTGCAGACCCCAATGGAACGGATATAGCCCCTTTTCTTCGCCTCAATTAACGCCTGCCAAGCTTCAACATATCGATCAATTTGGGGATTCGGCCAATGGATCAGATAAAGATCATAATAGTCCAGGCCTCCTCTATATAATGACTCTTCGATCGTTACAATGGCCTCTTGGTAAGCATGTCGGCGACCCGGTAGTTTGGAGCAAATCAACAATTCCTCTCTGGGCACAGAGCTCTGCTGGACCGCTTTCCCGACAGCACCCTCATTTTCATAGTTGAACGCTGTGTCGATCAGACGGTAACCTGCATCAATCGCGCCGGTAATCGCCTTGACTCCATCTGCACCCTTAATTCCAGCAGTCCCAAATCCAATGACGGGCACTTTAATGCCATCATTCAATACCTTCTCCGGAATTTGTTGGTTCATAATTACAGCCTCCTTTACTATTCTCATATAACATAACACCTCTTCAAAGCTCCGGCAAAATATAGCAATCCATTCCGTTCTCTGTATATGTATATACCCACTAGCTCGTAACTTCCCTACCAAGTTCTCTGTGTGCTAAATCAAAAAGCGCCTGATCCCCATTGAAATCATACCTGAAGTCAAGGGGGCAGGCACTTGTACCACTACCAAATCATATATTCCACTTCATGCTTGATGGCTTGGTTGTCCAACACAAAGTTGAAGTGTCTGTATTTTTATTTCAAGCCATTCCATACCCAGTTCTCTACCTCTGGTAGGTCAATACCCTCTTCGCGAATGAATTGATGATGTTTCTTAATCGTAGCATCCATTTCATCCACAGTGTTGGTGTACTTCCCAGCGTCAGGTAAGTTGAGAGCAGCTTCCTTCACTAAGTCAAAACGATCCATTTGATTCAATACACGCATATCAAATGGTGTCGTAATATCGCCATTCTCACGGTATCCATGTACATGCAAGTTATGATTATGACGATCAAAGAACAGATCTTTGATCAGACCTTCGTAACCATGGAAAGCGAAAACAACGGGTTTGTCTTTTGTGAAAAAATGATCAAACTCAGCGTCGGATAATCCACGCGGGTCTAGTTTTTGACTTCTCAGTTTCAGCAAATCTACCACGTTGATGTACCGAATCTTCAAGTCAGGCAGTTTTTCATGCAAAATAGAAATTGCAGCTAAACTTTCAATCGTTGGCTCTGTACCAGCAGAAGCAATGACAAGGTCAGGTTCTCCACCTTGATCTGTACTTGCCCAGTCAATGATCTTCAACCCTTTATCCACCAATTCTTTCGCTTCATCAGCACTAAACCATTGTGGACGTGGATGTTTAGATGAAACAATCAAATTGATCTTTTGACGATCATTTAAAATGGTGTCGAAAACAGCCAACAAGGAATTGGCATCCGCTGGCAGATACTCCCGAATAAATTCTGGTTTTTTATCAGCCAAATGACCTAACAAACCTGGATCTTGGTGTGTATACCCATTATGATCCTGTTGGAACACTGTTGAAGTTGCTACGACATTCAATGATGGGATATCTGCACGCCATCCTTGATCCGTTGCTTTACGCAGCCACTTAAAGTGCTGGGTGATCATCGAGTCAACCACACGCAGGAAGGCTTCGTAACTTGCAAAGAAACCATGGCGACCTGTTAATACATAACCTTCCAGCAATCCTTCAGCTTGGTGTTCGGATAATTGAGAATCAATTACGCGGCCATAGGATGATAAGAATTCATCATTAGGTTCAATAATTTGGTCCATCCATTGGCGTTTGGTTACTTCAAAAACAGGAGCCAAGCGATTAGACATCGTTTCATCCGGTCCGAAGATTCTGAAATTACGATTTTCTTCATTTAAGAGAACCACATCTTTAACGTATTTCCCTAAAACCGACATATCTTGCGCAATCACTTTACCAGGTACGGAATTATCCAGCGTATAGTTACGGAAATCCGGTAATTTCAAGTCTTTAATGAGGTTACCCGCATTCGCAACAGGGTTCATTCCCATACGTTTATCGCCTGTAGGCAGAATTTCAGCAAGCTCAGGGTTTAAACGACCGTTTTCGTCGAACAATTCCTCTGGTCTATAGCTATTCAGCCATTCTAACAAAGCAGGTGCGTGCTGCATATTTTTTTGATCAACCGGAATTGGAACCTGATGGGCACGGAATGAATTTTCATTCGGCACGTTGTCCCATTCCTTCGGACCCGTCCAACCTTTAGGTGAACGGAAGACAATCATCGGCCACGCCGGACGAGTAAGGTCATTATTTTCACGCGCATTCTTTTGAATGGCTTCAATCTTCTCGATAGCCGTATCCAGTACTTTCGCCATTTCTGGATGCATGAGATCCGGATTTTCACCTTCAACAAAGAACGGCTCCCAACCCAAACCTTTAAAGTATGAGGTCAATTCTTCTTTTGATTGACGAGACATAATCGTTGGGTTACTAATCTTAAAGCCATTCAAGTGCAAGATTGGTAGCACTGCACCATCCGTGATGGGGTTGATAAATCGGTTAGAGAACCACGAAGCGGCTAATGGACCCGTTTCAGCTTCACCATCCCCAATAACAACAGCCGAAATCAGATCAGGATTATCCAGAATGGCACCTACACCATGAGAAAGGGAGTAGCCTAATTCTCCACCTTCATGGATAGATCCAGGTGTTTCAGGAGCAGCATGTGAAGCAATACCGCCAGGGAAAGAGAATTGTTTGAACAATTTCTTCATACCTGAGATATCTTGTGTAATTTGCGGATAGATTTCAGTGTAGCTTCCATCCAGATAAGAATTTGAAACCATAACCTGGCCGCCGTGACCAGGACCTTCAATGTAAAGCATGCTCAAATCATATTTATTAATAACACGATTTAGATGTGCATAAATAAAGTTTTGGCCCGGAATTGTGCCCCAGTGTCCAATAGGCTTAACCTTCACATCTGAATCTTTTAAAGGCTCTCTCAACAAAGGATTATCTTTTAAATACAGCTGACCTACCGAAATGTAGTTCGTTGCACGCCAATATGCATCAAGTTTTTCTAAATATGTTTTAGATGAATAATCTGCTAACACGGGTGATAACGACATGGTGTCCACTCCCTAAGTAGTTTTGTTTGTAATTTATTTCCGGAAATTTCATCTACATGTACATCATAACGCTACGCTGATTAAATTCAACCTTTTTCACAAGTGATACGGTCCAATTTTGTGAAATTTTGAACATACTATGAAATATAAATTAAAAAGACAGTAAAAAAGCTCTTACATTAAAATATATAGAATTATTAACCAATAAAATTTGCAATAACGAGGCAATCGCAGACTCCAATCCTTTTCTCAAAACCATAAAAAAAAGACCGGAGAATTCTCCAGTCTTATCATTAGTGAACCGATACAAAGGTGTTAAATTTCAAATATTTGTAATGAAATCGCATATGAGAAAACTCAAATGGCGTACCGTTATCTAAAAAGAACACACCTTCCATAATACCTACAGGCTCATTTTCATTTAAATGTAGCAGCTTTTGATCATTCTCTTGAGACGGTTCTGCAAAAATGGATAAAAAAGATTTGGTGACGGCCAAGTTCCGTGAGTCTTCCAAATAATTAAAAATGGAACCCTCGATAATTGTCTGATTTAAATTCTGGACAATTTTAATGGGGATATAGCCCGTTTCAATCATAAAAGGATCATCATCAAATAGACGTAAGCGAACAATTTTGTAAACAAAATCATGAGTCTCCAAAAACAAATCGCGCTGTAACTCTTCTGTTGGCGGAATGACCTCAAAACTCAGTACTTTGATTTTTGGCTTTTTACCATGCATTTGAAAATTATCAGTGACCCCTAGATTAGAGCCTTCGTAGTTAAAGATAGATTCATTTCTTATGTATAATGGATTAATAAATGTCCCGGAACCTTGTTTTTTGAAAATGATTCCGACATTCTCCATTTTAGTCAGAGCACGTTTAATTGAACTACGACTAACCTGGTAAGTCTCACTAAGACTACGTTCATCTGGCAATCTCATATCTGCAAACTTTCCTGCAAAAATTTTCATCTTGAGATCGTCAATAATTTGCTTATAGACAAATTGTGTCATATAGTACTCCTCTTTCAGGTCTTCTATAACTCTATATAGTTTACCATAACTTGCCCATTTCATCTCATGTTTGTTTCTATATGCTGAGTGGGCTTTCAGCGGATAGGAAGTACCCTCACTTTTACTTTACATCTCTATGCATAATACCATGATTACACATACATAACACCACTGAACGTACCTGCAAAACAGCAGAAGATACAGAACCCCCACCTTAATATCGGTAATAAGACCAAGCCTGTTTCGAACCTGGAGGGATGTTTGACTAGACCAGGCTAAAATCCTTGAATACATTGTTATTATTTATCTTGTTCAAGCGTTTTCTAATAAGAATGGTGGGGGGAGATCATATTGGCTATCCGCTACAGCGTCATCATTCCAACCTATAATCGAGCCCAGCAATTGTTGCTTACACTCGCTTCATTTGAGACACAAACCTATCCAAAGCAACTATTCGAAGTCATTGTAGCTGATGACGGTTCTACAGACGGAACAAAAGAAATGGTCGAAGGCTTCAAAGCATCCTATCCTCTTATCTATGTGTCACATCAGGAACAACGCGGTCGATCTGCCGTTCGAAATTTGGGACTGCGCCGTGCAAAAGGGCTGTACATCATCTTCTGCGACGCTGACTTTGTAGTGTTACCGGAATTCATTAGGATCGTGAGCCGTTATCACCGTAAATATCCCAAGTCCGTGCTTTCAGGCATTCCTCACTCGTGGGACGATGCTTTTACCCACTATTACCCTGACTTTTCCCCTGAAGAAAAAGAACAATGTCGCAACATACTTACGCAGTCCAACTTATGGAATGCTGACTATGAAGCAGCGAACGAAATTACTCCGATCATAACCCCAGAAGATATCCTTCACCAAACGGGTGCACTGTCTAAAGTAGTTAGTCCCACAAGGGTTCCTCCCAATACGCAGAAACAATTTGCCTCAACGGACGTAGCCCCCTGGATGCTGCTGGTTACTCGTTGTGTAGCCATCAGACGCAGTCACTTGATTCGTATTAGAGGTTTCAATGAACGGTTTGTGCTGTATGGACTCGAAGACTGGGACCTTGGCTATAGACTACATCGCTTGAAAATCCCTTTTTATTGCATCAAAGAGGTGGTCGGATATCATCAGGAACATCCAACCTATCTTAGAGGTAACGTGTTAAATACGGAAAATCTGAGAATCATGTATGAAACCTACGGATTCAATGACTCCTCGTTAAATTTATTCGCCCTTATCCCTCCATCCGAGGATTTTGAGACCTACAAAAATACATTGCGGGTATTGCGCAGGGGATTCCGCTCTAGGTTAACACGCTCATCAGCACTGTTATTAAGAAGAACACTACGCATTGCAGCCAAGCAGTTCTACGATCAAAGCCATACTCATGCATACAAAAAATCATTACACTTGATAAAAAAGAAAGCAGCGAACCGGAAAAGTCGAGTCGCTCATGTGTTACGAGAAATGCTAGTGAAGTCTGAAAAGCTGGTGGAGTAGCAAGAGGCCGGAAGGACACGAAACACATGAATTTTTCCCGTAATAAAAAGACTCCTCCATCTGAGAGCAGGCCAAACTCGGCAAGCTGTCTTATGGAAGAGTCATATGCAACTTTTTCTTACTTTTGTTTTTCCGTTAATGTTCTCACTTTAATAGGATGCAGATTCGCCTCGATTTGAGCCCGCTGCGGTTCATACCACTCTGGCAGCATTAATTCCTGTCCCAAAGATTCAGCAGGTTCATCGTTAGCAAATCCCGGTGGGTCTGTAGCAATTTCAAATAAGATGCCGCCCGCTTCTCTGAAATATATCGCATTAAAATATTGGCGGTCTATGATTGGAGTCGGCTGATAGCCATAATGCTGGACTGCGTTTCTCCATTCTTCATGTTGTTCAAAATCTTTTGCACGCCACGCAATGTGATGTACCGTGCCTGCTCCACCAAAGCCTAAACCCATTTTGGCGAGCGGAACATCTACGATGTTGCCGATTTCTCCTACGGACTGATAACGGGCATATTCGGCGTCTTCAGCGATTTTCGTAAATCCGAGTATGCTCTCCAATGCATCCATCGTTCTCTGTGGGTTGACGCTAAATAGCACGGCGCCTCCAAACCCCTTAATTGCTTTATCAGCCGAAATACCACCGTAAGACCAAGTACTGTTCGCTCCCGCTTCACGTTCGACAAGCTCAAGACGTAGACCCTCATTATCCTCAAATTGAAGATATTGTTCAGAAAAACGGCTCGTTTTCGTAACTTGAATATCAAAGCTTTCCAAACGATGCTGCCAAAAATCAAGTGAACCTGGGGGTACTACATACGAGGTTATGCCCACCTGGCCACCTCCGATTTGCCCTTTGGAAGTTCCTGGTGCAGGAAAAAAAGTAATGATCGTTCCAGGACTTCCTGCCTCGCTACCAAAGTACAAGTGGTAAACCTCAGGAGCATCGAAGTTGATTGTTTTCTTCACTAACCGAAGTCCCAGGACGCCGGCATAGAAGTCGACATTTTCCTGCGGATTACCGGCAAAAGCTGTAATATGATGGATACCTGTAGTTTGAAGTGACATATGAAACCCTCCTTTAATCGTAGAAACCTTTATTTTTATTGTTGATGACTTTTAATGACCTAAATATCATGTTTTATCTAAGTAATGCATCGATGGAATATGAACCTGCTCCTGTCAACGCAATACCGATTACAACTGCAATAAGAACTAGCGGATATTCATAGCCATTAGCTGTTGCCCAGATCCCGTTTGGGCCATGTACTTTGAAAATTGCTCCAAGCATAGTCACCGTAATCAACAATGCAGCCAGTGGAGTGAGTAGTCCTACAGCAAATAGAGCTCCTCCCAACAATTCCATCAACCCAGCAGACACTGCCATGAATACTCCGGGCTTAATGCCAATCGATTCCATCCAACCGCCCGTACCCTTTGGACCATAGCCGCCAAACCACCCAAAAAGCTTCTGTGCTCCGTGCCCCACCAATAACAATCCAACCACCAAACGTATCAGTAACAATCCACTTGCCAACATAAAAATCACCCTCCATATTATATTTATTTAAAGATTATTAAATTAGAGATATTAGACAAAATTAAACTTATTGTTTAGTGACTCGGGCCTGTTCTTTTCTAAGTTTTTCAGGAGTAACATCATCTCCATTCGGATCATAAATCGTAGCATTCAAGAGAATGCTTTGTACAGAGCCCCGAAAGATTTGAAGGTATTCTTTGCGAAGATCCGTTTGTTCCGTTTTTTCGATTTCAGTTAATCCGACTTCCTTTGCTTTTTTTGCGAGCTGATTAATTCTTTCTAAAATGGTGATCATGTATATACCTCCCTATTCAAAATTTTCTGGTTGTTTTATCTTTAATTTATTTATCTTGATTTAAAGATATAATACTTTTCTATCCGTGTCAATACTTTTTCGAAAAGAAAAGAAGATGAACGCTTGAGTTGCTTTTAAAGGTGAAAGAAAAAACAGCCGGAACACTTAGAAATATCTTTAAGCTACAAGTTGTGTAAAACCTCTTCAACTCAATTAATAAAGCCATAATAAAAAGCCACCAACCAGAATCACTGGCTGATGACTTTCTTGTCTTACTCAAATGGAGGCGAGGGGAGTCGAACCCCTGTCCGAAGATAACGACACATAAGCTTCTACGGGTGTAGTGACAGTTTTGATGTCACCCTAGAAACTCCCTGTCACCGGATTCCCTTCGGGTCAGCCTGATTATCTTCTTCAGCTCACCGCAGGCGGAGATGAGACAGCGTATTCCACTATTTGTTAGCCCCTATCCCAGTCACATGGACGATGCTGGGTAGAAGCACGCACACAGTTTCTTAGGCTGCGAAAGCGTAGTTGTTTTGTTGTTTGCCGTTTAATAGGCTTTAGCGTTGATGAAGCGGACGCGTCCCCACTACCCGCTACCCATGCTCGAACTATCCCCGTCGAATCCATAAACGCCCCCTTATTATAAAAGGGCTCCACGGATAAAACCGGAAATACCGGAGCATAAGCATGCATAATATCAAAAGCTGAATCCTAGGATTCAACACTCGAACAAAGTTAAAAGCTTTAAAACTGACTACTTCGTTAGTATACCATATTACAGGTCATTACGAAACGAAATGAAGCCATTTAAGCCTTATAAAATAGCACCATTACAGGAACAAGTAACTTCTCCACGTAATTTGTACCAGATCTAATAATACAGCAACTTATCTCGCAATTTTCTGCTTCTCACGCAAAGCACGTTGGATATCACGCTGTGCATCGCGTTTAGCGGCAGCATCACGTTTGTCATACTGCTTCTTACCTCTACCCAGTCCGAGCAGAAGCTTGGCATAACCATTACGAACATAAATCTTGAGCGGTACAATCGTGTAACCTTCCTGTTTGGACAGACCGATAAGCTTGCGAATCTGCTCTTTATGCAACAGCAGCTTACGCGTACGGGTCGGATCGGTAGGATTATTGCGATTACCTTGTTCAAAAGGGCTGATATGCATATTGTGAATATGAATTTCGCCATTACGGATCGTAGCAAATGCATCACTTATATTAGAGCGACCATTCCGTAGAGACTTAATTTCTGTTCCCGTTAGCACCATGCCCGCCTCGTAAGTGTCCTCAATAAAATAGTCATGGGAAGCTTTTTTGTTCTGGGCGAGCACTTTCCCGTCTGCCTTCTTACCCATGAATACCACTCCTTATGAATAACGTAATTCACTCTTGAAATCCAGGCATCAAAATCCGGCTACAAAGAGCTACCTAGAAATATATTGTAACAAATTTCAGATGGTAAAAGCAAGAAAGGTCAAGCCTTCTACATTTCTAACTGCACTTATATCACACTTAAAACCAAGCGGCTTCCATCCAATACAGCAGACAGAAACCGCCCGTATAACCTATGCTTCAAGTCAGCTTCATTCACTGCAATGGAAGCTCCAGCCTTCAAAGTAAGTAAGCTCTAGCTACCTACTTCTTCTTTTTCCGCACAAAGCCCGCGGTGCTATTGCCACCACTTCCGCCCTTATTCTTCCGCTTGCGACGTGCTGCGCCTTCACCGTTTGGTCTGGCATCACTCCCTGGTGTAGCTGCTCCGCCGATGAAAATACCGCTGGCAGACGTCTTCTTCCGTCGCTTGCTTGCCCCGGATGCTGGCGAGTTATACCCGCCCTTGCCACTGCCAAAGCCGAAGTTGCTAGCTGAGCCGGCTCCAGCTCCGTTTCCGCCGCCGCGTCCTGAACGACCTGCGGTGCTAATCCCTCCGTTACCAGCGCCAGCTTCTTTTGGCTTCCCGGTAACATCACGACCGCCTTTACGCTCTTTGCCAGTCTTGTCCTTGCCGCCCTTGCGGTCACGCCCTTCTCGGCCTTTGCCTTTACCACGGCTCTCGCCACGCGCAAAGTCTCCACCCTGTCCTGTACCGCCAGTCCGTTCACGGCGTTGCCGTTGCTTCATATCGACAAGTTCAAAGTCAATTGTGTAATCTTCCATATTCACACGCGCGACGCGAACTTTAACCTCATCCCCAATGCGGAACACCTTGGAGGTGCGTTCGCCAATCAACGCCATATGCTGCTCGTCAAAATGATAATAGTCGTCCGTAAGCGCACTCAGACGCGTCAGGCCCTCCACTGTATTGTCGAGCTCAATGAACATTCCGAAGCTGGTTACACTGCTGATGATCCCCTCGAATTCCTCGCCGACCTTGTCCAGCATGTATTCAGCCTTTTTCATCTGCTCTGTATCACGCTCTGCATCCACAGCTACGCGTTCACGCTCGGAAGATTGCTGCGCAATATCAGGCATACGTGCAGTTAAATATTCCTGACGCTCGGCTGTTAAAGCCCCGCCATTCTCCAATACCTCACGAATGACACGGTGAATCACCAAGTCAGGGTAACGACGGATCGGCGATGTAAAATGAGAGTAATACTCCGCTGCCAATCCAAAATGTCCTGTCGACTCCGCATCATACTTTGCCTGCTTCATCGAACGTAGCATCATCGTGCTAAGCACGGTTTGCTCCTTCGTACCCTGAATGTCTTCTAGCAACGTTTGTAGCGCACGCGGATGAATGGAATTTCCTCTACCTTTGATCTGATGCCCAAAATTAGCTGCGAAAGCCATAAAGTTTTGCAGCTTCTCTGGATCTGGGTCCTCATGAATCCGGTACAAGAAAGGTACTTTGAGCCAATGAAAATGTTCGGCTACCGTTTCATTGGCCGCCAACATAAACTCTTCAATAATTTGTTCAGCTATCGTACGATCTCTCTTTACAATATCGACAGCTTTGCCTTCATTATCCACAATCACTTTAGCTTCATCAAAGTCAAAATCAACCGCGCCTCGGCGCATTCGATTAGCACGTAGCTTCAATGCCAATTCCTTCATCGTGCTGAATACATCAATGAGATCCTTGTACCGTTCCATCAGTTCAGCATCTTCCTCTTCGAGGATTTTGCGAACGTTAGTGTACGTCATCCGTTCCTTCGTTTTAATCACACTGGTGAAAATATCATGCTTTACAACCTTCATATGCTCATTGAATTCCATCTCACAGGATAAAGTCAGTCGATCCACCTGTGGATTCAAAGAACATATTCCGTTCGAAAGTCGATGTGGAAGCATAGGAATGACACGGTCAACCAAATACACGCTACAACCGCGGTTATATGCCTCCTGATCCAGCTTGGAGTTCTCACGCACATAATACCCTACGTCGGCAATATGAACGCCCAGACGGTAGTTTCCGTTCGGCAAGCGCTCTACATTGACAGCATCATCCAGGTCTTTGGCATCCTCACCATCAATGGTAACAATGATCTTATCACGCAGATCGCGCCGTCCCTGACGTACAATCTCTTCTTCCGTAATCGCGTCGGGAGCATTCTCCGCTTCCTCTGTCACTTCATCTGGAAAAGCTTCCGGAAGCTGATGCTTACGAATAACTGACAAAATGTCGACGCCCGGATCATCCTTATGACCCAAAACCTCCAACACTTCGCCTTCCGCTGCTGCTCGTCCTTCTGGATAGCTCACAATACGCACAACGACCTTTTGACCGTTTACAGCTCCATTGAAGCTTGTTTTTGGAATGAAAATATCTCGGTTAATACGCTTATCATCCGGCAAAACGAAACCGTATGCTTCGTGGCTCTGAAACACGCCTACTACTTGAAGCACTGCGCGCTTCACGATCCGTACAACTTCACCTTCTAGTCGACCGCCCGCAGGTCCCTTCGAGGACACTCTTACCAGTACCGTATCTCCATTCATCGCACTCTTTAAATCATTGGCATGAATATATACATCCGGGTGCTCCCGGTCCTCTGGAATCAGAAAAGCAAATCCCTTGGCATGAGCCTGCAAACGCCCACGCTGCAAATCCATTCGTTCCGGCACACCATAACGGTTTGTGCGGGTCAGCAGAATTTTCCCCTCTTCCTCCAAAGCATTCAAAAGCTTAAGAAATTCACGAAAATCTTCCGCATCCTTAATATCAAAGTGCTGCTCCAGCTCCTGGTAAGTCATGGGTTTGTATGCGGTCTCGCGCATAAAATCGAGTAGTTGTTGCTCTGTTATCATAATATTGTCCACCTCGGGTGACCTTTAATTTTCAGTAATAAATCCGCATGTCCTTGTTCCTTGTTCCTGATACAAGGCTCTTAATATACTCATACCCTAGTATACACGAATTTAATCGACGGCATCCCTGCCTGTCCAAAATCTAAAAAAAGCCCCCGTTTCCCGCGAAACGAAGGCTTAAGGTACATATTTATCTTATTTTGCAAAAAATGCAACTAAAACAGAAACGATCATGAAACCCGCACCCAAAACAGCAGTTGCGCGTTGTAAAATCAAATCCATACCGCGAGCTTTTGTCTTGCCGAACAGATGCTCAGCACCGCCAGAGATGGCACCGGACAAACCTGCGCTTTTCCCCTTTTGCAGTAAAACAACCGCAATAACAGCAATCGAGAACACAACGAGCAGCACTTTCAAAAAGATTTCCATGAAAAATCCCACCTCCTGAGCTTATACATCTGTTTTGCAAAACAACACAGCCTCTTTTATGAAAACATGTACATATCATGTTATAAATAGCCGGAAATTAACGCAAAACACTATTTTTATTCTACCACAGCTTCCAGTAGATAACAACAGCTATAGCAAGTCACTCAGCCATTAAGCCTTTGCAAAGTTATAAATTCTCATACACATCCATAATAACAAAAAACAGACCTGCTCGCGGTGGCGAGTAGGCCTGTTTTATTCATGCGAAAAAGCTTTGAGCGTTCAGACTTCATGATCATAAACCATGAGTCAAGAGACGCCATCAGCATTTTTGCGCAATATTATTTTTTCAGGTTGTAGAAAGATTTCAGGCCGTGGTATTGAGCCAGTTCACCCAGTTGATCCTCAATGCGGAGCAATTGGTTGTACTTCGCAATACGGTCAGTACGGGAAGGAGCACCTGTTTTAATTTGGCCTGCATTTGTTGCAACAGCGATATCAGCGATTGTGCTGTCTTCGGATTCACCGGAACGGTGAGAGATAACAGCTGTGTATCCTGCACGTTTAGCCAATTCGATAGCATCAAATGTTTCAGTCAGCGTACCGATTTGGTTTACTTTGATCAGGATGGAGTTACCGATGTTTTCATCGATACCTTTAGCCAGACGCTCTGTGTTTGTTACGAACAGGTCGTCACCAACCAGTTGGATTTTGTTGCCCAATTTTTCAGTGAGCAATTTCCAACCTTCCCAGTCATCTTCGGAGCAACCATCTTCAATAGTGATGATTGGGTATTTATCAACCCAAGAAGCAAGCAGGTCAACGAACTCAGCAGAAGTGAAGGATTTTCCTTCGCCTTCCAAAGTGTATTTTCCATCTTTGAAGAACTCAGTGGAGGCAACGTCCATACCGAGGAATACGTCAACACCTGGTTTGTAACCAGCTTTTTCGATCGCTTCGATAATAGTGGACAGAGCTTCTTCGTTAGATTTGAAGTTAGGAGCAAAACCACCCTCATCACCAACAGCTGTGTTCAAACCTTTGGAGTTCAGTACAGATTTCAGGTTGTGGAAGATTTCTGCGCCTACACGCAGAGCTTCTTTAAATGTAGGAGCGCCTACAGGCAGAACCATGAACTCTTGTACGTCAACGTTATTGTCGGCATGAGCGCCACCGTTAACGATGTTCATCATTGGTACTGGCAATTGTTTAGCATTGAATCCGCCCAGGTAAGTGTACAGTGGCAAGCCCAGAGCTTCAGCAGCAGCGCGAGCTACAGCCATGGATACTGCCAGAATTGCGTTTGCACCCAATTTACCTTTGTTATGTGTACCATCCAATTTGATCATCAGCGTGTCGATTTCTACTTGGTTCACAGCATCCAAGCCGATTACTTCAGGAGCAATAATTTCGTTCACGTTTTTAACAGCTTGCAGAACGCCTTTACCCAGGTAACGGGATTTGTCGTTATCACGAAGCTCTACAGCTTCGTGAGCGCCTGTGGAGGCACCGGAAGGAACGATAGCACTACCGATAGCACCGGATTCCAGATAAACTTCAACTTCAACCGTAGGGTTACCACGGGAGTCGAGGACTTCGCGAGCGTACACGTCAGAAATAATAGTCATTTGTACTTAATCTCCTTTGTGAATCATGATTTGTTGGTCAAGCCTATACTTATTAAATCAAGCTTACTTGCGGGATGCAATCATAGATTTTCCTGTCATTTCCGCAGGTTGCGGAAGTTGCATCAAATCCAGAAGCGTTGGAGCTACGTCAGCAAGTATTCCATGCTCACGCAAAACGATATTTTCGTCAGTCAAAATGAACGGAACCGGATTAGTTGTGTGAGCTGTGAACGGACGTCCCTGCTCATCAATTTCCATATCCGCGTTACCATGGTCAGCAATGATAATAACCACGCCGCCTTTGGCTTTAACCGCATCTACAACACGTCCAACACATTCATCCGTCGTCTCTACCGCCTTAATCGTTGGCTCCAGCATACCGGAGTGTCCAACCATATCCGGATTGGCAAAGTTCAGGATAATCGCATCATGCTTGTCGGCTTCGATTTCCTTAACAGCAGCATCCGCTACTTCATACGCACTCATTTCCGGCTGTAAGTCATATGTAGCCACTTTAGGCGAGTTGATCAAAATACGAGTTTCGCCAGGAAGCTCCACATCACGTCCGCCACTGAAAAAGAAAGTAACGTGCGGATATTTTTCAGTCTCAGCAATACGCAATTGCTTTTTGTTGTTTTGAACCAACACTTCACCAAACGTGTTATCCAGGTTTTTCGGTTCGTAAGCTACAAAGCCTTCAACCGTTTCGCTGAACAACGTCAGGCAAACAAAGTGCAAATCTTTAGGCCATTTCGGGCCACGGTCAAAACCACGGAAGTCCGCGTTTGTAAATACCTGAGACAGTTGAATCGCACGGTCAGGACGGAAATTGAGGAAGATAACAGAGTCATTGCTTTCGACCAGCCCTACAGGACTTCCGTCAGCCTTCACAATAACCGTTGGCTCCACAAATTCGTC
This sequence comes from Paenibacillus sp. S29, assembly GCF_049319765.1. NCBI lineage: Bacteria > Bacillati > Bacillota > Bacilli > Caryophanales > Paenibacillaceae > Paenibacillus > Paenibacillus sp. S29. The sequence continues at coordinate 32,498 of NZ_JBMOUI010000011.1, read as the reverse complement.
GAACACTGATTTTTCATACGATTCTTTCAATGCTTCCATTGGATCTGTGTATTGAGGACCTTCTCCGTACACGATGGCACGGTAGGATTTCTCTACACGTTCCCAACGTTTGTCGCGGTCCATAGCATAATAGCGTCCTTGTACAGTCGCAATTTTACCTACGCCCACTTCTTGAATTTTAGCGATCAGCTGCTGCATGAAGCCTACGCCGCTATCAGGCATAACGTCGCGTCCATCCATGAAAGCATGAATGTACACTTCTGTTAAGCCTTCTTTTTTCGCCAAGTCCAGCATAGCGAACAGATGGCTGATATGGCTATGCACGCCGCCGTCGGACAGAAGTCCGTACAGGTGAAGTTTCGTGTTGTTCTTCTTGGCATGTTGCACTGCTTTAACCAGTGTTTCATTGTCGTAGAATTCACCTTCACGGATGGACTTCGAAATACGAGTCAAGTCTTGATATACAATCCGGCCTGCGCCGATGTTCAAGTGACCTACTTCGGAGTTACCCATTTGTCCTTCAGGCAGACCCACTGCTTCGCCAGAAGCCGTCAGCGTTGTATGAGGATACTGTTGTAAATACCGGTCGTAATTCGGTTTATTGGCCTGCGCAACCGCATTACCTTCTACGGTGTCACGCAATCCGAACCCGTCCATAATAATTAAAGCTACCGGTTTTGGTGCTGTCATCTTACTTCGCCCCCTCAACAAGCGCGATGTACGACGCCGGTTGAAGACTGGCACCGCCCACGAGCGCGCCGTCGATATCGCTTTGACCCAGGTACTCAGTAACATTTTCAGGTTTTACACTGCCACCATACTGAATACGTACAGCATTTGCTGTATTTTCATCATACAGCTCTTTAATCAGACTGCGGATATAGGAAATCACTTCATTCGCGTCCTGCGAAGTGGAGGATTTGCCTGTTCCGATGGCCCAGATCGGCTCATAAGCAACAACTACTTGTGCAGCCTGATCCTTAGCCAAACCAGCAAAAGCTGCTACAGTTTGCACTTTTACAACCTCTTTGGTTTGTCCAGCTTCACGATCTTCCAGCTTTTCGCCTACACACACGATTGGAGTCAGGCCATGACGGAATGCCGCATGAACCTTTTTGTTCACCGTTTCGTCTGTTTCATTAAAATATTCACGACGCTCGGAGTGTCCGATCACAACGTAATCTACGCCCAGATCTTTCAGCATCCCACCGCTAATTTCACCTGTAAATGCACCATCTTCTGCAAAGTGCAGGTTTTGTGCGCCAATTTTAATAGACGTACCTTTTACTGCTTCAACCAGAGCAGGAAGATTCGTAAATGGTGCGCAAATCACGCTTTCCACTCCTGCAACCTCTGCTTTGCCTTTGATCTCTTCGATGAAAGTTTTAGCTTCTGGTACGGTTTTAAACATCTTCCAGTTACCCGCGATAATCGGTGTTCTCAATGGTTTCAACTCCTAACTATTAGGTGCCCTAAAGCTTTATTCACGCATAGTGCGTTTGATTATTTATCGTTCAGTGCAACAACACCCGGAAGTGCTTTGCCTTCCATAAATTCCAGTGATGCGCCGCCACCAGTGGAGATATGATCCATTTTATCAGCCAAGTGGAATTTTTCAGCCGCAGCCGCAGAATCACCGCCACCAATGATGGTGTATGCTTCAGTAGTTGCGCAAGCTTCCGCTACTTCACGAGTACCACCAGCGAAAGGCTCGATTTCAAATACGCCCATTGGTCCGTTCCATACAACCAGTTTGGAGTTTTTGATCACATCTGCATAGATTTTACGTGTTTTCGGTCCGATATCCACGCCTTCCCAATCTGCAGGAATACCATCGATGTCCACAATGTTAGTATTCGCCGTAGCGCTGAAATCGTCAGAAATGACAATATCCACCGGAAGGTAGAATTTTTTGCCGAGCTTCTTCGCTTTTTCAATAAATCCAAGAGCTACGTCCAGTTTGGATTCATCCAGCAAAGATTGACCCACTTCATGACCTTGAGCTTTAAAAAATGTATAAGCCAAACCGCCGCCAATGATTACGTTATCTGCAATGTTCAGCAGGTTGTCGATCACGTCGATTTTGTCTTTTACTTTGGAACCGCCAATAATGGCTGTAAAAGGACGGTCTGGATTCGACAAAGCTTTACCAATAACAGACAATTCTCTTTCCATCAGCAAGCCAGAAACAGCCGGAAGAAGATGCGCGATACCTTCTGTGGAAGCATGAGCACGGTGTGCTGCACCAAATGCGTCATTCACGAAAACGTCGGCCAATTCAGCAAATTGCTTCGCCAATTCAGGATCATTCTTTTCTTCTCCTGCATAGAAACGTACATTTTCAAGCAACAGCACGTCGCCGTTTTGCAGTTCAGCCACTTTTGCTTTAACAGCTTCGCCTACCGATTCGTCCACTTTAACTACTGGCTTTTTCAGCAACTCAGACAAACGTACGCCAACAGGAGTTAGACGCATGGATTCAACAACCTGACCTTTTGGACGTCCAAAGTGACTTGCCAAAATAACTTTTGCACCTTTTTCAATCAGGTAGTTAATGGTTGGCAAGGTTTCACGAATACGCTTGTCATCCGTAATTTTACCGTCCTCAACCGGAACGTTAAAATCTACACGAACAAACACCCGTTTTCCATTCAGTTCTATATCACGTACGCTCTTTTTGTTCATCTCCATATTCCTCCGCACCCTTATAATTTTACGAATCAGGAATTTAAGGCACATTTGATATATAAAGAGCGGAAACAATAACCTGTTTCCGCTCTATGATGTTGCTCAATAAGACTGTTCTTATTTAGCCAGTTTAGCGAAGTATTCCAACGTGCGGATCAATTGTGCAGTGTAGGACATTTCATTGTCATACCAAGCTACAGTTTTCACCAGTTGTTTGTCGCCAACAGTCAGAACTTTAGTTTGAGTTGCATCAAACAAAGAACCGAAAGTGAGACCTTTGATGTCAGAAGAAACGATTTGATCTTCAGTGTATCCATAAGTTTCAGGATCGGAAGCTTCTTTCATCGCTGCGTTGATTTCTTCAGCAGTTACGTTTTTCTCCAGAACTGTTACCAGCTCAGTCAGGGAACCTGTAGGTACTGGAACACGTTGAGCCGCGCCATCCAGTTTACCTTTCAACTCAGGGATAACCAAACCGATTGCTTTAGCAGCACCAGTTGTGTTAGGAATGATGTTTTCAGCTGCTGCACGAGCACGACGGAAGTCACCTTTAGCATGTGGAGCATCCAAAGTGTTTTGGTCGCCAGTGTAAGCATGAATTGTAGTCATCAAACCTTCAACGATACCAAATTTATCTTGCAGTGTTTTAGCCATAGGAGCCAGGCAGTTAGTTGTGCAAGAAGCACCGGAGATTACAGTTTCAGTACCGTCCAGAATTTCATGGTTTACGTTGTAAACGACAGTTTTCATGTCGCCAGTAGCTGGAGCGGAGATAACAACTTTTTTAGCGCCGCCTTTCAAATGTTTCTCAGCAGCTTCTTTTGTTGTGAAGAAACCTGTGCATTCCAGAACGATGTCTACACCCAGGTCTCCCCAAGGCAGTTCTTCAGGGTTGCGGTTAGCCAAAACTTTAACTTCTTTACCATTTACTTTGAAGAAGCCGTCATGTACTTCTACTTGTCCTTGGAAATTACCTTGTGTTGTATCATATTTCAACAAATGTGCCAACATTTTGGAATCTGTCAAGTCATTGATTGCTACTACTTCAATACCTTCCACGTTTTGAATCCGGCGGAAAGCAAGGCGTCCAATACGTCCGAAACCGTTAATACCAACTTTAACTGTCATGAGTGAGTTCCTCCCAAAGTTCGTTTAGTTTAGTTTTATATATTCAAGACAGACCCGAAAGCCCGTCAAGACAACACCATTCATAAATCCATCTTAACCATTTAAGTAATGACTTACAATCTCGACAGCAGCGCCTTCGTCGGTGACTAGAATGTCTTCTTGCCCGAAACGCAGTACCGCATGAATAGCGGCCGCCTTGCTCTTGCCTCCAGCTACGCCTAGAACCGTATCGGTACGCCTGATGTCCTCTAATCGAAGTCCAAGCGTCAGCATTCTGTGAACAACGACGCCATCTTCGTTAAAGTAATAACCAAACGATTCGGCAACGGCCCCCTCACTGCTGATCTGAGCAAAGGTTTCGGGATCAAGTTTACGTCTATGTGCCATCGCTATGGCGTTGCCTATCCCGTGAATGATGATACGACTCTCGCGAATCAGGTTCAATATATCCTGAATGTTCGTATCTTCAAGCAAGGAGTTGTAAGCATGATTGCTGAGCAAATCCGGTACATGGAGCAGACGGTATTGAGCGCCTACCTTGCGAGCCATTGTGGAAGCAATTGTGTTGGCCTGCATTTCCATGCTTTCTCCCAAACCCCCGCGTGCCGGTACAAACCACCCACCCTTAAGTGGGCCATTAGAAGGTAGTGCCAGTTGTTCCGCCACGTCGGCAATCGTCGTGCCACCTGTTACAGCGACCACATCCTCGTCGTCCATAACACTCAGCAACGCTTTTGCTCCAGCGCGCCCCAGCTCCTGCTTTGTTAACGGAGAAGCATCCGAATCCCCTGGAACGACAACCACCTTCCTCAAACCATAGGCTTGACGAATCTGGTCCTCCAATTGGGACAGGCCGAACAAGTTGTTCGCAATCGGCTCCAGCTGTTCCAGCAGATCCAGTCCTGCTTTGCTCACCTTCATGCCCACACTCTCAATCTCAATTAGCCCTTGAGCTTTAAGAAGATCGGTTTCGGCGCGCAACACGCGCTCAGTCATGTTCAGTGAAGCTGCCAGTGTTCTGCGTCCAACAACATCGGACAGCATAATCTGATGCAGGATCGTGTACCTTTTTTTCAAAACATCCATGAGGTCGGGCAGAAGCTGCTTCTGTATTTCTAATATCTTTCGCATGCTTTCCACTCCCGCACACTTCTAAGTTCTGTCTCTAATGCTTTATCTCTAACTGGTCTTAAAACGTCCCGGGATAACTTTTTAAGTCCCACGTATATCTTAACCAATATTTGCTCCACATGCAAGTCTATCTGAACCTATATTTCTCAACCATTTGCCTGAATATGCGCATTTAATAAAAGCTTGCAATTCACTGCTGTATATCATATAATCATCTTTGTTTCCAATTAGCTGTTTAATTAGTTAGTTGTTTGCATTGATTGAACTATGCGCCCGTGGTCCAACGGATATGACGTAGGCCTCCGGAGCCTGAGATCGAGGTTCGATTCCTCGCGGGCGCGCCATTTTAAATGAACGCATAAATGCTTCTACATAATGTTTTAACCAATAAGAGCGCTGAGGGCTCTTTTTTTTAATCATTAGTTTGACTTTCTTTGACTTTTTGTTTGAAATTGTTTATCATGTGGTTAATACGGTAACAGTTTATAAATAAGGGACGTGTAATCGGCATGTCCACCAAATCCACTAACGATATTTAAGGGAGGTTTTTTGACGTGAGCTATGTTCCTATGGTAGTAGAACAAAGTAACCGCGGCGAACGCGCCTATGACATTTATTCCAGACTGTTGAAGGATCGCATTATTTTGTTAGGCTCGGACGTCAATGACGTTGTAGCCAACTCTATTATTGCGCAAATGCTGTTTTTGGCTGCCGAAGATCCTGAAAAAGATATTCACTTGTATATTAACAGTCCTGGCGGTTCCATTACAGCTGGTATGGCCATTTTCGATACGATGCAGTATATTAAACCTGACGTATCTACGATTTGCGTAGGTATGGCGGCTTCCATGGGCGCGTTCTTGCTGAATGCAGGCGCCAAAGGTAAACGTTTCGCTTTGCCAAACAGTGAAATTATGATTCACCAACCACTGGGTGGTGCACAAGGCCAGGCAACGGATATTGAAATCCGCGCACGCCGCATTCTGAAAATGCGTGATAAACTGAACCGCATTCTCGCAGATCGCACAGGCCAACCACTGGAGCGCATTGAAAAAGATACAGACCGTGACTACTTCATGTCTGCTGATGATGCCAAGGAATACGGTATTATTGATAAAGTGCTAACTAGCTCCTCTCCAGAAGGTGTATAAGGGAAGAAATTCACCTCTCGTTAACTGGTAAATGAAAAAGCTGCTCCGGATGTTCTTATCCGGTAGGCAGCTTTTTTGCTTTATTGTTTTTTTAGGTTATAGACAATTGAACTTGTTTATTTCTACTATTCATTCTGTCCCGCAAAAGGCTTTCCGCCTTGAGGCAGCAATTGACCGAACGAGTAGGTAAACTCCGGAATTCCATACGCGTATGGCGCATAATCATACAAATCAAACACGATTGTTACTCCACTGCTCGTCACATAAAAATTCTGATCTGCCGCCAGCTCTTTAAATTTGCCGAATCCTTCGCCAGCCTGAAGCGCATCGATTTTTTTCTTCAAATCAGCATTGAGGAACTTTTTATAGTTCGGATTTGCCTTCAAAACGTCAGACAATTGCAGCAGTTTACCATCAGCGAGCGAGAACGTATATCCTTTACGTGCCGTCATGCCATGTGCGCCACCCGTATACGAGTAGTCCTGCATAATCACACTCAGAATACCATCTTTGTTATAGGCAATCGCAAAATCGTTTCCAAACTCATACGGTCTTTCTGTTGTAGCCTCTCCCTCAGCCATCATCTTTTTACCTGCTGCCAATATACCCTCTGCATGCTTTTTAAGCACATTGTTAATGGCCTGTTGAGCCTCAGGATTCAGCTGACTGCCGCTGATTTGCGGGTACTTAATCTTGTAGGACACCTTCGCATTACTCGAAGCCGGAAGTGTTTGAGACGCAATGGTGATCGGATTTAGCTGGCTTTTACTCAGCGTTACTGTTTTCTGAGCAGCATTCCATTGAGCATCTATGCCTAGATAGTCTTTCAGCAGACTCATAGGAATGTATAGCTTCCCAGCGATCTGTTTGGCATCCATGCTACGTGTATTGATTCCATTGACGTTGACGTAGGCATCCGAGGAAGAAGCCATAATGTAAAGTTTATTGTACCCGCTACCTACGGTATATGTCGTTGTTTTCGCATCATAGCTTACTGGAATCCCCAGGCTGTCACGCAGTGCGGCCACCGGAATCATTGTACTCCCGTTCACTTGAACACCTTTAGCGGGCAACGTTTTACCATTCCATTGGATGGTGATTCCTGGTTGCTGTGTTGTCGCTTGTTTGGTCGATGCTGCCTGGATATAGGAAACGGGAACAGCTGCGACTCCTGCTAAAATCCCAGCTGCCAGCAGTGCTGAACCCCATTTTTTCGCATGCTTACTCATATTAAGTATTCCTCCTGTTATTGATCTGTATTGTGTATGTGTGATAATTACTTTTCTTATTATATCTATACCCTATTGTATGTAGTTTACAATCTGTACACTCTCCGATTTCAATATGTACACCTAATAACCCTTAGCTATGACAGACTCATTACAAAAAGGTTTCGATATACAAAAAGAGCCAGCAAGCCAGCCTACGCATGATGCAGGCCGCTTGTGGCTTCGTTTGATGATCTGTATTAGTTCATTTCGTACTGAGCCGACACCTGAACTTTCACTGTTACTTGTCCCGATTGGATCTCTGTCCCGCCACCTGCTACGTCCAAGAGCGATTTTGACATGGCATTTTCACGTTGTGTAAAGACTTGTGCTTCTCCGCCATCTACCGTCACACTCACAAGGGCACCTAACCCGCGTTTGGCTGCTTTAGCTACAGCACTGGCTTTAGATTGTGCGCTTCCCAATGCCTTAGTAATGGCTTCCTCTTCATAAGTCGAAGGATCTTCCACGGAAAAACGTACATTATCTACGTTATTGGCTCCAGACTTGGTCGCCTCATCCAATAACTGACCAATTTTATCCAAATCGCGGTATTTGACGGAAAGTGTATGGTTGGCAGTGTAGCCTTTGAGCTTCTGCCCTTCTTTTTCGTTATAGGTGTAGTTAGGCTGTACATAAAACTGGCTGGTCTGAATGTCATCTGCGCTGATGCTCCACTTTTCTTTCAGCAGTTGTGTAACCTTGTTCAATTTTGTAGCATTGGCTTTTTGAGCAGCCGCTGCCGTATTCCCTTCCGATTGTACACCGATAGAGAGATAAGCAATATCGGGCTTCGCCAATACTTCCCCGCTTCCAGTCACATTAATTACACCGTTTACCGTCGAAGCTGTTGACGCAGCATAAGCACGATCTGCCCCTGTCCATAATCCTCCTGCTACTCCCCCTGCCATTAATGCTCCTGCGAGAACTGCCGTGGCTACTGTTTTTGTCCAAAGTCTCATTGAATTCAACCTCTTTCTTGTAAATGTTTGTACCTTCCAGACGGAAATGACGGAAAAAGGTTGCAGCCAAGCATACATATTTCCGAAACAGAGCATGACCATGGAAATTTTAATTATTTATAACTTGAACTTAATACAGTCTCTATATTCAACAAATCCACACATAGAACAGTTAACGGAGGAGCGTTCGAAGACTTTTTTCTGGATACAAAAAAAGCCCCAAAGGGGCTTTTCACTAAGAGCATACACCATATTACAAAGCAAATCTTTGTTTATTGATTTTCCAGCTCTACCTTACTAACCAGACTTACTAAAGCGTTTACAGCCTGTTCGGCGTCCGCACCTTCAGCACTAATATTGATTTCAGTACCTGTACTGATCGCAAGACTCATAATACCCATGATACTCTTGGCATTAACTTTTTTGTCTTCTTTTTCCACAAAAATCTCAGATGAATATTTATTCGCTTCCTGTACGAACAACGCAGCAGGTCTGGCGTGCAGTCCTGTTTTCAAGCGTACGACTACCGGATGTTTTGACATGTCAGCTTACCCCCTCATCAAATAAATCTGGACACTACTTACTCCATTTTATTTATCACATTATAACATTAACCCGGGACAGACACTAGAAAAAAAACTAAAAAAACCGGGGCTAAAAGCCCCATGGACACTCTTTTTACGGAATCAGGCCATTTTCGCCCCTAATTTTGTCAGCCATCTCATCAATTTTGCGAAGCCGATGATTTACACCCGATTTACTCACGACCCCTTTGAGCATTTCCCCGACTTCTTTCAAATTCAAATCGGGATGAGCGAGCCGAATTTCTGCCACTTCTCGCAGTTTATCCGGCAAGGTCTCCAAACCAACTTCCCTCTCCAGCAACTTAATATTCTCAATTTGCCGGACAGCAGCTCCGATCGTCTTGTTCAAATTAGCCGTTTCACAATTGACAATGCGATTTACAGAATTGCGCATATCACGCATAATGCGTACATCTTCAAATTTGAACAAGGCTTGATGCGCCCCAATGATGCTAAGCAGCTCAATGATCTTCTCGCCTTCCTTGATGTAGAGAATAAAACCTTTTTTTCGCTCAATACAGCGAGCATTTAGATGAAATTCATTCGCAAGATCAACGAGTGCCTGACAATGCTCCTCATACATCGAAGAAATTTCAAGGTGGTAAGACGATCCTTCAGGATTGTTGACAGAGCCACCTGCCATAAAGGCGCCCCGCAAATAAGCCCTCTTACAACAGTTTTTCCGAACGATATCCCGATTAATCCCGTCAGTGAATAAGAAACCTTCTGTGACGATATAAAGATTCTTTAGCAGTTGCTGCACACCATTGGGAATACGGACAATGTACACATTATTTTTTTTCAAGCGCATTTTTTTCCGTACAAGCAGTTCGATATGAAGTTGAAAATGCTTCTTGATCAAGGAGTAAATCCGCCTTGCAATCGCGGCATTTTCTGTGGACACGTCCAATATCACCCTTTTATTCGACAGTTGTACGGATCCGAGCATACGTATAAGTGCAGATAGTTCCGCTTTCTCACAGCAGGACTGGCTTTCAATCATCGTAAGCTCTTTTTTCGTTTGTGCCGCAAAGGACAAGGGACTCACCTCCTTCTTAATATCCAGTTTTGTACCAATTGGTAAATATGCTGGCTCAATTTGTCGGCATCATGCCGTAAATACGTGCGGAACAGAACTAATGTATCTGCCACCACTTTATATCCCCGGTCGGTCAGTTCACCCATGTCTACTTGAACTGGCTTGGCTCCCTGCTCGGCATACATTTCCTGTACTTGGGGTGGAATTTCTCCGTTATTTACAATGACATAGTCGAAGAGATGATGCCCTACATGCTCAAAAATAGCTTGCAGGTGATCTCCTACCGTATAACCATCGGTTTCCCCAGGCTGGGTCATAACGTTACAGACAAATATTTTGATAGCGTCTGATTTTACTACAGCTTCAGCGAGTTTAGGTACAAGCAAATTTGGTAATATGCTGGTATATAGACTGCCGGGGCCAATCAAAATCGCATCGGCTTCATTAATGGCCTCTACAGCCTCAGGCAACGGCTCCACGTGAGTCGGTTCAAGAAAGACGCGTTTGATTCGTCCGCCCGCTTCCGGGATCTTGGACTCCCCGGTAATCACCGTGCCATCCTCCATCTCAGCGCTTAACACAACGCCTTCCTCGGCTGCCGGTAGCACACGTCCCCGGACAGCAAATACACGGCTAAGCTCACGCACCGCCGTTACAAAGTCTCCCGATATATCGGTCATCGCTGCTAAAATCAGATTACCCAGGCTATGGCCTGACAATCCTGATCCCGCACCGAAACGGTATTTCAGCATATCTGACATCACTGGTTCCACGTCAGCCAAGGCAGTCAGCACATTGCGAATATCCCCTGGAGGGGGCATCTGCAGCTCACTGCGCAAAATCCCGGAACTTCCGCCATCGTCAGCGACTGTAACAATAGCCGTAATATCTAGCGGCTTTTGCTTTAAGCCCCGCAGCATGACGGACAAGCCGGTTCCGCCGCCCATAACAACAATACGTGGGCGCTCCCGTTGTGATCCGGTCTCTTTCATGATTTCACCTCATTAATGCCGGTCCCGATCAGCATCCCGATGCGAAACAGAAACAGATTCTGTCTCGCTGGCACCCAGCATTTTTCCTAAATACTCCGATATTGCAACAGAACGATGCTTACCGCCAGTACAGCCAATGCCAATAATGACCTGGCTTTTGCCTTCTTTGCGATATTGCGGAATCAAAAAGTGTAACATATCCAGCAACTTGGTCAAGAATGCCTGAGTCTCGGGCCATTTCATGACATAATCATATACATCGCTATCCTGTCCCGTGTGGGGACGTAGTTGGTCCACGTAGTGGGGATTAGGCAGGAAGCGCACATCGAATATAAGATCGGCATCAATGGGAATACCATACTTGAAGCCAAAAGAAGTAATGTTCACGGAAAGCATACTGCTCTCCAGATGAGAAAATCGCGAAATAATCCTCGCCTTTAAGGTTGCAGGCTTCATCACACTTGTATCAATAACCTGTGTAGCTGAGCTTTTTAGTTCTTCCAACATCTTGCGCTCCAACCGAATCCCATCCAAAGGCATGCCGTCTGGAGCCAACGGATGACGTCTACGGCTTTCCTTATACCGCTGTACGAGAACGCCATCATTCGCATTTAAGAATAAAATTTCACAATGAATCGTAAAATGATCTTTAATATAATTCAAAGATTCCGACAAGGCAGTGAAAAATTCTCGTCCGCGTAAATCAATTACGAGTGCCACCTTGCCTATTTTACCGTTCGACTGCTCAATCAACTCGGCAAATTTGGGAATCAGTACAGGAGGCAAATTATCAACGCAGAAGAAGCCCAAGTCTTCCAGGCTCTGAACCGCAATGGTCTTCCCTGCGCCTGACATCCCCGTAATAATAATGAGCGTTGCCCACGGCGCAGCATTTTTTAGGTTGTCTGTCATATGGACTTCCCTCTCCTTTTGCTTCTTCGCTCTATACCAGTACCCGTATTATCAATAACCTGTGGATCAGGAGCGTAGCAGCAACCCTGCAGCCCCTACGATACCTGCGTCATTGCCTAACACCGCTGGTACGATATATACACCTTTTTGAAGCGGTTCAGGTGCCAGCTTGGCGTATACGCGACGCATCTCTTCAAATAAAAAGTCGCCTGCTTTAGAAACACCGCCGCCTATAATAAACAACTCTGGATTAAGCACAGCGGCAACCGCTGCCATGGATTTCCCCAAATAAAAGGCAGCCCGGTTCACGATACGCAGCGCGACTTCATCTCCAGCTTTAGCAGCATCAAATACTTCCTTGGCAGCAATTTGATCTTCCAGCGCCAGAGAGGTCCTGTCGCCACGTTCCACAGCGTCCTTGGCCATACGAATGATGCCTGTTGCGGAAGATACAGTTTCCAAGCAACCCATTTTGCCGCATCCACACTGAATAGCCTCCAGATCAGGTACGACACTGATATGGCCAATTTCTCCGGCCATGCCCGAAGAACCTTGGTATATTTTACCGTTTATAATAATACCGCCACCTACGCCTGTTCCCAGGGTATAGCATACGCAGTTTTCTATGCCTTTGCCTGCACCAGCCCAAGCCTCACCCAGCGCAGCAACATTCGCATCGTTGTCTATTTTCACAGGCTTGCCAATCCGGTTCTCTAGGAGCGCACGGATCGGTACGTCACGAAAGCCAATATTAGGAGCGAGGACAATAATACCATCACGAACATTCGTAAAACCTGCAACGCCTGCACCGACACCCTTTAGTTGATCCCACTCATAAGGAGATTGCTCAACAATATGCCGCACATATTTTTCGATATTACCGATGACAACGTCTACACCTTTATCGGTTTCGGTTGGTCCCTCATATGTGTGCAAAAGCTGTCCGTTTTCATTACAAATGCCGACTTTAATCGCGGTACCGCCCAAATCGACACCTACATAGATACTTTCAGACATGTTCCAAGCCACCTTTGTGTTTACTTAAAAACCTGGTATGAAATATATGCTTACAATTCCTACTTCATAATAGTAATCCTACGTTCCAACTATAATTGAAGCCCCCGTTACGGTCAAGGACACTTCCTTGTTGAAAAGTGTACGATTAGCGGAACTTTTAACCTCATGCACCCATAAAAAGGAGAAAGCCTGTGCAAACGCAGCAGGCTTTCTCTTCCTGAACAAAAGATACGGCATAACAGAGGCTTCCTTCGCTCTCCCGTTAGCCTTTTTGTGTACGATAGACACTCTTTTATTGATCCAGTGTTTCGCTCCAGTCGTGAACAGCACTGCCTTCGAGATACTTCTCGCAGTCCATAGCCGCCATACATCCCGTTCCCGCAGCCGTAATAGCTTGACGGTAACGGTTATCCTGTACATCCCCACAGGCAAAAACTCCGGGGATATTCGTTTCTGTTGTGCCTGGCTTCACTACAATATAGCCGTGTTCATCGGTATGGATTTGTCCGTTCAGGAAACCTGTGTTCGGTGTATGCCCGATGGCTACGAATACGCCATCGACCTCAATCAGCTCATCCTGATTGGTCTCATTATTGTGTACCTTCAAACCCTTTAAGCCAGCTTCTCCCGTCACAACTTCCAGAGGAGTCCGGTTTAATGCCCAATGTACTTTTTCGTTCTCACGCGCGCGATCTTGCATAATTTTGGACGCCCGCAACTCATCGCGACGATGGACCAAGGTTACACTGGAAGCAAAACGGGTCAAGAAGCTCGCTTCCTCCATGGCTGAATCGCCACCGCCAACCACGACAATCTTTTTCCCGCGGAAAAAGAAGCCATCGCAAGTTGCGCACGTGCTGACTCCGCGACCTACATTGTCTTGCTCACCCGGGATGCCTAGATATTTGGCGGACGCACCTGTAGCAATAATGACCGACTCCGCCTCAATGATGCCTTTACCCTCTACCTTCACTTTAAAAGGACGTTTGCTGAAATCCACTTCCTCAACCCAACCGGAGGTAAATTCAGCGCCAAAACGTTCAGCCTGCTTGCGCATATTATCCATCAGTTCAGGCCCGAGGATACCTTGCTCAAAACCCGGGAAATTTTCAATTTCGGTCGTTGTAGTAAGCTGCCCACCGGGCTGCATCCCTTCAATGATCAGCGGATTCATGTTAGCGCGTGCCAAATAAATAGCGGCTGTGTAGCCTGCAGGACCTGTACCAATAATTATGGATTTATACATACGTTTGTTGCCTCCTTTAAGTGATGTTTGGAGCAGGTCTCAAACCTGCTTTTTAAACGTGGAGAGCGGTTGCTTCAGCTTCTGTTTGATACCACACACGCTGTCAATCTGGCGTGCATAGCGGCTTACGGTCGATACGGAAATACCATAACGATCGGCTACTTCCTGATAGGTGACTGAATGATGATGCATTTTAGCTGTCAAATATTCCAGCGCCGCTGCCCATCCCTCAGTATGCTGAACCATCGGAACTTCCGGGGCAAGCCGATCCAAATACTCCAGCCAAAGCGATCTCAAATCGTGCTGCATGGCCGGATCTGATGGCTTGCTCATGACGGTCAGTACCTTATCCAGCACTGCCTGCCATTGTGGATCGACCGGGGAAGCAGATACACCACCTTCAATTGTATGCGGATCGTTCTCAACCTCCAACTGATCAGAATGTTCCGTTTCCGGGTACATTTTCTGCTCACCCTGCTCCTCCAGTTCTTGCAATACTTGCAAGGCACGGCGTTTCAGCTCATCCTCCTGGTCCGGGTCTTCTACGAAGGACTCCAGTGCCTGACGCACCTCATCATCACCGATCAAGCTTAACGCCTGAATGACCTGAAGCTGAGTCGCCCGATCCCCGTGGCGCAAGGCCCAGAAGAAGGATGACCGGATTAGCGGGTCCTTCTTCATACTGTCAGGCACCTGGTCAGCACCAAACTTCTCCCACATGCGGAATTGCTCCTCAAACGGGAGATGATAATGATAGCTGAGCACTTGCAGCGGTGTACCCTCCTGCTGGAGTTCCTCCAGTCGGGACAGGAAAAACCGCGGAACTTCCGAGGAAGCATCCTGTTTTTGCAAATGACTCCACAACCGCCGAGCTTCCGCATATCTTCCGGTATTGCTAGCAGCTACCGCCGTGTAATGGTACAAAGAAGCATCTGCATTGTTCTCTCCATCGCCATGAAGCAACCTGCGGAAATGTCTGTAGGCCTCCTCATGGCGTCCGAGAATCCCCATAGTGGTCGCCAGCTTGAATACCTGCTCCTCCTGAAACGGTATAGTAACCGCCAAAGTCTGCACCAGACGATCCAATTCCGGGCCGCCGCCCTCGTGCTGATAAAAGATCGCCAAGTTGCACAATGCGTGTAAATTACCCGGCTCATCTTCCAGCACTTGAATAATGGTAGCCTTAGCATTTTGGAACAATCCCATGTAGTAATACGCCAGCGCCAGATTATTCCGCGCAGCGAACATATCCGGTTGTTCCTCTGAAATTTGCTTGAGCAACTGGGCTGCCTGAGCAAATTTCCCCTCCTCCAGCAGGACACGAGCCTGATCATGCTCTACTACTCCCTGCCGGGCCTTAATGCGGTTCAGCTTCGTTGGACGGTCCAGCTCATAATAGAGCAGCTCCATCATTTCCTCCGCTTCATCAAGAAACTGGCCTTCTTCGTCCTCCTCCAGGTACGTGACCAATGCTTTCTCCGCTTCTTCAAACTGCTCCATATTAGCGTAATTATTCGCCATATAGAAATAACACTCTGTCATCGACGAGTCTACGTCACTCAGAACAGAGGACAGGATCTCATTCGAACCTGCATAATCCCCCATCTCTGATAATATACCCGCCATATTGCAATGATTCACCGGATTATCCGGTTCATATTCAACGGCTTTGCGAAAATATTTCAATGCCTTGTCATAATGATTGCGATCAAGCGAGCGCACAGCTTTCTCAAAAAAGAAAGATGCGTCGAAACGCAAAGCAATAATTTTAGGGCTAGGTTCCGATACTCGCAGATGTTTCCCTTTCATAAATAACCAAGGCACCTCCTTTAAAAGTAACTGGCATGTTCATACCCTTCAGTATACCACAACTTCAAAACGACTTGACAGTCGATCCTGCCTCATTCCAAAAATCGGATACACTCTTGTATACCTATAGATATGTATATAAGAATACGCTAAATAGCCGAGCGCTTTTTCCCTGTATAAATAGGGAGCGTTCGGCTAACCACTGGAAATGATACATAGACCCAATAAACGTAATAATTAAAGCGTCAGCGGCACCAGCGAGCGCTCGCGATGCTGAAATACGGCAAGCTCGCGATAGCCGACTTCATATAGAAGCGCGCGTGCCTTCTCCAAGTGCTCGGACAGCTTCGCCGGATCATGAGCATCCGATCCTACGGTCAGCGGGATGCCTAGCGAAAAAGCTTCTTCCAGCATGCGGCGGCTCGGGAACATCTCGGCACAGGGCTTCGAAAGCCCTGATGCATTCAGTTCCATCGCCCGACCGCTACGGGCAACGGCTGAAATTGCGGCACGCTCCAGTTCACGCAGCTCCTCCATTTCCTCCGGCCTCGGATGATAGCCGAAGCGCTTAATGACATCCAAATGACCCATGATGTCATACAAACCGGTAGCTACTGCCTTGGAAATCGCATCATAATACATGCGGTACACCTCAAGCACATTTTTGCCTTCCCAATGGTGTACCTGACGGAAGTCCGTGACATCCCATTCACCGAGAAAGTGGACGGAACCAATCACATAATCCCAGGGATACGCGGTGATGATGTCTTCGATTTCTCGTTCCCAGCCCTCGATGTAGTCGCCTTCCAAGCCAACACGAATATCAATTTGCCCTTTAAAACGTTCCTTCAGTTCCAAACATTCTTCCACGTATCGGGGCAGCTCCTCCATAGGCATTGCCATTTCCGGGTAATAGTCAGCCGGTTTTACATGCAGTAGTGGCATGTGATCGGACAAGCCGAGCTGATCCAGCCCTAGCCGAATTCCCTGCTGTACATACTCTTCCAGACTCCCTATGGCATGCCCGCAGCGGGCGTGATGCGTATGATAGTCAATTTTCATGCGACCCTCCCCCTTTCAACACTACAACAAACCGTACTAATCACGACGAGGACGTTCATGACGGCGATTCAGCTCAGCCAGCACGTCATCGAGCGGTAGCTTGCGCTCCTGCAACAGCACCAGCAGGTGATAAATCAAATCGCTGACCTCCAGGCGCAGTTCGTCATTATCTTTATTTTTGGCGGCAATGATTGTCTCGGATGCTTCTTCGCCAACCTTTTTCAAGATTTTGTCTACACCTTTATCAAAAAGATAAGTCGTGTAGGCCCCTTCAGGACGTGTCTCTTCGCGCTCCTTAATAATCGCCTCCAGCTGGGCAAGTACCTCAAAGCGGTCTGCTGAAGCACTGGAAACATCATTTACCAACGTGTGGTCTCCTGCATTTCCTGCAATAGGTGCTACAGCCGTTCCTGGCGCGGAAATATTACGAAAAAAACAGCTCGTTGCTCCTGTATGACAGGCAGGACCGCTCGGAATGACACGTACCAACAGGGCATCACCGTCACAATCCAGCTGGATGGAGGTGATTTTTTGTGTATTCCCCGAAGTAGCCCCCTTGTGCCACAGCTCCTGTCTGGAACGTGACCAGAACCAGGTCTCTCCCGACTCCAAAGATAGTTTCAGCGACTCGCGGTTCATGTAGGCCAGCGTAAGCACCTGAAGCGTAGCATCATCCTGCACAATCGCCGAGACAAGTCCTGCCTCATTCCAGCGTACATTATCCAGTATCTGCTCCAGAGATAGCTGTTGGTTCAATTCGTTGCTCATCGTATCTCCACTCCTCTGCGCTTCAAATCCCGTTTTAGCTCAGGGATTCCTATTTCTTTATAGTGAAAAATCGTTGCTGCTAATCCAGCATCCGCTTTGCCCGCCGTAAACACGTCATAGAAATGCTCCTGTTTGCCTGCTCCACCAGAAGCGATAACTGGAATCCCGACGGTATCCGATACCGCGGAAGTCAGTGGCAGGTCAAAGCCGTCCTTGGTTCCGTCCGCATTCATGCTGGTCAGCAGAATCTCACCGGCTCCCAACTGTTCAGCTTCCTTGGCCCAAGCCAAGGCTCGGATACCAGATGGCGTGCGGCCTCCGTGCGTATACACTTCCCACTCGCCCCACGCCCCGTTGTACTTGGCATCAATGGCAACAACGATACATTGTGAGCCAAAGCTGCGCGCACCCTCCGCAATCAGCTGAGGGTTACGGACAGCTGCCGTATTTACGCCAATTTTATCAGCTCCGGCACGCAAAATGCGTTTCATATCATCGACATGAGATATCCCGCCACCTACGGTGAAAGGAATGGCAATCTCCCCGGCTGTCTGACGAACTACTTCTTCCATGGTGGCACGCCCTTCAACTGAAGCAGAAATATCCAGAAATACGATTTCGTCCGCCCCTTCTCGATCATAAAGTGCCGCCAATTCCACCGGATCGCCTGCATCGCGTAAGTTCACAAAATTAACGCCCTTAACCACCCTGCCATCCTTTACATCCAAGCAGGGAATAATACGTTTAGCCAACATGCCTACTCCCCCTATGCCTTTGCTACAGCTTGTACCGCGACCTGTAAATCAATGCTGCCCGTATACAATGCCTTACCCACAATAGCACCGCCTACACCCTCTTTCGCATAGGTGCTCAGCGTGATTAGATCGTCCATCTTGCTGACACCGCCGGAAGCGATCACGGTTCGTCCACTGCTTTTCGCAAGCGCTACGATCGCCTCCACATTCGGGCCTTGCATCATTCCGTCGCGGGAAATGTCTGTAAAAATGAAGGTTTCCGCTCCCTTGGAGGCCAACTCAGCAGCCAATTCGTCCGCTCGAACCTCCGAGGTTTCAAGCCATCCGCGCGTGGCCACATAGCCATTCCGTGCATCCAGACCAATGGCGATCCGATCACCGTAGGTACCCAATACTGCTTCCGTAAAAGCACGGTCCTCAATCGCTGCCGTACCCAAGATCACACGGCTCACGCCCAGCGACAACAGTCGCTCTACATGTTCACGTGTACGCAAGCCGCCACCCACTTGTACAGGCACTTGCACCGCAGAAGCAATGCGCCCAATGAGCTCATCGTTCACCGGTTGACCTGCTTTAGCACCGTCCAAATCAACCAAATGAATGTAAGAGCCGCCCAAACGCTCCCATTCTTGGGCAACCTCCACCGGGTTTTCGTTGTATATCGTCTCCTGGTTATAATCTCCTTGTACCAGTCGTACACATTTGCCATCGCGAATATCAATCGCCGGGTATATCGTGAACAAAGTATGACCCCCTTGTGAGCTATTCAACATCTATATGCCTTTACATCCATCAACGACCAAAGTTGGCGTACCACCAACTGCATACTCACGAATCGTTACGCTCGCTTTTCTACTTCCGCTAGTTCTAAAAACTGACGAAGCAGTTGCATCCCCATTTCCCCGCTTTTCTCTGGGTGGAACTGCATGCCATATACATGGCCTCTGCCCACGATAGCCGTTACGGGCCCACCATAATCGGTCACCGCCAGCAGGTCACTTTCGACCTCCGGCTTCGCATGATAGGAATGTACAAAATACACATGTCCTTCCTCCAAGCCCTGTAACAACGGGTGGTCCGGCTGAATCATACACAGACGATTCCAGCCCATATGCGGCACTTTAACCCCCAGATCAGGAGCAAATCGAACGACCTCGCCTGGTAAAATATTAAGCCCTTCGTGACTGCCGTATTCTTCACCACGAGTGAACAACAGTTGCATTCCTAGACAAACACCGAGCAGTGGTTGTCCAGCGCTGGCAACATCCTGAATCACCCGATCCAGTCCGCTGGAACGCAAATGCTCCATAGCATCCCCGAATGCTCCTACACCCGGCAAAATCACACCGCTGGAGGAACGAATCACTTGGGCATCTCCTGTTACTACAGCCTCATAGCCAAGACGTTCAACGGCCTTGCTCACACTATGCAGATTGCCTCTGCCGTAATCCACAATGGCAATGGACATGGGCTACAGCACTCCCTTCGTTGAAGGCACTCCCGTCACCCGCGGATCAATGGATGTCGCTTCATCCAGTGCACGTCCCAGTGCTTTGAACACCGCTTCAATCATATGGTGGGTATTTTGCCCGTAGTGAACGATGACGTGTAGCGTCATGCGAGCCTCCAACGCAAATTTCCACAGAAATTCATGCACCAGCTCCGTCGAAAAGCTCCCTACCTGCTGTGACGGATACTCCGCACGATACTCAAAGTGAGGGCGGTTACTCAGATCAATGACAACCTGCGCGAGCGCCTCATCCATCGGTACAAAGACGCTGGCATAGCGCTTGATTCCTTTTTTATCACCCAACGCTTCCAGCAAGGTTTGCCCCAGACAAATACCAATATCCTCTACGGTATGATGATCGTCGATATCAACATCCCCTCTGGCCTGTACATTCAGGTCAAAGTGTCCGTGCTTGGTGAATAAATCCAGCATGTGATTCAGAAACGGAACATCCGTTTCAATCTCAGCTTGCCCTGTGCCGTCTACTGCAAAAGATAGCTGAATATCCGTTTCGTTCGTCTTTCGGCTGACGCTGCCTGTACGTTCTGTTACGTTATTTTCGTTCCCCATCGCCATCCACCGCCTTCTTTTCATTGTCCAATCGAACTTGTATCGCCCGTGCGTGTCCTTCCAGTCCTTCATGGCGCGCAAGCTGCATAATCGTCTCTCCATTGCGCAGCAGTGCTTCCTTGCTGTAATAGATCATACTCGACTTCTTGATAAAATCATCAATATCCACTGGGGAAGAAAACCGCGCCGTTCCATTCGTCGGGATAATGTGGTTAGGTCCGGCAAAATAATCGCCTACTGGCTCCGAGCTGTATGCTCCCAGGAAAATAGCTCCCGCGTTTTCAATCAGACCCACATGCTCCATCGGCTGCTCTGTCATAATTTCCAAATGTTCCGGCGCCAGTCGGTTTACAATATGGATGCCCTCTTCCAAAGTGTCGACGACAATGATAGCCCCATATGCCTCCACCGATGCAGCAGCAATATCTCTGCGCGGTAGCTCTGCCAATTGGCGCTGTACTTCAGCTGATACTTCTTCGGCCAAGCGTTGCGAAGGCGTAACCAGTATGGCTGAGGCCATTTCGTCATGTTCTGCCTGTGAAAGCAGGTCAGCTGCTACATAAGAGGCATTTGCTGTATCGTCAGCCAACACGACAATTTCACTTGGTCCCGCTATACTGTCGATATCCACCGCGCCATATACCTCGCGCTTCGCCAGCGCTACATAAATGTTGCCGGGACCACAAATTTTATCGACTGGCTCAATGCTATGTGTTCCGTAAGCGAGAGAGGCAATCGCCTGCGCTCCGCCAACCCTATATATTTCCGTTACACCAGCCTCTGCCGCAGCTACCAGTGTATATGGATCTATCCCTGCTTTGCCGCCTGTCGCCGGGGGTGTCACCATAACAATCTCCGGTACACCAGCCACCTGAGCGGGAATGACATTCATCAGCACTGAGGATGGATAGGCTGCTTTACCGCCCGGAACATACACGCCTACACGTTTCAACGGTCGGATAATTTGACCGAGCAAGCTACCATCTGGCTGTAAGTCCATCCACGAATTACGTTTTTGCTTCACGTGAAAAGCACGGATATTATCCGCCGCCTCTCGAATCGCCTGTAAAAATGAAGGCTCTACCTTATCATATGCCGCCTTCAATTCTTCCTCCGTCACACGAAGTTGCTCTGCTATCAGCGATACACCATCAAACGATTGCGTATATCGCAGGACAGCCTCATCCCCCTCTTGGCGTACCGACTGAATAATGGTACGCACAGCCTCATTTTGCTCAGGTGTGCCGTAATCCACCTCCCGTTGGAGACTGAAATCACGGGCTGATACGATCTTCATTTGTCCATTCCCCCTTACTTGCAGCTTGCAGAATGCCCCTTTAACCCTTGGCTTATTCCTTTAGTCCATTTACTCCCGGGGTGCCACCGCATTTGGAATCACCTGATGCAATCGATCACACAATGCCTGAATCGAGCTGTTTTTCATCCGGTAGCTGACCCGATTGGCAATCAGACGACTGGTAATATCCAGTATGCTGATCTGCTCGACCAATCCATTCTCCCGCAAGGTCTGACCCGTTTCCACCATATCAACAATGCGGTCTGCCAGACCAATTAACGGCGCCAGCTCAATGGAGCCATTCAGCTTAATAACCTCCACCTGCTGGCCTTGCTCCCGAAAATACTGGGAAGCCACGTTCGGATATTTTGTAGCGACCCGCTGACGAATACCTGGCTGCCAATCTGGTAAAGCAATCACCGACATCCGACAACGGGCAATCCCGAGATCCAGCAGTTCATACACATCCTTGTTTTCTTCCAGCAAAACATCCTTGCCCACAATGCCAATGTCCGCCGCCCCGTACTCCACATACGTAGGAACATCAACGGGCTTCGCCATAATAAATTCCATGCCCAGTTCGGGCAGTGGGATGACCAGCTTGCGCGTCTCGTCCACATCCAGCGGAATGGGAACCCCCGCTCGGCGAAATAGCTCAGAAGCCTGCTTATAAATCCGTCCCTTTGGCATGGCTACCTTCAATGTTTCCGTCACGGCAATTCCCTCCTTTGTACTGGCTGTCTTCCTTCAGCTGTATAGCTGTATACCTCTGCGTACAGGCCCTGCTGCTCACGACGTCGATCTTCCGGTCCGTCCGTGAGCCCTGTCACCACAGTAAGACCTGTTGCGCGTAGCTGTGCCGCTACGGATAACGCCTCTTGGCGTCCCTGTTCGTCATAGCGGATAAGTATAGGAAGCTTCGCCTCCATTTGAATACCATCCACACCATCGACGATCCGGTTCGTTTTCAATGCAAATCCTGTTGCAGGTACGGATCGACCAAACTGCTGAAGCAGATTGTCATAGCGGCCTCCGTTGCATACCGGGAACCCAATCTCCGCCGCATAGCCCTCAAAAGTCATTCCTGTATAATATGAAAAATCCCCGATCATGGTAAGGTCGATTAACACATGCTCAGATACGCCGTAAGCCTCCAGCACTTCCCACACCTCGCACAAATGTGCAATGGATTGAATCGTCTGCTGCTCCACACTAAGACGGGTAGCCTGGTCACAAATTTCTTTTCCACCGCGCAACCGAAGAATAGCTTCCAACTTATCCCGATGTTCGGGAGCCAAGCACAAAGCTTCGATCGCTGTTCGGTAGCCCACTACATCACGACTGAGCAACAGTTCCTTTAGCGCTTGTTGTTCAGCCTGGCGGCCTGGAATGATTTCCTCAAATAAGCCGTTCAGGAATCCCACATGCCCCATCGCAATTTTAAAAGAGGTCACCCCTGCTGCCTGTAATGATGCAATTGCCAATGCTACAACTTCTGCATCAGCCTCAGGCGAATCATCACCCACCAGTTCCACACCCGTCTGAAAAAACTCCGCTTCTCTTCCTGCCTCTTCCTCAATCGCCCGAAATACATTTGCGTGATAGGAAAGTCGGAGAGGTACTTCCTCTTCCTTTAGCAACGAAGATACCACCCTTGCAATTGGAGCGGTCATATCCGATCGCAGCACCAACGTGGTGCCCCGGTTATTGAGTAATTTAAACAGCTTCCGATCGGAAGTAGAACTAGCCACTCCCACCGTATCGTAGTATTCCATCGTAGGCGTCATAATCTGGCGGTAACCCCAACGCTCCATGCATTCGAGTACATTCAGTTCAATGGCCCGCAGCTTCGACACTGCACGCGGAAGATAATCTCGAACCCCTACAGGGATCTCGAATCCTTTTGGCTTAGACATCTCTATCACCTCATGATTTCACAATATCTTTATCATGGTAAAGTGCTAACAAACTAAAGTATATTCGATATATTATCATGCTCTACTTGTGAACGTCAACCGAACGGCGCAGCCCTTTTTTACAGATTCGCCAAGCTGCTGCCCCTCTCTATATTTTATCCAATGCAAAATACATGAATCCTACATGAAAAACATCTATCAACGTATTTTCACGGAGCAAGACCGCGCCTACGTTAATTTTTTTGTGCATATTGAGTTGTTCAGTTCTACTGAAAATTTATAAATTCTATACTCAAAAAAAAGACTGCCAGCTTTAAGCTAACAGTCCAAATCAAAATATTTATCTATTCACCTGTTCATCTTTACTCCGGAAAGGAAACTTCGGAACCGTGCCCAAACCGATCCATGCAAATGGAACATATCGAAAACACAGCGTCACAATCAGCCATGAGCCAAACAGCGCCAACAACCATCCACCGGCAACGGAGAAGATATATTCTATCGGTGTTCCATGCAAATCTAACTTGCGATACACCCGCAGTAACGCCGGGTGAAGTAAATAAATACCGAAAGAACATGCCCCCAACCAACTGATTAACATTCGCAGCCTATCATTAGTATGACGATATAATAAAACCGAGCACTGAAACAACACTAATGCAGATACGAGGGCATGTGCATTACGGAGTAGTTCATAGATCAGTGAGTCTGCATAGATGCCTTTGCGATATGCTACAAACCATATTTGTACATAAGCTATACCCACGAGTAGCCAAGCCGCCCACAACCCCCACCAACTGATCAACTGACCACGTCTAATTACTGTACCTGACACTGGAAAAAGCCACCTTTTAAACCCTTCATATCCAATCGCTACAGCTGCGCCCAAGGCAAAATAACTGATATACGTAATCGCAAGACTTCCTCTTTCCTCTTGCCAAACGTATTTGTTCAGCAATACAAACCCCCATTGAATGACTAACCCTACTGCCAAAATGATACAGGCTGCTCTCCGTGGACTCGATATACAATGACATAAGCGCTGCACTCCCCACAACAACAGCGGGAAGACCAAATAAAATTGGATGATGATGATGACATAATACAAATGCGTATACGCCTTACCCGTTAACAGCACGAGTGGAAGATCACTGAGCGGCATTAGCCCGCGTGTTACCAAGGTCAAATAATACACAAGAGAAAACAAAACGTACGGTAACACAATAAACATCAGTCTTTTTCGGAAAAACACTAGCATATTCTTACCACGAAGCGGCCTATCGACATAATTGTAAAATAAAACAAACCCGCTCACAAAAATAAATACTGGCACCGCAAAGCTACTAAACATATTTAAAAATAGAAAAGGATAAAACAATAGAGAATGACGCGCATCAATTAAAGCCATTGAAGTCGCATGAATGGTAACAACGGCTGCAATTAATATTCCCCGGTAAATATCAAGCTCTGGTATACGTTCTTTTTTGACCAAATCAACACGCTCCCATATCGCCTTGCAAATATGTCTTTTATCAATTTTTAAACATAATCAACATGCATTACCCCACTTATTATACAGAAAAACAACACAAGAAAGACCCCTTAATACATAAGGGGCCTTCCTTATTGTGCTATTTACTACTCATCCACACCAGAGCGTCTTAAATCACGCAACGGATTGCCACCCACAAATGCACCTGCGGGCACGTCTTTATGCACGACCGCTCCAGCCGCTACGATAGCTCCGTCACCAATGGTGACACCCGGCAGAATGGTTGTGTTGGCGCCGATCAGCACATGATCACCAATCACCACTTTACCGATACGATACTCCTCAATGAGGTATTCGTGAGCCAGTATCGTCGTGTTATATCCAATGACCGAATTGTCCCCTATCGTAATATGCTCCGGAAAAAAAACATCCACCATCACCATCAGGCCGAAGGCCGCATGTTGCCCCACCTTCATTCCCAGCATTCTGCGGTAAATGACGTTTTTCAGAGAAAGCACAGGACAATACCGGGCAATCTGTATAAAAATAAAGTTCTTAATGCCTTTCCAGCGGCTCACCGTCCGATAAATCTGCCACAACGCATTGGGACCTTCTACAGGATAGCGGTTCACCTTTCTCACGATACGTTGACACCTTGAAGCTCCAGCTTCAGCAAATCCCGCATATCATACAACATGTAGTCAGGCCCATATCCGCGCAGAGTTTCCTCGCCCTTGAGCGACCAAGCTACACCAGCCGATTTCACACCTGCTGCCTGAGCTGACAAAATATCAAAAGAACTGTCTCCGACCATCAATGTATGCTCTGCTTCAGCATTCAAGCCTGCTAAGGCCTTAAGGACTGGCTCAGCGTGTGGCTTAGGATGCTCTACATCGTCCACCGTCACAATATAATCCATAGAGGAAGTCAGATTGAACAGATTAAGTACACGTATCGTGGATGGTCGTATTTTAGTGGTCACAACCCCTAGCTTAATTCCTCTCGCACGCAACTCCTGAATAACCTCAATGACATATGGAAATGGCTTCACCATTTGATCATGATGAATCTGATTATAAGCACGGTAGTCCTTAACTAGCCCAGATACATCCGTTAATCCCGAAAAAGTACGGAGTTGATCGTCCAGCGTTCCACCCATATGAGGAATAATATGCTCCCGCGTCAGCGGATCAGCATCCGGATGATTCAAAATGTGTAGAAATGTGCTAATAATCAACTCATTCGTATCCATGATGGTGCCGTCTAAATCAAACAAAATCGTATTTATCATAGATGCTCCTTCTTGTCCTCGTCCGTGTCTTCCTTAGGTAGCTTATCCGCCGTAGCTGTTGGAGGAACCGCATCTTGTCCTGGACGGGATACCTGTTCTGGCGTCACGTCAGGTACCTGATCAATCCCCGCTTTGCTAGAGATAATCGGATCGCTATACCGAGCAACAGATGTGCCCTTCCGGCGACGAACCAAAATGAAAATCACGGCAGCCACCACAATGAAAATAGGCAGCAATTGTGATATCCGTACGTTACCGTAACTTGGGTCCAGATGCCCTGGTTCAAACCCTAACCATACCATAGGAGACCACAGGGCATTTACAAAGGAAGCGAGCCAATCCGGTCCCTGAAAAGCCAAACTGTCCGTCCGTACACGCTCGATGAAAAAACGACCAATCGAGTACCAAATGAAGTAAAACGCAAACATTTCGCCTGCACGTACAAATTTCATACGACGAATGACGAGCAGCAAAATCACACCTACAATACTCCACAGTGATTCATATAAAAATGTAGGGTGATGAAACACCCCGTTAACGTTCATCTGATTCACAATGAAGTCCGGCAGATGCAGTTGATTTCGCAAAAAAGTCTCTTCCGTCGGTCCACCGTAGGCTTCCTGATTGACAAAATTACCCCAGCGTCCAATCGCTTGACCGATCAGTAGGCCTGGTGCACAAATATCAGCGATACGCCAGAAGTTATACCCTTTATACCGGAAATAAATGACCGCACATATAATGGCCCCGATCAAGGCACCGTATATCGCAATACCGCCATTCCAAATTTTAAAAACATCCCATAGATTATCTCGGTAGTCTTCCCATTTGAAGGCTACATAATAAATACGCGCTCCAATAATAGCTGATGGAACACCCAGAAGCAGCATATCCATAAAAAAGTCCTGCGGAATACCGAATCTTTTTCCTTCACGGATGGCGAGATATAAACCCACAAGCGCCGCCAGCCCCAAAATAAGCCCATACCAGTGGACCTTGATTGCCCCGATTGAAAAAGCGATCGGATTCAGCAGTAATGTTGCCGTTGACATATGTTTCTCTCACTCCTCGTTCTTCCTTGCAAACGAACAAACCAAACTTAATCCATCTCTTCCATATCTTCAGAAATCGTAGCAGTCAGCTTGTTTGTAAATTGCAGGGCTGCATTAACGCCCATTTGTTTCAAACGATAGTTCATCGCCGCCACCTCGATAATAACAGCCAAGTTTCGGCCCGGACGAACTGGGATCGTAACCAGTGGAACATCTGTATCAATAATGCGTGTCGTTTCCTCATCAAGACCAAGACGGTCATACTGCTTGTCCTGCTGCCATGCCTCCAGACGGACAACCAATGTAATCCGTTTGTTGTTACGAACTGCACCAGCACCAAACAGCGTCATCACATTAATAATGCCCACGCCACGAATTTCCAACAGGTGACGGATCAGCTCAGGTGCTGTACCATGCAGCTGAAAATCGGACGTTTGCCGAATTTCTACCGCATCATCTGCTACCAAGCGATGTCCACGCTTAACCAGCTCCAGCGCCGTTTCACTTTTACCAATTCCACTACTTCCTGTGATAAGCATTCCCACGCCATACACGTCACATAGTACACCATGAATAGTCGCCGTAGGAGCCAGCTTTCTTTCGAGAAAGCCTGTGATGCGGCTTGATAAAATCGTCGTCGCCATATTAGTGCGCAGTACAGGAATATCTCGCTCTGCGCTCGCCTCCACTAACTCAGCCGGTACCTCCAGACCACGTGTGATGATGATACATGGAGTCAGCTCTGTACACAGACGCTCCATCCGATCCCGTCGCTCCTCAGGAGGAAGCATCCCCAGAAAAGCCAACTCAGACCTTCCCAGAAGCTGTACCCGCTCCTGTGTATGATATTCAAAATACCCGGCCATCTCCAGACCTGGGCGATTCAAATCATCCACTGTGATCAGTCTTCGCAGACCTTTTTCACCAGAAATAACTTCCATTTGAAACTGCTGTACAAGCTCGGATACCTTTACCTGTTTAGCCATTGTATTCTCCCCTTCATCTGCAACACCGGATTCTATACGTCATTTGATTTATGTAGCTTTACCCTATTAACCAACAGCCCAACGCCAGTCTATGCTGCACTGCATCAATCCACACTCCACTTGATTTAACACTATGGTTCCAGGCTAACTCTATTCCGACAGCTGGGTTGATCCCATCTAGGACTCCTGCCAACGAACCTTGCCTGCATGTAGACCTGTACCATTGTACCCATCGTATCGGAATTTTCCAATGAATGCAATGCCGAAGCTAGTAGCCGTATACGATATACAAAAAGAGTCGCAGTTCTCCGCTTGGGGAAAACTACGACTCTCTTCCAGAGGCAAATTTTATTCGCCAACCAGAATACTCAATTCCGATTCCTTATCAAAAATATGAACCTTGTTCATATCAACAGCCAACTTTGCTTTGACACCATCACGAGTATTGGAACGTCCGTCTACACGGGCAATAATCGTATCATTTCCGGCACCGCTCAGGTACAACAGCATTTCATGACCGAGATTTTCCGTTACATCCACAGTGGATGTAAAGATCGTATTCGGAGAAGCCTCCAAGAATACAGGCTCTTCATGAATATCCTCAGGACGGATACCCAAGATCACATCTTTGCCGATATAGCCCTTCGCTTTTAAAATCTGTCCTTTACCTTCTGGTACGAACAGATCCAGACCTGGCGCAGTAAAATGCAATGCACCTGCTTTTTCAACCAGCTGACCTGTGATAAAGTTCATCGTAGGAGAGCCGATAAAACCAGCAACGAACAGATTCACTGGACGGTTGTACAGTTCATCTGGGGATGCAGCTTGTTGGATAATACCATCCTTCATAACTACAATCCGATCACCCATCGTCATGGCTTCAATCTGGTCATGTGTTACATAGATACAAGTGGTTTCAAGGCGTTTAACCAGTTTAGTGATTTCAGCACGCATTTGACCACGAAGTTTAGCATCCAAGTTGGAGAGCGGCTCATCCATCAGGAAGACTTGAGGATCGCGGACGATCGCACGGCCCAGAGCGACACGTTGGCGTTGACCACCGGACAGCGCCTTAGGTTTACGTTCCAGCAAGTGCTCGATATCGAGGATTTTGGCAGCTTCGCGTACTTTCTTGTCGATTTCTTCTTTCTTAACTTTGCGCAGTTTCAGACCAAACGCCATGTTCTGGTACACGCTCATGTGCGGATACAGGGCGTAGGATTGGAATACCATCGCGATATCGCGGTCCTTTGGAGCCACATCATTCACAACGCGATCCCCGATGTACAATTTACCATCTGAAATTTCCTCCAGACCAGCAATCATACGAAGTGTAGTAGACTTCCCGCAACCGGAGGGACCAACCAATACGAGGAATTCTTTATCTCGAATGTCCAAATTGACATCAACAACCGTAGCTTTATCTGCACCCGGATATTTTTTGAAAATATGCTCTAAACGTACACCAGCCATAGCTTTTGCCTCCTAAGATCAAGTTATGAAATCGAATACATTTCTTACTTGTATCTTACCCTAGTCCTTGTAGCGTGGCTATTCGCAAACTGCACAAAGATGCTATTTCCTTTTTGTCACTTTGTACAATAGCAGATAGAGCTTGACCAAAACTGCATCATTAAACGTCCGCACGTCCAATCCGGTCTCCTGTTTGATCTTGTCCAAACGGTAAATCAATGTATTTCGATGCACATAGAGACGCTTAGCTGTCTCACTCACATTACAATCCAATTGAAAAAAGATATCTAATGTAGCCATCGTTTCTGAGTCTTCCAGTATGACAGATGATTTCATTACCTGTTCTAAAAATAGTACACGTTGTTCCTTGGGAATGCGGCTTAATAGCCTTTCTAAATGAAGCTCCCATGAAAAGTGGATGTGCTCTGTTACATGAAAAATCTTGCCCAGATGTATCGTCTCCCATAACAAATTCAGCTCTTGGGGAAGACTTTGCAAAGGGATCGAAGGCTTAGAAACCGCCAAATGGAATACACCCACCCACTCATTCGCAATAAGCTCATATAGGCCCAAGCTAAAAGCCGTAAGAACCTCTTCCAGCGATTCCGTAAAATCTGCATCCCTGGATTCAGTGTCTTTATCCCGTTCATCGTCCGCTCCTAATAAAAGCTCCTTTTTAGCCATAATCAGCCAAGACTGTTCGTCCAATGGAGTAAGCAGCACTTCCCCTCCAAAATAGCTCGCGAACAATCGATGGAGCTGCGTATAGGTAATAGCCCCCTCCTGTGTTCCCTCGCCATTCAGTAAAATCGGAACCATACACGCTGATAGCGAATCACGAAGCTGCAATTCATCAGGAACCTCTTCTTCTCTGTTTAGATTGGCAGCCTGCTGTATGAGCCATTGTCCAAAACGATTCATCCGCTCTTCCTCGCTATAAACTGGGTTATCCGACAATTGTGGACCGTTCTGCCAGACCTGCTCCATGTTCCCCAATAGCGCTTCTACCAGTTTCCGTTCTCGATCCGTCAAATATCTGGCCTCTACCACAAAGGCAGCCAGTTCACCTGCCGACGCACGAAACGGAAAATATAGCTTGTTGTCATGGACAAACGATCTATCCGGTATAACTGAATCGGCTGTCTCTCCCTCTGCCATCATTTCCGGGTACCAAGGCACTATGGTAAAAGGCGCTTGAATAATATTCTGAAGCTGTTGTTGAATCCATTCTGTATCCAGAGTCACGCGATCACCACTTCACTTTTTTAGAATATAGAATAAGCACTAAGCGAACATAATGAACTCATTATAACCTGTCGATACCGTAAAATAAAAAAGCTATATTAAAACATAACTTAAAACAATACAAAAAAAGCCATCAACTATAGGTTGATGACTTCTGATGAGCCATGAAGGACTCGAACCTTCGACACCCTGATTAAAAGTCAGGTGCTCTACCAACTGAGCTAATGGCTCGTAAAACTGGTGGAGGATGATGGATTCGAACCACCGAACCCGTAAGGGAGCAGATTTACAGTCTGATGCGTTTGGCCACTTCGCTAATCCTCCATATAAAGGTGGCTCGGGACGGAATCGAACCGCCGACACGAGGATTTTCAGTCCTCTGCTCTACCGACTGAGCTACCGAGCCATATCCATTAACAAAAAAATAAAGTGCGGAGGGATACCCCTTCCCACTTTAGTACGGTAAAACTATTGAATTGAAAAATGGCGGAACTGACGGGATTCGAACCCGCGATCTCCTGCGTGACAGGCAGGCATGTTAGGCCTCTACACCACAGTTCCCTATATTTTTCAAAATTCAAAAATGGTGCCGGCGAGAGGACTTGAACCCCCAACCTACTGATTACAAGTCAGTTGCTCTACCAGTTGAGCTACACCGGCACAATGGTGGAGGCTGAGGGGATCGAACCCCCGACCCTCTGCTTGTAAGGCAGATGCTCTCCCAGCTGAGCTAAGCCTCCTGGGTATGTATGGTAGCGGCGGAGGGGATCGAACCCCCGACCTCACGGGTATGAACCGTACGCTCTAGCCAGCTGAGCTACACCGCCATAACATAATATTTCGCTAGCTTGTCTAAATGGCGGAGAGAGAGGGATTCGAACCCTCGCACCACTTTCGCAGTCTAACCCCTTAGCAGAGGGTCCCCTTATAGCCACTTGGGTATCTCTCCATATAAATGGACTCGCTTAGCAAAACTCCGCAAGTTATTCTTTAACTCACCAAAGTGATTTGGAATATCAAGCGCAATTTCAAGGTTACACCCTGAAAACTGGATCCGAAACTTATTTGCGTTTTATTTTAGGATAAGCCCTCGACCGATTAGTATTGGTCAGCTCCATGCATTACTGCACTTCCACCCCCAACCTATCTACCTC
>NZ_JBMOUI010000010.1:0-207770 GCF_049319765.1 Paenibacillus sp. S29 | reverse complement strand
CATGACGCTTGGACAAATGTTCAGGCGTTTTTAGTTTATCCACAAGAAAATCAATACCACATTATATTAGATGGATCGTTGTCAACTGGCCACGCAAATAATATCCGCGATATGGTCAGCCGGCTGGAAACGATGGTGCTTGGAGGAGCAGAGCTTCCGCTTGGAGTAGTACGGCAGCAGATCAGCTCGGCCATTGATATATTCGTTCATCTGTCACGGATGCGCGACAAATCCAGACGAGTGCTGGAAATTAGCGAAGTGATTGGTTTTGAAAATGGTGAGGTGACGCTTAATCCCCTTTATCGTTTTCAGGAACGAGGAGAGAGTAAGGGGCGAATCGTGGGAGGTCTGGAACGTTGTGGCGAGGGTCTGCAACATACTTTGAAGCTGCAAATGGCCGGGATCAATCCGGAAAGCTGGCACAGGGGAGGAGTATCAGCGTGAAGTCAGGAAAAACGACTGCCAAGCAAGTATCACGTGAGGTCCCTTCTCTGCCGGATTATACGATATATACATTATCGACAGTACAAAAAAGTCTGTGCATATTGTTTAGTGGCGTGCTGTTTGCGATGATCGGCTATCTATTTTATCACCAATGGATATTATCATTGCTGTGCGCTGCCGGGGCTGTGGTGACGCCTCGTTATTTTAGGCAATTTTTGCTGCAACGACGCAGGTCTGCTCTAAGCATCCAATTCAAGCAGGCTTTATATTCACTATCGTCTTCTCTTTCAGCGGGCAGGTCGGTGGAGAATGGTTTTCGTGAGGCTGTAGAGGATTTGAGATTGCTTAGTCCAGATGGAGATCACGACCTGATTTTTGAATTTAATATCATTACCGCCTGTCTTGAAATCGGACAGCCTGTAGAGTCTGCTTTGCAGGATTTGGCCCGTCGGGCGCAGATGGAGGATATTACGAATTTTGCGGACGTATTTGCGGCTTGCAAACGAACCGGAGGTGATCTGGTAGAAGTCGTACGACGAGCTTCAAATGTCATTGGTGAGAAGTTGGAAATTCAGCAGGAGATCGGTGTAATGATTGCGCAGAAACGTTTTGAATCGAGGGTTATGTTTGCGGCCCCTTTTTTGTTTGTATTGTTTATGACGATGACGGCGGGTGATTACATGATGCCCTTATACAGCGGTACAGGTATGATTTTATCAACCTTTTGTTTATTGGTGCTTGGTGGGTGTCTTGTGTGGATCAACCGCATTATGAAGATTGAAGTGTAAGGAGAGATGGGTGTGGTGATGTTGGTTTGTCTGGTCATGCTGGTTCTGCAAGTGGGAGGTTGGGTGGTGCTGAACCAGATGCATAGTGCTAAGTATGCGCATTTTCGCCATATGAAGCTGGAGGGACTGCGAATGCAAAGACTTTCAGTCCCATTTGTACGCATGATTCATGCTTCACGTGCTACTCACCGGCTGCCTTTGCTGATGTTCAAGCTCCAGCGTTCGGTGCAGAAGCTGTATGGTATGCGCAACAGCGGAGAAAAAACGATGCTTTTTCTGGCAGAAATGTTGGGTTACGGATATATGATGGCTGCTGGTGGAGCTTTAATATCGCTTATGCTGGGCGGGGATGCGACTGGGCTGGTGCTCGGATTGGGACTTGGTATTCTGGTACCCATCGCGCTGATCAAGGATTTGCATGGGAAAGTACAGAAGCGGGATCAGCAAATTTTAATGGAACTGCCTGAACTGTTGAGTAAAATGATGCTTTTAGTAGGTGCAGGTGAGACGGTACAACGGGCATTGCTACATTGCGTGGAACGTAAAGGGGCGGATACGGAACATCCGTTGTATCGAGAACTGAGGCAGACGGTGGCGGAATGGGAAAGTGGTTTTTCCTTTCAACAGGCATTTGAGCACCTGAGCAAACGTTGTGGTATTCAGGAAATGACGGTATTTACGACGACAGTTTTGTTGAATATGAGGCGCGGCGGGAGCGATTTCGTGATGGCTTTACGTGAGTTATCCCAGACGTTATGGGGCAAGCGGACTTCAATTAGCCGCACAAGGGGGGAGCAGGCTTCATCTAAGCTAGTATTCCCGATGGCGCTGATTTTGCTAACGGTAATTGTGCTGGTGGGCGCTCCGGCTTTAATGATGATGAATATGTAGGAGGAATACAACGATGATGACATTAGTAACAGGCAGTATTCGTAAATTGTACAAGGATGAGGATGGTCTGGGTACGTTAGAAATGATCCTGATCATTGCCATTCTGATTGCGGTGGCAATTATTTTCAAGGATCAGATCAAGAAAATTGTAGAAGGGCTTTTGAAAAAGGCGGATAAAAAAAGTAACGATTTTATGGATTCATAATGCTGCGCAAATTGGCACAAAAAGAGGACGGGAGCTTCTCCTTGGAAGCTTCCCTCGTCTTTCCCATTCTACTGCTGGTCATTTTTGTGATGTTATTTTTTTGCCTGTACATATATCAAAAATCTATATTGGTGCAGGTCGCTGCTACTGCTTCGGAAAGGGCCGCTTACAGTTGGGATAACAGCTTCAAGGACCCGCGTACGGGAGCATTTACACAAGGGCAACGGGATTCTCTCTATTGGCGCTTGAAGGATGATGTTATGCTAGGAGCCCTGTTTGGCTGGACCGGAGCCAACAATCAGGAAAGTGTACAGGTGCCGGACGGCAATGGGGGAGGCTCGTTACCTGCTCAAAAGCTGTCCAATGCAGAAAATAATATGCCTGCGGGCATGCAGGGGCAGATGACATATGAGAACAGTATGATTCACCGTAAGGTGACCACAAAGTTAAATAAGATAGTGAAGGTACCTTTGCTGAATCAGTTTTTAGATCAGACAGATTTGCAAGGGGAAATGAGTTCTGGCGTGGTCGAACCTGTAGAATGGATTCGTACGGTGGAGTTGGTCCGTTATTATGGTGCGAAGTTTATGGGCAGAGGATCAGGTGAAAAGGTAGATTCGGCAGTTGTAGGGAAAGTATTGATGCAATATGGTCAAAACGGTCAGTGAGAAGTAAGTAATAGGAATGTAACTGGAAAGGAGGAAGCGGGTGTTTGGTAAGGGACACAATACAAAGGACGGGGAATCAGGTGCTGTCACGGTCTTTTTAATTCTGATTTTGGCGGTCATGTTCGGTTTTATTGCTGTATTTATTGATTACGCGAGAATTGCTGCACTGCATGTGCAGACCGAACGGCTGACCCATGCGGCAGTTCGTTCAGTGATGTCTGCTTATGATCCGACATTACAACAGGAGTACGGTTTGTTTGCTTATGGCGAAGGCGGCGGAGAACAAATTATGGTCAAAGTGCTCAATGACAGCGCGCAGCGTACGGCACGCGCAGAAACGCTACCGCTTATGAACATGAAGCTGGATTCTAGTTCCCTGAAAATGGAAAGGGAGCTTGGTAAATATGCCATATTTAACGAGCAGATCCGTGAAGAGATGAAGTATAAAGCACCTGTCGATTTTACGTTTGAAGTGCTCGAAAAGCTAAAGCCGCTCTCTCAAAATATGAAAGAGGCTTCACATACGGTAGATTTGCTGAAACGGCTGCAAAAGCTGTACGACAGACGAGAGGCCAAACTGGATGATATGCTGGAGAAGCAGCGTAAGGCAGGAGCTTATATGGAAGAGGTTCGTAAGCGGATTATTAAACAGAGGGGCACCTATATGCCTAATCAGTATATATGGGACTCGCTTGAGGTTGTAGCCGATATTGCTGCTCAATATAAGCATTACGTACATGTATATGAAGACAATAAGAAGAGTGTGGACGACGTTAAAATCATGCAGATGGAAAAATATGCACGTAGAGCGAGGGCAGCGCTTGATCGCCTGCGTCAGATCATGGCTCAGGCTGGAGAAGAACATGATAAGCTGCTTCTGGAAGCCAAGGAACCGTTAAATGAGGCCCGGCAGATCAATGAAGAGATGCGCAAAGTCATTGCCCAGTATAAGCAGAGGGCGGCCAATGCAGGCTACGATGAGGTTTCAGCAGCGCCTACTCCAAGCGGAGCAGGCTCCAGCGCAGATCCGTCGGTAGGAAGCGCACGGCAAAAAGCAGAGGATTTGTTGATTCCAGACAAGGAATTTGAGCAATGGGAAGCAGAAATTGAAAAGCAACGGACTTCTATAAATACTGCTAACAATAGAATAACGAGTATGATGCGTACATTATCTTTTTATACAGATCCATTTTTGAATGCAGACATGCTCAAGCAAGAAGTCGCTTCAACGCTCAAAGAGATAGATAAATACTTGAGTGCGTATGCTTGGACGGGACCTGCCAATGTACTCGACGGTGAAGCCAAAATGATGGATACGCGACGTGGACCGGACAAAGAACGCAAGAAAATGGAAAAAGAGGCGAAAAACAAGCTCAAACAAGCCTATCGGATCATTGAGGTTCTTTCCAAAGGTAAACAAAGTGCAGAACAATTCCGAAATCTGGAGCGGTATTACAATGAAAGTATTTCGTTTAACCAGTCTACATCCAGTCCATCTGTATCCGCTGATTTGTCCTATGACACCTATGATGCAGCGGGAGCTTCCATGGATAGTATGGATGGTCTATACGGGTCGGCATCCAATTTACTGACTCAACTGGGAGACGAGTTTTACCAGAATGAATACGCGCTTTCTTACTTCCATCATGTGGATTTTAGCCGTTTTGGCAGTTTGGCCGGATCGGGTGGAAATGTGGGAAATGCTGCACAGATTTTGGGAGATCAGCTGGAGGTGAATAATCAGGAAGTTGAGTACATCCTGTATGGGTTCCATAATCCGACGGGTAATCTGGCATCCGCCTATGGAGAAATTTTTGCTATGAGACTTGCCATTCGAACAATGGAGGGATTGGTTAAAAACAGCTCAAAAGGTAATCCGCTGGTCGTTTTGGCGGCAGCTTTGTTATATGGAGTAGAAAAAGCGATAGAAGATATGATTATGCTGGCACAAAAGGGGGACGTGCCATTGTCTGATTTTCTAAAATTTCGAATGACATACAAAGATCATTTGCGATTGTTCCTGATGCTCCATAGCAATAATGAACGAAAAATGTCCCGTATGCTTGCTCTGATCCGCCTGAATACAGATGTCAATCCTGCTGAGCGGCAAACGTATGCAACGGGTGAGGTCAAGAATGGGATGAGGCTGTGGTTTCTACCTGGGGTAATGAAGATGCTCGGGACCGCCTCAAAAGAAGGCGAGAGTATTAAGGGAAGTGTGTACTATGTCACGAAAACAGCGCATTTTTCCTATTAATCAGTATCTACGGCAGGTTTGTGGGCAGGAGCGGCGTGAACAAGGAAGTATTGTTTTAGAAGCGTCACTCGTGTTGCCAATGTTTCTGTTTTTTATTATTTTTCTCATTTATATGGTTCAGATGACGCTGGTATCCACAGCCTTGCAGACCACCGCTTCAGAAGCGGTTAAGCAGGTTTCGACTAAAATCTACCCGGTGTCTCTAGCTGTGGAGGCGGCGTCCGCGAAAATAGATGCAGTCCGTGAACCGCTGGATGAACTGCCCAAGTTATCTGTGAGTGAATATGCAAGCCAATTCGCTGCCCAGTTGCCACCTCCAATTGGTGATTGGGTAGAAAGCGCTGTTCATGGCGGTCAAAAGCCGATGGAGGAGCTGCGGGGGCGATTTACGGAAGCTGCACTCGATCCTGTTCTGAAGCCGATGCTAAAGCCTCTTATGGAGGAAAGCATTCTGGAGTATGACCGTATTCATATAACGAGCGTACATGTACCTGCTCTTACAGGAACTAAGGACCCTTATTTTAGAGTAGAGCTATCGTATGAACTGCCGATGAAGGTCCCCTTTCTGTATCGCAGCATTGTGCTTCAAGCGGCGGCAGAGGAACGTCTCTGGATTGGGAACACAGGGGAGGGGACAGGTACAGGAGAGGCAACAGCGGATAAGGATGCGCAGCATTCCATACAGTTGCTCGTCAAGCCTGAACCTGCTGTGAAGGGTGTGTACAATTTGATCAAGGCCAAGGTTGAGCCTGGGACGACTGCTAATCTTTCTGTACTTTATAAGTCGGGTCAAAGCACGGCCCAGCATTTGGGCTGGACCTCTGCCAATGCGGACGGGATTATTGAATGGAACTGGTTTGTGGGAACGAACACAACACCTGGTCAATGGAGCTTTGTGATTGAAACGGAGGACGGTCAACGTATAGAAGTTCCGTTTACCGTGGAAAAGCCAGCTGATGGATAGATAGGATCGACTCGACATAGACGGACAGGAATAACTACGATGGAAAGTGATTTGGTAGTCTGCTAGTTCTATTTTATAAAGGGGGAAGATCGCATTGATGTGGATGTATATTGTATGCGGAGTTCTGCTCGCGATTGCGTTAGTTACGGATTTACGTAGCATGAAAATCCCTAATAAGCTTACATTGCCCGGCATAGTGGTAGGCTTGGTGTTCAATACTCTGCTTGGAGGGTGGCACGGTTTTTTATTTGCTGTTGCTGGACTAGGTACCGGATTTGGGTTCATGCTGATTTTGTACTGGATGGGAGCTGTTGGTGCAGGAGATGTAAAGCTGTTCGGCTTGATTGGAGCATGGACAGGTGCCGCTTTTGCATGGCAGTCAGCTTTATATTCGATTTTTTTTGCAGGTATTATTGGCATAGGGATTTTGCTATGGAAGAGGGAAACGATCATGAGACTGCGGCGCGTGGCTTTTAATTTAGGAGGATTTTTTCTATTTCGCAGCGGCAAAGCGCTGACCAGTGGAAATGAAGCGCACCTCAGGTTTCCTTTTATGACGGCAGTCATTCCGGGAGCGATCAGTGCTTATCTTTACTTCTTGCCATGACATGTCCGCTGGGGGAGATCATGCTACCTCACGGAGATAGGAAATTGTTAAGGAGGTCATGAATTGTTGGGTTTAAGCAGGGATTTTGCCCGGAACGGCGGGACATTTATGATTCTAAACAAGGAAGACGGGCTCAAGACCGATGATTTAAATTCCGTACAGACCGGAATGATGACTGGTAATCGGATTCCCGGTCTGCTGGAACTTAGAATAAAGGAAGTCGATTTTCAGATTGAGTTACATTACGACATTTCGGGGCAACGCATGCTTTCCCAGTTATGGAAAGGTGGGAGCGTGTCGACTTCTGATTTCTACCGGATTCTTTTTGAAGTGGCAGATGCCCTCCATCGTAGCCCGCAATATATGTTAGATATCCGCCAGTTTATTTTGCATGAGGATTATATTTTTCTAAGTGGTTCAGGTACTAGGGAAACCGCCAGTTTAACCTATGTTCCTTTACGCAGTGTACAGTATGCAGGGCAAACAGGCAGTCAATTTAAGCAGATGGTTATTCGTTTAATGACTCGTGTGGCCCACTTTCAGGGAGAATATATACAACGCATACTGGATCTGTGTGATAGAAATGAATTTGAATTGGGATTGCTAAAGGAACTGTTATTACAAGGAATGAAGGCCGGTACAGAGAGTGCTAGCGTGCAGGGAGAAAGTATGGAGGGGCGAGCTTTTTCATCAGCCGACCCTATCATATCTGCTCATACCTCACAGGGGAACTATACTGATCGTGGCGGAACATACGGGCAAGAGCATCGGGAGACTCTGCAGGAGATTCAGGAGCTTAAACGGATCAATCGGCTCAAACCGTCCATGAAACCAGAGGAGAATTCTGAGCTTGTAACAGAAAACGAAGTAGAAGATGTGGAGCCTGGATTGCAAAAATATAAAACGTACATTGCTCTTGGATGTCTGCTCGCTTCGGCTATCGTGTGGCGTTATATTTATCTGGATCATCCAGAAACGGTACCGTTAATCATTTCCGTGGTGCTTACCTTGGTACTTGCCGCCGTTGCTTATATAAGCTGGACGGGGAAATGGGAGCGCAATAGAACTTCATCTCATATGTACAGCGATTCAGTACCTGTATTGGATTCGGAATGGTTAGGAACTACTTCTTCCCCAGCGCAGCGGAAAAATGATCGTTATCAGGTAGATAAACTGACCGGATTTGTAGCGGGACAGCATCATCAAGACAAGCGATCTTCCGATTTGAGTGATCAAGGGCAGGAGAGCTGGAGATGGACTTTTCCAAACTCAGAATCTAAAAGCGTGGGAGACCGAGTTACCGAAGACAGGGAGAAAACTTCAGCAAATTATGACTTACATGAGCCATCGTGGAAAGGTGCGGAGCGGGGAAATGAATTGGAAGCCAGTGATACCAGTGAGGCTTATTATAAGTCTCTCTCCGGGGTAACGGAGCTGCTAAATGCTGCATCTAAGCAGGAAACGATGCTGCTTCGTCCAGATCAAGAGATACAGATTTCACCTGTTCAGCAACCACCGATTGCTTGCCTGGATCGCAAGCCACCAGGTAGTGGAGGGACCGAGCGCATCCGGTTGCAGCCAGACCAATTCGTTGCAGGCAGCTTTATCATCGGGAGAGACCCGCAACTGGTCCAGTTTGTGGAGCATACGGATGGAGCCTCCCGTTCTCATATTGAGCTTTGTATAGTTACAGGAGAACATAGCCACATTGTTAAGGATTTATCCTCGACGAACGGAACTGTTCTGAATGGAGAGCCTATGGTGCCTTATAAGGAGTACACAATGAAGGATGGAGACACTTTTAAAATCGCCGGGGTATCTTATACTTATCGGTTGGACTCTTTTAAATCCTCCAATGCATCATAAATAAAGGTTATATGGATATATGTCAAGAAGAGGCCTGTTATGTTCAGGGCTTCTTTCTTTGTAATAGGGGCTATTCATAGGAATAAAATGAGCATCTTAAAAACTTGCAGTCTGCTTGAGAGATTGTGTCGGACTAAAAAAAGAACCCTAAGCTGGCAGTGACACTACCTACCAGCCTGGAGTTCCTCTTTTTAGATTCAATGCTGTTTTTGGGAAGAATGGAGTTCCTCAAGAGCGTCCTTAAGTGAAGGATAGTTAAACTTAAATCCGTGCTCCAGCGCTTTGCGCGGTAGTACCTTTTGACCATCCAATACAAGCGTACTCATCTCACCAACTAGCTTTGAAACGAGAATGCTGGGGACGGGAAACCAGTGCGGACGGTGATATACCGTAGCTACTGTCCTCCCAAACTGGTCGTTCGTCAAGGGATGTGGTGATGAAGCATTCACTGCCCCGACGATTTCCGTCGTATGGATGCAGTACGTGATCAGACGAACGATATCTTCAATATGAATCCAGCTCATCCATTGATGGCCACTGCCTATTTTGCCGCCGAATCCGAAGCTATAAGGCATCTTCATGAGGGGGAATGCCCCTTTTTTTCTGTCCAGCACAAGGCTAATGCGTAACTTAATTAAACGGGCATCAGAAGGGTAGGCATTGGCGGCTTCCTCCCATTGCTCAACCACCTGAGACAGAAAATCTCCCGAACGACGTGGGCTCGTTTCATCGAATGTTTCGGTCAGGGAAGTACCATAGGCGGCAACAGCCGAAGCCTGAATGATAACTTTCGGCTTTTTTTGTAGAGCATTCAATGCTTGAGCCAACCGTGCAACAGATAGCAGTCGAGATTGAAGAATTCTTTGTTTGGACTTATCCGTCCAGCGCTGATTCAGCGTTTCGCCTGCTAAATTAACGACCGCATCGGTGCCTTCCAGTACTTCAGGCTTTTGTTTTAATTCGTTCCAACTCATATATTGCAAACGGGGGCTCGCTTCGTGTCCTACCAGTGGCTTGCGGGTAACGACTTTCACGGTGTATCCGTCGTCTAGCAAGCTTTTGACCAGTGCACTCCCCACCAATCCAGTTCCTCCACATACGATGATGTTCATGGAGCCAGCTCTCCTTCCGATTCACAAAAAAATACATCTGTTATAGAATATAACCCTTTTCGAGAAAAAAACTTCATATGAATGTACCTTTATACGGTTAAGGGTGTCAATCCGTGATTTTATTTACCCTCTTTGACTAACATATATTCTGTCTACGTGTTCCCTTAATAGAGTCATTTAAGAAAGCTGCCATAAAAGCTATGTTGTTTGATTTCAATAATCACGTTAAAATGATTAAATTAAAATAAGACAAGCATAACAGGATAAGGGGATGAATCAGGATCATGCTGAAAATTGGTTCTCATGTGTCCTTCTCGGACAAGGGTCTGCTCAGCGCTACAAAAGAAGCGTCTTCTTACGGGTCCAGCTCCTTTATGATATACACGGGGGCACCGCAAAACACGCGCCGTAAGCCGATGGAGTCCATGTATTTGGAGGAAGGCAAGCAGTTAATGGCTGAGAAGGGAATGGAAGATATCGTGGTGCATGCCCCGTATATCATCAACCTTGGCTCTTACAAAGAAAATACCTATGAGCTTGCGGTCAGCTTTCTTCAGGAGGAAATTCGACGCACACACGCGATTGGTGTGAAAAATATCGTGCTACATCCAGGCGCTTTTACCGATAAGGATGCAGAATACGGAATTCGGCGTATTGCTGATGGTTTGAACGAGGTACTAAACGGCGTGAAGGAGACAGATGTTAACATTGCGCTTGAAACGATGGCAGGCAAAGGAACGGAAATGGGTCGTAGCTTTGAGGAGATTGCCTCCATTATAGATAAAGTAGAGCATAACGAGCGTCTTACAGTTTGTATGGACACCTGTCACATTCACGATGCGGGTTATGATATCGTAAATGATCTGGACGGTGTATTAGAGCAATTCGACCGGATTGTCGGCTTGAATCGCATCGCAGTTGTTCACATTAATGACAGTAAAAATCCAGTTGGCGCTCATAAAGACCGACATACTCCGATCGGATCAGGCTGGATTGGCTATCAGACTATTCATAATGTGGTGCATCATGAAGCACTTCAAGGACGTCCGTTTATTTTGGAGACGCCATGGATTGGGAAGGAAGCCAAAACTCAGCGTCCGATGTATGAGGTTGAAATTGCCCTGCTTCGCGGAAATGTAAAGGAGCGCTTTGGGGATGAGTTTTTGGGTCAGGTAGAGCAATTGCATTCGTTTTTCAAAAAACAGGATGTGGATGTCCGTAAATTTGTGCTGGACACCTGGGCTCTGCTGAAAAATGATGCCAAAGCAAGAAAAGCCGATCCACGTGAGCCGTTGGAGCGTCTGTATGACATGATAACGGAAGCAGCACTATTTCCAGAATTGAGCGAAGAACACATTAATCAACGGTTGATTGCCTGGTTTGCCGGCAGTCATTTGCCAGTGACGGTATAAGCTAAGGGGGATTAATAGCCACATGGAAATTCACGTAAAACATCAGCCGAATAGCACTCTATCAGCCCATGAAAACCGCGCGCGTATGCTTGTATCTTGTCCAGACGGACCAGGTATTGTAGCGGCCGTGTCCCGTTTTTTGTATGAGCATGGGGCCAATATCGTTCAATCTGACCAATATACAATGGACCCGTCCGGCGGTATGTTTTTTATGCGGATTGAATTTGATCTGCCGAATT
Source organism: Paenibacillus sp. S29 (assembly GCF_049319765.1). Classification (NCBI taxonomy): domain Bacteria; kingdom Bacillati; phylum Bacillota; class Bacilli; order Caryophanales; family Paenibacillaceae; genus Paenibacillus; species Paenibacillus sp. S29. The sequence goes on along the minus strand of NZ_JBMOUI010000010.1, from coordinate 196,317 downwards.
TGAGTGCAACCCAGCCACAGTTGGAGCAGGATTTTGCCGCTGTTGCTGAGCAATTCCGTATGGAGTGGACGATTTCTGCGGTCAGCCGCAAGAAAAAACTGGCTATTTTCGTTTCCAAAGAAGATCACTGTTTGGTAGAACTGCTGTGGCAATGGCAGGCAGGAGATCTGGACGCGGATATTTCATTGGTAATTAGTAATCATCCGGATATGAAGGAGTATGTGGAATCATTTGGCATCCCGTATCACCATATTCCGGTAACAGCCGATACCAAACCGGAGGCAGAGCGCCGTCAACTAGAAGTCATTGGCGAAGACATTGACGTTATCATTTTGGCCCGTTACATGCAGATTATTTCGCCTAAGTTTATTGAGCATTATCGCAACCGGATTATCAATATCCATCATTCCTTTCTGCCCGCATTCGTGGGTGGGAAGCCATATGCCCAAGCCTATAATCGCGGTGTGAAAATTATTGGTGCTACTGCGCATTATGTAACTGAAGAATTGGACGGCGGCCCGATCATTGAGCAGGACGTGCAGCGTGTAAGTCACGGAGATGATGTAAATGAGCTAAAACGGATCGGTCGCACCATAGAGCGGGTCGTTTTGGCAAGAGCCGTGAAGTGGCATGCAGAGGACCGTATTCTGGTTCATGAGAACAAAACGGTCGTATTTAACTAATCCTAAAATTTTAGAAAAAATTTTGTGAGTATATATTTTTTGTTGAACAAAGTCCGTCGCATAACGGGCTTTGTTTTTTTATGTGAGTTATTTGCCTTATAAACGGTCAGTACATAATATTTTTTTTGATTTTATAATTTTTTAAATGAGGTTAATACATTACGGGTATATTTATATGAGGACTCGGTACAACATTTCCACAATCATCTTTATAAACGATCTGGCAAACTTTCACGGCAAATGGTACAATACTTAAGAATGTATAAGTCATATTGAAACATTCAAGCAGATTCACTCACTTCAATAGACATCGTTTCTATATCGGACGGTGGTGTTGGAGAGTATGACCGAATGCAATTGACATACTTTATACAATATGAGGAGGCAAACCATGACTGACCAGAATCAAGCGATTCAAAAGGATGAAAACTCCACGATCGACAATTTGTCCATCACAACTATTCGTACGTTGGCAATTGACGCCATCGAGAAAGCAAACTCGGGACATCCTGGTATGCCGATGGGCTCCGCGCCGATGGGATACCAACTTTTTGCTAAAACGATGAATCATAATCCGGATCAACCTACGTGGGTTAACCGTGACCGTTTTGTATTGTCCGCAGGACATGGTTCCATGTTGCTATACAGCCTTCTACACCTGAGCGGCTATGATCTTCCTATGGAAGAACTGAAACAATTCCGTCAATGGGGCAGCCTTACACCGGGCCACCCTGAGTTTGGGCACACTGCTGGTGTAGATGCTACAACTGGACCTCTGGGACAAGGTCTCGCAATGTCCGTAGGTATGGCAATGGCTGAAGCTCAACTGGGTGCAACATATAATAAAGACGAATTTAAAGTTGTAGATCACTTCACGTATGCAATCTGCGGCGATGGCGATCTGATGGAGGGTATTTCTCACGAGGCTGCTTCGTTGGCTGGTCGCTTACAGCTGGGCAAGCTGATTGTATTGTTTGATTCCAATGATATTACACTGGACGGCAAGCTTAATCTGTCCTCTTCCGAGAGTGTTGCCAAGCGTTTTGAAGCTTACAACTGGCAAGTACTGCGCGTAGAAGATGGTAACGATCTTCCGGCCATCCAAAAAGCCATCGAAGAAGCGCAAGGCGACTCGACACGCCCTACGCTGATTGAAGTGAAAACAGTTATCGGCTACGGAAGCCCGAACAAACAAGGTAAAGGCGGACACGGTGGTACTCATGGTTCCCCGCTGGGATCAGAAGAAGCCAAGCTGACTAAAGAATTCTATAAATGGGTATACGAAGAGGACTTCCACGTACCACAAGAGGTTCGCGAGCATTTTGCTAAAGTAAAAGAGCGCGGTATCGCGGCGAACAAAGCATGGGATGAACAGTTCGCGAAATACAAAGCAGCTCACCCTGATTTGGCAGCTCAGTTCGAAACAGCTGTAAACGGCGATCTTCCAGAAGGATGGGATCGTGATCTTCCGAAATACACGACTGGAGACAAAGCCGTTTCGACTCGTGTAGCTTCTGGTAATGCTCTGAACGGATTGGCTCCAAACGTACCTTTCCTGACAGGCGGATCTGCCGATCTGGAGAGCTCCACGATGACACATTTGAACAACCTGACGAACTTTACGCCAGAAGACTACGCCGGCCGTAACATTTATTTCGGTATCCGCGAATTTGGTATGGCTGCTGCGATGAACGGTATGGCGTTGCACCAAGGTGTAAAAGTATTCGGCGGTACATTCTTCGTATTTACAGACTATCTGCGTCCAGCCGTTCGTCTGGCAGCTCTGATGGGATTGCCTGTAACCTACGTTCTGACTCACGACAGTATTGCTGTAGGTGAAGATGGTCCGACTCATGAACCGATCGAACAATTGGCTTCCCTGCGTATTATCCCGAATTTGACAGTAATTCGTCCGGCGGACGGTAATGAAACTTCTGCTGCTTGGGCTTATACATTGGAAAACAAGAAAAACCCGGTTGCTCTGGTATTGACTCGTCAAAACCTGCCAATCCTGGCTGCTAGTGCTGAGCATGCACGCGAAGGTATCAAACGCGGTGCTTATGTGGTTGCAGATGCAACAGACGGCAAACCGGTTGCTCAAATTCTGGCTACAGGCTCCGAAGTGCAATTGGCTGTTAAAGCTCAGGAAGCACTGGCAGAACAAGGTATTCAAGTACGTGTTATCAGCTTCCCAAGCTGGGATCTGTTCGAAAAACAAGACAAAGCATACAAAGATTCCGTTCTGCTGCCAGAAGTGAAAGCTCGTTTGGCTGTAGAAATGGCGTATCCACTGGGCTGGGAAAAATATGTTGGCGACCAAGGCGACATTCTCGGTATCAGCACATTCGGCGCATCCGCACCTGGCGACCGTGTGATTAAGGAATACGGCTTTACAGTAGAGAATGTTGTTAGCCGTGTGAAAGCTTTGTTGAAATAAAACACTGAGCATCTAAAACAGACAGTCGTAACCTGAGAAAGGCTTACGGCTGTTTGTTTCATACAGTTGATGCTTTGAATGAAATCACTATTGAATTCCAATGTATAGGATACGGTGATACAGTGTGTATTTTCATACTGAAGCTGAAATCAAATCTATGTTATGATGCACCAATATTCATTTAACCATTGAGAGCAGATGAGGGGATAACGAATGACACAGTTCGATGGAGTAAGCGTAGTTAAAAAAGCAAACGTTTATTACGATGGTCAGGTTACAAGCCGTACAGTCATCCTGGGTGACGGCAGTAAGGTTACACTGGGTATTATGCTGCCAGGAACGTATGAGTTCGGCACGGATTCCCGTGAGATCATGGAGATTTTGGCAGGGGATTTGAGAGTGTTGCTTCCAGGTACTGAGGAATGGCTAGAAATACAAGGGACGGCAACCTTTCACGTACCTGCAAAGTCTTCATTCAAGCTGGAAGTACGAAGTGTAACTGATTATTGCTGTTCTTATCCCGAATAATAAGCTAAAAAGGGTAAGCACACTCAGCCTTCAAGCCAAGTGTGCTTACCCTAAAGCTATGCCATATGTACACAAGCACAGCCGTATGGTTACAAAGAAAAGTGCAGCTTATTCGAGAGGTTGACCACCAATGGTGTGGCCAATCCATGCTTCGTATGTCTTCACGACAGCGGATAGGTCTTCATCGCCGTAGCCTTGTGTTTGCCCGGCTTGAAACAGGCTTTTGGCAATGGATAACATAGGTGCAGGGATGGACAGGCTGTCTGTTAGTGAGGAAGCAAGTTTCAAGTCCTTAAGCATCAAGGCGAGTGAGAACTGGTTGCTAAAATCATGTTCAATGATTTTGCGCCCTTTCAGGTCAGCGGCCTTGCTGCCTGCCGATCCGAGTTGTACTAATTCAAGGAAGCTGTCTGCCGGGATGCCGGATTTAGCTGCGATAGCAAAGCCTTCAGCCAGAGCGAGGTTATGAATACCCACCATCGTATTATGAGCGAGCTTGGCTACGGCCCCGCTGCCATTAGGTCCCATATGAAGTACCTTTTTGCCCAGGGTATCAAAAACATCTGATTGTGCCGCAATGGCTTCTGCATTACCGCCAACCATGAACACAAGTGTACCGTCTACAGCAGCAGGCTTACTGCCTGTTACGGGTGCATCAATGAAAGAGCAGCCCAGCTTGTCCGCTTCGGCGGCCAGTTGCTTGACCAGTTCAGGTGAAATCGTACTGTTGTCCATCACGGTCATGCCAGCCGTAAGTCCGGCAAACACTCCCTCTTCGCCGTAATAGATGTCGCGAATAGAGTGATCATCGCTGACCATGGTAATGATCAAGTGCTGACCTTCAGCTGCTTCACGAGGAGTTGAAGCTTTACGTGCGCCTTGCTCTGCCAGTGGTTCGCAGCGCGAAGCGGTACGATTATAAACTGTGACTCCGAATCCCTGCTTTAGCAGATTGGATGCCATCGGGGCGCCCATGGTGCCCAGTCCGATAAATCCGATGTTTTTCATTGCTAATCACCTTTCTTGTTGGAAGTTGCCGTCCGATGCAGATTGCGAGTTCGGCTTGAAATGAATATAAAACAGGTTGATCTCAGTTAATTGTAGCATGGGCATGCTACCCTATCTACAGGAGGGGCTGTCAAGCACAGGATATACAGGTAACGCAAGCTTGTCAGGCCCCGCAAATTAAAGTATCCTATTCCTAAGTCCTTATGTTCGTATTCATGGTCTTAGTAATACCAAACAGGAGGTTCCAAACATGTCTAAAAAAGTTAATTTTGATTACACTAAAGCGCTCTCCTTTGTAGGTCAGCACGAAATTGATTATTTTGCAGAGCCCATCAAGCTGGCTCATGAGCAACTGCACAACCAAACAGGTGTAGGGTCCGATTTCTTGGGTTGGATTGACCTGCCTACCAATTATGATAAAGAAGAGTTTGCGCGCATCCAAAAGGCTGCTGCTAAAATTCAAAGCGATTCCGAAGTATTGATCGTAATCGGTATCGGTGGTTCTTACCTTGGAGCACGTGCTGCGATCGAAATGCTGTCGCATTCTTTCTACAATGCGCTGCCTAAAGATCAACGCAAGGGTCCAGCTATCTATTTTGCTGGTAATAACATCAGCTCTACATATGTGAATCATCTGTTGGAACTGATTGAAGGTAAAGACTTCTCTGTGAACGTCATTTCCAAATCAGGTACGACAACAGAGCCAGCGATCGCATTCCGCGTATTCCGTGCAGCTCTGGAGAAAAAATACGGTAAAGAAGAAGCGCGCAAGCGTATTTATGCAACGACGGATAAAGAACGTGGCGCTTTGAAAAAACTGGCTAACGAAGAAGGCTACGAATCCTTCATTATTCCTGATGATGTGGGTGGTCGTTACTCCGTGCTGACAGCAGTAGGCTTGTTGCCGATTGCTACTGCAGGCATTAACATCGAGGAAATGATGCAGGGGGCGGCAGACGCTTCCAAAGAGTACAGCAACCCGAATGTAGCTGAGAACGAAGCTTATCAATATGCAGCCGTTCGTAACGCTTTGTACCGCAAAGGTAAAGCAATTGAAATTCTCGTAAACTATGAGCCGTCTCTTCATTTTGTATCTGAGTGGTGGAAACAGTTGTACGGAGAAAGCGAAGGCAAGGATTACAAAGGCATTTATCCTGCTTCTGTTGATTTCTCGACAGACCTGCATTCCATGGGACAATTCATTCAGGAAGGCAGCCGCAACATTTTCGAAACGGTAATCCAAGTAGAAAATGTACCAAGTCACATCACCATCGAAGCAGATGAGGATGATCTGGACGGACTGAATTTCCTGGCAGGCAAAACTGTGGATTTTGTAAACAAAAAAGCATTCCAAGGTACATTGCTGGCTCACACAGACGGACAAGTACCGAACTTGATTGTAAATATTCCTGACTTAAGCCCTTACTCTTTCGGCTATCTTGCTTATTTCTTCGAAAAAGCTTGCGGCATCAGCGGCTACCTGTTGGGTGTAAATCCGTTCGATCAACCGGGCGTAGAAGCTTACAAGAAGAACATGTTTGCGCTGCTCGGCAAACCAGGCTTCGAAAAAGAAAAAGCTGAGCTTGAAGCGAGATTGTCTGAATAAGAGTGCTGTAATCTCTGATGCGAAACAGGATTTCGGTCAGAAGTGTTATAGTGTATAGCATCAATTAAAGTACAGGAAAGCAGTTCACCAGCTGCCAGAAGCGGGGGACTGCTTTCTTGTAAAATGAAGTAAGGAAGGTTATACGTGTATGTTGGAACAATACCGAACCGTACGCGGTGCCGGCAACAAGGAAATTGTGATCCGAAAATCCCGTTTTATCGGCCATATTCAGCCTGTTCAAACTGAGGAAGAAGCAGTTGCTTTCATAGAGCGCATCAAAAAAGAGCATTGGAACGCTACCCATAATTGTTCTGCTTACATGATTGGCGAAAGAGACGAAATCCAAAAGCAATCGGATGACGGAGAACCGAGTGGTACGGCTGGAAAGCCTATTTTGGAGGTGATCCGCAACCAGAAGCTAAAAAATGTCGCTATTGTTGTTACCCGTTACTTTGGTGGGATTTTGTTGGGAGCAGGCGGTCTGATTCGCGCGTATTCAGATGGTGCTGTTGCAGCAATCGAGGCAGGAGATGCAATCACACGTGTGCTGCATCGCGAAGTTTTTGTAGAATTGGATTATACCTGGTTGGGCAAAGTGGAAAATGAATTACGCAATCGCAGCATCCGCACTGGAGAAACAATGTTTACGGATAAAGTTACCTTAACCTGTCTGCCGCTGGCTGGTGATGCGGAATCCTTCAGCAACTGGATAACAGACTTGACGCAGGGGCAATCGCTTGTGTCGGAGGGAGAGCAGCTTTACTTTATTGAAGGGGAATAAATAATATGGCTAGAAGAGCAGTAGAACAGGAGTTGTCAAGAGGGCGGATTCTGGAAGCGGCCAGGCACTTGTTTATTACCAAGGGCTACCGTGCGATTTCAATGCGCAGCATTGGCCAGCATCTGGGTTACAGTCATGGTTCGTTATATTATCATTTTAAAGAGAAGGCTGAACTGTTCTATGCCATTGTAATTGAAGATTTTAATACATTGCGTGGGATTCTACTGCAAGCAGCAACAGGTACGCCTGATGATGGCTTGAGCAGGTTGGAGTACTTGATGCTGGAATTTATCCGTTTTGGTTTGGAAAATCCATATCAATACGAAATTATGTTCATGATGCACGATGAAGAACTATTTGCATACTGTCGCACAGAGCAAAACCGTTGTGTGGAACTATTTGCGTCCATGATCCGTCAAGAATTGAGTGGTCAGGGGCATTCGGAGGAATATTGCTCGAGGGTACCGAAAAGTCTGTTTTTATCCATGCATGGCTTTGTATCATTTTATATTCAGGACGGTTTAACATTTGAAGAAATTAGGCCCGCTGCTTTAGCACATGTAAAGCTGCTGTGCAGACACCTATGAGCGTACCTGCATTCACACACTTCAGCCATGAACATGTAGGGCGCTTTTCTGGGTGTATGCACTTCATGACGGTGACTTATCATTACGGTACTTTGCGAAAGCGACTGAGAATTTAACAGACGATGATGCATCCAGCAGGAAAACATCATGGTCTGTTTTTTTACCCGGCCCGTCAGCCTTTCATGATCTTTACATGGTATTGGCGTCTGCGTGGTCCGTCGAATTCACAAAAATAAAGTCCCTGCCATCGTCCGAGCAACAGCTTTCCATCATGGATGATGATCGTTTGTGAGGGGCCTGTCGTAATGGATTTTAGGTGGGAAGCCGTATTTCCCTCCATATGGCGATATTGGGGATGCTCCCACGGATAAACTTCATCTAGTCTTAATATCACATCATGTTTGACGTCTGGGTCTGCATTTTCATTAATGGCGATGCCGGCCGTCGTGTGTGGACAATAAACAAGTGCGGTTCCTTGTTGTACCCCGCTTTTTTCGATCAATGAAGCAACCTCTCGTGTAATATCGCGCATTTCATCTCGCCGTGTAGTGGATAATTCTAAAGTATGCAACAATAACTCCATCTCCTTTCTTCCTAATACTTTACCCTTTTAATTCCTAATATAATATATAGTTGACGAAAATTACTTTCCTTTGATAAAGTATCACATAAGAAAAAACATAGTATATACATTGGAATAATTAAATGATTTCAAATGAGGTACGTGCTTTGCGGGAAGCAAGGCTGCTGCTGTTCCTGAACAGGTCCAGAAGCGGAAAGGAAGTGTACGGATATGCATGTGGAAGTAAGAGGATTAAACAAGCATTTCGGTAATTTTCATGCAGTAAAGGACGTATCTTTTGATATTCAGGCGGGCCATCTTATTGGCTTACTCGGTCCAAGTGGTGGGGGGAAAACCTCCATTCTTCGCATTTTGGCGGGTCTGGAGCAACCGGATGCGGGAGAAATTCATTTTCATGGAAAAAGGGTAAACGAGCTGTCACCGCAGGAACGTGGAATCGGATTTGTATTTCAAAACTATGCTTTGTTCAAGCACATGAGCGTCTACGACAATATTGCCTTTGGCCTGAAAGTGAAAAAAAGCTCCAAAACCCGCATCAAGGAACGGGTCACAGAGTTGGTCGAACTAACGGGGCTCAAAGGATTTGAGCATCGTTATCCGCATCAGTTGTCAGGTGGACAGCGCCAGCGGGTTGCCTTTGCGCGTGCTTTGGCACCAGAGCCTCAATTGCTGCTGTTGGATGAGCCTTTTGCAGCTATTGATGCCAAGATTCGTCAGGAGCTGCGCACCTGGCTGCGAGAGTTGATTGAGCGGGTGGGTATTACTTCAATTTTTGTCACCCATGATCAGGATGAGGCGATTGAAGTAGCGGATGAAATTATGGTGATTAATCAGGGACGACTGGAGCAGAAGGGAACACCTTGGGATATTTATAAAAAACCGGGTACTCCGTTCGTGGCTTCCTTTATTGGGGAATCTACGGTGATTGAACAGGCAGGCAGTCTCAGAGGCTTCGAAGAAGCTGCTGGACTGGGAACACGTGCCTTGATCCGTCCAGAGTATATTGATGTCGGGCCAAGCGAGGAATTTACGCTTCTGTCGGCGACCGAGGAAGGCACAGTGAAGCATTTGCATTTTCGTGGAAGTGAGTGGATGGTTGAAGTACAGGTAGGGGATCATCGTCTCATGACATACCGCTCGCTGGAGAAGTCTACGCTGGAACCTGGTCAGCAGGTGCGAGTGTTGGTGCATCGAGCCTATCTCTATAATGACCAGTCCAGCTGGATGGTGGAAAACCGCCTGAAGGAAGATCCAATGCCTATCATTATTTGAAAATAAATACGATCACGCATGAGGGGATGTCTAGCCGGATTTCACGGCTTTGGGCATGCTCCTTTTGGCGTTGGACGCTGGAAGGATTTACGCAGGTGATTTACGTAGAATCGGTCTGTTCGTTATAATAGTAGTAAAAAGACCCAGGTAGATAGGAGTTAAACCATGAATCGGCTTATTTTTCTTGGCACGGGGGATGCAATGGGGGTTCCGCGTGTATATTGTGATTGTCTCGTATGCACAGAAGCTCGCACGACAGGGGCGAATGTAAGATTGAGATCGTCTGTGCTGATCGAAAGCGAGACGGAGGACTTTATGATTGATTGTGGCCCGGACTGGCGCAGACAGCTAGAATTGCGCGGTCTGCGTTTTATCCCTACGATCCTTGTAACACATGCACATTTTGACCATATTGGAGGATTACCAGAATGGGCAGATGCCTGTCGCTGGACTGGGAACAGAGGTCGCTTGTACGCGCCACAGGAAGTGATCGACACGATCTTGCGTCAATTTTCCTGGCTCTCTGGAAACTTGGATCTTATTCCAGTAGACCAGGGAGCCCAACTTGGCGGATGGAATATCCGGGGATGGCGTGTGAATCACGGGAAGAACGGATATGCCTACGCTTATCGTCTGGAAAAGGACGGTTTCTCGTGGGCTTACTGTTCGGATTCGATTGGATTGAATGAGGCGGAAATTCTGCCCTTGCACAATCTGAATTTGCTCGTCCTGGGAACGAGTTTTTATCATGAGGAGGCCGAGTATGCCACCCGTTCCGTATATGACATGCTGGAGGCTCAGGAGCTTATAGGAAGGCTTAAACCCGAAAGCACAGTGTTTACACATATGTCCCATGATGTAGATGTCACACGCAACTATGGGCTTCTGGAAGGGATTAGCTTGGCACACACCGGCATGAGTTTGCCGTTAGAATAAAGGTGACCTTTACCTTTACATCGTTTGACTGATACGTAGAAGTGTGGAGATTCCTTCTTTGATTTGTAGCTCGTTGGCGTATGAATAGGACAGCCGTACATGCGTTTTACCCTCTGCGCCGAAGGGATCAAATACATTGCCGGGGACAAAGGATACAGACTCTTGTAAACTTTTGGCAAGTAATTCATTAGGTTTCAACGTAGAAGGCAGCTGGAGCCACAGGTTGAGTCCCCCTGCCGGGCTGGTCCATGTCCAACCGGAGTCGCGGAGACTGTCTTCCATCGTTTCTTTACGAATCTGGAGCGCGATACATAGCTTTTTAATATGCTGCTGCATACGTGGAGATTGAAAGTATTCTAAAAACAGCTTTTGATTCAGCAGTGGCGATCCATTGTCCACTAACGCTTTGACGTTCAGCAGGCTGTTCATGAGCTGTGGTCGGCAGGTCACGGCTGCGATTCGTAGACCGGGTGCGACATATTTACTGTAACTTCGAATGTAGACGACGCTTCCCGAAACATCATAGGCGAAAATCGGAGAAGGGGGCTTTTGCCCAAAGCTAATGTCATAGGTGCTGTCATCCTCAACAATGAGGCAGCCATAGCGCTCGGCTAGTTCAGGCAGTCGTTTGCGCTGCTCATCGGGGACCGTAAAGCCCGTCGGGTTGTGGAATGTTGGATTCATATAAAAGAGGCGTGGTTTTTCCGTTTTCATACACCACTCAATCTGGTCCATATCATAACCTTCTGGTCGAATATCAGTCATAGTCAGACGTGCGCCTAGTCTACGGAATATTTCCATAGCGGGGCCATAGGCAGGACGTTCGATCAATACACGGTCTCCTGTACGGAGCAGAGATCGGCCAATTAAATCAATGGCTTGCTGTGCTCCGGAGGTAATCAGCACTTCATCCGGTGATAAAGCAAAATGCTTATCCACGCTAAAATGCTGCGCCATGGCCTCCCGAAGCTCGGCATCACCTTGCACAGCGGAATAGGTGGCCGCTACTTTCGGATGCTTTTCAAATACCTGCATCATTAGCTCTCCCCAAAATCGATTGGGCAGGAGAGAGGGGTCAATCAGCGCTTTGGAAAACTGGAAATTCGTATTTACGGATTGAACGCGGCTAAGTCCATCCATTCCTCTCCAGGCTGAAACTGACGGATCATCTGCCGCATGGGCAGATTCGGAGTGAATCGTGATGTCAATGGACGAATGTCCCGAGTAGCCAGCATATTTTGCATGCCCAGTCGCTTGGGAAGCATGAACGTAATATCCTGATTTGTCCTTTACATAGACCAGTCCCCGTTGCTTCAACTCCTGATATGCCCGGAAAACAGTTAGCCGATGTACACCCAGCTCCTGAGCCAAGCTTCGTACGGACGGCAGCTTCATGTCTGTTTGCCAATCCCCGCGATCAATCCGCACAGTTACATAATGGATAACCTGCTCATACAGCTTTAAGGCATGATCGGCTGCAAAGAGTAGTTCGCTGTTGTTCTTACCCATGCTATCCACGCTCCTTTCTGTGTATTGTACTATATAGCACTTCAAAAACGTATACAACTGTTCTGTAGTTATACATCTGTTCTGTTCGTCTCCCTGTATGCTTAAAAGCAACTGAAGGGAGAGGGACGTATCATGATAGGTATCGCGTTTACAGTAATGTGTCTTATTTTTGGCACAACGTTTTTGGCCATAAAAGTGGGAGTGGAAGCCGGACTTCCGCCATTCCTATCGGCAGGTGTACGTTTTTTCGCGGCAGGGGCGATATTGTTCATTGCTATGAAGCTGACCGGAAAAGTACGATGGTCGTTATTATGGCGGAAGGAAATGTTGCTGATTGGAGCAGGAACGACCTTCGGTACATTTTCAGCCTTGTATTGGGCAGAGCAATATGTCAGCTCCGGGATCGGAGCTATTTTGTCAGCTACCGGGCCGATGATGATCGTCATTTTGCAATCTGTACTGCTACGGCAAAAAACGTCACGGATTACGGTCGTTGGCTGCATGATCAGCTTTCTTGGTGTGGTGCTGGTTGTGCTGCCCGGATTGGCGGTTCAGATCAGTGGTCTGTGGCTGGCGGGATGCCTTGTCATTTTGCTGGGGGAGCTGTGTTATTCCGGGGGAGCTCTGTATTCCAAGCGAGTGATGGATGTATTTCGTGAAACGAACCCGATTGCCCTGAATGCGGCGCAAATGATCCATGGGGGATGGATGCTGCTGTTACTGTCTGCGATCACGGAACCGTGGAGTTCTGAGGGGTGGCAGTACCTTCCTGCCATGGGGTCTTTACTTTATCTGATCCTGTTTGGTTCGATGATTGCACATACACTGTTCTACTGGCTCATGGAGCGTACAAATCCCCTGTTTCCGACGACGTGGCTGTATATATCACCGCCGATTGCGGTGGGCTTGGGAGCGTTGTTGTATGGAGAGCATGTAAGCTGGTGGATGCTGGCTGGGGTGCTGCTCATTGTGACCGGATTAATCCTTATGAACAATGGAATTATCCGTCTGGTGAACAGGCGTAAGGTACGTTCTGCTGCCTGATATTTTAAAGGGAGACAGGTTATTATATGATCTGACAGAAAAGGCCTCCAAACTGTCGTATGTTACTGATCATGCGACGTTTGGAGGCTTTGTTGTTGTATTACTTTATTTAAGTATTATGGGAGCAGGCACTTTTTGCTTATTCAACATTGAGTACGAATTTGTCGATGGCGTGCTTAACACCGTCTTCGTTATTGCTGCGAGTAATGTAATCAGCCAGCTTTTTCAAATCAGGAATGGCATTCTCCATCGCTATGCCGAGACCAGCGCATTCAAGCATCTCGTGGTCGTTCCAAGAGTCACCGATAGCAATCGTTTCCGACAGTTCACAGCCAAAATGGTTTGCAAGGAAGGTAAGCGCATGGCCCTTAGTGCCTTCATGATGCATAATTTCCAGAAAATGAGGTTTGGATTTTGTAATGTGAACTTCATTGCCAAGCAGTTCGCGAAGTTCAGGAATTAATTCATCCAATACTTCAGGCTCGTCGATAATCAGCAATTTAGGAGCCGGCTGCTCTATAACTTTACTGAATACAGGCTCTACAAAATATTCCGTGTTGTTCAGCTCCGTGTAATCTTTGATTTTCTGATTATCTTCACGTGTGTACAATTTGTCATCAATATACGTTTGCAGATGCAGATTGCGTTCCACGCAGAATTCATACAGACGACGTGCAGCCACAAGTGGAACATAACGCTCGTACAGCACGTTTTCGTCCAGCAGGTTTTTAACCAAAGCTCCTTGGTACGTAATGATCGGCACGTTCAAACCAGTCTGGCGGGCAATTTTGTGTGCAGAGGCATAAGCTCGTCCAGTAGCGAGGGTAACCACCACACCTTTTGCTACAGCAGCTTCTAATGCCTGTTGTGTCGCTGGTGTGACTTCTTTCTGGTCGTTAATGAGTGTATCATCAATATCAATGGCAATTAATTTATACATATCGGTATTCTCTCCTTTATCTCTATCATGGGGCAATGCTAAAATTGTATCTTATAATATTCAAAATGACAATATCGCAATGAAAAGGGGACAGCTCCTATAAGAGCCTGTCCCCTTATAACCACTGAAGTATTGGCTTGAAACGATGGGAAAAAGTAACGGTTAGTCTTCCAAAAATACAAGTCCAACAAAATCGTCCAGCTCAATATTACCAAAATAGTGCTTCAAATCGAGAGAGGATAAGGCTTGACGTACCTCACCTTCATCATAGCGCTTGCCGCGCAGGATATTTTCAATATCAGCAACGTCACCCACACCAAAGAAATCCCCATAGATTTTAATATCACGGATGTAGCCTTCCTTAAGATCCATGCGGATATCAATAATACCGACTGGAAATTTACGTGTGTGCTTGATATTGCTCTCGGGGGATAGACCGTAGTTCCAATCCCACGATTGGTAGCGTTCTTTGGATATATCATGGATTTTGGCCCAGTCGGCATCGGTGAGCTTATATTGAGGCACCTGATCCAATTCTGCTCCGAATATGGAACGTAGCAGTTCCTCGCGAAATTGCTCTATGGTCATCTCACGGTCCATCAGTTCGCTGATGTTAGCTACGCGACTGCGGACAGATTTAGTGCTTTTGGATTTGAATTTTTCGGGATTGGCATGCAACGATGCAGCCACATTGTCCAGATTCAGGTTAAACATCAATGTACCGTGGCTGAACATACGTCCGCGTGTGGCAAATTGGGCGTTTCCTGAAATTTTACGTTCTCCGACCTGTAGATCGTTGCGGCCTGTCATTTCAGCTTCTACTCCCATTTGGCGCAGGGCATCAATCACAGGTTGCGTAAATTTGAGGAAATTATGAAAGGACTCCCCGTTATCCTTGGTAATAAAGCTGAAATTTAAATTACCGAGGTCATGATATACAGCACCGCCGCCGGACAGGCGACGAACGACTTGAATATTGTTGTCCCTAACAAACTCGGCGTTGATTTCTTCAATAGTGTTTTGATGCTTGCCTATAATAATAGAAGGCTGATTAATGTAAAACAGCAAATAGCTGTCGTCCAGCGGTAGATGCTTGAGCGCGTATTCCTCAATAGCAAGATTAATGGCTGGATCGTGTATCCCCTGGTTGTCGATGAACAGCATGTCCATTCCTCCGTATATAAACTGTGTAATTTATGTGTGCCTCCTTCTATTGTAACCCAAGTGAGCCATGTACAAAAGCTCATTTGCATTGACGGGACGCAAAAAGCAGCCTCATAATGGAGCTAAATGATTGGAAACGGGCGGAAAGGATGAGAGGCAATGATAGAGGTTTACGGTCATGGTGGAGACAGGGAAACAGCTGCCGCGACTTTTGGCGGAGCTGCTGCGGATTTTGTAGATTTTAGTGCAAATATTAATCCGCTTGGTCCACCGCCAGAGGTGCTTGAGGCGCTGCAACACTCATTTGACACTGTGATTCGCTATCCAGACCCTGGGCATCGGAATTTTAAAAATATGCTCGCACGGCGACTGCATGTTCCACCGGAGTCGCTAAGTATCGGAAACGGAGCGGCTGAAAGCATGGCGCTCCTACTATTGGGACTAGCTCCTAAGCGTGTGGGTACAGTGGAGCCGTGTTTTTCGGAATATGCCGAGCTGGCTGGCAAATTCGGAGCCGAGGTCAACCGGGTGTATGGGAAGGCCTCGCTTCAATGGAAGGCGGACGTGGAGGACATCCTTCAGCTCATGGAGCAGGTAGATGTTTTGTTCCTCGGACAGCCGAACAATCCAAATGGCGTGCAATATAGTGAGCAGGAGCTGTGCGAGCTGGCAGAGGCGGCTGGCACAACGGGTACCGTGCTGGTGGTGGATGAAGCATTCATTGATTTTATTCCGCTGGAACGGCGAATCTCACTGCTGCCTGTGCTGGATCGCTATCCTCATGTGATTTTAATCCGATCAATGACCAAATTTTATGCCATTCCTGGCTTGCGATTGGGCTATGCGATTGCTCATCCGGACTATATCCGGCGAATGACGGCCAAACAGGTGACCTGGAGTGTGAATGGATTGGCGTTGCTGGCTGGGGAGGCGTGTTTGAGAAGTGGGCAAGCATATGAGCGCCAAACACAGGAGCTGATTGCTGCGGAGCGCAACCGCCTGTTGACCGCCTTGGCGGAATGGGGCTGCGGTGTCGTTCCCGGTGAAGCCAATTACGTGCTGGCAAGGGCGCCGGGTACGTGGAGCGCATCGGCTATTCAGCAGGCGCTTGGACAACGCGGAATTCTTATACGTAGCTGTGCTATGTATCCGGGACTGACGACGAGCCATTTTCGCATTGCGGTCAAGGATGCAGAAGCCAACGACAGGCTGCTGTCTGTATTGGGTGAAGTGCTGGAGGAGGAGCAGCGGCGTGACAGTTAGCTTGATTATCCTGGCAGCCTACCTTTTGGACAGGCTGATCGGTGATCCGAGGTGGTTGCCGCATCCAGTCATCGGTATGGGACATGCCATTTCAGCATTGGAAAAAGCGATTCGTCGCCAGTTCCGCAGTGACCGAGGACTAAAACGTGCGGGTATACTGCTTCCACTTATTGTGGCGGGAGGCTCCTTTGCGCTCGCCTGGGCGCTGTTGCACTTGCTTGCCTGGATTCATCCGTGGTTGTCTGTCGGCGCAGAAATGGTGCTGATTGCGACCACGATTGCTTCCAAAGGACTAAAGGATGCAGGAATGGCCGTATACCGAGCGTTGCAGGCGGATGATCTGGCAGCGGCACGGCGGGAGCTGGGCATGATTGTCGGGCGGGATACGCAACAGCTTGATGAGCCTGAGATTGTACGTGGTACGGTTGAAACGGTCGCTGAAAATATCGTGGACGCGATTATTTCCCCGCTTTTTTATGCCCTGATCGGAGGAGCACCCTTGGCGCTGGCTTATCGTGCTGTGAATACGCTCGATTCCATGGTTGGCTATAAAAATGAAAAGTATCTGCATTTAGGCTGGGCTTCAGCACGTCTGGATGATGTGGCTAACTACATTCCGGCACGCCTGACAGCGGCAATGCTTGTGGTAGCGGCGTGGATGTACAAGCGAGATGCTGCTAGAAGCTGGCGCACAGTCAAGCGAGACGCTCGTCTGCACCCAAGCCCGAACAGTGGCTTCCCGGAATCAGCTGTTGCTGGAGCACTGGGGATTCGTCTTGGAGGCTATAATGTGTATCATGGCGTGCGCTCCTTTCGTGCATACATGGGCGATTGGATACGACCGCTAGAATCGAAAGATATACGGCATACAATCCAGCTGATGTTCGCCGTGTCCAGTATGTTTGTAGGATTGTGTTTGTTAGGAGCCGCAGGTTGTTTTGCCTTGGGATGGGTGCAGTGAGGGTGAGGCGTGACACACTGAATAATGATCGAGCAGGAAGTGACATGATCTTGAAACAAGATATAGCAGCGAAAAGGACAGTAGAATACGCACAAAATCCGAACTCACAGGAGGATAAGGTGCCGGATTATGCTAAAGAAGATCTGCATTGGGACATGGAACTCGTGTTAGTTCGTCACGGCACAACCTTATGGAATAAGGAACATCGATATCTGGGACACTCCGACTTAGGTTTGCTACCGGGAGCAGAACAGGAATTAAAGCCTTTGCAAGAAGAATTGCAGGGGCAGTCCTTTGCTCGAATCTATTGCAGCGATTTAATGCGATGTCGCCAGACCTTGCAGATCATTGTGCCGGAATCAGAATTGACGTCTGGAGGTTCCCTATCTATTATGTCTCCTACGATGGAACCACGTCTGCGAGAGCTTCATTTTGGCGAGTGGGATGGAAAAACGTATGACATGCTCAAGGATGTATCGTTGTATCGCGCTTGGATTGATGAGCCGCAACGGATAACCCCTCCTGGAGGAGAGTCTTGGACAGATTTTGTGAATCGTTTGCGGAAATTTCTTGACTCTCTGTATGAATGGCGTGTTGCTATGGAAGTTCAACGCATGGATTTGACTGCTGGGCCGCTCTCTGTTTTGGTCGTTACGCATGGTGGCGTAATTCGTCAGTTAGCTTGTATGCTGATACCGGGCCATGATTTTTGGAGTCTGAATCCGAAGCCGGGAGAAGCATTTAGGATTCAATTGAGGCTGGCGGGACCGCACAATTACATAGCGGAAATGCTCCCTCGTTAGGTTAGACACCAGTGGATAAAGAGGCTGTTTGGGTTGTAAGCCGCCTCATTTTAACCTATAATCATCAAGTAAAAGAACGGCTTGACTACCACTACATCAAATATCCAGCAGACGAGGTCGGCGCAGTGTGATGAAACTATGGTTTCCCTTGCCTGCGCTGTTAAAAGGGAAGTCGGTGTAAGTCCGGCGCGGTCCCGCCACTGTAAATGGAAACATGCCCGTTAGTCCTGCTTTATGTGCTACTAAGCATATGAAGGAATTTCAGGACATGGATCTTACCATAAGTCAGGATACCTGCCCGTCCGCCTGTCACCATAATCCTTCGAGGAAAGGATGACGTGTTCGCAGTGACTGTCCGTGCGGAAAGAAGCTGCCGCCTGCGCACGATCTGCGCTAACGTGACCCCTGTGTCCTGATATAAGGATGCGGGGGTTTTTTGATAGGAAAAGAAGGCTGGATTTAGAAGATATCTGATGATGCTCAAGTAACGCTCTTAACGATTTTTTTATGAAGGGGTGCAAATCATGGTAGGAAAAAAAATAAAGGTTTGGACAACAGGTCTATTGGTTCTGATTTTGGCAGTTGTGCTGAGTGCATGTGGCGCTAATGGAAAAAATGCAGAAAATAAAGAGAATCAGACTTCTGCACAGCAGCCAGGAAAGACCGTAACCGCACAAGAGCCTCCGGGCAAAACAGTTTACCCACTCACAGTTAAAGATGCAACAGGACAGGAATTTACATTCAAAAAAGCGCCGGATAAAATCGTTTCCGTCTCCCCGGCAGAAACCGAGGCGCTGTTCGCCATCGGGCTGGATAAGGAAATAGTTGGCGTCTCCGACTACTCTGATTACCCGGAAGCAGCTACGAAAAAGCCTAAAGTGGGCGGTATTATGAAACCGAACGAAGAGGCGATCATTGCTGCTAACCCGGGAGTCGTTTTTGCAGGGATATCACTTAGTGAACAGGCTACGACCAAGCTGCGCGACATGGGAATTATGATTTTTAAAACGGAACCGAAGACAGTTGAAGATGTCATAGCTAACATCGAATTGTATGGAAAAATCACCGATCATCAGAAAGAAGCGAGAGCGGTGACTGACAAGATGAGAGCAGATGTAGCGGAAGTGAAAGAAGGAGTTAAAAATATCGGTAAAGGGCAGAAGCTGCGGGTATACGTCGAGTTTTCACCAGGCTGGACAGTTGGTAAAGGCGAGTTTATGGACGAGCTGATTACGTTGGCGGGCGGCGAAAATGTAGGTGCCACGCAGAAGGGGTGGTACCAAATTAGTGAGGAAAATATTATTGCTGCGAACCCTGACGTGATTTTGTACAGCAAAAGTGTCAAGGACGACAAAACTGGTCAAACACTCGGCGAAATCATTAAAGCTCGCAGTGGATGGGATCAAATATCGGCTGTTCGCCACAACCGGGTGTTTGCCGTGGATGATAATTTGATCAGTCGTCCGGGTCCACGCGTAACGGAAGGTCTCAAGGAAGTAGCCAAGGGCGTGTATCCTGAAATTTTCAAATGAACCGTAAACTGATCGGCTTTGGAGGGACAGGTCTTGTCCTGCTGTTGCTGACGCTGCTGCTCTGTCTTGGTATCGGCTCGGCCAAGCTTCCGGTCAGCCAGATCACGGGCATTCTGGTTAACCACCTTCCGTGGTTAGGCGATACGTTTACACCGGATTGGAATACATCCTCAGAGCAGATTATTTTGAAGGTCCGATTGCCACGAGTGTTACTGGGAATGTTGGTAGGAGCAGCGCTGGCGCTGGCGGGAGCCGGAT
Source organism: Paenibacillus sp. S29 (assembly GCF_049319765.1). Taxonomy (NCBI): domain Bacteria; kingdom Bacillati; phylum Bacillota; class Bacilli; order Caryophanales; family Paenibacillaceae; genus Paenibacillus; species Paenibacillus sp. S29. Next base: position 176,422 of record NZ_JBMOUI010000010.1, on the reverse strand, counting down.
TTCAGGGTGTGCTGCGTAATCCTTTGGCTGATCCGTATACACTGGGGGTATCCTCGGGGGCTTCGGTAGGAGCGGCAGTACTGATCTATTGGGGCCTTCAATTTTCATTTGTTGGCATATGGACGCTGCCGCTAGTGGCATTTACGACCGGAATGCTGACGCTGTGGATGGTGCTGACGTTGGCACGGGAAGGTGGGAAAATTCCGACACAAAGTCTCATTTTGTCGGGTGTGGTGATGCAATCCTTTCTGGGAGCGGTTGTTTCCTTTCTGACAGCCATGTCGAAGGAGACGGTCAATGAAATATTGTACTGGACGATGGGAAGTCTTAGCCTGCGCGGTTGGTCATATGCAGGAATCCTTTTACCTTATGTGGTCATAGGACTGGTATTTCTATGGAATCGGGCACGTGTGCTGAATATTTTGGCTTTGGGTGAACGTCAGGCGGCTCACATGGGAGTTCATGTAGATGCGACGAAGCTATCTGTTCTGATCATTTCCACGCTGCTGACAGCTGCCGCTGTCTCGGTATGTGGAGTGATTGGCTTTGTGGGACTTGTTGTACCGCATATCATTCGTCTGGTGACAGGCCCTGATTACCGGATGATTGTTCCATTATCTGCGCTCGGTGGAGCTATTTTTATGGCTTGGGCAGATACGGCGGCTCGCACGTTGTTAGCCCCCACGGAAATTCCTCTGGGCGTGATGACGGCCTTTGTTGGGGCACCGTTCTTCGCATATCTCCTGTATCGTAACAAGAAGCTGCGCAGGGGGGGACTGCTGTGACAGAACAAAGTGAATCACAGAAGGTGCGTGATCGGGCATTAGAGGTAGCGGGTCTGACACGTGCCTATGGAGAGTTCCATGCGTTAAAGAATATAAGCTGGAGCGTCGACGAAGGAACTTGGTGGGGGATTATTGGTCCGAACGGCAGTGGAAAATCGACCTTGCTGCATCTGCTTTCGGGTGTAGATCAGCCAACTTCAGGAAACGTTCATATCTATGGCAAAAAGGTCGGTAGCTACAGCAGAAAAGAGCTTTCCCGACTCATAGCCGTACTCCAACAGGAAGGGCTTCCTCCGGTGGGATACACCGTCAGGGAAGTCGTAGAAATGGGACGTTTTCCTCATCAGGACTGGTTAGGCAGGGAAAAGGGTGTTGATGTGGAGGCGATCACAGATCGCGTGCTGGAGCAATTAGGTCTTACCACGTTGGCGGACAGAGCATTGGACCGCTTGAGTGGGGGACAGCGACAGCGTGTAGCTTTGGCAAAAGTAATGGTACAGGAGCCACGAATATTGCTGCTGGACGAGCCTACGACCTATCTGGACTTGCGCTATCAGCTTGAATTTATGGAACTGCTGGCAGATTGGCGCCAAGAAACGGGTGTGACGATCATTGCGGTCTTGCATGATCTTAACTTGACAGCCCAATTTTGCGAAGATTTGCTTGTACTCAAGGATGGAATGGTTGAAGGATTGGGAGCTTCATCGAAGTTATTAACCGAGGATCGGATTCGACGAGTATATGGTGTTGAGCCTGTGATGCTTCCGCATCCTGATAGCAGTGTGCCGCAGCTCTTGCTGCGCAGAAGTGCTTCGGATACAGCAGATTAAATAAACGATGAAACACACTTAAAAAGAGCAGGGAGTGGAAGATATGAACAACAAGCTGCGTCAGCTGATCGATAGCATTGCCCAGCCGGATGGGGTGGCGGCCTCGGCAGCTTCAGCCCATTTGGACCAATTAACAAAGCCACCGGGAAGTCTTGGAAAGTTGGAAAGTGTGGCCATCAAGCTAGCAGGAATTACAGGAGTGGACAAGCCTGAATTTGATCGTAAAACGGTTATGGTCATGGCTGCGGATCACGGGGTGTGTGAAGAGGGAGTCAGTGCCTTTCCGGCTGAGGTTACACAGCAAATGCTGTATAACATGCTGTCAGGTGGCGCGGCAATTAATGTGCTGGCACGCCATGCGGGCGCAGATGTCAAGGTGGTAGATGTTGGCGTGAATGCGGATGTCGCTCACGCGAATCTGGTGGACCGTAAGGTACGCATGGGTACTTCGAATATAGCTAAAGGGCCAGCGATGCTGCGTACGGAAGCGGAGCAGGCGGTTTTGGCCGGAGCTGAAGCCGTAGCAGAAGCGGTCAAAGGTGGCACACGGCTATTCGTTACCGGAGAACTGGGCATCGGGAATACGACAGCCAGCGCTGCGGTCGTATGTGCTCTTACCGGGCTAGAGCCGGAAGTTATCGTAGGCCGGGGAACGGGTGTAGATATGGCTGGACTTACCCGTAAAATATCGGTTGTCTGCCGCGCATTGGACGTGAACCAGCCAGATGCAAATGATGCGCTCGACGTGCTCACTAAGGTCGGCGGTCTGGAGATTGCCGCCTTGGCAGGAGTCATCCTCGGCGCAGCCGCACATCGCTGTCCAGTTGTGTTGGACGGCTTTATTTCAGGCGCAGCCGCCCTTGCAGCGCGTGCACTTGCGCCTGCTAGCGCTGCGTACATGCTCGCTTCGCACGCCTCGGACGAGCGCGGACACGCGGCGGTGCTCCGCGAGCTCAAGCTGGAGCCCATGCTTCATTTGGACATGCGGCTCGGGGAGGGCACAGGCGGTGCGCTTAGCTTGCACCTGATTGATGCGGCGTGCCGCATCATGCGCGAAATGGCGACCTTTGCCGATGCAGGCGTATCGGACGGTCAGGGAGCCGCGCAGCGATGAAAGCGCTCGTGACCGGCGGGGCACGCAGCGGGAAAAGCGACTTTGCCGAGCGATTATGCATGTCGCGCGCTTCGCGCGCCTGCTACATTGCAACGGCGCAAGCCTATGACATGGAGATGAAGGAGCGCATCGCCCTTCATCGGGTCCAGCGCGAGTCTGCTGGGTACGACTGGCAGACGCTGGAGGAAGCGCAGGGGCTGCCGGAGCTGCTGCAGCAGCTTGGTGGCGATCAAGCGTCGCAGCCCGCGCCTATGGTGCTGGTCGACTGCCTGACCCTGTGGCTGTCGAACGTGCTGCTGGCCGCAGGCGAGGACGGCGAGGCTGCGTCCAGAGCCGCCATTAATGAACTGGCGGCAGCTGTGGAGCAGTATCCAGGGCAGCTCGTCATCGTAACCAACGAGGTTGGTGACGGTATTGTGCCCGAATATCCGCTGGGTCGGCTGTATCGGGATTTGAGTGGGGTTATGAATCAGCGGATTGCCCGCCTTTGTGATGAAGTATTTTTGGTGACGGCGGGCATTCCCGTAGAACTCAAACAGTTGGAATATAAGCTATGAGCCGCGAACGTCAGGCTGTTGCTGCGGCTTTTCAATTTTTAACGCGTCTTCCGGTGAAGGCGGAAATAGATTTTTCCCCGGATTTGCTTAAACGCAGTGCAAGTTATTATCCGCTGGTGGGAGTGGTTATTGGCATCATTGTCTGGGGCTTTGCGGCGCTTACTTCTATGGTATTGCCACCGTTGCCGTGTGCGATTCTTACGCTTGTTATCTGGGTTTGGTTGACGGGCGGATTGCATTTGGACGGGTGGATGGATGCGGCTGATGCCTTATTCAGCTACCGATCCCGTGAGCGGATGCTGGAGATTATGAAGGATAGCCGTGTAGGAGCAATGGGCGTTATTGCTTGTGTGCTGCTACTTATGCTCAAGGCTTCTTTGCTGTATACGGTGCTGGTTGAACGGAATGTGTCTGGCTTGCTGCTGCTTCCGATGGTTTGGAGCCGCTGGTTTATGGTACATGCAATGAAACGCTGGCCTAAAGCCCGTAATGATGATGGGCTGGCTGCGCGTTTTGCTGATATGAGTGGTGGCCGCGTAGGGTTGGCCGTATTCTGGGCAGTATTAGTGACCCTAAGTGCTGCCGTAGGACAATATCTTCTGGCAGATTTGGCTACAGCAACAAGGGGGACTGGGAATCTGTCGTTGGCAGGATCCTACTTACAGACGTTCCTTTCATATTCTGAGAGCCTTCCAATCTCGCTAGGTTTTGTGTTGCTTCCGGTCTTGGCTTACGGTGTTGGAACCTTCACGGCAAACCGTATTAACCGCCGCTTGGGTGGACTTACAGGAGATATATACGGAACTTTAAACGAATTGCTGGAGGCTGTTTTATTGTTGTTTATTGTCATTTTGTACGGGTTGTGACCAGATTTGAAATGAATTCGTTAAAGGGGAAGAGGCAATTGTCAACTTTCGAACCGTCCTGCACGAACCCGGCAGCCGTATTAATGCTTCAAGGAACAGCGTCGGATGTTGGCAAAAGCGTGGTGACGACTGCGCTTTGCCGTATTTTTACGCAGGACGGATATCGTCCCGCACCGTTTAAGTCGCAAAATATGGCGTTAAACTCTTATGTTACCGAGGACGGCAAGGAAATAGGACGCGCTCAGGGGGTGCAGGCTGAGGCCTGCGGTATTGAGGCCACAACTGACATGAATCCGATTCTGATTAAGCCGGTCAAAGATATGCACTCACAAATTGTTGTACACGGTGTACCTTATGCCTATATGAGCGCCTCCGATTACCGGAAGGATTTTTTGCCAAAAGCCAAACAGACCGTTATGGATGCTCTGAATCGGTTGCGTGATACCTATGATATTGTCCTTATGGAAGGGGCAGGCAGCCCGGCAGAGATTAATTTGAAGGACCGCGATATCGTAAATATGAATCTGGCAGGTTGGGCGGATGCTCCAGTGTTGCTTATTTCAGATATCGACCGGGGCGGAGTTTTTGCCTCTCTCGTAGGAACTATCGAATTACTGGAACCCCATGAAGTACAGCGTATCCGCGGATTTATCATTAACAAATTCAGAGGCGATCTGTCTCTGCTTCAACCAGGATTAGACTGGCTGGAAGAACGGACAGGCATTCCTGTACTCGGTGTATTGCCCTATCTGCCAGACATTCGCATTGAAGCAGAGGATTCGGTAGTACTGGATAAGAAGCCCAAACAATCTGCAAAGGATAAAGAACTGGATATTGCGGTGATACGATATCCGCGGATTTCCAATTTTACCGACACGGATGCTCTGGCCGCAGAGCCGGATGTGAGCGTTCGTTATGTCACTGAAGCTGGACAGTTGGGCGTACCAGACGCCATTATCTTACCGGGGACCAAAGACACTATTGGAGACCTGCTGGAATTGCGTGAGAGAGGTCTGGAGAAAGACATTCGGCAGGCTATGAATACCGGACGCACACAGCTAGTTGGCATTTGTGGAGGTTATCAGATGCTGGGTACCGCACTATTTGATCCCGAAGCCGTCGAATCTGGGTTGCCGCAGCAGGCAGAAGGGTTAGGTTGGCTTGCTCTATCCACGACCTTTTTAAAGGAAAAGCAAACCGTACGCGTACAGGGAACCCTGTCTAATCATTGCCCGCTTTTGCTTAGCACTGTGCCTGATTCGGGTTCTGCCTCCAAGCCAAGCATTGAAGGTTATGAAATACATATGGGCGTTACGGAGTATGTTACGGAACCATACGCACCTACAGATATAACTTTTAAGCTAAGCGAAATGAAAAGGTTATTCCGTATCCGGCGTGGCGAAGAAGCAGCTTTTGAGGAAGGCTGGGGTACGACAGACGGTAAAGTATGGGGAACCTATTTGCACGGTGTGTTTGATAATGACCGTTTTCGCCGTTGCTGGCTGGATGGATTGCGACAAGCCAAGGGCTTGGCACCTTTAGAGAGCACTTTTACTGTACGTGAAGCCAAGGAACGAGAGTTTGACCGTGTCGCAGAGGTGGTCCGGGCTCATTTAGATATGGAGCAAATTTATCGTATTATGGGAATGGATTCATAAACTTCATGGATGATTATTAAAATCGCTTTTAAAAAATAAAGAGGTATCTCTACAGCCATTTTCAAGACTGTGAGATACCTCTTTGTATTGTATCGGCTTACGTAATTTTAAATTTTTGGACAGCCTTTTGCAGTTCGGTTGCTTGTTTGCTTAATTGGCGAACAACTTCGCTGTGGCTTTCCATTTCATTCAGTTGCTCATCGGCATTTAAACCGATTTCTTGAATCATATGCTGTGCATTGGCTGCGATGAGAGCTGTCTCTTCCACGGAAGCAGATACTTCCTCCGAGCTGGCGGATACCTGCTCCGTTGCTGCAGATACCGTTTGAATCGTAGCATTGATCTTTTGCATAAGCTCACTTAGCTGGTTAAAGGCTGAGCTCGCTTGTTGAACCATTTCCGTTCCCGAATGAATTTCACGGCTCACTTGGGTCACAGAGTCCACAGATTGTTGCGATACTTCTTGAATGGTAACCAAATAGTCGGAAATTTCTTGTGTGGCTTCTTTAGATTGCTCGGCAAGCTTGCGTACTTCTCCAGCTACTACGGCAAAGCCCCGTCCATGTTCGCCCGCACGGGCGGCTTCAATGGAGGCATTCAGGGACAACATTTGAATTTGCTTCGTAATATCGAAGATAGCCGAAACGATACTGCCAATGGCTTCTGAGCGCTCATTCATACTATGGATGTATCGAAGCGATTCATCGGCAGCATGTCCTACCTGTGACATTTGAGCTACAGCCTTTTGAGCGAGCGTATTACCGTTAACTGTTTCTTTTGTCGCTTCACTGATTTGATCGGATACATCATTGGCAGAGGAGGCAATGTGCTGAACACCTTGAGCGATTTCCTCCATAGCCTGTGCATTTTCAGCAGCAGCAGTAGCTATGCTGGTACTGCCCTTTGCTACTTCCTCTGCGGCAACTGTAGAATCCTGCACTTTTACACTCATAGCCTCAGTCCGACGAAGTAGCTCGTCCGATCCTGCAACAACCGCACCGGATGTAGAAAGCACATGGCCGATCATTTCTTTCAAGTTATGAGACATGGATTGGAAGCTGCGGGCAAGTTGGGCAATTTCATTAACTCCATGAACCTTGGCTTCTTGTGAAAGATCACCTTGAGCAATTTTTTGGCTATGACGAACCAATTCAGCAATGGGTTCTACAACTTTACGTATCACGAGGGTAGAAATAATTCCGCCCAGCAGGAGCGTTGCCACTGTAATACCTATGCAAATCCATAGAATTTGTTGGGATTTTTCTTGTACAAATCCGACGTCTTCGTTCACACCCAGAACTAGATTACTACCTGATATAGCAAAGAAGGCGGTTTTGTGTACTCCGTATGAATCGCTGTAAATTTCACTGATATTCATCTCGCCTTGTTTTGCTTTTTTAATATCCTCAACAGGAATGAGTGCATCCTTGACCTTGTATACTGATTTTACATTCCGTGCGACGACTTCGGCTTTATCATCCTTCACTACCGCGATATATGCGGATTCTAATTTGAGGGTATCGACCTTGTCCTGAAGATAGGATTCCATCTGTATAGCGGAGCCGGAATCAGAACCGCTTCCTTGCCCAGCCTGAACAGCTAAGGAAATATTGAGATCCTGATACACATTTTTAGCTCCAATTTCTAGCAATTGGTCTACCTGAGGCATGACACTGTTATTAATGATACTCATGGATATTGCATAGAAACTGATGCTGAACAAAAGGGACGCAAAGAGCTGAATCAGCAAAAACATAATTCGTAATTTCGCGCCAATGGAACGATTAAAACTCTTCATGAAAAATCTCCTCTCACATGATGGTAATAAAATCAGACGAATTCCCTGCTTGAAGTAGGCCGCTTGTCCAATAGATACTTGACACGCCATGATCTACTTGTGTTCCTTTCCTTGCTTGAAGAAAAGACTGAAAATGTTCGGATTCTATGTATATTTCAGCTGAATTCAAGGGACAAGAATGTGAAAGGGAAGTAATCCATGATTTACTAAAAAGTAGGTTAGACCTATTTTACATAATTAACAGACGGTTGAATAGTCATATTTGCCCAAAAACAAACAAAAAATATATAACTATGGTCTTAGGTGTTTAGATGTAAGTTTGATGTAAATTATCAGGTGCATAAAAACGAATAGATTACTCCTTCTTTAAAACTATTGTAAAAAAGAAGTGATATAAGTAGCATAAGGAATACGGCTTTTTTACAATATTCTTCTAAGCTTGGTTTGTAAGTTCGAAAGTGGTCTTCAATATACATATAAAAGGGGAAAAGGTTGTTATGAATCGGGATTTACTTTCCAAAGAAGTGGTTTCGCAGGTCAGAGGAGAAGATACACAGGAGCTGACTTCCGGCAGTTATAGAGCTGCCACAGGGAGAAATCCGATAAGTCGACTATTAGATTATGTATCAGGCGTATTTACTCCGATCCTGCCGGCAATGATTGGTGCGGGAATGATCAAAGTAATTATATTAGTTTTAATGTCCTTCGGTTTATTGTTGTCTGATCCGCAGATATATACTATTTTAATGGCTATCAGCGATGGGATATTTTATTTTTTACCTATTTTTGTTGCGGCAAGTGCGGCAAGAAGGCTGCGCAGCAATGTGTTTGTTGCAGCAGCCATCGCAGCATCCGTATTCCATCCCCAATTAACAAGTTTACTCCAGTCTGGTGAGGAGGTACGTTTTGCCGGTCTGCCAGTTATAGACCCACAAGCTGCTTCATCTATAGTACTCATACTTGTTGTTGTCTGGATAGCATCGTATATCGAAAAATGGTTAGACAGGTATATCCCTTATTCACTTAAATTAATGGTTGTCCCGACTTTGACACTGATGATCACTATACCTTTAATGGTGTTCGCTTTCGGGCCACTGTGGAGTTATCTCGGCCAACATGTATCCGATGGACTAGGCTGGTTGTTTGACAATGCAGAAGTATTTACAGGGTTGTTGCTCGGAGGCACGATGTCTTTGCTTATTATTGCAGGTATGCAATATATAATGCTACCGATTATGATCAGCTCGCTGACAACATTGGGTTATGATCACCTTTTTCCCGTGGTCATTGCAGCGGCTTTCGCTCAGGCTGGCGCAACATTTGGCGTATGTGTTAAATCCAAAAATGCCAAAGTCAAAACGCTGGCTGCGTCCACAGGTTTGTTGGCCATGCTAGGAATCATTGAACCGGCCATGTATGGTGTCAATATCCGTTTCAAAAAACCGTTAATAGCAGTTATGATCGGTGGAGCCGTTGGTGGGGCTTGTATGTGTCTGTTTGAAACGGAGCTTACTAGTATTGGTGTCTCTGCTGGGCTGCTCAGCTTACCTTTATTTTCTGATACCACGCTTGTGTACGGTATTGTGGGTATGCTGATTTCGTTTGTTACAGCTGGCGTAATTACGTATTTTATGGGCTTTGTGGATGAAAAAGATGAGCATTCGCAAGGAGTATCTACATCTGGCATGAATGCTTCTCCGAACTCGGTTGTGGAAAAGAGCCCCGGCAGCTAAGTTGAATACATGTCGTTCTGTTCAGGACAAAAAAACAGCAAGCCCTCGAAAGATGAAGGCTTGCTGTTTGACGTTTCGATAAAATTCAAAGTTGAAGCTGCTTAATTATTTTATTGTTATAAAACCTACAAAAATAGTTGGTTTTGTGATATAGTAATCTTCGGATTGAAGATCACCTTATAAAACATATTAAGTATAAGTTTGGAGGAAATAATACATGGATACCTTCTTTATTATTTTAAATGTAATCGTGCTTCTTTTGCTGCTAGGCGTATTGGTCTGGATGCAGAAAAAGCACATCTCCTTTACAAAAAGGGTATTTGCCGGACTTGGCTTCGGACTGATCTACGGGGCTATTCTACAATATGCTTATGGGGCAGGCTCAGAGGTCATTACAAAATCGGTTGATTGGTTCAACCTCGCAGGTAACGGTTATGTCCGTTTGCTGCAAATGGTCGTTATTCCGCTTATCATGGTGTCGATTATTTCGGCTATTATGAATTTGAAGGGAAGACAGAACCTTGGCAAAATCAGCGTCTCCATTATTGCAGTACTACTGATTACAACGGCAATTGCTGCTTCAGTTAGTATTGTAACCAGCCTGTCGTTTGACCTAAAGGCAATTGAGATTCAAGGTGGGGAAAAGGAACAAGCACAGGGCTTGAAGATGGAAGAGCGCCTTGGAACAGTTCAGGACATGACCATTCCACAGCAGGTGCTGGAATTTATTCCTTCAAATCCTTTTGAGGATATGACGGGAGCACGTCGTACGTCGACGCTGGCGGTGGTTATTTTCTCGGCCTTTATCGGGGTGGCTGTACTCGGATTGGATCGTAAAAAACCGGAACAGGCGCAAACCTTCCGTAAGGTGATTGATGCAGTGTACGCTGTAGTGATGCGGATTGTAACGCTGGTGCTGAGATTGACTCCTTACGGTATTTTAGCACTGATCACTAAAGTAGTAGCTACGACCAATCCAGATGAAATTTTGAAGCTAATCAAGTTTGTGCTCGCTTCTTATGTGGCTCTGTTGGTCATGTTTATCATTCATCTTATTTTGCTGGCCTTGTTCGGCTACAATCCGGTGACGTATGTGAAAAAGGTATTGCCTACACTGGTTTTTGCTTTTACTTCTCGTTCCAGTGCGGCGACCATTCCATTAAATGTTGAAACACAAACGAAAAAGCTTGGTGTATCCGACGGCATCGCGAATCTGTCTGCGACCTTGGGAGCGACTATTGGGCAAAACGGCTGTGCTGGTATTTATCCGGCAATGCTGGCGGTTATGATTGCTCCAACCGTGGGTATTGATCCAACGAGCTGGGATTTTATCCTCACGCTGATTCTGGTCGTTACGGTCAGCTCGTTCGGCGTGGCGGGTGTAGGCGGTGGTGCCACTTTCGCTTCCCTGATCGTGCTTTCTACCATGAATCTTCCAGTAGCATTGGCAGGATTGCTTATCTCAGTCGAACCGTTGATTGATATGGGACGCACAGCGTTAAATGTCAATGATTCTATTACTGCAGGTCTCATTTCAGGCAAGGTGCTCAAGGAGAACGATCAAGACGTATTCAATAATCATGGTATGGATTTGGATGCAACGGCACACTCTTAAGTAATGATAAATGAAGGGTGTACGATCAGTCTCATATCACATCTGTAGCCTATATAACACACGTACTGTATGTACGCTGTACAAAGAGCCGGCCATAAGGTCGGCTCTTTGTATTGAGTTTAGGGCAGTGTAAATTATGGCTGTTCACAAATCCTAATCTATGATACATTAAAATAATGTTTTTCCGGCTTGCTTCGGATGAACCGCGGTTCGCAACCATCCCGCGCTATCAAAACTAGGAGGATTTCATGTTTAATCTGTTATGGGGGGCAGCTTTTGTCCTCGTCAATTTTATGTTCTTTTTGTTATGTTTTCGGTTGTTCGGTAAAAAAGGGCTGTACGCCTGGATTGGTGTTGCTACTGTACTGGCCAACATTCAGGTAACCAAAACGATTGATCTGGTCGGCATTACCACGACATTGGGAAATACGATGTATGTTTCTATGTATATGGCCAGCGACTTACTGAATGAAAAATATGGTCCTAAAGAAGCGCGTAAAGCTGTGTGGTTCGGCTTTTTCACTCTGATTATGACGACGATAACGATGCAGATGGTGCTGCAGTTCCAGCCTACTGCAACGGATTTTGCCCAGACACCGATGCAACAGCTGTTCGGATTGTTGCCAAGACTTGCGCTTGCCAGCTTGACAGCCTATGCGGTCAGTCAATTGCTGGACGTGCGTCTGTACGCCTGGATTCGCAAGTTCTTCCCGGAACGTCATCAGCTTTGGATTCGCGGCAATGGCAGCACGATGATCAGCTCGTTTATAGATACGCTCATTTTCTGTACTATTGCCTTTTACGGTTATGCGTGGGGGATATGGCTCGAGATATTATTCACCACCTACATCTTAAAATTTGTACTGACCGCGGCGGGTACACCCATTTTGTACATCGCACGCAATTTCCGCTTTATAGAAGAGGAGGGGCAAACCCTCAAGCCATGATGGCTTGGGGTTGCCCCTCCTTTTTCATCCTTTTTTACATACCAATATAATGAATAGCGATGGGTTTATCCGAGCACTGTCAGTTCTTTTGGAAAAGAGGTAAGCACTTCAACACCATTAGAGGTGACCAAAACGTCATCTTCAATCCGCACACCGCCGAGGCCTGGCACATAGATGCCGGGTTCGATGGTGAACACGAAGCCTTCATGAAGCAGATCGCTATTGCCTCCGTGTACAGATGGATATTCGTGAACACTCATACCAAGGCCGTGTCCAACTCGATGGTTAAAGGCAGGGCCGTATCCAGCGGCTTCAACAACAGCCCGTGCTGCCTGATCTACGGATGCGCAGGAAACTCCCGGGCGAATGGCGGCAATCCCCGCTTCGTTCGAGCGAAGAACCGTATCATAAATCGTCTCCAGCTCAGCCGACAGCTTTCCAAAAGCAAAAGTACGCGTAATATCCGAAGCATAACCATCGGAATATACGCCCATATCAAACATGAGCAGATCGCCAGGCTGTAGCTTGCGGGTGCCCGGAACACCATGAGGCAAGGCTGTTTTAGGTCCAGACAGCACTGTCGTGTCAAAGGACGGGCCATCCGCGCCGATTTTTTTCATCTGGTATTCGATTTCGGCCACCAGCTCGACTTCCGTCACTCCTTCGCGCACATGGGTGAGGCCGTGGCGAAGAGCATCTTCCACCAAACGAGCTGCATGTTTCAGACGTTGTACTTCCTCAGGAGTTTTTCTCACACGCATTTCTTGAAGCACAGGACCCAGATCCACATATTGAGCCGCGCCAATAGCAGTATGTAACTGTTCATAACGGAGGACGGAGACGTGCTCCTTTTCCAGCGCGAATGTTTTCACTCCGGTGCCTGTACGTTGACGCAACAGATCATATGGATTGTCCGTATCGGTGTGGGTGGATATACGAGTCACAGAAGAAGCAGCTTTGGCGGCTTCTGCATCCAGAGCGGGTACGATCAGTTCTGGTTCTTGGTCTCGAAGCAGCACGAGACCAAGAAAACGCTCATGCGGATCACTAGCAAAGCCCGTCAGATAGTAAATATGTTTGGGATCGGTCACAAGCAGGCCATCCCAAGATTGTGATTTCAGTTCATCATATAATCTTGTAATTTTATCATTCATAGAGTCTCATTCCTTTCTGTCCATGTATTCATTATAGCTCTTATTACATCATAATTTATAGCTTTGAATGGCTTACTCTCTTGCCTGACTTAATGTTTGCAGACGTGCTTGTACGTTCTGATCATAGTAGCCGCCATGGTAGCAGATTACCTTTTCAACATCCAATACCGTCAGCTTTTCGAGGCTCTTCAGAGCCAATGGCATATCCGGCGTAGCCGACTCAGCAGGACCGACCAGTTCACCTTCGACTACCAGCAGTTCATCTGCTGCCAATAGTAGCTTTTGTGCGGGCACATACAAGCTGATATGCCCGGGCGTGTGACCGGGTGTATGAATAATCTGTATGCCCCCACCATAAGGCAGATGCTCACCGTCCTCAAGAATATGAGCAAAGCGCAAATCTGGCAGGCGGCGAATCATATCCTCTGCTTGCTGCTTGAGCACAGTATCCATTTGTTTAATCCGTTCCGACGTCAGCTTCACAAACGGTCGCTCCCCTGTCATATAAGGAACGTCATCCTTATGGGCTAACAGGGCAGTATTCGGCAGCAGATCCAGCAGTGCATGAACATTTCCGATATGGTCAATATCCTGATGTGTTAAAATAATTCTTTTCACGCGGCTGATATCCTCACCCACATCTGAGATAGCCTTGCGTAATAGCTCAAATTGGCCGAGCATTCCCGTGTCAATCAGTGTAAGTCCATCCTCGTCCTTGAGCAGTACAGGATAAATAGTCGTTTTTCCAAAAAAAGATTCCATAGGTATTTCCAAAATCAAGAGTTGAGTTCCAATATTCATATTAAGCTGCTTCAGAATCCTTGACTCCGAAACATACCTCCCGTCTCATCGTGTTAAATCGCTTTCCCCGTTTTTATTTTTCCTTATCTTCAAGCTCTATTATAAAACCCTTTGGGACTAATCCGCAAAACAACTCGATATGGCTGATCGGGCGCTTGTCTTGTACAATAAATAAATCACACCATAGGAGGCGGATACGAATAATGAATCAGGACCAATCTTTTTCCATTGAATTTGCGTGCAGAGAGGATCTTCCCGATATTGTGGATATTTATAATTCTACGATTGCAGGACGAATGGTTACCGCAGATCTGGAACCGGTGACAGTGGAGAGCCGCATTCCATGGTTTGAGGCTCATCAGGAGAACCACCGCCCTTTGTGGGTTTTAAAGCAAAAGGGGACAATTGCCGGTTGGGCCAGCCTTCAGTCCTTTTATGGGCGTCCAGCTTATAACGGTACAGCAGAAATTAGTATTTACGTCCATGAGGATTCTCGTGGAACCGGAACAGGAAGTCGACTGGTACAGCATTTGCTAAATGAATGTCCGAGACTGGGGATTACAACGTTGTTGGGATTTGTTTTTGGTCATAATGAGCCAAGTATTGGGCTGCTGCGGAAGTTTGGTTTTGAGCAATGGGGGTACTATCCGCGTGTAGCTGTGCTGGACAGCATAGAGCGAGATTTGGCGATATTGGGCAAGCGAGTGGATGAATAATAGCTTATGACAGTTAAATATTTTTTGTAATGTGTACAGAAAAAGGCTGTTTCCAAAATCGTCTCATACACTGCGGATGATTTTGGGAGCAGCCTCTTTTATTTTGCTATTTTCATCGCTTTTAACGCTGAGGTCTAAAACGTATGTTGTGAAAAATTTGATTAAGCACCTCAGACAGCACCAAACCGACAGCAATAGCTCCTGCGATCATCAGCGTGCTCATGGCCAGCTCTAGTGCCTGAGGATAATGTTGTTGTACGAACTGGCGCATGGCATTATAGGCCATTCCCCCTGGAACGAGCGGAATCATGCCTGCCACACTGAAAATAATCACAGGCATTTTGTACAGCCGCGCAAAGCCTTGACTGACGATGCCGATGAGGATCGTTGCCAAAAGGCTGGCGCTCACAGGTCCCATGCTGTCCGTGGTTGAATAATAGACCAGCCAACCTAGCATACCAACAAAACCACATTGCAGCAGCGAGCGCCGGGGGGCGTGGAAAAGTATGCCGAAACCAGCGGTGGCAATAAAGCTTGTGAATAATTGTGCAAGCATAGACTTGAATCTCCTCCGAATCACATATAAGAAATGATAACCGCAACGCCAGCTCCAATGCCGAAAGACGTCAGGCAAGCATCGGCTCCCTTGGAAAGACCCGAAACAAGGTGCCCGGACATTAAATCACGAATGGCATTTGTAATTAACAAGCCTGGAACCAGTGGCATGACGGAGCCAATTATAATTTTATCCATCATCTGTCCCCAGCCTATTATCGTTAACAGAGCCGCCAGCAAGCCGATTAGAAAAGATGCAGAAAACTCTGAGAAAAACTTGACCTTAACGAGCCTGTGAAAATACTGTACGGCTGCAAATCCGATACCGCCGCATAACACAGCTGCGGGGAAGTCTCGCCAGACACCACCAAACATAATCATAAAGCAACCGCTGGCCAACGCAGCAGCCATCAGCTGTACACGGTTGGAATAGCGGAGGGGGCCACGCTCAATTTCCGCAAGCTCCTTGACGGCAGCGCGGGGAGACAAATCACCTGTGCTGATTTTACGTGAAATGGAATTGACCTCTGTCACCTTGTGCAAATCGGTGGTCCGCTCTACGATGCGGATGAGCTTGGCAGGCTCCGAATCATTAATGGCAAAAAAAATCCCAGTTGGTGTTACATAGCTATGGGACTGGGATATGCCATAGGCTGAAGCAATGCGGGACATCGTGTCTTCAACACGATAGGTTTCGGCTCCATTTTGCATCATCAGTTTGCCCGCCAACAGACAAACTTCAATGATTTCAGGAGTAGGATAGGAATGATTATTCATACTCGCTCTCTTTCATTCGTACCGGGCCGTTCGACCCTATTATTTTCATTTATTGTAGCACAAAAAGCCGCCTTTTCAGAGGCGGTTATGTTAGGGGGAATCGAAGTTTTCGTCAAGATTCTATCATATCGGGAATAACGGTATAGTAGGACTCTTCCAGATATGTTGCGGCCTCAGATAGGCCCATCAACTTAAGCTGTCCAGCTACAAAAGCACGAAGGGCAGAATGGGTGAACAGATGCCGTGTCTGGGCATCCCGAATAAAGGCCAGTCTGGCTTCACGCGAACCGTTATAGAACAATTCACGCACAGCTTCGCCTTGTTGTTCCCAAAGGAAAGGCTCCGTTACGGTCAAGAGGGTACTTTCCATAGAAGAGCTATGCTTCGCGGAAGAAGATACCTGAATGCCCAAGCCGTTCAGCGTAGGAGCTGCTTCATTGTGCTTCCGTTCTGCTCGCAAGCTGTCGATATAGGCAGCCATATCCTGAATCGGTTCGATACCAAATCGTTCCCGAAAGCATTCGCGTACAAACGCGGTACGTTCATCTACAAGCTGAGGCAGTCGCTGACCTGCATGTCCAGAATAGTCGTCTCCGCTGGCGTAGTATCGTTTTAATGAACTGTTCTCTGTATAAACAACGCTTAAAAAATCCTGCAAATGACGGGCAACCACCCATACACCCGTCCAATCGACGGGAGATACGCATACGATAGGGGCCTGTGAAAGGTCCTTTTCAAGACCAAAATCCGTTAAAAAGCCATAATGTATTCCGTCCACTCCTGCGTGGGCAAAAGGAATAACATCTGGTGGTGTAGCCATATATCGTGGCGCGCGGCCCTGCTCCATAATCAATCCCAAATCAAAACTCAGAGAATGCCGGTTCGCTTCGAGCTCCTTTTCAAATTCTATAAGTGCCTCAATCAAAGGTGTAGCTGATCCATAGGCTAGGTTAGAACCGGAATCCATCGTGTATGCCTCCCTTATCCAATACATCCATTAAAGCGTTCATCCCTAAAAGGTACGTGATTTTACACGAAATGTAAACCTGTATGACGAATATTTTCAAAAATGTGACCTTTTACCCGTGTGTTGTCAAATAAAACGCTTTCGAGCAAAGCAGGACAAGATACCTATGTTAGCTCGGTAGAGAAGTAAAGTGGGTTTGCGAAAATGCGGTCTTTTCAGTGTATGTTAGCAACCGTGAAGTGTGATTGCAGGATGCGCAGTGTGAAGGACAGGGTGCAACGTAGCAGGCCAACGGGTATAATATCAGGACAAGGTGAAAAGGAGCGTCATCCGAAGATTTAACAGAAAGAAGTGGGCATATGAACTTGCAAAAGAAGGCTGTATTTTTTGATGTAGATGATACGATGTACGATCATTTGCACCCTACACGCGATGCATTGCGTACAGTATTAGGATTGAATGAGCGTTTTCCTTATGAGAAAGCCTACCATCGTATTCGCTATTACAGCGACGCACTATCGGCTAAAGGAGGACTATTGGAGGGGAAGGCAGGGCCGGATGAACTGGATGAGATGAGGGAAGGCCGTTTCATTCTGGCTTTACAAGAATTCGGGGTAGAAATCACCCGTGAGCAGGCAGTACATGTTCAGCAAGAATACTTGGATCGTCAGTACCGAATTGAGCCTTTTGAGGGGGCTACCTCGTTAATAAATGAATTGAGCTCAGCTGGCTTTTTGGTTGGATTGATTACGAATGGTCTTGAAGAGCACCAGATGAGCAAGATCAAGGCCATGGCGTTGGAAAATCATGTTGCGGCAGAGCATATCTTTGTATCTGGGACCGTTGGCTATGCCAAGCCTGATCCGCGCATCTTCGAAGTAGTGAATGAGCGGACAGGAACGTTAGCAGAGCATTGCTGCTACATTGGGGATTCCTGGCGTAATGACGTGGCGGGAGCTATAGCTGCAAATTGGCAGGTGATCTGGTTCAATCACAGGAATGCTCTCCCGGAAACTGATGTGCTGGGGGACTATAAAACAGCAGCAAGCTATGCAGAGTTAAGAAGGTTGCTGCTGCCGGACGCTCGTTAGACACGGTACATACCGTATTTTTTTAAAGAATTAACCTATTTTGAAGCCATTCCAAAAGATAAACCGTAATACTATTTATCTGTTATAGAACTAACTTCATTGGTAAAGGTTTAGAACAGAGAAGGAGGGGATCGCGCATGGTAGAACAATGGAGGCAGGCAGAAGACATCATAAGTCACGTGACCGTATACAGTACAGAGGATAATGATCCGGTTACCATTAAAACAGCTACTCAAGACGTCCGCTGTATTGGCATCGGGACAGATGCGGCCGTATTTACGCTCGATACGTTGCCAGGCTACGCGTTCAAGGTGTACTCAGACATGGCGATCGAGAAGAAAGATGCGGAGGCCGACGTATATGAGCGTTTGCGAGGGTCTGACTTTTTTCCTCATTATTACGGAAAAGGCGACAAGTATATTGTCATAAGTTATGAATCTGGTATTACGCTGCTGGATTGTTTGCTGCAAGGAATTCCTGTGCCAGAGCAGGTCATTCTGGATGTGGAAAAGGCGAGGGAATTTGTCCGGTCCAAGGGGCTGAATCCCCGTGATATTCACCTCAAGAATGTACTTATGCAAGACGGGCGTGCCAAGGTATTGGACGTATCGGAATACGTGAAGGAAGGCGATGACAAGCGCTGGGAGCATTTGGTGTGGGCATATCATACGTTTTATTCCGGTATCTCGGAGGTTAAAGTGCCCTCATGGATTTTGGATACGATTAAAAAATGGTACTACAAGTTGGATAACTCCAACTTTAATCTGGAGGAGTTTGCTCAGCGTGCCAGCCAATTGTTCTCTAAATGGAGGTCATAACCGCTGTAAAGATAACGGATATGAAGTTTGATCTCTCGATAGCAAAAAGGATTGCACCCGCATTAGGGGAGCAATCCTTTTCTTTTATCTGAAATCCCGAGGCACTCTTCTGGCTGTACCGCTCGCAATCGCGGCTTGGATTACCTTTTCACGTACCCGCTGAACCGCACTCTCGTTAAATACACCTGGGATAATATACAACTTGTTTAGTTCTTCAGGACGGATCGTGCCTGCGATGGCCTCTGCGGCCGCCAGCTTCATCTCTTCGTTGATTTCACGGGCACGGCAGTCGAGCGCTGCTCGAAAGATGCCAGGGAAACAAAGTACATTGTTAATTTGGTTGGGATAGTCCGAACGTCCGGTGGCGATGACACCTGCAATGTCCTCGACGTCCTCTGGCGCAATTTCAGGAACCGGGTTAGCCATAGTGAACAGCACCGGGGCTTCTTTCATACGTTTCACGTCTTCTCGTTGCAGTATTCCACCTGCCGACAGACCGATAAACACGTCAGCGTCCTTCAGAACCTCGGACAGCGTGCCCGACAGCCGATCAGGGTTGGTATGCTGTGCATACCAGTTCCACATTGGATGCTCGTATGTTTCATCAGCTGTAAGAGCCCCATGGCGATCTACGCCAATGATGTTGACAGCCCCTGCAGATAGCAAAATTTTGGTGCAAGCCACACCCGCAGCCCCGATACCACAGACGACAATTTTGACGTCAGACAGGGCTTTGCCGACAACTTTGAGCGCATTGATCAGCCCTGCGTATAAAACGACAGCTGTGCCGTGCTGATCGTCATGAAAAACAGGTATGTCCAGCTCTTTACGTAACCGCTGTTCAATCTCAAAGCATCGTGGCGATGAAATATCCTCCAGATTAATACCGCCAAAAGCTGGGGCCATTTGCTTAATGGCCTTAATGATCTCTTCGGTGTCCTGCGTATCCAGACAGATTGGAAAGGCATCGACGGAGCCGAGCTGCTTGAACAGCATGGCTTTGCCTTCCATAACCGGCATGGCTGCATAGGGACCGATGTTACCTAGCCCGAGGACAGCGCTTCCGTCAGAGACGACAGCGACCGTGTTGCGCTTGATCGTCAAACGGAAAGCTTTGTCGGGTTCCTCGTGAATCGCCATGCATACGCGTGCCACATCGGGGGTATATACCCGGGATAAGTCATCGCGGTTTTGAATTGGGACTTTGGGCTGCATTTCAATTTTGCCCCCGAGGTGTAATAGGAAGGTACGATCAGAGATGGATAATACCTTAACACCTTGTGTTTTTTTAATTCGGGCAATCATACGGTCGATTTCTGCTGGATCGGCAATGGTCACCGTAATATCCCTCACGGTGACCTTCTCAGAGGTGCTAATGACGTCAATGGCAATCACATCTCCGCCATGTTCGTTTACCAGCGTAATCAATTGACCAAATTGGATGTGCCCGGTGGAAATTTCCAATCGTAAAATGATGTTTTTACCGCCAATACCGCCTTGCATACAAATTCCTCCTTTGTTTTCCATAACAAAATCATACGTAGGATCAATTGATTGCGCTTACAATAAGAAGCGGATGTAAAATCCATGCTGTTATTTTAAATTAGTGGTTTCTTCCCCTATCATAGTGAACAATCTCTCGCTTGTACAGATCAAGTTGAGTAATATCTATTATTTTGTATTTAAAAAAGGACGAAAGCCCGGCTATATTCCAGTCCAAGCGATCCTCCTTTTTTCAATGAAATGATCTATTTTATTTTTACGCATTCGATCTGTTATGTCATATTTTTACCGTAGTAAATTTCGTCCATTTCGATTTTGAGACGTGTTGATATATTTTGTTGCTCTTTTTCACTCAGGCTTTCCTTGGTGTAGCCGAACAGGTAATTGTCCAGATCGAATTGTTTTAGCTTACATTTGGTATGGAAAATATTTTCCTGATACACATTCACGTCGATCATGTCATACTGACTGCGCACTTCGTCCGGAATATAGTTTTGAATGGAGGCGATATCATGGTCGATGAAAAGCTTATGTCCATTCGTATCACGTGTGAAGCCGCGCACCCGATAATCAATCGTCATAATGTCGGTGTCGAAAGAATGAGTCAAATAGTGGAGTGCCTTGAGCGGGGAGATTTCCCCACAGGTAGAGACATCAATATCTGCTCGAAACGTACTGATCCCCTCGTCTGGATGATATTCCGGGTAGGTGTGAACCGTAATGTGGCTTTTATCCAGCTGTATCACGACAGATTCAGGTAGGGGGCCGGGTGACTCGGCATAAGATTCAGTCGGTACCTCCACAATGGGTCCTTCTGATATAAGTACGGTCACGCTGGCTCCTTGAGGTACATAATCCTGCTGGGCTACGTTGAGCACATGGGCGCCGATAATGTCAGATACATTTTTTAAAATAGCTGTCAGTCGATCTGAGTTGTATTGTTCATCAATATATGCAATATACGCCTCGCGTTCTTCTTTGGTTTTGGTGTAACAAATATCGTACATGTTGAAGCTCAATGATTTGGTCAGGTTGTTAAATCCGTGCAGGGTAATCCGCTGTTCCGGTGTTATGGTCATAGGCTATTTCCCCTTATAGTCGCAGTATTCATACATAATATTCCCAACACGCCTTTTCATATACCGATTCATAAAATCAGTTCTGTAACTGTTAGATTAAAGGCTTGAACAAGTATGTCTTACCCGTTTGGCATAATTAAAAACAGGTAGGGGAGTGGCTTTGTTTTTACATGTATGGAAATTTTAATGTATATATACTTTATTTCTTACTCAGTAATTTTTAAGTAACAGGACTTATAATATGAACTATGTATACGAAGAAGGAACTGAATGGACAGAGGAGTCGTAGTAAGACATAAGAACCGGGTTAGTTATTGCATTAATTCATTAATTTAATGTGTTTCACCTTCACAATGCCGAAAGCTTAACCGAATATGATTATAGACCCAAAAAAATAGTGATTTTGTATATTGCGAAAATCGAGAAAAGCAACTTCAGCTAATAATATGCGTATAATGAAATAAACGTAAGAAGCTGAGAATTATGAAGTTAAAGTGAATTTTGATAGCAAAATTCATTTTATAAACCGATCAAATATTACTATAAGGATTTTACAAAATTCGATTCCAGTCGCTCCGAAGTGCAAGTTATAGACGAACTAAACCATTTCGATCTATATGTTGTTCATTGGAATTTGCTTATTGGATTTTTGCAAAATCCTCTACTGTAAAAAACGGTGGAAGGAGTATCAAGATGCTGGCTTTGTCCGATCCGGCCTGGACTCTACTCCAAGGCCCCTACGGTTCCTCTCAATACGTCCCAGAAATGTTGAAACAGCTCCAAGCCGGATATGACGGCGAAATGGCTGACACCTTGTATTGGGAGGAACTGTATCACCAAAATACATTGTATACTTGTACATTTGCGGCTGTTCCTTACCTTGTAGACATTGCGTTAAAAAGTTCTGATATAGGGATTCGTGCAGATATATATAACATTTGCGGAATATTCGAAGCGAAGAATAACAATCCCTTACATACCAAAGTTCCATTGGAATTTACAAGGGATCAGGTGAAAGTGGATTCTAGTGTGGCTGAATATATTTATGCGCAATATCGGTGTGCCATTGTCCGACTTGCAGAATTGACTGAAGAAATGGTGCTCTATGCGAAAGAACACGAAGGAGATGTAGGTAAACGCTATGTTCTGGCTGCGGGTGCCGCTTTTCAGGGATATCGCTGTATAGCTTATATGCTACAAAGCTTCGATACAGGTGACGAATATACGCTGGATTGTCCGCATTGCGGTACCCCGCTCTATATTTGGCCTGATGAACAGAATGACACCCTGGTTGTCTATGATAAGGACCCTGTAAATTCAGACAATTTGGTTCCCCACCCAATCCGCCCCCGTTCATTGGACCATAAAGGTGCTAATATACAGTGGTTACACGAATATGCCCAAAAAATTGAAGAGAACAAGTTTCTTGCTCAATTACCCTATTTAATCGGTTGGCTAGATTGTCCAGTGTGTAATACGCCCATATATATATGGGATGAGTTGATGAAAATGGCTGATGGTGTTCGGAGGTATACCGCTTAATCAATCAAAAAAGGGTGCTGTTTTCTACAGCCCCCTCATTTCCTCTTCTACTTTTCCATCTAATCTCCGTATGCTTTGCTCAATTCTACTCCCGAAACGGATTCAAAAAAGTTTTAGGAATGTCGGATTCAAAACGCAGCAATACTCCGGTGACGGGATGAATAAATGACAATACCCTCGCATGTAGGCCAAGGCGCCCAATCGACTTGGATTTGGAACCGTATTTTTTATCTCCAACAATTGGATGACCGATATCCTCCATATGTACGCGGATTTGATTTTTGCGTCCGGTTTCCAAACGTACTTCCAGCAAAGAAAAATGACGATTGGCTTGAAGCAGCTTGTAATGAGTGACTGCGTGCTGTCCGTCATTCGGATAAGGACTGGAATACATTTTTAGCGTCTTGCTTTCTTTCAGCCATGAGGTGATTGTACCCTCAGCTTTTTTAACCTGTCCTTCTACAAGAGCAATGTATGTTCGTTCATACACAACTTCCTTCCACGCTTTTTGCATTTCCTGCTGTATGGCTTCGCTTTTTGCAAACATCATCACTCCTGATGTATCACGATCCAAACGATGCAGTACAAAAATACGATTGTACGGATGTTCGCGCCTCACATGGGCCGTAAGCTGGCGATAGGCTGTTACTTCCTGCTCCTGCGCTGAAGCCACGGACAGCAACCCGGCATCCTTATGGATAACGATAATGGCTTCATCCTCATGCAAGATACGTAGCCCAGTCAGTGGTACGACGGGAGTTACTTTTTCCTTGGAAAGCGCGACAGTCTGACCTTGCTCCAGTGGAAAATTGTGCACGGTACGTGGAATGCCGTTGACGGACACCTGCCCACGAGCCAGTGCTGATTTAATGGAGTTACGACCCATGCCAGTCACATGCTCTACTAAAAAGCTTAATAGCTCGGCAGGCTCCTGGACGATGTATGTTTTGGCAGGGGCTTTATCAAAAGCATTCGTTCTCCGTTGAGCTTCTGGTCTATGGGAGCCAGATCTTCCGGCAGGTTTATGACTGCGTTTGGAATGGCTTGCGTTTGACGTAGATTTTGTATGATTTTTCCGTTGGGGTTTCCGATTGTTCATGGGTTCTTTCTCCTTCTTGGAACCGTGTCTCTTCATAATTATGGACAAATTTGCGGCACCGTGTTCACTATATCATGAGAAAACAGCGAACGCCATAAGGGACTAAACCAGATTGGCAGTCTTCTAGCGGTTGAACATTACCCTGAACCCCGGTAAACTAAAGGTAACGAAAGAAAAGCCGATATGCGTCAAGGACGCTAGAAATATGAGGAGTTTTGAAACTATGAGTGTACAAGCACCAACATTGGAACGGGCGCAGGACTTGCTGCAAAAATTTTATGGCTATCCCGATTTCCGGGAGGGACAAAAGAAAATTGTGGCCAGTATGCTGGAGGGCAACGATACGTTGGGCATCATGCCGACAGGGGGCGGAAAATCGATATGCTACCAGATCCCCGCGTTGTTGCATGAGGGGCTGACCATTGTCGTGTCACCGCTCATCTCGCTGATGAAGGACCAGGTGGATGCGCTGACCACAATGGGGATTGCTGCTGCCTACATCAATAGTACGTTGAGTGGTCGAGAAGTGAATGATCGCATACGAGCCGCACGGAATGGTGACTTGAAGTTACTGTATGTCGCACCGGAACGACTGGAATTGGACTGGTTTCGCGATGAAATGGCCCAGTTGCCGATTTCCTGCGTTGCGGTAGATGAGGCTCACTGCGTATCCCAATGGGGCCATGATTTCCGTACCAGCTACCTGGCGGTGGCTCCATTCGTGGACGGGCTGTATGAACGCCCAATCGTGGCGGCGTTTACGGCAACGGCGACACCGCAGGTCATGGATGATATCGTGCGCCTGCTTCGTCTGCGCTCACCGGAGACGTTCGTTACAGGCCTTGGACGGCCCAATTTGGCGTTCAGTGTGCTGCGTGGGGAAGACAAACGCAGCTTTTTACTGAATTATACCCGTGAGCATGAGGGTGAATCGGGCATTATTTATGCGGCGACACGTAAGGACGTGGACGATTTGTACCAACGGCTACGTGACGCAGGCATGGCGGCTGGACGCTATCATGCCGGGATGACAGATCAGGAACGTGCAGATAGTCAGGAAGGGTTTCTGTACGACGATATCCGTGTCATTGTAGCAACCAATGCCTTTGGCATGGGGATAGATAAATCGAACGTACGCTATGTCATTCACTACAACATGCCTAAAAATATGGAGGCTTACGTACAAGAGGCGGGGCGCGCAGGACGTGATGGCGACCCGAGTCAATGTATTTTACTGTTCGGACCGCAAGATATTGTGACGCAGAAGTTTCTGATTGAGCAAAATCCACAGGATGAAGACCGCAAGCGCAACGACTACCGCAAACTCCAGCAGATGGTTGATTATTGCTACACGACTCGTTGCCTACGTACGGCACAGCTTGAGTATTTCGGAGAAGCGGAGGAGCATGAAGCTTGCGGCATATGCAGTTCATGTACAGATGAGCGGGAATTGGTTGATATGACCATAGATGCGCAGAAGATTTTTTCGTGCATTCATCGCATGCGGGAACGTTATGGGGTCTCGATGGTCGCTTCGGTGTTGAAAGGATCGCGTAACAAAAAAGTGCTGCAATATGGTTTTGACAGCCTGCCGACCTATGGCGTGATGGGCAACCGGACGGAAAAAGAAATTGCCGAAATTATCAATGTTCTTGTTTCGGAAGGCTATCTGATGTTGTCCGAGGGACAATATCCGGTTGTACGCTTGCAGCAGCTTGCGGCTGAGGTGCTGAAAGGCCAGCGAGAAGTCATGCAGCGTGTGGTGCGACATGCCACGGCTTTTGCAGGTGGAGCAGGTTCACGCGGACGACAGGGACGCGATGCATACCCGGCTGCAGTCAACGAAACCGTGTTCGAGCAATTGCGCCTGATCCGCCGCGATCTGGCCGCTCAGGAGCATGTACCGTCTTATATCATTTTCAATGATGCAACGCTGCGTGAGATGAGCGTAGCGAGCCCGCAATCCGAGGCAGACATGTTGCGGATCAAGGGTGTCGGCGAAGTAAAGTTCCGCAAGTACGGCAAGCCGTTTCTTGATTTTTTCCAAAATCAGGGGAGTATCGGGGGAACGGTAAGCGAGGACGAGATTTATGCAGACGATGTGTACGAGGATTTTGAATAGCTATACTAAGGTAAGGGGATATAACAGTTCATGCAAACTATAGAAGGTTGTGACCTATGAAAGTCATTTTATCAACGTTAAATGCAAAATATATTCATACCTCGCTGGCCATTCGATGCCTGAAAGCCTACAGTGAAAAGGACTTTGATATCGAGCTGGCGGAGTACACGATTAAGGACCCGGTGATGAACATCGTATCCGACTTGTTTCAACGCGGGGCAGATGTTATCGGCTTTTCCTGTTATATTTGGAACATTGAAGAGACGATTAAAGTCATTGATGTGTTGAAAAAGATTATGCCTGAGGTCAAAATTGTTCTGGGTGGTCCAGAGGTATCCTACGATACGGATCACTGGATGAAGCGTTTGGCGAATGTGGATTTTATCGTGGTTGGTGAAGGAGAGGAAACCTTCCATCAACTGCTGCAGGAGCTGGAAGGGGATGGCAAGTTCCATTTTGTGTATGGACTGGCTTACCGTAAGGGAGAAGAGGTTATTCAGATGCCCGGTCGCCCGAAAGCGGACTTGAACGAGCTACCGTCGCCCTATCGTTTTGCAGAGGATATACCGGAACTTGGGAAACGGGTTGTTTATTTTGAAACGAGCCGAGGCTGTCCGTTCAGTTGCCAGTTTTGTCTGTCGAGCATCGAAGTTGGGGTGCGCTATTACGATATCGAGCGTACAAAGTCGGATATTCTGTATCTGATCGACAATGGAGCCAACCTAATTAAGTTCGTGGATCGGACGTTTAACATTAAACGCGATTATGCGCTGGAAATGTTCAAATTTTTGATTGAAAATCACCGTGGTTGTGTCTTCCAGTTTGAGATTACGGCAGATATTATGCGTCCCGAGGTGTTGGATTATTTGGCGGAAAACGCGCCGCCGGGCGTGTTTCGTTTTGAAATCGGCGTCCAATCAACGAATGATCCTACCAATGAGTTGGTTAAGCGTCGCCAGAACTTTACCAAACTTTCCCGTACTGTTACCAAGGTCAAACAAAGCGGTAAAATCGACCAGCATTTGGATTTGATCGCCGGATTGCCTTTGGAGGACTACAACACATTCCGTAAAACGTTTAATGACGTTTTTGCGCTCGGCCCGGAAGAGCTTCAACTTGGCTTCCTCAAAATGCTGCGTGGCACCGGACTGCGTATCGACGCAGACAAGTATAACTATACGTATATGGATGTTGCGCCGTATGAAATGCTGAGCAATGACGTCCTTTCCTTTGCCGATATCGTCCGGCTCAAGCGCTTGGAAGATGTATTGGAAAAATACTGGAACTCTCATCGTATGGATCATACAGTTAACTATCTGATCGAGCGCGAATTCTCGTCCGCCTTTGATTTCTTTCAGGAATTCGGAGACTACTGGGAAGGACAGGGCTGGCAAAAAATCGGACATCAGCTCGAAGACTTGTTCACGCGTCTTCAGTCCTTTCTAGAATCGCGTGGAACAAAGCGAATGGATATGGTGCTTGGACTGATGAAGCTTG
Source organism: Paenibacillus sp. S29 (assembly GCF_049319765.1). Classification (NCBI taxonomy): domain Bacteria; kingdom Bacillati; phylum Bacillota; class Bacilli; order Caryophanales; family Paenibacillaceae; genus Paenibacillus; species Paenibacillus sp. S29. The sequence goes on along the minus strand of NZ_JBMOUI010000010.1, from coordinate 148,798 downwards.
ATTATTTCCTTAACCATAAATATAAGCCGCGTAAAATTTGGTGGGAGCATACCTTGGAGAAGAATGATTGGTCCAGCTATATGAAAATGGTTCTCCAGCATCCGGATGCGCTGTTGTCACCTGTGGTTGCAGATTTTGTGGCAGATGCGAGCAAGGAGAGTACAGGTGGGACGGATGTAGGCAGTCAACAGTCGCAGCCATACCGCGAGATTATTCCAGCCTTTGCTTCCTTGAAGCTGAGTGAAAAAGAACTGCAAAAGCACGCTGTGCTGGATGTACTGCCGTTCAGTTTGGATCATATTCTAAGCGGAGGAAGCCCATTGACAGCCGAAGGCCGCACCCTGCTGCTTGTAGTCTATCAGCAAAATGGACAGCAAAAACCGCTCTACTACACCATGCCGATCGGCAAGAATATCGCCGCCATTTAAATAAAAATGCCAGATGGCATCGACTTTGATATACCAAGAGTCGGTGTCTTTTTTTGTTTTATAAATAAATAGGCGCTCATTCCAAATTTTACATTCGCATAATCTATTGCTTTACGATGCTTTACAAAACAAATATATGATTACTTTATCATATATGAATATCAAATTTATTGGAGTGTGACCTTGTGAAAAAGCGTTCGATGAAAAAGAGTATCCTTGCTTTAGGTGCCATTACCGTTTTGAGTGCGCCATTGTTATCTGCTAATATCCCTAACGCTTTTGCAGCCTCATCTAATACCAAGTCTACTACCGCACAGGTATCCAAAGGACTGAAAACTTCGTCAGCGAAAGTCGATGCTCCTAAGAATGTCATTCTTTTTATCGGCGATGGTATGGGAGAAGCAAGTCGCAACGCGATTCGTTTGGCGACGGTAGGGAAATCGGGATTACTTGAAATGGATAACATGCCTGTAACCGGCCTGGTTAGTACAAGTTCAGGGGATAACCTGGTTACGGATTCCGCCGCGGCTGCAACTGCCATTGCAACAGGTGTGAAAACGTATAACGGCGCAATCGGAATGGATTTGAATAAAAAACCAGTGACAACGATTATGGAGCTGGCCAAAAAAGCAGGCATGTCTACAGGTGTCGTGACGACAAGCCAAGTGACAGACGCAACCGGTGCCGCCTTTGGTGCGCATGTCGAAAAACGCTCCGCTCAAAGCGAGATTGCCAAGCAGTACCTGGAGAAAAGCAAAGTGGATGTTATTCTGGGCGGTGGTGAGGATTTTTGGTACCCTGCCGGAACAGTAGGCAAACATCCAGATGCTCCGGCAGAAGATCCTGAGGAAGCTAGTAAGGGAACTCAAGGGAATTTGGTAGAACAAGCGAAGAAGCTGGGTTATAGCTATGTGACGGATCAGGCAGGAATGAAAGCAGCCAAAGGTTCTAAGTTGCTAGGACTGTTCGCCAATGAAGAGATGTTTCAAGCTCACAACAAGCTGGGTAACTCTTACAACCCAACGGTTTCTCTACCGGATATGACGGCTAAAGCGATTGATGTTCTTTCCAAAAACCAAAAAGGTTTTTTCCTGATGGTAGAAGAAGAAGGAACGGATGAGATGGCGCATGACAATGAAGGGGAGTTAACGATTAAGGCTGGGCAACAACTTGATAAGGCCGTTAAAGTAGCTAAAGAGTATGCCAAAGCGCATCCAGATACATTAGTGTTGGTGACGGCAGATCATGAAACGGGCGGTTTGGCGATTGAAGGCGAAGATGCGGAGGATGAATCCGGTGAAGGCATTTCCAAAGAGGATGGTCCTTTTACTGTAAAAGGCTCCGATGAGAAGTTTTATATCGACTGGACCACGGGTGGACATACATCTGTTGATGTGGCGTTAACCGCGATGGGACCTGGGTCTTCTCAGTTTAGCGGGAATTATCCGAATACTGCCATTCATGACAAGTTAGTAAAGTTGCTTCAATTAAAGAAGTAACATGGTGTGAAAGGAAAGCCGCCCCTTAAAAAGATTTGCCATATTGGCAATATGGTTTTTCCTGTGATAAACTAAAGCTAATAAGTATATACTGAAAAAGAGTAAGGATGCTGCCAACATCCTCACTCTTTTACAACAGCCGCTTATAAAGGCGGTGGCTGTAGGGTTGGATTAGTAAAATAGACCGCTAACCTTTTCCAGAGGGCGGTCTATTTCCTTTTGTTGAAGGAAAGAATCAAGATCACCAATGTCGCAAATTGAATCATCAACATCAATGTATCTTTAACCTCCACAGGCATCACCTCCTTTGCAGGAGACTAGCCGACCGCCCATCTAAGCCATTCTGTTGTTAGTTTATAGTATATCATATGGATAGTATTGCTAAAAAGGACAAAAATGAAAACGCCTGTTTCTAGGCGTTTTTTGTTTTTTCAAAAGATATATTTTTAAAGTTGAAAATTATTATGTAGTTCTTACCCAGTATAGGTGTTACGTAACTCATCTAAAATTTGCATAGCATCTTTGAATCCCTGTAAATATATTTGGTTCTCTAGAATAGATTGTAGAGAGATTTGGGCATCTTCATATAAAAACAGGGTATGTTCGAGATGCTCGGGAACGGATTCGCGGATTTGTTGAAAATACTGGTTGCTTTCCGTGGAAAATTGGTTGTATTCCGGGATAGTTTTAGAAAGATTGCTATACAATGTTTCTAATCGGTTTCTGATTATGGGTTCAACTAATATTTCTAAAGAATTAGACATGATTTGCAAACCTCCGGAGGGAAAATATTTTAATGTGTAATGACAAAATATCATGTAAATATTGTATCATTGCATAGCGATTTGGTATACCGAAAGGTGACATCATAGTGACGTCAAATCAATAGGAAATTTTAAGAAATATCGAATATTTTGTGAACATTCTTGATTTTACTTAAAATGATAAGCAAAAAAGAAAGTGATTGAGTTTACACAATTGTTTCTTTCGTTTCCTTCTATTTCTATAAAATGATCTTGGATGTTGATGATTTATGCGTGGATGAAGAATACCGAAAACGAGGGATCTCCCAACTATTATTGACCGCAGCTCAGCAACATGTACACTGACAGGATTCAAGGAATTGGGTATCGATAGGAAAGAATAATATTTCAGCACAAGAGAGTATGAAGGAAATCAAAATATCAATGATGGGGGATTTTACCGTTATGAGCTGATCCTATAGCTCTGTCCTGTCATGTGAGGAAATAAAGTCTATATAAGCTGAACTGAAAAAATGTACATGGAAAACGGAGTAGACGGAATGGTGCTGTACAAGCGAAGCGATCGCTTTAAAAGCTTTCCGTAGGAAAGCTCACTTCGGAAGCATCACCTCCCCGGATTTCTACCGATGAAGACTTTATTTCAGAAATCCGGGGGCGGTGGCGATGGGAAGCACCATCCGTCTACGTATGTTCATAATATAAGCAAATTTAAAAGTTATCTTAGTGCCACTCGTGTTCTACCTTTACTCCTCTGTTGTTTTCTTCCCCCATACAAATTTCATTATAAGAAATATAATTGTCAGCATGATGAGAAGCAATACCATCTGCAAGCCATAACGATGGATTAGTTCTCCTACTGCTTGTACATGATCGCCAAAGATACGTCCGAGTAGAAAGAAGATCAGCGTCCAGATCAAACCTGTTGAATAAGAGAAGAGGGCATAGCGTTTGAAACTCATTTTATTGATTCCGACAATATAAGGGATAATGTGACGGACGATCGGCAGCAAATAACTGATGCAAATAGTGAAGTTGCCATACTTATGTATCAATTTTTCCGAAAACGTAATGTACCTGTCCATTTTTTTCTTCCGACGCAAACGTTCTAGAATCGGTGTGCCCACGGTTCTCCCCAATACATAACCTAAGGACAAGCCTGATATAACCCCAAGATATACAATTAAAAAAGCGGGTAACGGGTGAAGTATGCCCATGCCTGTTACAGCCCCGCCAGTCATCACGATGACTTCATCCGGGATGGGCAGACCCACAATCCCAAGCCATAGAGAAAAGAATAATGCTGCATAGCCGTATTGTTCGATGATGGAAATTAAATATTCCACGTCCATACCCGTACTCCTTTCTTAGGTTTTCTTTCGGCATACATACACGAATGCGGGTGGAACATTTATTGGCACAAACTTGATTTCTTCAATATCAAACCATTCACCTAACTGCTGCTTCATCTGTTTAGAGTATTGAAAGGCCACAAACATTCCTCCATCCCTGAGCGATAGATGAATTTGTTCTACAATTTGATTCCGCATCGCTTGTGGAAAATTGAAAAATGGCAGCCCGCTGATTATGCAGTCAAGCTGTTCTATTTGGGCATTTTTCATAGCAAGCTGAAGCTCACGCGAGTCGGAATAGCACAGATAATTCGGGAATCTTCTTTTTAAACTCTGCTGCATGGTTTGGTCTTTCTCAAAGAGTAAAACCTTGGGGTGAAATTCAGCAGCAGACGGGATGTATTGGGTAATTGTCCCTGTTCCAGCACCAAGCTCGGCAACAGCATGAACTTCACTCCATGGAATGGATTCTATCATATTTTTAGCTAAAAATCTGGAACTTGGTGTTACACTACCCACGTATGCAGGCGAGTACAAAAATTTGACTAGGAACATAAGTCTCTCGTGAACCAAATGGCTAATACGGATCATACATCATTTCCCTACTTTCAATTTTTAAAATACGTTCATTTATTCTTTGCTAAGAGTAACAAATTATCCCTTTACTTACTCCTGTCTCAAGTAGGGTTGATCCCCCCGTCTTGCGGAGGGGATTTTCCTTGACTATGGTCTAGGAAATAATAAAAGGGTTACGGTATTAATGAGTCTGTATTTATTCAGTTATCATTCAGCATACCCTCAGGTTGCATTCAGATTTGCTACCGATGAAAGGTAGGTGGGCAGCTAAAAACATTATGTACACTGAGAGGGGATCTACTTTGTCACTATCCATTAACAGGCATCTCATCACGACTTCCTATGATCAATCGAATACGGTGAAGTCAAATGAGAATGGACTAAATACCACGGGTCATACCACACACAAGAAATCTAACGATTCACTCGAATTGAGCAAGGAATTCATGGAATACACGGGAGGAATGCAGGCTCCGCTTCCTACGGAAAACTACAGTAATGATTACAAGTACGATGACCAGGATATCATTGCACTAACTACAGACCAACAGAAAACGCTGTTGTCTGATCTGCAAAGTTACCTGATGTCTTCCAGTGCTTCCACTGATACAGATGAACTCACCAACAGCACGAAGAATCCGTTGGCTTCGGTTAGCGACTTATTAGCCGGTGTGGATCTTGCGACGGCAACAGATGAGGAAGTATCGGATCTATTCGATAAGATAGCAGAAACGATCCAAAATAATCGTCCTGCACCGCCGCCTGAAGGTGACCCGTCCCATCCTGAAATGGATAGCAGTGGTCTGCCTTCTATGATGCAGGCAATGGGTGGAATTATGCCTCCATTCGCATGGAATATCCAAGAGACTTCCAATCAAGAGGATAACAGCACTACATCTGAGAAAGAGCTTATAGTAGATGAAAAAAGATCCTTGCTGAGTGATTTGCAAAGCGTTCTGAGTTCCAGTCTTATATCCGGGTCAACAGCTTCGGACAAAGATCAGGAAACAGATCTGCTTTCTGCATTAAAAGACGCGTGGGGAAATACAGATGAATCGAATGCCACCGATGAAGAAATATCGGCTTTATTCGATAAAATCGCTAAGATTTTTGAACGATCTGTATCATCGTCGTCGTAGTCATTAGAGTGCAATGCCACAGCTTAGAACTGGTTAGCCCACACGTGTAAAACTCATACTTTTATAAAGGGGAAATCTCGTATGAACATTTCATCCACATCCAGCAGTTCAATATCTATTGCAAGCACTTCATCTTCATCCAGTACCAACGATACAGCTAGTCTGGAAAAGCAAAAAGCTCAACTTGAAGCGGAGTACAACAAGGTACAGCAAAGTAAGGATAATAAAGATACAAAAGAAACAAAAATGAAGCAGCTTCAGCAACAAATTAAACAGATTGAAGCTCAAATTGCACAGCAAAGTTTGCAATCCAGCGACACGTCAACTCCAAAAATGGAAAAGCCCGCTCCAAGTAACACGGAAACAAATCGTATCAACAGCGCTAACAGCAGTGATATTACGGGAGTTGGAAAATCACTGGATATTTCAATTTAATCATTCCATCTCTTCTCCTGTATGACAGAGGATGTATAAACGATAGCAGGTTCTCCGTTTCAGAGGGGCCTGCTTTTTTCGTTTACTAAATATTTTGCATGAATCCAGGGAGCGACTTTAATCAGCGATATTTAGATTAGAATAATTCTGTCAATCTAAATTGAATCATGTGACTAAACATAGAAAAGTATATACAATATATAACAGTAGGAAGATGAAAGTATTTTAACCCTATTATTTTCTATATTTTAAATCAGTAAGTGCTAGTAATCATTTCAAATTGGAGGATTTATGCCATGACGCTGGAACCTCAGATGAATCGAAGTAGTAGAGAGGAAGCGCGTTTAGTTAGGAACAAGTTGATTGAGTTTAATGCGAAACACGTCCCAGCAGATATTCGAACCCGATACGAAGAGATTAATCTTACGCTCAAAGATGAAGACGGTCAGGTCATGGGCGGTCTCCTAAGTGTACTATGTTGGAACTGGGTGGAGGTTGATATTTTGTGGGTAGATCAGCGTTACAGAGGAAAGGGCTACGGTTCACAACTGCTTGGTGAAATTGAACAGATTGCTAGAGATAAAGGGTGTAATTTTATACAACTGAATACGTTTACTTTTCAAGCGCCTAAATTCTATGAAAAGCATGGGTATGAAGTCGTTGGTGTCATTGACGATGCTCCGAGAGGCTTTAAACACTATTATTATAAGAAAAGTATCTACTGAGGACTCTATATATGCGTGTACAGATCAAGGAAATAAATAAAGATCAGCATATCATCATTCGTAGTATGGGCGAGGAAAAAGTATACGGCTACTGGACATATTTTTGGCATGAACTGACTTCCGGATATGCGTATGTTGTCCCGTATGAACAAAGCTTGAATAAGATGATTCCCGGTTGTGTAATTTCGGTCGAGACTTCTCAATCCAGTATAGAGGGGTTCAGAAGGCTTAAGTCTACTGAAGAGACAGGGATTTTTCGACCTCAACCAAAGCTAGGCGACTATTGGATTCAAGGAACGATACATCAAGTGATGCAGGGCGAAGCAGGCGAGATAGAATGTCTGGAGATTGTAGTAGGAGACACTACGTTTATTTTGGATTTTGAAGAAATAAATGGTGATGTCAACGTTAAAGCGGGCGACGGTGTCGCCATTGAAATCATAGGCCTACAGTTGTTTGACGAGGGACTGTGATCGTTCTATGGCGATGGATTGGAAAAAAGAGGTGACATATGTCTAATGATTATAGTAAATCGAAAACGTTGGGAGCTTTTCTGAAATCACGTAGAAATCGACTTCAACCAGAGCAGGCTGGCCTTAGACTTTCACAGGGTCAGCGAAGAACACCGGGGCTTCGCCGAGAAGAAGTTGCTCTGCTGGCAGGTGTCAGTGCGACGTATTACACATGGCTGGAACAAGGTAGAGAAGTAACAGCATCTAAGGAAGTTATCGAAAGTATAGGAGAAGCTCTACAATTAACTCATGATGAGAGAGCACATCTAATTCAATTGTGGAATCCCAATGAGACGGTTGCTATTTCGCCCATCCATACAACGCTGAATCCACAGTGGCAACATATTATTGATCAGTTGTCCTATCCTTCCTTCATCAGCAATGAGAAAGCGGAAGTGCTTGCTTGGAATAGCGCGGCGAATGAGGTCATTACCGATTTTTCTTCCCTGTCTATTTCTGAACGTGTCATGATTCGTTTATTGTTCGTGGATTCCGAATTACGTCGTCGGATGGTTAACTGGGAAGAATTTGCGTCCTATTCGGTAGCTGTTTTTAGAACCTATTATGACAAGTATTTAGGAGAACCTTGGTTTGAGGAGACGGTAGAACGGCTACGTGTGGAAAGTATGGAGTTTGACACCATGTGGAAGATGCAACATATCCAGCTCAAAAAAGTGAATCGGGTTTCCTTTCAAATCCCTGGCGCTGTGGAGGCAGTTTCCTATGATATTAATTCTTTAGCAAGCATTACGGACCAACCGGGTCTGCACTTTTGTATCTACACGCCAGTAAGCCAATCCTCTGCCTGGTAATCTTGTTACTAGTATAAACGTACTGTGGTTGCCTCCATATGGGTCCATTAGAATGAGTACATGTTCATTCCATCCATTTACCCAAAGAAAAGAGGGAACCATGATATGCTGAAAAGGAAATTGGGACATGAAGGGCTGGAGGTATCAGCTCTGGGCCTTGGCACGATGATGATGCCGAACAACGAGGAGTCGGTGCGTACACTTCAGGGAGCGCTGGACCTTGGTGTAACGCTGTTTGATACAGCAGATCTTTATGGTGAAGAATACGCACAGCAGAAGTTCGGCGGCAATGAGAAGCTGGTTGGACGTGCGCTCAAGGGTCGTCGAGAGGAGGCCGTGATTGCCACTAAATTCGGAATCACGCACACTCAGGGGCCCAAGGGAGATCCGGCATATATCAAAAAATCCGTGGACGCCAGTCTATTTCATCTGGGGATTGATTATATCGACCTGTATTATCAGCATCGAGTCGATCCCAATACTCCGATTGAAGAGACCGTCGGAACGATGGCCGATTTGGTTAAGGAAGGGAAAATCCGTTATATCGGCTTGTCGGAAGCGTCGGCTGAACAGATCCGCCGCGCGCATGCGGTGCATCCAATTAGCGCGGTAGAAACCGAATATTCCTTGTGGAGCAGAGAAGTGGAAGATGATGTTCTTCCACTTCTGAACGAATTGGGAATCGGCTTCGTACCCTACAGTCCACTGGGTCGAGGTTTCCTCACGGGACAGATCAAGAAATTTGACGATCTGCCAGAGGATGATTACCGCCGTCATTTTCCACGCTTCCAAGGCGAGAATTTCAACAAAAATCTAGAAGTTGTCCTCCTGATCGAAAAACTGGCTGCCCAAAAAGGCTGTACTTCTGCTCAGTTGGGGCTGGCATGGCTGCTGGCGCAAGGCGACCATATCGTTCCGATTCCGGGAACGAAGAGACTGGAAAGAGTGCGTGAAAATCTTGGTGCTCTACAGATCTCCTTGTCGGAAGCAGAGCTTCAAGAGATTGAGCGCATTTCGCCTAAAGGCTTCGCAGCAGGTTCTCGTTATCCGGGGCGTGTCTAGAAAACTGATTATTGGCATGATGGATAAGACCGTTCCTTTCTGGAGTCGCTTGGTAGTACCAACGGCTTTGCAGAAAGGCGGTCTTTTTTTTGCTGATTTTGACCGACTTAGGCATGAGTTTTCTAATCTAGTCTATGGTTAGAGTTATTGCGCTCTACAAAATAACGAGTTAAAGTATGGGAAATGCCATATTTAACCACAATATGTCGGTGAGAAAGTTAAAAGCTAGATCTTGAATCGTGAATAAAGAAAGGTATGATCGGATTGACAACAGAAGTGACACACAAAATATATACCATGTGTATGATTCAAGACGGAAGCAAGGTATTGCTTATGAATAGACCCAATCGAAAGGGGTTTCCGGGTTATATTGCTCCAGGAGGAAAAGTAGAGTTTCCAGAAAGCATTGTGAATGGGGCCATTCGTGAAGTAAAGGAAGAAACAGGCTTAACCGTAACGGAAATTGTATTTAAAGGAATCGACGAATATTGTGATCCAAGTCAAGGGCTGAGGTATATGGTCTTTAACTATTTGGCTACAGCCACTGAAGGTGAACTATTAAAAAATCCCCCTGAGGGAGAATTGCTGTGGGTCGATATGAAGGAGGCGTTAAATCTGCCGATGCAGGATTGGTTTAAGCGGAGATTTCCATTGTTTTTCGAGCCGGGAACGTTTGAGGTTAGTTTCGTTTGGCTGGCAGATACGGATGAAACCCTGGAAGCAACGATTAAGAGCTATGGTGTGTAGAGATGACGACGACCATTTATTTTTCGTCTAATCGGCTAGGCGAGGTAACAAATGACCAAATGCAAAGGATGCTGAATCGTTTTGATTTGGGACGTTTGCTGTCTTACGAAAAAACGGCAGAAGGTGTCCTAGGGCAAACCCTCTATGTTTCCTCAACGGCTGGGCAGTTTGTGCTGAAGGGGAACCCGCTTTTTCTAGGGCAATGGATAGAAGAAAAGTTTATGGTGGAGCAAATACAGACACGGACTTCAATTCCCGTGCCAACACCGTATCTTGTGGATCATACGGAGGACATTTTTGGCTGGAGCTATGCAGTTATGCCTCGTCTATACGGTCAGCATATACATACACCTGAGTTGCAAGCAAAGCTGACCTCGCTGGATAAACAGCAAATGGCTGAAATGCTTGCTAATGTTCTGTTGGAGCTTCATAGCTGGAAGGTTAAGAACAGTGGAGAGCTGGATACAACAACTCTAGCCATTCGTCCTTTTGATGTTTCTTATCGAATATGGTTGTATGGGCGAATTCGATATTGGCTAGAGGATGCCAAAAAATACTCGAACATTTCTGTACAGGATATGGAATGGGTAGAGGAAATATTGGAAGGCTCCCGTCAAGCATTCGATCAGCTGGAAGCTGCCACCTTTGTGACGGGGGATTTTAAACCGCAAAATTTTCTTGTACAGAATGGGGATAAGGGTTGGAGAGTCAGTGGTCTTTTTGATTTTACGACAGCCTATTTTGGGGATGGGGTTGCAGATCTTCCGAAAATAACCACCATGTATCTGGAGAATGGCGAAGAAGAGTTGGCAAAAGGTTTTCTTACTGCTTACGCACAAGGAATGGAAGCTAAAGAAGGATTTACTGAGCGTTTCCGGGTGCATATGCTGCATCAGCAGGTTCTAAACTGGGGATGTGCCAAAGCGATGAAGCAAGTCACCTGGGATGATAAGCTCTCTTTTGCAGATTGGGCGCAAAAGTTCATAGATATTGAGGTATATGAGAAATAGCAGATGAATTGAACGTTTAAAGAGGAGGCCGTGAGTGGATGCAGACCGTCAGATTGGTAAAGCCGGATCGGGGCTGGAAGGATGCTTATCTTTCATTTTATGAGGAATGGAAAAAGAGTCAGGAGCATATGGTGCCTTGGGTGATTTCTATAGAACCGTACGATTTTGAAGGTATGCTGACGGTTTTAAGTAATCAGGAAAATGGAATGAACCTATCTGAAGGCTGGGTCAAAAGCTCAACATACTGGCTTGTGAATGCGAATGAACAGGTTGTGGGAGCAGTGAATATCAGACATGACCTTAACGAACACCTAATGAATGCCGGAGGTCATATCGGTTACGGTATCCGTCCTTCTGCACGAGGGAACAGGTACGCTGTTACAATGCTGGCCTTGGCGTTAGAAAAAGCAAAAGAGCTGGGGATTTCCCGAGCCCTGGTCGTATGCGACTCCGATAATATTGCCTCCAAAAAAACAATCATACAAAACGGCGGAACGCCGGACAAGGATTACATAGAGGAAGACGGAAACCGTGTAAACCGGTTTTGGATCGAACTGTGAGTGAGAAAGAGGGGAACGCGAGAAGCTCATGAAATTATGGCCTGAATATGCGCAAAACATTATTGTTGGTGTTATTTTTGAAGGGAAATGGAATTGGTATGTGACGGAAAGAGAGTATTGGTTTTTGAATACCGAGATGGAGGAACGGTTTGGCATCTCTATTTTGGATGAAACCACAGTGGGAGCATTTTTGGATCACATCTGTGAATATAAGGTGGCTACAGGGGAACTAACTTCAATGCTTCAGTTGCTGGATGAGGCTATTCAGCATCAGGATGAATTGTTGGAGTTCTGTCCTGCTCTGTATATTAACTTTGACGAGAAAGTTCTCTATTCGCTATTTCCTGAGCCAGCTTCGTTTGAACACTATGTCCCAGCGGGGTGGAAAGGGGAATATCAAAACTTTTTGAACGAGGTACCTTCACCTGAACAGTATTGGATGATCGATGGAAGTAATTTTTTTGAGAAATTCACTTGATAGGACGAAGGAGGCTGTTAAGAATATGGATTCTTCCATGCATGAGTTTATAATCATATCCAAGCACAGAATGTACGATCAATATTTGGTAAAGTTGCGGGCATGCATTGTGCTTTTGGATGAACAGGTGCTATGGCGCGTCGGTGAGGCGGAAACGAACAGTATTGGTGGGATCATCAACCATATCATGGTGCATGTGCGCAGAAACGCAGTCAAGCTTATGGACCCGACGATTACATACAAGCAAGGAATGGAGGATAGCTTTATACCTTCCATGCAAAACAAGGAACAACTGATGGATGAGGTAGAAGAAGCTTTTTCATCCTTCTGTGCAGCAATCCTCGCAAAATTTACGAGAATAACGGAAGTAGTAGTTATATAAACCTATAAAATATAGTTCTAAGGTCACTAAAAACTCTGTAATGGTCATGTTTTTATTTCTTAATTGATATTGATAATTATTATCACTTATAATAGGAGCAGACATATTACGCTATGATAGGGAGAGTTGCAGAGTGACAGTATCCTTGGAATTATATGATGTAACGATCATCGGCGGTGGTCCTGCCGGTATGTATACCGCATTTTACAGTGGAATGAGAGATATGAAGACCAAGCTGATCGAAGCCAAGCATGAGCTGGGCGGGCGGATGCGCATATACCCAGAGAAGATGATATGGGATGTCGGGGGGGTTACCCCGGTTTTATGTGAAAAGCTGATTGATCAGCTGGAGCAGCAGGCGCGGACGTTCGAGCCTACCATTGTGTTGGGACAGCAGATCACTGGTTTGGATCGGCAAGAGGATGGCACGTTCCTGCTAACTTCTGCCACAGGGGAACAGCATTGGACACGCACGATCGTTCTGGCAGTAGGCTATGGAATTCTCAAAATGGCTAAGCTGGAGATTGAGGGGGCGGACCGCTATGAGGTTACGAACCTGCATTATACGGTACAAGAGCTAGAGCCATTCCGGGGCAAGCACGTCCTGATTTCCGGTGGGGGCGACTCGGCGGTGGATTGGGCGAATGAGCTGGAGTCTATTGCGGCGAGTGTGACCGTCGTACATCGTCGGGATCACTTTGGCGGACATGAGAAAAATGTAGCTCGTATGAAATCATCTTCGGTCCGTGTTCTCACACCATACGCGGTGAGTCAGCTACATAGCAACAATGGAGAGACGATTGAACAGGTGACGATCAGTCATGTAGATACGGACGAAATACAGGTGTTGAATGTCGATGCAGTCATCGTAAATCATGGACTAAAATCCGATTTCGGCCCGCTTCGGGATTGGGGGCTGGATATGGGTGAGTGGCATGCCCGAGTGAGCGAAAAGCTGGAAACGAATCTACCAGGGATTTTCGCGGCAGGCGATTTTGTTGAGTACGGAAGCAAGTTGTATCTGATTGCCGGTGCGTTCACAGATGCCGCCCTTGCACTGAACAGCGCGAAGCTGCACATTGATCCAGCAGCTGACAAAGCGGCATATGTATCTTCTCATAACAGCCGTTTTAAGGAGAAGAACCGCGAGCTTGGTGTCGTGGAGTAGAGTAAGATACGGAATTAAGTTAAAGAGGATCGGGTTTAGATAGACAAACGAAAAAGAACTTCCGCGACTACGATTGATGTGGTTTTGGAGGTTCTTTTTTTTGTCAGGTTACTGACTTCTCGTTCTAAAGGTTGGATACCATACACCCTATAGAATAAAATGAAGAATGATTCGTAGTAAGCAAATGGACAAGCATTAAAAAATTAAACGAACCTACCATAGAAAGTATGGACGGGATTGAAAGGTGACATATGAAGAGACGAACGGAGCAACAGGAAGCGATGATGGCAGATATTATTCAAAAGGCGGAGCCCTTTGTACAGCAGCAGTTGGAGCATGATCATAGTGGTCACGATTGGTGGCATATAGACCGGGTGAGAAAGCTGTCCCTTAAAATTGCTGCCAAAGAGGGCGCAGATTCGTTTATTTGTGAGCTGGCAGCACTGCTGCATGATGTAGCGGATGAAAAATTAAATGATTCCAAACAAGCCGGGCTAGATAAAGTAGAGGAGTGGCTGCGTCTGCATATCAGCGATCCGAATGTAATCACGCACGTGATGACTATTATAGCTACGATGTCCTACAATGGTGGACAAAACCCGCCTATGGAGACGCTGGAAGGTCAAGTTGTACAGGATGCGGATCGGTTGGATGCTCTTGGAGCGATTGGGATTGCAAGAACCTTTATGTATGCAGGCTCAAAAGGCAGTATGATGCATCACCCGGATAAAGACTTTTCACAGCATGAGTATCGTGCCGCAGGTAAAAGTGCCATATACCATTTTTACGAAAAGCTACTCAAGCTCAAAGATTTAATGAATACCACTTATGCCCGAGAGCTGGCGGAGGTCCGGCATCAATGGATGGAGATGTACTTGGAGGAATTTTATAGAGAATGGAATGTGGATGATAAATAGAGTGTTTTAATAAGGCTGTTCCTCTAACCGAGTATATCGGAGGGGAAACAGCCTTTATTTTTTATAAATGTCATATTGATATTATCGAAAATGTGTGTTATTTTATTGTTAATAACAAAATGATAATAACAAAATATTATAAACTATAAAGAAAGCGGGGAAACGGCTATGTTTGGATTTAATTTTGTTAAATTTCAGCCCAGTGAATATGTGATGAAGGTGAAAAACGGGAAGGTGGTTCGGGAGGGTGTTGGATTATCTTTTTATTATTACGCCCCGACCACCTCGGTCGTCGTCGTGCCCGTCTCTTCCATTGATGTACCGTTCATGTTTGAGGATATGACGAATGATTTTCAGGCGGTGACGGTGCAGGGGCAACTGACTTATCGAATTGTAGATTATCGGAGAACGACGCAGATTTTAAACTATACGTATGACTTGAAGGAACGACGCTATATTTCGGATGATCCGAGCAAGCTGGCCCAACGGGTGATTAACATCGCCAAGGTGCTTACCAAAAAGTATTTGGAGCGTGTCCCGCTCAAAGAAGCTGTTCAGTCCAGTGAACGTCTGGCCCAAAATATGACGAAGGATATTGCTCAGCATACGGAAATGGAAAAGCTCGGCATTGAGGTTATGGGGTTGTCGATTTTGGCGATTCTACCCAATAAGGAGACGATGAGAGCGCTGGAGGCTCAAGCGAGGGAAGAGATTCTTCGCAACGCGGATCACGCTTTGTATGAGCGTCGTAATGCATCTATTGAGCAAGAGCGGCGTGTGAAGGAAAACGAGCTGAACACCGAGATTGCAGTGGAGACGAAAAAGAAACAAATCCGCGAAACTCAACTCGATGCCGAGCGTTCTGTGAAGCAAAAGCAAAGCGAGATGAAAGAGGAGCAGCTACGATTTGACACGGCCTTGGAGGAGAAAAAGCGCGAGCTGATTGAGCTGACCGTAACGAATAAAAAGGCAGAAGCCGATGCCAAGGCCTACGAGCTGACAGCAGTCATGAAATCGTTGCAGGATGTTGAGCCGAACGTACTTCAAGCTATGGCCAACATGGATATGAGCCCGGATAAGCTAATTGCGATAGCATTCCAGGAGCTTGCAGAAAATGCAGGGAAAATCGGTCAGCTGAATATTACACCGGATCTGCTGCAAGGACTCATGTCAGATACGGGAGCAAACGGATCAGCAGGATCGAGAGGGTCTGGAGGAAGAACACGATGAGCAGCCGAATGACAGAGCAAAAGATCATTTTAGTGAAGCGTAAAACGCGACTGGAGGAACTGATTGTTCGATACAATACGGTGCAGCAGGCTCGCTTCTTTATGGAACGGCTGGGTGCGGATTTCAGTGATTATGTGCTGGAGGACGAAAATTACCGCAGGGCGGTGGCAACGGCTACGTCGGAGTTAACGGCCTTGGGTTGTGTTCAGATTGTGGAGCGGGAGCATGTGCCGAACTTTATTTTTGGTGAGCAGGATACAGTGGTGGTGCTGGGTCAGGATGGGCTGGTAGCCAACACGTTAAAATATTTGACCGAGCAACCGCTTATTGGTGTGAATCCAGATCCATTGCGCTGGGACGGGGTATTGCTGCCGTTTACTGTATCCGATCTGCGCTGGGTGGTGCCGGATGTATTCGTGCACAGACGGCCAATTAAGGAAGTTACGCTGGCTAAGGCCCAATTAAATGATGGCCAATCCTTGTATGCTGTAAATGATTTGTTCATTGGGCGCAAAACTCATGTCTCCGCGAGATATGAGTTAAGACTGGAGGATCAGGTAGAGCAGCAATCCTCTAGCGGCATTATCGTTTCAACCGGATTGGGAGCGACAGGCTGGCTGACCAGCGTGCTTGCTGGAGCGGCCGGGATTGTCGGCAGTGCTACACGGCATCCCATCTCGCTGACTCCAGGCCAGCTGATGCCAGGTGCAGCCTTCAGTCAGGAAGGGACAGTAGACGGAACGAGTCAGGATCATCGTGCAACCTGGAGTTTGCCATCACTTTATTTTACAGTGAGAGAACCATTCCCCAGTCGAACGACTGCTGCGGATCTTGTGTTTGGTCAGGTAGCAGCCGAAAAGCCGTTACGGATTGCATCGCAGATGCCGGAAAATGGAGTTATTTTCAGCGATGGAGTGGAAAGCGACTTTCTGGAGTTTAATGCTGGCATTGAGGCGACCATTGAACCAGCGGAGAAAAAAGGGCATCTGGTCGTGTAGAGGTTTGTACAGGACGGCAATGGGTAATTATGAGTAAGGTACAACCATCAGATGAAATTAAAAAAGGAGGAATCAACATGAGCGATCACACTCAAGACGAAGCGAAAATCCGCAACAAGAAGGACGAGGACGGAGATTCCTTGATGGAGAAAACGAAGCTGGAAAATGGCGTGGATATCGAGCCTGAGGCTGATGAATGGATTGCGAAGCCCTCACCAGTATCATACGATGATACGAACTCCTCTTCGAAGAAATAAGGCTCTTGTGTCCAAATAGAGCAGTGAAGCAAAGACAGATGACCCCTAATCGGGTCATCTGTCCAGAGTGTCGAGAAAGTCCAGAGGACTTTTCGACACTTCTATTTTTATATGGGGAGACGCATCTTTTAAAACAAAAATCGATTTAAAACGATCTGAGGACCCTAGTTTTTAGACCACTAAGACAGTTTTAAACCCCCTGCAAAAAAACAGGGGGTTTCTCGACAGCCTGGACAGATGACCCCTAATCGGGTCATCTGTCTTTTTTACATAGGTTAGTTGAATCTGGAATATACCTTCCATACGAGCTCACGACGGCTGCTTACATCTGTTTTCAAGAAAATCGCTTTAAGATGATCCTGTACCGTGTAGGCAGTAATATGAAGTGCGCTGGCCAGCTCCTTGGTCGAAAAGCCTTTAACAATGAGCTGGACAATTTGTCTCTCTCGTTCGGACCATGAGTACACCTCGGTCATAAGCGGCAGCATGTCAGTTGCTTTAGCAGCCTCAAACCATACGGCTAGCTGTTTCTGGCCCGTATGCTCCTGTCCGCCTTGCAAAAGGGTGGCCCTGATGGTTACCCATGGGGTTCCTGCGTCTGCGGAAGGGATACATAGTCGGGCTGGTGCAGTGGCAGTGGATAGCGCTCGCAAGCATACCGCCCGGACAGGAGCCGGAAGGCTGTCTTCATGGATTCCCTCCTGCTGCCGAAGCAGCTGTAGCCACTGCTCTGCTACTGTATTGGATGAGATCGGTTCTAGCTTATCAGAAAGTATGAGAACTCCTGGTTCAAGTTCATTTTCCGTAATCATGGCAGGGGCTGGAGATAGACCGACACTGGCCTGACGCAGATGGTAGGCAATGGATGGCGCTAACGCTTCAAGCAGTTGTTGCTCTTCCTCGCTGAATACAGGTTTTCCATGATGACGGAACAACGTAAGAAATCCCCAACAGCTCCCTTTGTACATAAACGGAACACGTAGCTCGTCCCCGAATCCAGCGGGTTGCAAAACATCTCTATATCGTGTGCTCCGATCCGGTTGGCCTTGTGTAGACCCATGTAGCGTGGCTACAGACTGTCCGTCTCGCACCAACTGATCATACTTCATCATATCGTCGTGCAGATATTCGTATTCTAGCAGTTTGTTATGAATGTCCTCCACACCCGATTCTATAAATGCCCCCGTGGAAAGCAGCGTACGCGGATCTACTGAGGTACAGCACGCCGCATCGAAAGCAACCTGAGTACGCAAGCGGTCGATTAGGGTGTGCTTGTACGTTAGGGATGAGGGGGCTTTTTTCCCCAGATCAATGATCTGCTGTCGAGCGTCCTTAAGCTGTGCAAATGGCGTGTAATGTGCGTTCATCATTTACTCCTATCGTGAAAGCTGGAGATTCTCAAGCACGATTATTAAATCCCACATTTATGGGATGGTGGATATTCGTATTGTCTTTATAATTGAGAATGATTCTTAATTAAATCAACAATAAACGAATGGTCTGAGAAGATCAAGGCTAAATGTTTGGAGGAAAGCACATATGAAACATACCCCTATTGGAAATACGGACTCAAATCAACCGATGAGCTGGAATCATCCGAATGTGCATAAGTACGCGGATACGATTGCTTTAAAAATACCTGGATATGCTCATTTGTACGAGATGACAGACTGTTTGATAACCGCACAGCTTGAGGCACAAGCTCATACTCGAAATATAGATCCAAATGTGCTAATTGTCGGTGCTGGAGGCGGTCAGGAATTGATAACGCTCGGAGGGCGCCATGAAGCATGGTCCTTTACGGCAGTTGATCCCTCTGAGCACATGCTGGATTTGGCACGTAAGCGTGTGACACATGCGGGCATCAGTTCAACAATATCGTTTGTTGCAGGTACGTTGGAAGAGTCATCCAGAGGACCGATCTATGACGCTGCAACCTGCCTGCTGGTGCTTCATTTTCTTCAGAGCTTGGAAAGTAAACAGGCATTGCTACGCCAGATATCTGCTCGACTCAAGCCGGGTGCACCTTTTTGTCTAGCTTCTATTAATGGGAATTCGCAGGAGCCTTCTTTTTCCATCCAAATGCAGGCGTGGAAGGGTCATATGCTGAGTCAGGGCATTTCACTGGAGGATTGGGAACGATTCGCTGCTTCCATCGGTCGTGAGTCAAACCCGGTGTCCAATGCGGCAATACAGGAACTGTTGATAGATGCAGGCTTTACCCATATCACCCGGTATTATGGCGCTTTTTTAATAAATGCATGGTTTGCGGTTAAAGAGGGAGAGACGACTTATGACAAAGGATAACATCATCACCATTGGCGGGTATGGCCATGTTGGAAAAATTATATGCACGGAGTTAAGTGAAATGTTTCCCGGCAAGGTATTTGCCGCAGGTCGTAGTCTGGAGCGGGCCACTGAATTTAGTAGACAATCGAATGGTGAGATACGGCCCTTGCAGCTAAATATTCATGAGCCGATGGACCCGTCGATATTAGAGCAAGCTAAATTGGTTATCATGTGTCTGGATCAGGACAATACGGCCTTGGTACGTGCCTGTCTACAACATGGGGTACATTATATGGATATTACAGCGAATGCGGCCTTTTTGAGTCAGGTGGAGCAGTGTCATCAAGAGGCCCGAGCTTATCAGGCCACAGCCCTGTTAAGTGTAGGATTAGCTCCGGGGCTGACCAATTTGTTAGCACTGCAAGCGACGCAGCTCATGGATCAGACAGATGAGTTGAACATATCTTTGATGCTAGGCTTGGGAGATCAACACGGTCAGGCTGCCATTGAGTGGACAGTAGATCAGATTCATGCCGATTTGGAGGTTATAGAACAGGGACGCCTGGTGACTCGAAAAAGCTTTACCGACGGCATAGTGGCAGACTTTGGTGCAGGAGTGGGGCGCCATCGGGCGTATCGATTTCCTTTTTCGGATCAGCAGACACTTCCTCGTACGCTCAAAGTTCCTACCGTTAGCACACGCCTTTGCTTTGATTCGCGCTTGACCACCCGGCTTCTGGCAGGGCTTCGAACGATAGGAGTATCAGGTTTACTCCGACAGCAAACCGTGCGTGATGCGGTGGTTCGCAGCTTTGGCAAGGTACATATAGGAGGGAATGCTGTAGCGGTCAAGGTAGATGCTCAAGGAACTCTCAATGGCAAAGAGACGAAGGTTGAATGCCGGCTAAGGGGCCACCATCAGTCTGATTTAACCGCTAAGGCAGCCGTCTTTGCAGCGCTCGCCCTGTACCGTTCAGAACTTCCATATGGTGTATTTCACATGGAGCAGGTTTTTTCGTGGAATCGCATGCAGGCTTGGTTGGGGCAGCAAGTATCCGTAGATATTCAGGTGAACGGACAGCAAGCATAGAAATCATATATTTTAATAAAGGACTCTCATATAATCCAAGCTTATTCAGCAATGTATTGCGGATAAGACTTGGATTTCTTTTCCTATTGAATTACACTAGAATGAAGTACATATTTTTGGAAAAGACCTAAGGGGATGATATGAAATGTGGAACCCCTATGAAAATAGCAGACAGCATACGCAGGAACGAGGGGATATTTTATGGAAGGCCCGCGCCGTGTTGGTAAAGTTGAAGTTACAAGCCTGGTAGGCCTCTTGACCAATCCGGTCAACTAGCTAGCTGCTGAGGAGTCGATAAGAGATGGATATCGCTTATATCATAGATTTATTACGTAAACACGATGTGACCTTAGCTCCAGGCTTATCCATGCAAGAGGTTACCGATGTCGAAGGCAGGTATGATATTCACTTCCCGCCCGATTTGAGGGAGCTTCTGATGAGTGTTCTTCCCATCGGTAAAAGCTTTATCCCTTGGAGAGATACGTCACCACAGCGGATGGGTGTAATTCGGCAAAGGTTGAATTGGCCGCTGGAAGGTATGATTTTTGATGTGGAGCAACATATATTCTGGCCTCCCGAATGGGGCGAAAAACCGACAGATTCGGCGGAAGCCGTTGATATATGTAAACGTGAGATTTTACGTGTGCCCAAGCTAATCCCGATCAACGGCCATCGATATATCCCAGAGCAGCCATCTGAAGAAGGAAATCCGGTATTTTCAGTGTATCAAACGGATATTATCGTGTATGGGGAATGTTTGCAGGAGTATTTCAAGCTGGAGTTTGGGGAGAAGCCTTATGAACAAATTGATTTTAATGCCGTAAAAAAGGTGCGTTTTTGGAGCAACTTTTGTGAGTGAGTGTCAGGAAGATGAATAAGTCGAAACGAAGGAAGGGGAGCATGATGTGAAGGTGGAGCAGGATTTGGAAGAAATCAAAGAAAGGTTGACCCAGATCGAGACCAAACTGGAACAAAAGTCGACCTCCAAGAGAATCTTGAAGTACATGATCATCATTTTCTTGTCTATTTTTTTTCTTTTATTTCTAATAGGAATTATTCAATTTGTTTCAACCTAATCGGTGCAAGAGGATGAAGGAAGGGAGCTATTTATGTCCATAGAAGCGATTATTTTTGATCTGGATAATACTCTTATTCATCGCAAACAGGCGTTTGCGGCATATACAGAGTGCTTTATAGAACGATTTATTGTGGCAGAAGAACCTGCGATCCGCGCGGCTGTCGTTGAACAGATACGTTTGGCGGATCAGGACGGATATCGGGATAAGATGGAACTGTATACTGAGCTGCATGCAGACTTGGAACTGAAAAATCCCGATACGTCAGTACAAGAGATGTTGGGCTTTTGGTATGGTGAATTTCATAAGTTTACGGTGTTGATGGACGGGGCCAAGGAAGTGCTGTCCGAACTGCGGTCGCGTGGCTTGAAGCTTGGTATTATTACCAACGGCTCACTCCATACGCAGCAAGCGAAAATCGACCGAGTTATGCTGAGGGATTATGTGGATTCTATTATCGTATCGGGCGGCGTCAACATCCAGAAGCCTAATCCTCGAATTTTCGAGTTGGCTCTGAATGAGCTGGGCATTGTCGATCCCGGCCATGCCTGCTATGTAGGCGATCACCCGACAAATGATATTCGTGGTGCACAAAGTGCAGGATTGCATACCATCTGGCTGGAAGGCTTTATGACGTGGCAGGAAACGGGCATTGTACCGGACTATCAGATTGGGAGTTTGCGTGAAATCACAGGTTGGCTGGATCGTCGCAGTTATTCAACGAATAAGGAGGAGGGTGCATCATGAGTATGGAGCAGCAACCGAATCCCATTCTCTTATCGTTCCCTGACCAATTCCAGACGGAACGATTGACCATACGCGCCCCGCAGTGGGGGGATGGGGCGGCAGTCAATGAGGCGATGCGAGAGAGTGCGAATGAACTGCGGCCTTGGCTTCCGTTTGCAAGAAATCTTCCTACGGCAGAGGAATCTGAAATCCGTTCGCGCCAAGCCAGACTTAAATTTCTGGATCGGTCTGATATGATGTTGTATATATTTGATACGGTTTCGGGAGAATTTGTAGCCAGCAGCGGTCTGCACCGTATTGATTGGGATGCACGAAGATTTGAAATTGGGTACTGGCTCAGAACATCATGGACCGGAGAAGGCATTATCACAGAGGCCGTGCACGGTATTACGAATTTTGCCATACAGCATTTGAATGCCAATCGGGTGGAGATTCGTTGTGATTCCAGAAACACACGCAGCGCCAAGGTAGCGGAACGTGCAGGTTTTACACTGGAGGGGATTTTAAGAAACGTCGAGTATGATGAAGAGGGAAGCATGGCACACCAAATGGTTTTTGCCAAGGTGCGTGGTATTGAATTCTAGTATCCTCACATGAACAGTTTGGAAGTTGCTGATGGTTTGTACGATATTACGGAGGCTCATTATGATTAATTATTTTATGAAAAATACAGACAAGTTAGTGTGCATACAATATGTCATCAGCAAAAGGTTCAGTAATCTTGCAAGCGCTATCCAAAAGAGGATGCTTTACGAATTTCCAGCAGCTTGGCGAAGATGTCCCAGCATTAGGACAGGTGATTTAGCATGAGGAGCGTTCGTAAGAGCGTCATTAGGAAGGCCAATCGGGAAATAAAGGCGAAATTCCGCTGGAAGGCCCGCGCTGCGTACCTAATTGCTGTGCTGGTCACGATTTTGTTGGGTTTGGGAAGCCGGGTTTTCTCCTCCCAGTTGCCTGAATTCGTTGCTAATCACTTTGGGGATGCTTTGTGGGCGTGCATGATTTATTTTGGGCTGAGAATGTTGTGGGTGAATCGTCAATTGTCTGTAGCCCTGTGGGGCAGCTTGCTGTTTTGCTTCGCCATTGAGTTCAGCCAGATGTACCAGGCTCCCTGGATTAACCACATTCGGGCAACGACGCTGGGCGGCTTGGTGCTTGGGAAAGGGTTTCTGACCGCGGATCTGATCAGGTATACAGTTGGCATTGTGGTATCCTGGGCGCTGGATCAAGGCTGTCAAAAGCTGGCGGGGAGCAATACACGTAGAGACAATGACAAACCACTCAAATAACCTGAAAAGCGAGGGTTGCGCTTGAAACAAAAGGGAAAGCGTCACAGGTTGTTCGGTAAGATGATTGGATTATGCGCAGGATTCAGCTTGTTGTTTGCAACCATACTTATCCCCGGGCAGGCACTGGCCGAAAGACAGCTTGCGGCGCCTCTTCGATTCGACTTTGGCCCAGGGAACGTAGCTGACGGCTACACCCAAGTCACTGCCAAGGATGTTTACACGCCTGAGCGAGGCTATGGATTTACCGATCTTTCCAAGGTGGATGAAGAGGATCGTGGTGGAAATGATGCTATACGCTCAGATTTTGTTCGTGTTCAAGGATCATCATTTGTTGTCAATTTACCACCTGCTGATTACACGCTTTCCCTTATTGCCGGAGATACTGCCGGAAACACAGACATTACGGTTAAAGCCGAGTCCATTGTCAAGGTAGAACCTACTACCAAAACAGCAGGACAATTTGTCGAGGCTGGATTTGAACTTGCACTCATCGATGGGCAGCTTGAATTGTATTTCTCAGGTAATGAAGCGAAGATTAACGCTTTGGTTATTACTCCAAAGGATGCTCGAACGGCTGGAGAACACCCTTCGGTATACCTTGCGGGAGATTCTACGGTTCAAACCTATAAATCCGCGATGAAGCCTCAAGCGGGCTGGGGGCAAATGATTGCTCCGTTCTTCACAGATGAGCCTATTTTTGTGAACCGTTCTATTGGTGGACGAAGCACGAAAACCTTTCTGGTACAAGGGCGGTTAGATGATATTTTACGCAATATCCGACCAGGAGATTATCTGCTCATTCAGTTTGGACATAATGATGCCGCGATCAACAACCAAGAGCGTTATGTTTCACCCGCGGATTACAAAGTTTACTTGAAAACCTACATCCAAGGAGCCATCCAACGCGGTGCAACACCTGTGCTAATTACTCCTGTTGGCCGCCGGGATTATGATGCGGCAAGTGCCTCGTTTCGGATTAGTTTCCCGGAATATGTGCAGGCCATGAAGGAAACAGCATCGGAGACAAATGTTGCACTGGTCGATCTTAGCCGCTTGAGTGTAGCGTACTACGATACACTTGGCCTCGAAGGAACACTTCCGTTATTTTTACATGTGGAGCCAGGGGTGTATCCTGCATTTCCTGATGGAGTGAAGGATGATACACATTTTCAGGAATACGGTGCGGAGCAAATAGCTCGGCTGGTAGCTCAGGGAATACGTGAGCTGAACATTCCTTTATCCTCTTATGTACAGGCGGAAGATTCGCAATAAAACATTATTTCCATAGTCATGGTATACTTAGAAAATAAGCTGGCCCTACCCAAAGATAGCATTGCTTAGGCTTGGGTAGGGCTTTAATGTTCTGGATCTTAAGGAGGAAGCGAGAATGACAGTCGCCCAACTTCATAATCTTATTAACGGTCAACTCCTGTACAATCAGCATCGGAGTTTATTTTATATGCGCGAGGGTTCTGTTCTGTTAGGACCTTCAACAGAAATGACGTACTGGCTGACGCAGAGAAGCTCGGAGCTGATCCTCATGCTTCAAAGCTTGAAGCGCCAGCATACGTATAACGCTTTTGTGACGGATGTAGCGGCTAAAATACTGTCCCAGTTTGTAAATACCAATCAGTATCTACATTTTCACACAGATCATGCGAGGGAGCTTACGGAGCTGTACGATCGACTCTTCACTCGGATTGAAAAGTTGTTCCAGAAAAAATCTATAGATATAGAAATCCTGGACTTGCTGCTTCAGCAGCATTACGGGCATTTGAGAGATTTTTTAACTCGTACCAATGGACGTGAAATGTTTGCTAAGTATGCAGAGTGTGAGTATACCTTTTGGATACCTTGTGAGGAATATACGCCGGAGTTGCAAGCTAATCTACTAGGATTGGACATTGCTCGTTTGCAAGAGCCTGTTCTAGATGTTGGTTGCGGATCTGAGGCACGGTTGGTTACTTATTTACGTGCCTATGGAATTGAGGCTTACGGAACAGATCGGCTGGCTGAAACAGAAGGTTGTGTCACTCGAGGAGATTGGTTAGAGACCACCTTTGGAGAAAGTGCATGGGGGACGATCATTTCACATATGGCATTCTCCAATCATTTTATACATCATCATCTGAAGGAAGATGGTAATATTCATGGGTACGCTCGCAAATATATGGAATTGCTTAGAGCCATTCGGCCAGGGGGGAGTTTTATTTACAGTCCGTGCCTTCCGTTTATGGAAGAGCTTTTGGATGCCCGAATGGGTTATCAAGTAGAGTATATCCAGTCATCTGAAGGTTACCGGGCCACGAAAATAACGCGTGTACATTCATAAGCGCGAGTAGTAGTCCATTCATTTGTCAGATTCATTCTTGGAATGGTAGTATAAGGACAGATATTACTCTATTTGGGATTCTGTTAATGATAAAGATTCTCATGAAGCTAATTAGACACCATTTTTTTTAGAGGATGATCATTAGCTGTATGGCTGCACTGAATAATAATAATTAGCTTACGGATAACGGAATTTTCAGGAAAGATTAAATCATATTTTCCTAAAAGCCGATATATGGGAATGAGGCGAGAACATACTGTTATTATACCCGCCCGAAAATGGAAGTATATAATTTGGGTTAGGAGAGTAGAAGAAGTGTCAGATCTGTATACGAAAAAAGAAGTAGAAGATTATGTAACGAACGTGGTTTTCGAACGACCTTTAGGTGTAAGCATTTCAGCCATTTTATTGATCTTTAATGGGGCACTTCTGTTGGTGACCCAGCTATTGACGCTTAATGCATTAAATGAGGCTTCTACGTTAGTAGGCATTTGTAGGGGCATGTTTCAAGGATTTATCGCGTTACTCGGTTTGGCAGGGACGACTGCTGGTGTCGGTATGTTATTTGGTAAGAAGTGGGCTTGGTGGCTGGCAGTATTTTATTTTACATATGAGACCATGCGTTATACGTGTGCAATTCTGTTTATTCCGGATGTCCCTCCAACGTTGGGCGGTGTACAGCTAAACCCTGCTCTATACTACGTAAAATATGGTATGCGTATTATTTGGAATTTGTTGTTTACGTTGTTCATGTGTCGTAGTAAAGTCACAGGTTTTTTTCAAACAAGTGGAATCAGCAAGTGGAGAGCATGTATTGTATTATTCTTCATAAATGGAGTGATGGTTGGGATTGGCTGGTGGCTGATAAGATAGGTTCTTCGATGTAAAGGAGGAGATGGATAATGTCAATGGAAACGTTTCCGATTTTAGAAACCGATAGGCTTCGTTTAAGACAGCTTATAGTAGGGGATGCGGCGGATGTGTTCGGCTATTTTTCCAAGGATGAGGTCACACAATATTATGACTTGGAAAGCTTTACAGAGGTAGAGCAAGCCGAAAAATTTATTCGTTCGATGCTAACCAGATATGAGAAGCAAGAGGGCTTTCGTTGGGGGATTACGTTAAAAGAAGCTCCTGAGCGGATCGTGGGTACAATTGGATTCCATAACTGGCACAAGGAGCACTCCCGTATTGAAATTGGGTATGAGCTGGCACCGGAATATTGGCGGCAAGGTCTGATGACAGAAGCGATGAAGGTGGTCGTGAATTATGGCTTTCAATTGCCGCAGGTTCATCGTATAGAAGCCTTCATTGATCCAGATAACGAAGGCTCCAAACGGCTGCTGCTCAAAAGTGGCTTTACTAAAGAAGGTCACCTAAGAGACTATTTTTATGAAAAAGGTCAGTTTGTCGACGCTGTTATTTTTGGCTACCTTCGGAAGGAGTTTTCCGTGGATCGGTAAGTTTACAAATATCCCTTGTCTCCGTATGGCTGGAGTCGATCAAGCCAGGTCTGCTCCAGCTTTGTCAGTGCATCTTTGACATCAAAGAACGCTGAGTCTTTTTTCTTCAAAACGTCCAGCACTTCAAATTCAAACGAATCTTCGCCATACTCATTCCATTCCTGTTGCAGTTGTTTATTCTTAAATCCACCCATGTTCAGCTCAAAACGCCGTCCATTCAGCGACTTTAAATTCGGCGTGGAAGAGACGAAAATTTTCCCATTACGTGTATTTCGAATGCAATAGATTCCTGCCTCTGTCTTCATCTCCATGTACTGCTGCACCAATTCTTTTCTTCGATTCATTGTCGAATCCTCCTATTGTATAAACGTTGAGATTCAAGATTCCTTCAACCAATATTCACTGCCATCCGGCTTACGATCCAATAGATTGTATTCAATCATATATCTTCGCACCGTGACATAATCGTCATATACTTCCTGTAAAATCGCATTGATATCCTTCTCATGATATATTTGTCCCTTTACAAAACGGCCCGCAATTTCACGCAGCACAATCAGCTTGTGCTTTTCTTGCATTTTAAAGGTCTTTAGGCGTCCGTCTGTCCCATTCGGAAAATACTTCGTGAGTACCTTCTGCCGCTCGTTTTCCGTAATGTTGTAGCGTTCGTCCACCATCCGTGCTTGTACTGGTACTTCTACAATGGCGGGTGCGTGACGGTCTTTCTCCTTTAGCAGCTCCATTAATGTGAGAAAAACCTTGGCCTGTCGTTCTTTTTCTTTGAGACCAAAGCGATGATTACGTATGGTGGATGCGCTACCGATTCCGGTTTCCTTTTGAATATCCGCATCGCCCATGCCTTGATAAAATAACTGAAGCAACCGATTCTGATGATCCGTCAGTCCAGTCAGCTTTTTGTCCAGACCGATCAAATAGTCAAAGACCGAACCGTACGTCCGCTCAATATGAAGTCGCATGTACCTCTCCGCGTCGTAAAATACCCCTTGATCCTGATATATGATGCCTTGCTCAAACCGCTGTCCGTCCAGCAGGCAAATTACCTGTTCTTCTTGGCGAATATATCCTCGCTTCAGTTCTTCGATTCCAGCATTCCAGAATAGTTCGGAATGATCCATTTTAGTAAACACCTCAATTAAATGATGATTATTTTATAGACAATATAACATTTTGTTTGTTTTAAATCAATGAGTGGATATTTATTTAGGGTCTCGACAATGTTCGCTATATACAAAAGAGACATCGGATTGTTATCATATGTAAATTATTGAATTGCATTAAGACTGGATAGTTGCTATATATTGTAATAAGGTGGGTTGGTAAACTATGAACAAAATGCGATTAGAAGAAGTCATAGAAAGTGGAGATTTAAAGGAAGCGGTAAGGATTATAGAGGAGATAGGTGAAAAGCTGGATTATACATTCACTCCAATATTATTGAGATATTTAGCAACGACGGATAGTGTATTGCTAAGAAATGTAATCGCCATTACGTTAGCTGATCTAGGAGACCGTGAAGCGGTGTTGCCTCTTATCGACTTGTTAAGAAATCCAAAGACCAAGGGGAATAGAGGAACACTGTTATATGCTTTAGAATTTTTTGACGTATCTACTCATGTTGTGGCGCTGGTAGATTTACTGGATGATACCTTTGAAGCGAGTAGACAATCTTATCAACTGATAAGTATCGTACAAGATAAAATTACTAAGGCGCAAAAGGACATATGTAGACAAAAGATAAGAAGAAAGCTAGCCGGTTATAAAAACAAATATAAGCGTGACTTTTTGCTGGAATCTTTAGAGCTTTTTACATGATTATTTTATTAGAGAGGTTTGGTTGGAGTGGTAAAAAAAGCTGTTTTATTCGTGATCATCATTGTAATTGCATATACAGTTGTATCCATTACAACAGGAAGTCCGATAGAAAGAGTCCAATTTCGGAGCAATGTTACTGACTACCTACATAAAACGTACACTATGAACTGGAAAATTGATTCAGTTGATTATGATTTTAAGAATGATAAATTTATAGCAAATGTGATCTCTGACTCAGGAATTTCTTTTTTGGTGGAAGAAGACTATTATAGGCAAATGATGGATAACTATGCCTCTTCTGTGTGGAGGGATGAGCTAAAGACGGCAGTGGCCCAAAAAGTAAAGCAAGTTACAGGATCAGATGCAGAAGTCATCATAAATGTTTCTCATATGGGGCGGGATGCTTTAACCTACCATGACGAGGTTCCAAGCTATTCTAAGGTTAGTCAAAAACTCTCCTCAGAAGCTTCAATTTGTATTAAAGGTAACTTTTCAGCCACTCATTATCTTCAAGAGATGTTGGAAATAAAGCAGTGGATTGTTGAAAAGAAGTATGATGCTTCGTTAACGTTTAAGTCTGAGAAGGGGAAAATTTATTTTGCAATACCTGCAGAAGATCTAAAGAAAATAAAAAGTGTAGAGGATCTCAATCCTTATCGGCTTCAAAATAATTGGTTATTCTACCCAAGAAGCTAAAAGTGATGCCTTAAAATGCTACATTCCTTAAAATTATTGTGAGGAGGTATGATATAAAATGAGGCCGAGATTTGCTGTCATTGACGATGAAAGTGGGCTCACAGTTGGTTATTGTAGAGATGTGGTTGGTTTAGCGGGTGATATCATTGTCGAAACATATGAAAAGATCATTTTTGAGCAATTTGTATTTAACGAAGAATTCATAGAAAACATAACGAAGTTAAAACAATCTATATACAACTTGTACATTGCTATTTTAAATGATGAAGAAACAGTGATCTGCATCTAATCATTTTGCCAGACTGGATAAACGAGGAGAAGTCTACACCTTGGACGGTGAATACATATCTGATTTTACAACATTTTTCATAGCACTTGGTGAAGCGATTAATGGGCCCGGAGGGTACTATGGATTTAGCTTGGACAGTATATCGGACTGTCTCTGTGGAGGTTTTGGGACAGTAGGACCGTTCACGATCCATTGGAAAAACGTACATTATTTCTTGGAAAGATTCGAGGAAGAATGGGATCAAGAAGAGAGAGGTTATAGATTTTTACCACAGCAATATTTTACGGAGCATCTAACGATCTTAGTATCAGGTGGTGTTACCGTGAATTTTTCTTCGAATTAAGATAGCAAAGCATGAAGGGAATTTTTAAAATGGAATATAAATTAATGCAACCACCTTTTGTCATGAAAGAATACTCTGAAATGAGTAAAAACGAAGCAAAAGAACATTTTAATTGGTTTAAACGACAAATACCTTCACGTTTAGAGCAACTTGGCGCATTTTCACAGATACATCTGGATTATAGTGATCGTTCGCTTATAGACATTTGGGAATGGTATCTAAGAAATGTACAGATTCAAAATAAAAGTGCTTCGGAATTAGAAGAGGAGCATTCAGAAACTGAAGAATGGTTGAAGGGCTATATATATGATAAAAAACTTGATACAAAGTCTCAAGCTTTTACACTGGATATTGCCATTTATCTAGGAGAGGTTGTAAAAAGTAATCATAGTGGATTGGACTGGGGAGTTGTTTTTAAACCTAAGTCGTATGTTAGCGTAAATCGTCCTGTTATCACTGGTTTGACTAGGCAAAAAGATATGGATGTGATCATGATCGTAACGAATAAAATGTTTGCAGTATTAAAGGGACAACGTAACCTTAATGCATTATTTGATATTTATCATACATGGGAAGAGTTTATTTGAAATCGCTAATAGGAATGGTTTAACGATGATCGAAATCATTTGAATGGGAAGATCGGTAAAAAAGTATTTTGGAGATTATACAAAGAACAGAGGGCCGTAAGCATGTTAACGGCTCTCTTCGTCGTCTTCTGGCAAGTATTCGATCAGTTCACCAGGGAGTACGCCAAGGGTTCTACAAAGTGTGTTCAAGGTTGGAAAGTCAATTCGGGCGTTTGCGTTGGAGGCCAAAGCTTTAATCGTATTCCTATTAATTCCTGTAATAGAAACAATATCTTTCTGTTCGAGTCCACGGTCCTTCATAATTTTATCAAGAGAAAATCTAATCATAACAATTCCTCCAAAAAGTAATCAAGTAAACTAGTTGACATGTATGAAATATAAGTGTATATTTGTAATTAAGTAATCTAGTTAACAAGATTATAAGTAAACTAAGTTGATGCCTTCATAGTATCAAAATGCTTTAAATTTAGCAACAGTCACTATTTTGATAATCCTAAAACAATTAATGCGTGAGGAGGCTTAAAAATCGTATAGAAGTTTCCTTATAAAATTCATATAACAACGTTATATAATAATTTTGAGCGGTTTTTAAAATGGATAAATTGTAATACAGGTTAATATTTCATCGAACTAAGCTGTGATAAATGAACAAAGGAATGGAGCGAGGATGTATGACAGAATGGGTAATGGGATTGGAACGGGTATCCATGATTCAGGGGCCATATGATTTACCTCATATGTATGAGATATGCGAGGGGATTCTGTATGACCATCAATATTTCTTTTACCTCGAAAATGGCATACTGTGTTTGCGCCATGTGAAGAAGGTGGAGCAATCATATCATACGCATCTTTACCTAGATGGAGAGAGCGGAGGCTTGCAACTGGCAGAGGGTGTACAAGGGGAAGTTATGCAAGTTGTTACGGAGATCATCGAACGCTTACGCGCTAAGGATGGACTGACATTTTTATTCGATGAACTGCTGTGGCTACATGGGAGGGGCCCCATTGAATTAAACCTTTTCAATAAGAAGGATGAAGTGACCCCGAGTGGCAGACAACTTGCTACGAAATAAATGATTCTTATGCTCTATATCATGGAACTTGTAGAAAAAAAATTATGATTTCAGTGAATGTACCAGTTGTTGACTGATAAAAATGAGCGGATACCGAATCAATATGGTCAATTCCACTACAACAGCATCACCAGAGGGAGTAAATCCAAAATCACCTCCCAATAATATGTTTTGCTGCTGCTTTGATGAAGGAAATTCCGGTTCATCCAAGCCATATTGTTCTTTGATTCTCTCTTTCGTTTCATGATCTATGACAAGGTTATCCTGTGCAAAGGTATAGAAGATAGGAACACTTAACTGTATTAAAAGAAGTAATGCAACGGGTATAAGCACTTTTTTGCTTTGCATGGTTAGCTCCTATGATCTCTGTTTTTGACCTCTTAACTTTTGTATCTACCATAATGAAAACAACTTAAAAATGCAACGGAAGGATGAGAAAATAATCCCTTTACAGGATTTTATGACCAGAATATAATGGTAAATAACAGCATCGATCTACATACACTTGGTTATCGGGGTATAGCGCAGCTAGGTAGCGCGCACCCTTGGGGTGGGTGAGGTCGTGGGTTCGAATCCCGCTACTCCGATTTCAATCAAAATGTCCTGTTGATGCAGCTAATGCGTCTGCCGGGCGTTTTTTTTGAATATTACATACCCTATCGGTCTATGTATCTACTGGGTTGTGACGAGCTAGTCGTATGCAACCAACGTATGTACTTGTGGAGCATTTGAGAGGAGATATGATGAAGCCACCTCTGCACTGGATTCGGAGGCAGAAGTGGCAACTCAACAATGCTGGCGGAATGGTCTGCTGTTTGACTTTTTTAATTTGCCTATAAAGATTCCTGAAGGGTCTTGGAAGAAGTGCTGTAATCAGCATAACGGGGAAGCACAATAGTGTAGTATATTCCTACAATAACGGTACAGACCCCAACTAATAAAAACAAGAGCTCAATTGAAATAAATGAAGGAAAGCTTATAGCAATGAAACCTAATGTAAGAGATTGGGACAGCATCATTAACGGATTAATCAAACCTTGCACACGTCCCATCATTTGAGGATCTACAATACGAGGAAGCCATCCTCCTATGCCAATGTTAATGAACGGAAGTATCAGTGCAATGACAAAATTGATAATCAGAAAAGCGTAGATGTGGTTAACAAATCCAAGTATGCACATACCTATTCCGGCTACCAGAACTCCCGCTGCAATCATTTGGTGTAGCTTTAGCTTGGCGGAGATGAGAGAAGCGATTAGGGTACCAAGCAACACACCAGCTCCAAAAATAATACCTGTCCAAACCATATACTGCTCATAGTTGCCTGGAGCTAGCTTATATTTAAGAATAAACATCGGTAAAACGCTAAAACCACCATTTAAAATACCGAACATAAAAAAGCCTGAAACCAACCAAAGCAATAGTCTGTTGCGTAGTATGTAAAGAAACCCTTGTTTAAAATCGATCATGACAAGTTTGAATTTTAATTGTTTGAATTGATGTGCCCCGTTCGGAAGGCGTACTTCCTTTGGGATTTTGCAGGAACGAATAAGCAGTGCAGACACAATAAAAGAAATAGCATCAATTAGGATGGCTCCAGTAATTCCAAAGTGCCAGTAGACGACGGCCCCCAGAGTTCCTCCAAATAACATGAAAAGACTCCCCATCATTTGATTGAGGCCTGCGGCAATGGTGTAATCATCTTCGCTTAATATCCCCTGTATAATGGCACTTTCGGCTGGGAAGAAGAATTTGGAGGCAGCACTACGAATGAAGAGGAGGGCAAATATCAAAGGAATCGAATCGACCCAAATAAAAATAAGCAAACATAAGGATAAAAAAGCGCTGATCCAGTCACAATTAACAGCAATTTTTTGTCTGTCCATCCGATCTGCCAGCACTCCAACCACGAGAAATACTACCAGCATCGGGAGCGAATACATTAACTCGGCAAGCGTTGCATAGTATGGCTGATTTGTAAACCGTTTCAACAAATAAAACATGAATGCAGTAACCCCGATAATTCCTCCCATTTGTGAGGCGAAGGTTGCCAGAAAAAACCTGATATAATTCTTGTTTCTGAGTACTTGTTTTAATCCAGTCACAGTTCCATCCCTTTCGCTTTCAAAGCGGTTTTTAGATGCCTAATTAAAATAATAGTGAAAAGTAGGAATATTGTACAGAAAAGTGACTTTAATGTCACTTTAAGTTTGAATTTGCATCGTATAGGACCCTCTGTCTTTCAAATTCTGCTGTTAACGATAATCATAGTGGGGTGGACTGGGAAGTTGTTTTCAAAATGGTTTGGCGTAGTATGAGGAGCAATATAATCTTAAATAACCAGCCGGCGGTAGAGATCCGACGGCTGGTTATTTAAGTTGCCAGGTGTTTGATTACAGATTAGCCCGATTCATCTCATTTACGCATGGATATGTTGAGAAAAAGGAAATGCTCATAGCTAGAAAACTTTATACAATGGAAGAGGAATAAGAATTGTGAAATTCGACTTTTGATGAAGGATTTCATATAATGTGATCATATTGTGAACAACTTAAATTGAAGACTTAATAAAAAATGAAAATGATTTCCGTCCAGCTATGAATTTCAAAATTTGACGGAGGGAACGAGATGACAATGGAAGAGAGCAGCAGACAGGTACCTTGGCAGGCGTATTATGGACCTAATCTAGGTTATGTGCAGGACCAGTATGAAAAGTATGTAGCGGACCCCGGAACGGTTGATCCGGCTTACCGCGAGCTGTTTGATCAATGGGGTGAGCCGCCACAATCCGAATATTCGGCTGCTTCCATGATAGACAACAAATTGCAAGGCCCCCCCACAAGTGCTTTGGGGCACCTTGATTCAAACACATTACAGAAAGCGGTTACAGCGGGGAAAATGGTGTGGAATATCCGTGAGTACGGACATTTAGCCGCCCAAATCGATCCGCTGGAACTGGATGCAGAGCAGGATACACGCTTGCTTAATCCAGCATCTTACGGTTTAACTGAACAAGACTTGAAGGCTTTTCCAGCCTCTTTAATATGGGATAACGCTCCTGCGGGAACACTTAACGGATGGGAAGCCATTCAACGGTTACGTGTAGCATACACAGGTCCGATTGCCTATGAATTTAGTCATATTCATAACGAGGAGGAACGCCGCTGGCTGAACAGCTATGCAGAATCTGGCTGGTCCTCCAAGCCACTTACAACACAGGAACGCAAGTCGTTGCTAGGCAGATTGGTAGAAGTAGAACAGTTCGAAGAGTTTTTGCATAAAACATTCGTCGGACAGAAACGTTTTTCCATCGAGGGTAATGATGTGCTTGTCCCTGTTCTCGACGAGATTATTCGTCTAACGACAAATGCGGGAGCAAGTCATGTCCTGATGGGTATGGCGCATCGCGGCCGTTTGAATGTACTGGCTCATGTGCTGGGCAAGCCTTACAGTAAAATTTTCTCTGAATTTCATCATTCGCCGAATAAGGATTTGATCCCGTCAGAAGGTTCCACAGGAATTAACTACGGCTGGACTGGCGATGTGAAATATCATCTGGGTGCTGATCGTTTTGTAAAAGATGGGGAAGCAGTGCAGGCCCGTCTGACATTGGCGAATAACCCGAGTCACCTGGAATATGTAAATCCGGTAGTACAAGGATTTTCACGAGCTGCACAGGAAGACCGCAGTGAGGCTGGTTATCCGAAGCTGGATGTGAGCAAGGCAGCTACAATTATTATGCATGGTGATGCGGCTTTCCCAGGTGAAGGTATCGTGGCAGAATCACTTAATTTCACAAATTTGCGTGGCTTCCGTAATGGCGGCACGGTCCATATTATTGTGAATAATCGTTTGGGTTTTACGACAGAGAGTGTCGATTCACGTTCGACCCGTTATGCCAGTGATTTGGCTAAAGGCTATGAAATTCCAATTGTACATGTGAACGCGGATAATCCTGAAGCCTGCATTGCAGCGGCACGTATGGCTGGTGAATATCGCAATCGTTTCAAGAAGGATTTTTTGATTGATCTGATTGGTTACCGTCGTTATGGTCACAATGAATCCGATGACCCGGAAACAACACAACCGCTTGTATACCGTAAGGTGAAGAATCATCCGACGGTGAGCAAATTATATGCTCAAAAGCTGATGAAGCAGGGTATAGTGGATGAAGCGTTTAGTGCCGGTCTCATTGAAAAGGTCCAAAACAGACTGAAGGAAGCGCATGAGCATGTGAAGAATCAACCGGAACAAGAGCCGGAAATGAGTCCTGTGAAGGCGAAAAAGAATCAGAATTCTATGGTACGTACTGCAGTGGAATTGAAAAAGCTGCGCCAAATCAATGAAAACTTACTCAAATGGCCACAGGCTTTTCATGTATATCCGAAGCTGGATCGAATTTTACAGCGTAGAAAAACCGCTCTGAACGAAGGGGAAAAGGTAGATTGGAGCTTGGCGGAGACGCTGGCTTTGGCCACCATTCTTGCAGACGGCAAGCCTATTCGTATGACAGGTCAGGATGCGGAGCGAGCTACATTTGCTCACCGTAACCTTGTGCTGCATGAGCCTGAAACAGGCCGTACACATTGCCCGTTGCATACATTGCCGGAAGCACGTGCTTCATTCAGTATTCATAACAGTCCATTGTCTGAGGCATCTGTCCTCGGCTTTGAATATGGCTATAACGTGTATTCTCCTGAAACGTTAGTGATTTGGGAAGCACAATTCGGCGATTTTGCTAACTGTGCACAGGTTATTTTTGACCAATTCATCTCCGCAGGCCGTGCTAAATGGAGACAGAAATCGAGTCTAGTGATGCTGTTACCGCATGGTAGCGAAGGACAAGGACCAGAGCATACAAGCGCACGTCTGGAGCGTTTTCTCCAGTTGTCCGCACAAAATAACTGGACTGTCGCTAATTTGAGCAGTGCCTCACAGTATTTCCATCTGCTGCGCCGTCAGGCTGCATTAAGCGAAAGTGAGGAAGCCCGCCCGCTTGTGATGATGTCGCCGAAGAGCCTGATTCGTAATAATCGTGTCGCTTCGCCTGCTTCTGAATTCAGCGAAGGAGCGTTCCGTCCTGTGTTGGAACAGCCTGGTCTGGGTGCACGTCCGGATCGTGTAGAGCGCATTGTACTGTGCAGTGGCAAGATTGCCATCGATCTCGAAGAAGCATTGGAAAAGGATAAGAATGAGGCAGAAGAGCGTCTGCATATTATTCGTGTGGAGCAGCTATACCCTTTCCCGGAAGAAGAAATTCGGAATATTTTCGGTCGCTTCCCGCATGTTAAGGAGTTCGTATGGGCTCAGGAAGAACCTAAAAATATGGGGGCTTGGAGTTACATTGAACCTCGTCTGCGGAATGTTGTGCCACAGGGAGCGGAAATTCGTTACGCAGGCAGACCAGATCGTTCAAGCCCGGCCAGCGGTTATCAGCAAGTACACAGCCTAGAACAACAGCGAATTATTCAATCGGCGTTGAAGCAGGATTCCAAAAACAATATTACACTTGGGAGGTAGCGGCTGTGAGCGATATTATAGTGCCAGCAATGGGAGAATCCATCACGGAAGGAACAATCTCCAAATGGCTTGTGAAGGAAGGGGATTCCGTAGGACAGGGAGATGTTCTATTGGAGCTGGAAACCGATAAGGTCAATCTGGAAATTAGTGCGGAAGAAGCAGGTGTGGTCCAGAAAATCCTTCGTCAGGAGGGAGATACTGTGGTCATCGGTGAAGCTGTTGGTTTGATCGGAAGCGGCAGTGGTGGTGCGGAATCAACCGGTGCTGGAGAAGTTGCAGCGACTCAAGCGCCTGAAGCACCGTCCGTAGCGACTTCACCGTCTTCCGTAGAAGGCGGCGGTAAAGCTGAAGAAAAGTCTGCACCGCCTATTTCATCGAATGGCGACGGGAATGGCCAGACGGCATCACCATCCGCCCGGAAGTTGGCGCGTGAGCGCGGGATTGATCTTGAGCAGGTACAGGGAAAGGACCCGCTCGGACGTGTTTTCAAGGAGGACGTAAAAACGCATAACAGCTCTGAAGTGTCACGTGCAGCATCTGTACCTGCGTCTCCCGCTACTAGCAAGCCTGCGCCTCCGTCTCCAGCACAAACGGAGTACAGCAAGCCTGTGGAACGCCAGCGGATGTCTCGGCGCAGAGCGACGATCGCTAAGCGTCTTGTTGAAGCACAGCAAACAGCTGCCATGCTCACCACTTTTAATGAAGTGGATATGACCGCCATTCTCGATGTGCGTAAACGCCGTAAAGATAAGTTTAAGGAAAAACATGATGTAGGCTTGGGTTTTATGTCCTTCTTTACAAAGGCAGTGGTTGGTGCACTCAAGCGCTTCCCTACCGTGAATGCAGAGATTAATGGCGATGATATCGTACTGAAAAAATACTATGATATCGGGATCGCTGTATCTGCCAAGGAAGGTTTGGTCGTGCCAGTTGTACGAGATGCTGATCGTCTTGGCTTTGCTGAGATCGAGAAAAGTATTGCAGATTTGGCTGGCAAAGCACGCTCCAATTCGCTTTCTCTGGCCGACTTGCAAGGAGGAACGTTTACTATAACCAATGGAGGTATTTTCGGTTCCCTGCTGTCTACGCCAATTCTCAATACACCGCAAGTGGGTATTTTGGGAATGCATAAAATCCAACTTCGCCCGATTGCCATCGACGAGGAACGCATGGAAAATCGTCCGATGATGTATATCGCGTTGTCCTACGATCACCGGATTATTGATGGTAGCGAGGCGGTTCGTTTCCTGGTAACGGTCAAAGAATTGCTGGAAGATCCGGAATCATTGTTACTGGAAGGATAAAATAAATCGGGCAAGTGTATCTCCTCTTTACGTGTATGACAAAAGCAGACTCTTGCGAGCCTGCTTTTTTTCCTGCATAGTTATAACATAAGGCAACTGACATTACAGGCAGTAGATGTAGAGAAGGGAGGAAACTGTTTTGGACAAAGACTTGCGCTATCCGATAGGATCATTCGTTGTTCCAGATACCATTACAAAAGAACAGCTTATCGCATGGATTCACGACATTGCTGAATTGCCTGCACAGCTGCGTCAGGCGGTGGAAGGACTGAATGAGCAGCAGCTCAATACGCCTTATCGCGAAGGGGGCTGGACGATTCGGCAGGTAGTTCATCATGTGGCAGATAGCCATATGAACAGCTATATCCGTTTTAAGCTGGCACTGACGGAGGATACGCCGACGATCAAGCCATATGATGAGGGGCGTTGGGCCGAAATACCAGACGCCAGGGAGCTTCCACTAGAACCTTCGTTGCAATTGCTGGAAGGACTGCATGAACGGTGGGTGACCGTGTTACGATCGTTGGGAGAGGATCAGCTACACCGAACATTTATTCATCCTGAATCGGGCCAGACGATCCGCCTGGAACGAAACATCGGCATCTATGCCTGGCATGGCAAGCATCACACAGCTCATATTACTTCCCTGAGAGAACGGAATGCATGGTGATTTTTAAAACTATATCCAAATGAATATAAGGCAATAAAAAAGAAACCTTCAATCCCACTTTAATCGTGGTTTTTAAAGGTTTCTTTTCTTATTTCCTCACAAGGATGATGACTTGGGCGAGGTTGAATGTCCAGGTGCCTCGGAGTCTCCAGACAATGCGGAAACAGAGGCCACCCCTGTGTTAACATGACGGTCGAGCCAGTCCACGATGTCACTCATCACCTCGTCACGGTTTGTTTCATGAAGCATCTCATGGCGACCGTCAGGATAGAGGCGATATTCGATGTCCTGAAGCTCTAGGCTTAGATACATTTCCACTAGTGACAACACACCTTTACCGAACAAACCCACTGGATCACGATCCCCGGCAAAAATATAAACTGGCAGTTTGGGATTGATGCGTTTCAGCGAGGAAGGCCAGTGGATTTCTTGTAATAGCCTGAAAAAATCCAGAAAAAAGCCTGTCGTGCATATAGCTCCACATAATGGGTCGTGCACGAATTGATCTACTTCCTCAGGATCACGGGACAGCCAGTCGAACGCCGTACGCACCGGACGGAAGGCACGGTTAAAGCCGCCAAAGACCATAGCGTTGAGCAGCATGCTGCGATGATCCATTCCTTGCAGCTTGGCTTGCAGTAGAGCAACTTGCTCTCCGAGTTTTAGGAGACCACGTCGTCCGTTGGTTCCCGATAAAATAAACCCGTGATACGTTTGCCGATCATCATACATAATTTTCTGGGTTAAAAAGGACCCCATGCTGTGACCCAGCAAAAAACGAGACTGATCAGGGAATTCCTTAGCTGCAATTTCGCCTAGCTCCAGCATGCCGTTTGCCATTCGATTAAACGCATTAGCTCCCGGCATACCCAGCTTATCAGGATCACCAGCCGTGCGCCCGTGACCGATATGATCGTTGGCATACACGCCATAACCGCAAGCAGTAAGCTTTTCGGCCAGTCGGATGTAGCGATAGGACGTCTCGCACATACCATGCGAAATTTGAACAATCCCCTTAATGGGCAAATTCTGATCAGGCAGCCAGCGGTAGGCAAAAAGCTCTGTTCCGTCATTTTCAGCGATGGTGAAGGTGTATTCCCGCATAATTAGACATCACATCCTTTAAGCATTAAGGAAGATAAGATCTAAGTACGGTCATTCCGTCATTCAGCGTGTAATCGCTCAGGTTAGCGGGCAACAGGAAGCAATCTCCAGCTTTACAGGAAAGAGACTCGGTATTATTGTTCCATGTTATGGTCCCACTGCCTTCACAAATCACGAGAATGGTGAAGCTGTCTTCCGTTGTAGAAAGTGCCCAACTTCCATCTACGATACCCTTTTCCACAACAAAATACTCACAGGCTGCCAACTGGAGCCATTTACCAGGCTGTAAGCCGTCCGTTTTCATCGTTGTTGCGCCTGCACCTTCGTAGGAGGTTACATTGAGGGAATCCTCGATATGCAACTCACGAGGCTTGCCGTCCAGTCCGGGGCGATTGTAGTCATATAAGCGATAGGTAGTATCCGAATTTTGCTGGATTTCAGCAACGACAACGCCTGCACACAGTGCATGTACGGTTCCGGCGGGGATGAAGAACGTATCGCCTGCTTCGACTGGAACCTGGCGCAAACTGCCGAGGATATCCCCACTTTCAAGAGCTGTGCGCAGACTCTCGCGGGTTACACCTTCGGTCAGACCATAAATAATCTTGGCATCTGGCTTGGCATCAAGCACGTACCACATTTCAGTTTTTCCTAATTCTCCGGCTGGAAGTCCTGCGTAATCATCTGTCGGATGCACCTGAACGGATAAGTCATCATTACAATCCAGTAGTTTGATTAAAAGTGGGAATCGTCCGCCTTTTTCCGATACACCCTTGGCCCCGAGCCAATCCTGCCCGTAGGTCTCGCGGATTTCATCCAGTCCTTTGCCTGCCAGCTCACCATTGATAACCGTTGTTGTTCCGTTTGGATGATCGGCAATCATCCATCCTTCCCCGATATGTCCTTCTGGTGGGGTTAGACCAAATTGCTCTAAGGCCCGTCCTCCCCAAACTCTCTCTTTGAACTCAGGTTGAAATTGCAGCGGGTATGGCTTTAGCATAATTTCTCTCCTCCATATTGAGTAATGAGTGCGACCTAACAGAATAGGGAAATCAATAACGTGCCGCTGTGGCAATAAACTGGGATGAATAGTGCCCAAACGAGCTTGAAAAATAATATATGTAAGGCGGCTTAAAAAGCCGCTCATAACCTGAGTTTAAAATCCGACATTATTTCTTCTCAACCGCCACTACGAAAGGCGAAGCGGCTCGTTGTAATTGACGATAAATAATGCTTTGACCACTGGAGACCGGGAGAGCAGAAGCCCATTGAAGAACGGCATCTGCTTCTTCACTGCCTCCGGCGTGTCCTGGATATAACACGGCAGTCAGAATGCCGCGTGGTCGCAGCAATTGTAAGGCAGCATCAAGTGCGACGAGCGTGCTGTCTGTATGGGTGATGACAGTAGGATCGGCGCCTTCGGAAGGCAAGTAGCCGAGGTTAAACATGACCGCAGCGACTTTGCCATGCAGCATGTCCGGAACGGCCTCCCGCATTTGCTCATGACCTTGTAGCAGTAGCGATACTTCTGCTAATGAAGGAGAAGCGTTTTCTTCCAGTCGACGACGGGCGCAATGCAGTGCTTCTTGTTGGATGTCGAAGCCATAGACACGGCCCCGTTTACCAGCAGCTTTTGCCAGAAACAACGTATCTGCTCCTGTGCCGACGGTGGCGTCTATAGCAGTATCGCCTGGCTGCACCCGCGCAGCCACCAATTGATGAGCGTAGCCCAGGACGGATAGGAAGCCCATTTAAGGTTGCCTCCAGTATTTTCCCTGCCACGTTTCACGTGACTTCAGTTCATGATCAATGGCATTAAGCACTTCCCATTTTTTAAGCGACCAAATGGGTCCCATTAGCAAATCGCGTGGGGCATCTCCGGTTAACCGATGAACGATCATTTCGGGAGGTAAAAACTCCAGCGTATCAACTATCAGCTTAACGTATTCGTCCTTTTCCAGAAAGCGTAGCAATCCCGCTTCATACTGCTTGACCATGGGCGTTTTGCGCATGAGATGCAGCAGGTGGATTTTGATGCCCTGCACATCCATAGCGGCTACCGCCCGTCCCGTATCGAGCATCATTTCATGCGTCTCTTGGGGCAGACCATAAATAATGTGGGCGCACACGCGGATATTCCGCTTGCGCAGCTTTTCCACCGCATCCAGATAGCATTGAGTATCATGAGCGCGGTTAATCAGCTCTGAGGTCGATTCATGGACAGTTTGCAGACCCATTTCGACCCATAGGTACGTGCGTTCGTTTAGCTCGGCAAGGTAATCCACTACATCGTCAGGCAGGCAATCAGGACGTGTAGCGATGGACAGACCGACAACACCGGGCTGCTCCAGAATAACCTCGAAGTATTCTCGCAGTTCCTCAACCGGGGCATACGTATTAGTATAGGCTTGAAAATAGCCAATATATTTGGCGTTTGGCCATTTTAGATGCTGCCGATCCCGAATCGTATTGAACTGGGTGACCAGATCATCACGACGACGCCCGGCAAAATCACCCGATCCGCGTGCGCTACAAAAGGTGCAACCCCCTTTAGCGATGGAGCCATCGCGATTCGGACAGGTAAAACCGGCATCCAGCATGACTTTGAACACTTTATTTTGAAATTGCTCACGCATTTCGTAATTCCAAGTATGGAACCGTTTATCTCCCCACAGGAGAGGAGCAGGCAATAAATCTGTTTTCATGGGTGTACTCCTTTTTTTACGATCACCCTATTGTAACAAAAATCAGTCTTCATTGGGAATCATTTGACCGAACTAGTCAATAAAATGTGCGTATTTTATGGCGTTGCGGATTGAAAAAGGTTACACAATGTGTTATATTGTAAGCGGTACCAGACATACAATAAAAGGACTGTTTTCGATCCTGAAGATAAAAGTTATCCGTTGCTAATGATTATTCTTCAGGGAGGCAGCTATGCTGTTTCTATCGCCTGTTTTAGGGTAAGTGCACGTCGGTTCCATCACAAATAACCCGTGAGGTGATCTTTTATGAATGCGCAGGATAAGACGCGTATGGATAAAGTTACTGTTGAGTTAACCTTTGATGAGGCGTTGGCATTGACTGGTGTCCGTTTTGGGCAGGATCGTCAGATTGGAACGACCGCACGTCAAAAAATCAGAGCGGCTTGCCAAAAGACAATTGATTTTTCACCTGCTGATGGGGTAGACTATGAACAATTAAATTAGTTGGACCCCAATCCAAATATATTGAAAAAGGAATTTCATTTCCGTATCTTCAAGCGGGGGTGAAATTCCTTTTTCCTTGATAACAGAGTATATGGAGGAGTAACATGCGTTTACGCGGAAGAAAAGGAATTCGGGAAAGTCTGGAAGAACAGCAGGACCTAGTCATCTTGGAGCCAGCACAGTATAAGGGGAAATGGCAGCAGCTTTTTGGTAATGATCGTCCCATTCATGTAGAGTTCGGTATGGGTAAAGGGCAATTTATAAGCCAAATGAGCTTCCGGAATCCGGAGGTTAACTATATTGGCTTTGATATGTATGATGAGCTGGTTCGCCGTGCAACAGAAAAGTCTCGTCTGGCCTGGAGTAATTCAGAGGTTGATACGCCGCCTAATATCAAATTGGCACTGGCAAACATCGAACAGATCGAAAATGTTTTTGAACCAGGAGAGATTGAACGCATTTATCTGAATTTTAGTGATCCCTGGCCTAAAGCCAAACATGCACGTCGTCGTTTGACGCATCCGCGTTTTTTGGACAAGTACCGTCAGCTTTTGAACAGCAAAGGACAAATTCATTTTAAGACCGATTCGGAGACACTGTTTGAGTTTTCTCTGAATTCGTTTGCCGATAGCGGTTTGCAGATGACGAATATTTCGTTAAA
The DNA here is from genome assembly GCF_049319765.1 of Paenibacillus sp. S29. Classification (NCBI taxonomy): domain Bacteria; kingdom Bacillati; phylum Bacillota; class Bacilli; order Caryophanales; family Paenibacillaceae; genus Paenibacillus; species Paenibacillus sp. S29. The sequence goes on along the minus strand of NZ_JBMOUI010000010.1, from coordinate 104,172 downwards.
CCTTCATCGTGAGGGGATTAACGAGGAGCATGTCATGACGGAATATGAACAAAAGTTTATGGGCAAAGGTATGAATATTCATCGAGTCGAGGTGCTGATCGGCAAAGATGCTTTGAAAGAGTACGAAAAAACACGCCTTGAAAAGTACGGGAAATAAAAACAGATCAAATGGATAAAATAAGACAGGGTGCTTCCTTATTAGGAAAGCACCCTGTTCGGTTCCAGTATATCCAAAATACTCTGTGCGCTCTGAAGAGGATAATATCGCGCTACATTATGGACGTGCTCCTGCCGCTTACGGACGATTTCTGGAAAATCGTGTAGCAGTCGGTTCATCCATTTAACGACAACATCCAGCGAAGTAATCGGTTCTCCGAAGCCTTGAGCCGTAAAGTATTGACAATTTTCCTCCTCCTGTCCAGGGAGAGGTTTGTGAAACAGCATCGGAATCCCTTTGGCCAATCCCTCGGTGCATGTCATTCCGCCGGGTTTGGTGATGAGCAGATTCGATACCTCCATTAATTTGTCGATTTCCCGTGTAAATCCGAAGATATGAATATTTGGATGATTAAACCTGGGATCCAACTGCATTTTACGACGAATTTTATCATTATGCCCCAAACAAAAAATAAATTGAATGTTATCTCTCCACTGAGTAAGCGAACGATGTATGACTTCGTCATTCATAAGGCCCCAGCCGCCACCCATAACGAGTACGGTCGGGATGGGTTTAAGTCCAAATTGTTCTCTAATTTCATCGTGCCCAGGATGTTCCCAAAAATTTGGATGAACGGGAATACCGGTCACCTGGATTTTCGAGACGGATACTCCGCGTGCGCGCAGCTTACGCATGACTTCAGGCGTAGATACAAAGTACCGGTCAACCTCGGGACTAATCCATGTTCCATGTGCATCGTAGTCTGTAATGACAGTACAAAGCGGAACATGTAAGCCTAAGCGCTTCAAACGTGAAATTACCGCGCTTGGGATGGGATGAGTACATACCACCAAATCGGGACGAAGCTGCCGGAGAATGTTTCGGGTCTGCGTGTAGAACAGACGGTGCAAAGCGAGCGTTGTAAGACGGTTTAATGATTTTTTGTACTGATGACGGTAAACCAATCCGACTAGACGAGGCTGCGATACAACAGTCTTCTTGTATGCTGTAATAATAAGCGGGGCCATTCTTGGATTCAAAAAACTCCCCAGCTCCAGCACTCTGGTCTGCACATTCGGAGAAAGCTTTCGCAAACTGCTTGAGAGCGCGTAGGCAGCTTGAGTATGTCCGGCACCGAAACCTTCCGATAATAATAACACTCGTTTTTTAGCCACTCTCATTTCACCTGTTCCTGCTGGGATGTTCTCAATCATACCATATCGGCTTTAAGGCCAGAATGCAACCGTTCCTATTGCTGCAGACGTTCCGATGACCGCTCCTGCGAGTACATCCGTTGGGTAGTGAAGACCCAGATAAATTCGAGAAAAACCAACAATTGTCGCTACAGGCAACAGCAGCAATGTTAGCATCGGTGACTGTAGCATGAAAGGCACGGTAGCTGAAAAAATAGCGGTCGTGTGCCCTGAGGGAAAAGAATGGTCCGACAAGGGGTTGCGGAATGTATTTGTACCTGGTAGCGCCAAATACGGGCGAATCCGCGGGTACAGCTTTTTAACGATAGCTACGGGGATGTGACTAACCCCGAGAGCGATGGCTCCCTTCATACCGGTATCTTTCCACGGATTCGGAGCGAGCCACCAAATAAGGAGTGTGGAGGCTATAGTAGAGGTAGCCCCGCCTAAATGTGTGAGATAATAAAGCCAGAAGTTCAAAAAACGGTTGTGTAAGCGTCCGTTGATCCATTTGAACAACTGCTGCTCCAGATTTACAAGTTTTACGACTAGACGTTGCATTTGGTTTCCTCCGGTTGCCGGTTCAGGTCAGTCGGCAAATATTTTGAGTCATTTTGACATAATCAGACCATAAGTAATTATTCTCTTGCTCTCATCATATTTTTAAACGCTGTTCATTTCAAGAATCACTAAAGATTCAAACTTACTTGGTTCAATTCTACACAAAAATGTTAATGGAATATAAGCCAAATTGTATAACTTTCTTTGCGTTCATCCGTCTAATAAGATAGAGTGTTTAGAAGTGGTTGCTAATTGGCCCACAAAAAGGAGGGACCAAAGAAATAAAAAGTTAGCAAATGGATGAAAATAAGACCTAAGCGTCATCAATGAGAAGACCAGCGCCGCATTCCCGGTTCAAACGGGAGTTTGTTGTGTTTTTTTGCTGCTGAGACCGGTTTAAGGGCTTTGACAAAAGATTGAAAACCAACGAAAATCGTAATGGCATTCCTGTGTCAGCCAAAAGGGGGCTGCGCACAGCCAATGAAGAAAGCAAGGGTCGGGTCAAAAACTACAGAAAAGGCGCGCAAAGCGCCGCAACTTGCGCTACACAGATAGAAAACAAACAAACGCAAGATTTTAAGGGGTATAAAAAAGGGGGTAACAAGAGATCATGTTAGACGCTATTTTTGTGACGCTCCAGGTCATACTGGCGGTGATCGCAGTCTATCAGTTTGCATTCTCCTTGTTCGGATTGGTTCGCAAGAAAAGGAAAGAGCACGCGGCTCCAGAAAAATCATTTGCCATTTTAGTCGCTGCCCACAATGAAGAACAGGTTGTCGGAGCATTGATGGAAAATTTGAAACAACTTGATTATCCGAAGGAACTTTACGATGTGTTCGTAATCTGTGATAACTGCACAGATAAGACTGCGGATATTGTTCGCGCTCACGGCATGAATGCTTGTGAACGTACGAATCCAAATCTGCGTGGTAAAGGCTACGCTATTGAGTGGATGCTCAAGGAATTATGGGCTATGCCGCGCCAATATGATGCCATTGTCATGTTTGATGCTGACAATTTGGCGCATACCAATTTCTTGAGTGAAATGAACAATGATCTGTGCACAGGTGCCCGTGTTATTCAGGGGTACATTGATACTAAGAATCCTGAGGATTCTTGGATTACAGCGGCATACGGGGTATCTTATTGGTACATCAACCGTTTGTGGCAGCTGTCACGTCACAATCTGAACATGGCTAATTTCCTCGGTGGTACAGGCATGTGCTTTGAAACAAATCTGCTTAAGGAAATGGGCTGGGGTGCAACAAGTCTCGTAGAGGATTTGGAATTCACCATGCGCTGCACACAACGCAACGTATATCCAAGATTTAATTACGATGCCAAGGTATATGATGAAAAGCCGTTGACATTCAAAGCTTCGTCCAGACAGCGTCTGCGCTGGATGCAAGGTCATTTCACGGTTGCTCGACGTTATTTCTTCCCGTTGCTGTGGCAAAGTATCAAGCATAGAAGCCTGATTAAATTCGATATGGCTCTTTATGGTCTAAACGTGTATATCGTACTGCTCACCTTCTTGATGACAGTAGCTATGTGGATAGATATAGCGTTATTTGGTGGACCTAATATCGAAAATATTTATGTACAATTCCCGGCTTGGACGGGTGTTATAGCTGTGGGTCTGAATATTACTACCTTTGTGATCGCGATGATTTTGGAAAAGGTCACGTTCAAAAAAGTATATCTGTACCTGCTGCTATTTCCGGTATATCTGGTCTCGTGGTATCCGATTACGTTCTATGCGTTCTTTACACAGAACAACAAGCAATGGAGCCATACCCAGCACACGCGTGTCGTTCGCCTGGAAGAGGTTCAGAGCAAGCAAGGTTAATTGGACGGTGAAATAGGACTGAAGATCGGTGTCATTCATTTTCTATTAAAGTGTTGACACCTCGATTGCACCGTGATAAGATATTCGAGTATGTTAATTGAAAAGTATGGATTAACAAGTAGAAGGTCCGACTTCTCACCTGCCCGGTATTGCCGGCTGGTCATGATCCAATGATTTGTGAATTGAACTTTCATGATGAATTGAGTATCAGACAGGGATGTCGGCTGTATAGTCGTCATCCCTTTTTTGTGCTTAAACACAATACAACAATAACAGGTTCTGGAGGTGGAGGGTTATTAGTAAGGAACATATGATCAATGATGAGATTCGGGTGAGAGAAGTACGTCTAGTTGGTGCGAATGGGGAACAAATCGGGATTACACCGACGCGTGAAGCTTTGCAAATGGCGATTGACGCAAACTTGGATCTCGTAAACGTGGCGCCTCAAGCGAAGCCGCCCGTGTGTCGGATTATGGATTACGGTAAATTCCGCTATGAGCAACAGAAGAAAGAAAAGGAAGCCCGTAAAAACCAGAAGATCGTTGACATCAAAGAGGTATGGTTCCGTTCCAACATCGAGGAACATGACTACCAAACCAAGTTTCGCAATGTGGTAAAGTTCCTGAATGAAGGGGACAAGGTGAAATGCTCCGTTCGTTTCCGCGGTCGTGAAATTACCCATGCTAATGTGGGTCAAAAAATTCTCGAACGTGTGAAATTGGAAGTTGCTGATCTTTGTACCGTGGAGCGCCAACCCAAGCTCGAAGGACGCAGCATGATTATGATATTGGCTCCAAAGAGTCAATGACAAATTAAGGAGGAAGTTCAATGCCTAAAATGAAAACACATAGCAGCCTTAAAGGCCGCTTCAAAATTACCGGTACTGGTAAAGTAATGCGTTACAAAGCTTACAAAAACCATTTGCTTTCCCACAAATCCAAACGTGCAAAACGCGTTCTGGGTACTAACCCTGAGATGGCACCTGGGGACGTTAAGCGTCTGAAACAAGGTCTTGCTAACCTGAAATAGCACTAGCACTGCAATGAATGAAGCATAAACATTATTTGGGAGGTCTATTGATATGGCAAGAGTAAAGGGCGGATTCGTCGTTCGTCGTCGTCATAAAAAAGTATTGAAGCTTGCTAAAGGTTATTTTGGTTCCAAACACCGCATTTTTAAAACAGCTAACGAGCAGGTAATGAAATCGCTTGTTTACGCATACCGTGACCGTCGTCAGACGAAACGTAACTTCCGCAGACTGTGGATCGTGCGTATCAACGCAGCAGCTCGTTTGAACGGTTTGTCTTACAGCAAATTGATGCACGGCCTGAAATTGGCTGGTGTGGACATTAACCGCAAAATCTTGGCTGATCTTGCAGTCAATGATATTAATGCATTCAACTCTTTGGCAACTGTTGCTAAAGGCAAAATCAACGCTTAATTATTAATAATGAAGGCGTGGAAACCGCGAAAGCGGTAAAAAGGTATCCCAAGCAGTACGCTGTGTAGGGATGCCTTTTTTTGTACATACTCAATGTTACGGAAAAGACTTCGTTTTCTCCAAAATACGAATAAATATAACGTGAGATGGAAGAATGTATGTTTTTTTTAACTTTGTAACGCTTACATTGATGAGATTTTAAAAAAAATTGACCCAAGGTTATTAATTGTCTAGATTTTAGCCGATCATAATTGTATAATCTCTAAAGTAAGTCTTCTGTACGATCTGTCTCGTCAGTAAATGACATGCATGAGCATGTACATGTTCATAGAAAAGAGACAGTCCAGGGATCTAACACTAAGGGGGAACAGTATCAGCATGAAGAAAATGTTCAGTATGTCTTTGGTTATGCTGCTGGCGATCTCGGTCATTCTCGCAGGCTGCGGTAACAAAAATCAAGGTGCGTCCAACGCAAATGGTGGAGACACAGGTGGTTCTGCCAAAACATCGAATGTCCAAATCGGCATGGTTACAGATGTGGGTGGAGTAAACGACAAATCGTTTAACCAATCTGCTTGGGAGGCACTACAAGCCACTGAGAAAGAATCGGGCGTTAAAGTTAAATACCTGCAAAGTAAATCCGATCAAGATTATATTCCTAACCTGAACCAATTTGTTAAGGGTGATTTTAACCTGACTTGGGGAATCGGTTTTAATCTGGCGAATGCGATTGGACAAGTAGCGAAAGACAACCCAAGCAAGAATTTGGCGATCATTGACAGTGTAGTGGATGCGCCTAACGTAAAATCGGTTGTTTTTGCTGAAAATGAAGGTTCCTTCTTGGTGGGGGTTGTAGCTGGTAAGCTTACCAAAACAAACAAAATTGGTTTTGTGGGTGGACAAGACAGCCCATTGATCAAACGTTTTGAAAAAGGATTCGAAGCAGGAATTAAAGCTGTAAATCCAAATGCAAAATTGGAAGTTAACTACACAGGTGCATTTGATAAGCCGGACCTGGGTAAAGCAGCAGCAGCGACGATCTATAACAGTGGTGCGGATATTATTTTCCATGCAGCTGGCGGATCTGGAACAGGTGTATTTAATGAAGCACTCGCACGTAAGCAACAAGGTCAGCAAGTATGGGTTATTGGCGTAGATAAAGACCAATCACTTGAGTTTGGTGACGACGTAACATTGACTTCGATGGTAAAACGTGTAGATGAAGCTGTAAAACGCGTATCTAAAGAAGTAATTGATGGTAAATTTAAGGGTGGTGTCGAGACACTGGCTCTGAAGGATAATGGTATTGGTTTGGCAGACACATCAACGAAAAACGTACCTAAAGACGTGCTTGATCTTGTAGAACAATACAAGCAAAAAATTATTAAGGGCGAAATTACAGTTCCTTCGAAATAAGTTTTGGCTTGAAGAACATAGAAGTAGCGACAAGGCTGGTTCATAAGACTAGCCTTGTTCTTACGTCTGGAGTTATATGGATTATAACGGGCAAAATCAGCTCATTGGAGCACATACTATAAAGTGTATAAGGGTGATCTCATGGATGCAGCGACCCCCGTCGTTGAGTTAAAGCAAATTACAAAACGATTCCCCGGCATCGTTGCCAACGACTCCATCAGCATCAAGCTGCATAAGGGAGAAATTCATGCCCTTTTGGGTGAGAATGGCGCGGGTAAATCTACGCTTATGAATATTCTTTTCGGACTGTATCAGCCGGATGAAGGGACAATTGAAATCGGAGGTAAACCCGTACAGATTGATAGTCCAAATAAGGCGATTGATCTGGGGATTGGCATGGTGCATCAGCATTTTAAACTCGTACAGCCGTTTACCGTTACCGAAAATATTGTCCTGGGCTCGGAGCCACGTAAGGGTCTGAAAATCAATTATAAAAAGGCTGCCGCAGAAGTACAGCGGTTGTCTGAGCAGTACGGTCTTCAGGTAAATCCGAATGCCAAAATTGAGGATATATCTGTTGGTATGCAGCAACGTGTAGAAATTATCAAAACGCTCTATCGCGGTGCAGATATTCTGATTTTCGATGAACCTACAGCTGTACTGACACCGCAGGAGATCACTGAGTTGCTGGACATTATGAAGCGCTTGGTCGCTGAAGGCAAATCAATTATTCTTATTACTCATAAACTTAAAGAAATCATGCAAATTGCAGATACCGTTACGATCATTCGCCGAGGTCAGGTTATTGATACGATCAAGACGTCTGAAACAACACCAAATGAGCTGGCTGAGAAAATGGTGGGCCGTCGCGTGTCCTTTAAAGTGGACAAGCAGCTTGCGCAACCAGGACAAACAGTACTGGAAATGAACAATGTAATTTCTAAAAACAAGGATGGCATTAATGTTCTAAATGAGTTGAACCTGCAGGTCAAGGCGGGCGAGATTTTGGGGATTGCCGGAGTAGATGGAAATGGACAGAGTGAGCTGATTGAAGCTTTGACAGGCTTACGCAGGGTGGATGGCGGAAGCATCCGTTTGCTCGGACAAGATGTGGCCAATCAGCCACCACGCAAAATTTCAGAGGCAGGCGTTTCACATATACCGGAGGACCGTCATAAGCATGGGTTGGTGCTCGATTTTTCTATGAGTGAAAATATGGTGCTGGAGACGTATTACCAGGCGCCTTACAGTAAAAATGGCTTCTTGAACAAAGATGCTATAGAGAAACAGGCCAAAAGTCTTATCGAAAAGTTTGATGTAAGGACACCGGATATTCACACGAAGGCAAGAGCGTTATCTGGTGGGAACCAGCAGAAGGCTATCATTGCGCGTGAAATTGATAAAAATCCAGACCTTCTCATTGCAGCACAGCCTACACGCGGTCTGGATGTCGGAGCTATTGAATTTGTCCAGAAACAACTGATTGCCCAGCGGGACCAAGGTAAAGCAGTGTTGCTCATATCTTTTGAACTGGATGAAATTATGAATGTATCCGACCGAATTGCTGTCATCTATGAGGGCAAGATTGTCGGGGAAGTGCTGCCAGAAGAAACGAATGACCAGGAACTGGGACTGATGATGGCAGGAAGTGCAGTGAAGAAAGGAGTAGAGAATGGCTAATCTATTGAAAATATTCACAAAAGACTCCTTTGTACTGGCGCTGGTCTCTATTATTTTGGGTCTCCTTCTGGGTGCTATTGTGATGCTGATTGGCGGGTATGACCCTATTGTGGCCTATTCTGCTTTGTTTAGCCGTGTATACGGAGATTCTTATAACTTTGGAGAGGCTATCCGTGAGATGACTCCGCTGGTTTTAACGGGGTTGGCATTTGCTTTTGCGGCCCGCGCCGGATTGTTTAATATTGGCGGCGAAGGTCAGTTTCTGGTAGGTATGACAGCTGCTTCGATTGTGGGCATTAAACTCCATGGGTTGCCAGCTATCATACATGCACCGTTGGCTGTGATTGCAGGTGCAGTTTTCGGAGGCCTGTGGGCTGCGATTGCTGGCTATTTGAAGGCCAAACGAGGCGTGAATGAAGTTATTACATGTATTATGATGAACTGGATCGGTCTGTATTTGGCTAATTTGGTGATCAATCAGTTCGCACTTATGGATGGTGAAAATCGTTCTGTGGATATTCAGCCTTCTGCTTCAATTTCCATCGAATGGCTGTCCCAGATGATGGGGAATGCTCGGGTACATTGGGGTACGGTTATTGCTGTGCTGGCGGCAGTCTTTTTCTACATTTTCATGTGGAAAACAAAGCAAGGCTATGAGCTACGGGCTGTCGGATTTAATCAGGATGCATCCCGCTATGCAGGTATGAATGTAAATCGTAATATCATAAAAGCGATGTTCATTAGTGGAGTTTTTGCCGGATTGGCAGGTGCCTTTGAAGTACTGGGAGTATTCCATTATCAATCTGTTATGGCAGGATCACCGGGAACCGGCTTTGACGGTATCGCTGTAGCTCTGATTGGGATGAATAACCCCTTCGGTGTGCTGCTCGGTTCTGTTTTGTTCGGAACGCTTACGTATGGTTCTGCGGGGATGAGCTTTAGCGCAGATGTACCGCCCGAAATTATCCGGGTTGTCATTGGCTCGATTATTTTCTTCATTGCGGCCCAAGGTATTGTACGTTGGGTTGTGAAGCCGCTCTACTCCAAGCGGAAGAAAGAGAAGGTGTTGTAAAATGAGTTGGTTAACACTTGGTGAATTAATCCATACAACGCTCGTTTTTGCGACGGCGATTATTTTTGCGTCTCTCGGCGGAGTTTTTTCAGAAAAATCCGGTGTAACGAACCTCGGGTTGGAAGGACTTATGGTATTCGGAGCGTTTGCAGCGGGTGTTGGCGGATTTTATGCCGAGCAAGCTGGACTAGGAGGCACCTCTGCGGCTTGGGTAGGTGTGCTGTCAGCTGCGGTCTTCGGTATTCTGGTTTCGCTAATTCATGCTGTAGCCTCTATTACGTTTAAAGCCGATCAGGTAATAAGTGGTATAGTTATCAACTTTTTGGCAGCAGGTAGTACACTGTACATGGTCAAGCTTTTATTTGAGGGTGATGGTGACACGGGTCGGATTCAGGGTTTCAACGAAATATCCATCCCTTACCTTGTGGATATCCCGATTGCAGGAAAAGCCTTTTTCCAAGCCTATCCAACGACATACTTAGCCATTCTATTAGTTATTATTGGCTATTTTACTTTGTATAAAACACCGTTTGGCTTGCGTTTGCGTTCCGTTGGGGAGCATCCAGGAGCGGCCGATACAGTGGGTATTAAAGTAAATCGTCTTCGGTATATTGGTGTTATGATCAGTGGGGCGTTGGCTGGGATTGGTGGAGCTACCATCACCCTGACTACAACCAACATGTTCTCGCACAATACAGTTTCGGGGCAGGGATATATTGCTATTGCCGCTATGATTTTCGGTAAATGGAATCCGCTCGGCGCTTTTGGCGCAGCAGTGTTTTTTGGTTTTTCACAAGCCATTCGCAACTATGTGCAGCTGTTCGCATGGTCCCAAAGTATTCCCCAGGAAATTATTTTTATGTTGCCATATCTCCTGACGATTATTGTACTGGTAGCGGCTGTCGGACGTTCGCGTGCTCCGGCCGCTTTGGGTCAACTTTATGATCCAAGCAAGCGTTAAAACTTATAAATAGCTGATGTGTATGTTTTGAAAATGTACATTGGTGTATAAAAAATCTGGTATCTGCATGTGCAGGTACCAGATTTTTTTATATTGTGCAGGCATTTAAACATACGCCACTGGCATGAATGGAATAGACTGTGCTATGCAGATTGGACGGGACGCTCGGCCCCTGTCAGCTCCGGTCTATTTTGTGGTGGTGATGAGCTATCAAGGAGCCGTTCAATCTGTCCATCCGTTGAGAAAGAAGGAGGAAATACGATGAAACAGGCAGTAACCAGAAAGCAGGTGGAGAAGCTTGTTGGCAAAGTCATCTTTGCTACTCGCAAGGATGGTTCCCAGGTCAGCGGCAAGCTGATTCGCATTTCGGGTAACCGACTGGTTCTTCAACCAAACCGCAAGAAAAAAGTAAACACGAAGGCGATTATTCCTCTGGTGCTGTTTGACTTGCTTGCCATCGGCACAGCTCCATACATTGGTGCCTATGGTGGGGGATATGGTGGCTACGGTCCAGGTTATGGAGGACCAGGATATGGTCCGCAGCCAGGCCCGTATACAGACGGGGGGTACCCCGGAGTAGGATATCCGTATTACCCTAATTTATTTTAGTCATACAAAATCTTGAGCTCGAAAAAGATACTTTTTACAGTGACTTTTCGAGTTCGTGGCATCGGCTCAGAGCTACGTAGCGCAGCATTTGATATTGATGACGCAGATAAAAATGGATCCCCCTGATATTGTCTTCGTCCACCATAACTTTAGCCCGCTTGCAGCGACGCAGTCGTCCGTAGTGTTCGGCATGCTCCAGCAGTTTTTTTCCGTATCGCATACCTTGATGAGCCGAAGAGATTGCGATCAAATCAATGTATAATAGTTCGCCATGCAGCATAACATGAATAAAGCCAACAACCTGTGCATTATCCGGTCTGCAAGCTACAAAAGTGATGCCCCGGTTTAAGCGCCGGGGTAATTCTTTGCGTATTTGTTCCATTTCTTGGGCACTTAAATGCGATAGAGGGACAAGCTCTTGCTCGATGAGACGAAAGATGATGGTGTCATCTTGATAGCTGCGTTTTCGAATCATAAACGGGCCTCCTTTTCTACCCTTTTAACAAGATAAGACGTGGCTTTGGAGGAGTGCACTGTCTCACCGTGTGGTCTTTTTTATAATATGCGGGTACCTCTTACAAGCGTGCGACTCTGAGGTGCTTCAGAAAAGAAACATGAATTTTTATGAAATATGGGTATTGACTATCCCAGATGAGAGACATATAATGTGTCTAAACATTTGAAAGAATGACATGAACTCAACGGCAATGAAGAGGACGAAGTGATTAGGGCTCTTTTGTTCAGAGAGTGAGGCATTAGCTGCAAGCTTCACCAAAATCCCTTTTTAACGAGCTCACCTTGGAGCTGTTTTCCTGAAAAGTATTTGGGCCCGATGATATTAACGGTGCGCTGAATCACCTATTAGGGAAAATCGTACGGTCTACGTTACAGACGCCAGATATGGAGATCCTTTGTGATTTCTGTACCTGCCAAGGTTCGATATTGCGAAATATCGGGCAAACACGGGTGGTACCACGGAAGCTACAGCCTTTCGTCCCTCAGTAACAGCAAGTCTGTTCTAGGGATGAAAGGTTTTTTTGTTTTTACAAATGTCAGATGTATGTAAATTTTGTAAAGGAGGATGACCAATGAGTGCACAAATTCCTGAAGTTAGGTCAACCAATGAATTACGTGAAAAGTGGATGAAGCCTGAAGTGATTACAGGTTCGGAAATTTTACTCCGTAGCCTGTTGCTGGAGGGAGTAGATTGTGTCTTCGGATATCCTGGTGGTGCAGTGCTTTATATCTATGATGCCATGTATGGCTTTAAGGATTTCAAGCATGTCCTCACTCGTCATGAGCAAGGAGCTATTCATGCGGCAGATGGTTATGCACGGGCGAGCGGTAAAGTGGGTGTCTGTATCGCCACTTCCGGACCTGGAGCGACAAACCTGGTAACTGGTATTGCGACGGCTTTTATGGATTCGGTGCCGTTAGTGGTCATCACGGGTAACGTTATATCTTCCCTGATCGGTACGGATGCTTTCCAGGAAGCCGATATCACGGGAATTACAATGCCGATTACGAAGCACAGCTATCTGGTAAGAGATGTGGAGGATCTGCCGCGAATCATCCATGAGGCATTTCATATTGCCAACACAGGGCGCAAGGGACCGGTGCTGATTGATATTCCGAAGGATATTTCTGCAGCCCAGACGTTGTTTGTTCCACAAACAGAACCTGTGACCATGCGGGGTTATAACCCGAAAGTGATACCCAACAAAATTCAACTAGACAAGCTAACTCAAGCTATTTCCGAAGCAGAACGTCCATTCATTCTGGCTGGTGGAGGAGTTGTATACTCCGGTGGACATGAAGCACTTTACGAGTTTGTTCGTAAAACGGAAATTCCTATTACGACAACATTGCTCGGATTGGGTGGTTTCCCAAGTGGACATGAACTGTGGACGGGGATGCCGGGGATGCATGGAACATACACCTCCAATCAAGCGATTCAACAGTCAGATCTGTTGATCTGTATCGGAGCCCGCTTCGATGATCGGGTAACAGGCAAGTTGGATGGGTTTGCTCCTCAAGCTAAAATCGTCCACATTGATATCGACCCTGCTGAAATTGGAAAAAATGTTGCAGCAGATATTCCTATCGTGGGTGACGTGAAGGCAGTGCTGGAATTGCTGAATCAGGATGTGAAACGTGCGGATCGAGCTGATGCATGGAGAGCGCAAATTCAGCATTGGAAGAAAGAGAAACCTTATTCATATAAGGATTCTGAAACAGTGCTTAAACCACAATGGGTTGTTGAGTTGTTGGATGAAACTACCAAGGGCGGCGCAATCGTAACGACGGACGTGGGACAGCATCAAATGTGGGCAGCACAGTATTACAAATTCAATCAGCCACGTTCATGGGTCACCTCTGGTGGACTCGGTACGATGGGATTTGGTTTCCCTTCTGCAATCGGTGCTCAGATGGCCAATCCCGACAGATTGGTAATATCGATTAACGGGGACGGCGGTATGCAGATGTGTTCGCAGGAATTAGCCATCTGTGCAATCAATAACATTCCGGTTAAAATCGTAATTATCAACAACCAGGTTCTTGGAATGGTTCGTCAATGGCAGGAATTGATCTATAACAATCGGTATAGTCACATTGACCTGGCTGGAAGTCCGGATTTTGTGAAACTTGCCGAAGCATACGGAGTTAAAGGACTGCGTGCTACGAATAAGGAAGAGGCACGTCGGGCTTGGCAGGAGGCGCTTGATACACCCGGACCGGTCGTTGTCGAGTTTGTAGTCAGCAAGGAAGAGAATGTATATCCGATGGTGACGCAAGGTTCGACAATTGATCAAATGCTGATGGGGGACGAGTAAAATGACAACAAAAAATACCATTGCTGTACTGGTAAATGATCAACCCGGCGTTTTGCAACGTGTGTCCGGCCTGTTCGGTCGCCGAGGCTTTAACATTGAGAGCATAACTGTGGGACAATCGGAAGAAGTTGGATTATCCCGTATGGTCATTGTGACTGTAGGGGATGAGAACAACTTGGAGCAGATTGAAAAGCAGCTTTACAAGCTGGTTGATGTGATCAAGGTCATCGATCTCAGTTCCAAGCCGATGGTAGCTCGGGAATTGGCGATGATAAAGGTAAAGGCAGAACCGCCTCAGCGGCCAGAGATCATGGGTGTGGTAGAAACATTCAGAGCAGCTGTAATTGATGTTGGAACGACGAGCTTGATCGTACAGGTCATTGGCGATACAGAAAAAATTGATGCCATGATCGAGTTGTTGAAGCCTTACGGTATTCGGGAGTTGACTCGAACCGGGGTTACAGCTATGATACGTGGCAATGCTTAATATGAAGCTTTAACGAATTACCGCTTATAGCGCATTACATCAATAAAGAACCGCCCGCATAAGAGCGGGGGCTCGAAGAGATTTTTGGATACTGAGCACGAGGGAAAGTCTCTTGGGGTACCCGCTCATTATGAAGGGTCCAATTAAAAGGAGGAAATTAACCATGGCAGTTACAACGTACTACGAAAAAGATGCAGAACTCAGCGTATTGAAAGGAAAGACAGTGGCCGTTATTGGTTACGGTAGCCAAGGACATGCTCAAGCACAAAACTTGCGTGACAGTGGTGTGAATGTTGTTATTGGTTTGCGTGAAGGCAAATCAGCTGATGTCGCAAGAAACGACGGTTTTGAAGTTCTGAACGTAGCTGATGCAACAAGCCGTGCAGATGTGGTTCAAATTTTGTTACCTGATGAAACTCAAGCTTCTGTGTACAAAAATGAAATTGAACCTAACCTGAAAAAAGGCGCAGCTCTTTTGTTCTCCCATGGTTTCAACGTTCATTTTGGACAAATCGTAGCTCCTAAAGATAGCGATGTATTGCTGGTTGCTCCAAAATCCCCAGGACATATGGTACGTCGTACCTATGTAGAAGGGTTTGGAGTACCGGGGTTGATCGCAATTGAGCAGGACGCAACGGGTCAAGCCAAAGAAATCGGTCTTGCATACGCAAAAGGCATTGGCTGTACACGTGCGGGCGTAATTGAAACCTCCTTCCGTGAAGAAACGGAGACGGATCTGTTCGGTGAGCAGGCGGTATTGTGTGGCGGCGTGAGCGCACTCGTAAAAGCGGGCTTTGAAACATTGACTGAAGCAGGATATGCTCCTGAGATGGCATACTTTGAATGCTTGCATGAGCTTAAGCTGATCGTTGACCTGATGTATGAAGGTGGATTGGCAACGATGCGTGATTCCATCAGTAATACAGCGGAATATGGCGATTATGTAACTGGACCACGCGTGGTAACGGAAGATACGAAGAAAGCCATGAAGGATGTATTGACTGACATTCAACAAGGTAAATTTGCTCGTGACTTCATCCTTGAAAATCAATCTGGACGTGCATTCCTGACGGCTACTCGTCGTAATGAGGCTAACCATCCGATTGAAGTGGTGGGCGGACAATTGCGTGAAATGATGCATTGGATCAAAAAGTAATAATCTTTTGTACTATGAACTCGACAACATGAATTATTTATAAATATTAATTACAATGCGGCCCTGCTTATTGCGTGAGCCGCATTGTAATTTAAGGGTCCTAATCCTGAGGAGGTGCGTTAGGTTGCGCAAAATATATATATTTGACACAACGTTGAGAGACGGAGAACAGTCACCTGGCGTGAACTTGAATACTCGTGAGAAAGTGGAGATCGCTCATCAGTTGGAGAAGCTGGGAATCGATCGTATGGAGGCTGGGTTCCCGGCTGCTTCTCCGGGTGATCTGGCGGCTGTTAATGCAGTAGCAAAAGCTGTGAAAAATTCGACGGTTATTGGTCTTTCGCGTGCAAGGGAACAGGATATTGATGCGGTTCGCGAGGCACTCAAGGGAGCTCAGGACCCGTGTATCCATATCTTTTTGGCAACTTCTCCTATTCACCGTCAGCATAAGCTGCGGATGGAGAAGGCACAGGTATTGGAAACTGCTCGTGCTGCCATACGCTATGGGTTGAAATATTTGCCTAAAGTGGAGTTTTCTTTGGAGGATGCAGGTCGTACAGAGCTTGATTTTGTGGTTGAAATGGTCACCATGGCTGTACAAGAAGGGGCTTCTGTTGTCAACATTCCAGATACGGTAGGTTACTTGACACCCTACGAGTATGGGAATATATTCAAACACATTAAGGAAAATGTGGTCGATGTGGAGAAGATTCAATTGAGTGCACATTGCCACAATGACCTGGGAATGGCTACTGCTAATACACTCGCTGCCATCCTGAACGGTGCGGATCAGATCGAGGGAACCATTAACGGTATTGGTGAACGCGCTGGAAACACGGCCATTGAGGAAATCGCCATGGCACTGGAGACGAGACAAGAATTTTTTCAGGCCAAAACATCTCTGCAATTGTCTGAAATTGCGCGCACAAGCCGTTTGGTTAGCCGTTTGACGGGGATGGTAGTGCCGGGCAACAAGGCGATTGTTGGAGCCAATGCTTTTGCGCACGAATCAGGTATTCATCAAGACGGCATGTTGAAAGAGAAAACGACTTATGAAATCATGACACCAGAAAGTATCGGTCTGAAAGAAAGCAAGCTGGTACTGGGCAAGCATTCAGGACGGCATGCTTTCCGTGAGCGTTTGATCGAGTTGGGCTACGAATTGAACGAAGAAGATCTGAATCGCGCTTTTGGGCAGTTCAAGGATCTGGCTGATAAGAAGAAGGAAGTTTCGGACGATGATATTTTGGCATTGCTGGAAGAAAAATTGGCCGATGCACCTGAAGTTTTCAAGCTGGAAACGATTTTTGTTACCTATGGAAACAAAGCTACGCCTTCCGCACAAGTGCGTCTGGTTAACGATGAAGGTCAGGTTATCGAGACAGAAGCTGAAGGAAATGGTTCAGTCGATGCGATCTACAATGCGATTGACCAAGCCAGCAGCGAAAGCGTTGTACTTTCAGATTACTCCATCAAGTCAGTTACCCATGGTAAGGACGCCCTGGGTGAAGTCCATGTAGTGCTGACGCAAAACGGACTGTCTGTGCAGGGACGCGGGGTAAGTACCGATATTCTGGAAGCAAGTGCTCGGGCTTACGTAGATGCGCTAAATGGTTTGATCGACAAGCGTAAAAATTACAGTAATCGCGTAGATTATAAATCTTAATTTTATGCAGACTTAAGAGTTGGATATATACAGGATCGGATATTTCCGGTCCTGTTTTCTTTTTCTCTGATGAAAAAATCAACTTATAGGCTGTGCCTATTGAATTGATAGATTCTATATCTTGGTCAAAGTCCTGCCATGTATGTTACAAAGAAGGTATGAAAAATACGGTTGTATAGCTGTATAACAAGAGGAGTGTACGTGATGGCAGACGTTAAAAAGATTGCGGTAATAGCGGGAGATGGAATTGGACCTGAAGTGGTCGCAGAGGCAGAGAAAATTTTGAAACGTACGGAAGAAGTGTTCGGCCTTTCATTTGAAACGGAGCATGCGCTGTTCGGCGGGATTGCGATTGATAAGAAGGGCACACCATTGCCGGAAGAAACACTGGCAGTATGTCAATCTGCAGATGCCGTTCTGCTGGGAGCGGTAGGAGGACCACAATGGGACAACAATCCAAAGGAGCTTCGTCCTGAAACTGGACTGCTGGGCATTCGTAAAGAGCTCGGTCTGTTTTCGAATCTTCGTCCTGCTGTCGTCTTTGACTGTCTCAAGGACGCATCTACATTGAAACCGGAAGTGTTGGAAGGAACGGACCTGATCGTGGTGCGCGAACTGACGGGCGGCATTTATTTCGGTGAGAAGTTCAGACGAGAAAGTCCTCAGGGTGAGGAAGCAGTCGATACTTGTGCATATAATGTAACAGAAGTAGAGCGTATAGTGCGCCAATCTTTCGAAATTGCACAAAAACGTCGCAAGAAACTAGCATCGGTGGATAAGGCTAATGTACTGGAAACCTCCCGTTTATGGCGTGAAGTCGTTAACCGGGTTGCTGTAGACTACCCGGATGTCGAGCTGGAGCATGTATTGGTTGATAATTGCGCCATGCAATTGCTGCGTCGTCCATCTAGCTTTGACGTCATCGTGACGGAAAATATGTTTGGTGACATTCTCAGTGATGAAGCGGCTATGCTGACCGGATCCATCGGCATGCTCTCCTCCGCATCACTTGGAGAAGGCAGCTTCGGCCTATACGAGCCGGTACATGGCTCGGCGCCTGACATTGCAGGTCAAGGGCTGGCGAATCCCATTGCAACGATTTTGTCCGTTGCTTTGATGTTCCGCCTCACCTTCGGGTACGAGAAGGCAGCTGATGCCATTGAGAAAGCGGTAGCTGAGGTATTGGATGCAGGGCACCGTACGGCGGATATTGCGGTGGATAAATCTCAAGCGATCTCGACAACTCAAATGGGAGATCTGATCGCAGCAGCTATTCGTTAAAAGCTCCGCAAATCACCTGTTCTGAAAAAAAGCTTCCTATTATATAGTAAGGTTATACAGTACAGCCTTTTCGACAAATGTTTAGCACAGTAGCTCCTGAGCAATCAGGAGCTACTTGTATATTCAAAAGTTCAAAATGTGAATAAAGCGTGAATTTTTAAGCTAGTTTAAAATAATTATAAAAAAGTAATGGTTATAATATTGACTTTGATTTCAGCGAATGATAACATTTATCAAGTAAGTTGTTCATTACAATACAGATGATTGAGGAAAACACATTCGGTGTTTTTCTTACATATTTTAAAGGAGGATTTCATTATTATGGCAGAAAGATTGGTAGGAAGACCCGCCCCTGATTTTGCATTGGAAACAGTGACTGGAGACGGTCAAGAATTTGGTTCGGTGAAGCTTTCCGATTACCGTGGCAAGTGGCTCGTATTTTTCTTCTATCCACTGGATTTCACTTTTGTGTGCCCTACGGAAATTACAGCGTTGAGCGATGCTGCTGACCAATTCAAAGAGCTGGATACTGAAATTCTGGGTATCAGTGTAGACTCCGTGCACAGCCACAAAGCATGGATCAACACAGCTAAAGAAAACAATGGTCTGGGCAAACTGAACTTCCCATTGGCTTCTGACATCACGAAGAAAACAGCGAGCGATTATGGCGTTCTGATCGAAGAAGAAGGCGTTGCATTGCGCGGCTTGTTCATCATTGATCCAGAAGGCGAATTGAAATATCAAGTGGTTAACCACAACGACGTAGGCCGCAGTGTGGAAGAAACTTTGCGTGTGCTGCAAGCTTTGCAATCCGGTGGCTTGTGCCCAATGAACTGGAAACCAGGCGATCAAAATCTGTAATATAAGCTTCACAAGTTGAAATTAAACAAGCAAGCCCCCAACTAGCGGTTACTCTGCCGTTATTGGGGGCTTGCTTGTCTGCTCTGTGCCAGCGCAAGATGTGAGGATATCCTGTTTAAATAAGACAATATAGAGTGAAGTAACAAATAATTATGGAAATGTTGTTGTGTTCTGGAGGAATTTTGCCTGATGAAAGCGAATAAGGTATTGTAGAAGATAAACAAGGCAGAACAGGTTTTGTTCAGAGGAGGCTGAGCCCGGATGAGTTATTGCTGTGGAGCAAGCATGGTAGGAACCAAGGGAACGCTGAAGCATTACCGCACCCAAGTTCATAATGTTCCTTTGCTGTTTTGCCCGGTATGTCGTCGCATTGAAGTTCATTATAAAGTCGAAAATGAGTATGAAATTCTGGCTGAATATGCACATGGAGATGGGGCAACCGAGATTGATTTTCAGGATTATGTCATGGAAGACGATGATACGATATTTGAAAATTGTGTGAATCGTGAAAGTGAAGATGCCTTTGAAATTGTGAAGCGTCAAATTGACATATCTCTGGATTTATTGATGGTAGCCAAACAGATGAATGATGAAAAATGGCAGGGAGAGCTTAAGAGAAGACTGGCCGTTATGAGCCAAAGACGATCCCGACTTCAACATAATAAGAGCGGCAGTTGACATCCTACACACCAAAGAAGCTCTCAATTCTGGAGAGCTTCTTTGGTGTGTAGGGCGCTTGTTCCTAACGTAATCTTTCATTTTGGTAATGTTGCGCAGATATTATGACGAAAGAAAACAGGATAAAAATTTGGATTCGACACTTTTTCCGATTGACTGCGATCCTTAATCTTGTCTATCATAAAATAAGACTCGAATTGGAAAGAGATGGTCGGATTTCTGTGAAACTGTTTTCTACATCATTGAAGGGTAGTCGATAGATGCCTTTCTCTTCTTCAAGATTATTACGCGTCCGAAACGGCCAGTTTGTCATTCCGAAACAAGGGGGAAGCCTGGCATGATCAGTGAATTCCAAGAAGCCTTGCTTGATACCGTGGGAGCTTGTCCTTCCACACAGATCGCCAATAACAAGTATGAAAATGTGCTGGAGAACCTGGATAGTGGTATCATGCTGTTTGACAGTGACGGGGTACTGACCTTTATTAACGTGCAAATGGCGAAATTGCTGGAGCTACCACGGAGTTCGCTAGCAGGTCGCAATTTGATGCAAATTTTGCATCATCCTGAGTTAAGTCGGTTTAAGAAGAAGAAAATCATGCGGATTTATAAAGAAACTATCTTTCATAGAAAGCGCTATCACGAGTTGATTGATGAGTATGGTCGGCATTGGTTGATAACAGTGACCTATGGTGATCAGATGGATGGGGATTTTTTGTTTAGCGTCAAGGATGTGTCGGATTATAAGCAGATTGAGCAGACGGCGTATCAAAACGATAAGCTGGCGATGCTGGGACGCATCTCTGCCTCTATCGCCCATGAAATCCGTAACCCGCTTACCGCAATTCGGGGCTTTATTCAATTGCTTCGGCCACATTTGGTGGAGTTGGGCAGGGACGAGTATGCCCGCATTATATTAACAGAGATTGATCGTGCGAACGACATTATTTATGAGTTCTTAAATTCGTCCAAGCCTTCGGCTCCGCAAAAAACAGCTGTATCTGTGATGGGCTTGCTGAAAGAGGTAGTGATGCTGACAGAAAGCGAAGCATTAATGAAGGGTTGCCAGATTGCATTGGACGAAAATGATGAGCTCATGAAGGTTTCCATTGATGTGAAGCAGATTAAGCAGGTTATCCTCAATATGATTAAAAATGCGATGGATGCCATTGAAAGCATCAGTGGGGAACGAGAGGGCTTCATCGATATCCATACAGTGCTTGAGGGTAATTATGTCCACATTTGTATTGAAGATAACGGATTAGGTATGGATCACAATACATTGGCGCGTTTATTTGATCCTTTTTTTACAACAAAAGAAAGTGGAACCGGATTGGGATTGGCTGTGAGCTATCGAATTATCAAAAATCACGGAGGCTTCATACATGTAGACAGTAAACATGGAAGTGGCACACAATTCAAAATCACGCTTCCTGTAGTTTAATATGGGGAGGTTTTCGCAGAGGGGTCCTGTACATACTATTTCTTTTATGTTGTGCAGCGTTGGGGTATAGGTATCACCTTTTTGGAAAAGGTTGTCTGAAGCGCATAATCTGACAAGATGATGCGCTTTTTTGGTGCTGTAAGCTCGGTTATTTGCGTAAATGCGAAAATGAATTCATGAATTTAAGACAAAAAAATGATTCACCTTTCACAGATTAAATGCTATTATATACCAGAATACAACATTATTTTTGATACTATAGACTTAAACAACGGCTTCCAAAGCTGTCAAACGTCTTAGATGATCGGAATCTCCGATATGCAGGGGGCTGAAGAGGCTGAATGAGTATACGGCTGGAAGTAAAAAAAACGATAGGTATCGGCATTGCTTCGATAGTTTTGTTTGTCTTGGTTCAGTTATTTCACGTAACTTTGAATAAGATATACTCCCATAATGTTTTTTTCTTGTTATATCCGATTGTAGGATTTTCCTGTGCTGCGATTTGTTTTTCTATTTTTTATCAGTCCTGGTCCGTTTTACTGGAACAGTTATCCTTGCAGAGACTTTTTATTGCCCCGACGTTTTTGGTGGCTGGTCTGCTTTACCTTGTTCATATTGTTTCGTTTAGTTTCGTAAGCCTGACGGACTTTGCTTTGTCTCCGGGCATTTCGTTATGGCTGCTATTTGTAAATCGTGCCGTTACTTCTGTCTTGCTCTTATGTGTTTGTTTCCTCCCGTTTAGCAAGACGAAGTCTGAATACAAGACAGTGGCTTTGTGGGCAGGGATAGGCTGCACTTTGCTGATTCTAGGAGTTATTAAGACATTTGGTGCAGACTTACCGGATCTACGTATACGATACGAAATAGGCAACTTAGGCTGGACATTAAATCTGGCTGTCATGTTACTGCTTGTGCTCACTTTTATTTTCGGGGTGCGAAAATATCGGAAAGCCCGCCCGGCGGAGTTGGGCATGTTGCTTATTGTTCGTGGGATTGGGCTGTGTGTTGTGAGTCAGTTGTTCTATTTATTTTCTGAGCAAATGAGCGATATTAATCACCTTTTGGGACTTTTGACCAACGCGGTAGCATTTTATAATATGTTGAGCGGGCTGGTTCGGTTGATGGTTCTGGTTCCTTATCGTGAAAAGCAAGCAGCAGAATCTGAGTTTAATCACATTGCCTATAATGATGATATAACAGGACTCCCCAATCGTCGTCGCCTTTCCCAACGCTTAGATAAAATATTGCGCAAATCATTGAAATCGGATGAGACAGTAGCGCTTTTAGTGCTAAATATTGATCGTTTCAAGGCGATTAATGACTCGCTTGGACATATGGCAGGGAATTATTTGCTGTATG
The DNA here is from genome assembly GCF_049319765.1 of Paenibacillus sp. S29. NCBI lineage: Bacteria > Bacillati > Bacillota > Bacilli > Caryophanales > Paenibacillaceae > Paenibacillus > Paenibacillus sp. S29. The sequence continues at coordinate 81,470 of NZ_JBMOUI010000010.1, read as the reverse complement.
CGGTAGGCGAACGCTTGGGGCATTTTAGCCGTGAAGGGGAAGCAGTCTTTAGCATGGGCGGAGATGAATTTGCCTTTCTTCTAACGGGATACGAAGATACAGATGCTATGAGAAATCGTATTGATGATATGGTGAAGCTGTTCGATCAGCCTTTCGATATTAATGGCGAATCCTATCATGTGATGGTGAGCGTTGGTATAGCTTTATACCCGTTGGATGCGAATCAGAGCGAACAGCTTATTCAGCAGGCGGATACGGCTGTCCATAGTGCCAAAGAGCAGGGAGTGAATTTTCAGCGGTATGCTAGCGCGATGCAGATGCGAGCGCATGAAAGACTCCAGCTGGAAAATGATCTGCGGCGAGCGCTTGAAAATGAGGAATTTTCATTGGTATATCAACCACGTGTCCACCTGCAAAGTGGCGAGCTAACGAGTTTGGAGGCGCTGGTGCGATGGAATCATCCTCATCGTGGGATGGTGATGCCGGGCGATTTTATTCCGGTGGCTGAAGAAAGTGGTTTAATTGTGCCCTTGGGGGAATGGGTATTAAGGGAGGCCTGTCTGCAAAATAAGCAATGGCAGGAGCTCGGGTACCCACCCATCCCGATTTCGGTCAATTTATCCATGCGCCAATTTCAGCAAAAAAAGCTGGTGGATGTCATTCGGGGCATTTTGACCTATACGGAACTTGAAGCACGCTATCTAGAGCTTGAGATTACCGAAAGTATGACCTTTGATAAGGATCGGGCCTTTGAACAGTTGAAAAAAATAAAGGCTATTGGTGTCGCAATCAGTATTGATGATTTTGGAACTGGCTATAGCTCATTGCATTATTTGAAGAATCTCCCGATTGATCGTCTAAAAATTGACCGTTCCTTTGTAAATGAGGTACTGGTCGACAGCAAAAATGCGGCAATTGTATCTACTATTGCCTCCATGGCTCACCATTTGAAGCTGAAGGTTACGGCTGAAGGAGTGGAAAATGAGGAGCAGCTTCATTTTTTGCAGGCACAGGATTGTCATGAGGGTCAGGGATATTACTTTAGTCGCCCCATTCCTGCAGAAGTTTTTGAAAAATTGTTTTTACGTAAACCTATGAATTGGCTGGCTCAGGATAGTATGTAGTATGCTTGCATTTTGCTGAAAGGTAAGTTATACTAAATAACATCCTGATTCAGCTGGTTGACGATAGGTTAAGCGTGTCATACATAAGAATCGAGATGTTATAAAATGCGGGTGTAGTTCAATGGTAGAACTTCAGCCTTCCAAGCTGATAGCGTGGGTTCGATTCCCATCACCCGCTTACTGTTTTAAAAAGTTCGAAACCCTTGTGACGCAAGGGTTTTTGTTTTGTTTGGAGCTAGATAAATGCATTATAGCCGGGGTGCCGACGGGGTATCACGGCTTTTTGCGTTCTTACGAACTATTTTTACATTGCTACACAAAATAAAATATAAAATATTTAGCTTAGATGCTATAAATAAACAGATAAAAAGAACTATTTACCAATTACTAAAAAATAAGTATAGTCGCATTGTCGGGATTTAACTTAAAAAAGGATGGTGTAGCTGCAATGAGGAAAATTTCTTCTCTGTTTTTAGCATTAACTTTGATGCTGTTTACTTTTTCAGCAAGTTCTACGTTCGCCGCTGCTGATTTTCCAAATACGTCGACGAATGGAATGACTGGTTTTGCCGGACAGGCTAAAAGTGAAAATGGAGCTGCAAAGCCTGCCACAACGGGGGGGAAAGGCGGTCAGGTCATTTATATCAATAATCTAAACGATTTGAAAAACCAGTTAGGGGATTCAACTCCTAAAATTCTGGTAATCGAAAAAAATATCTCTGCCTCCTCTAAAACCGTGGTTAACATTGGTTCCAACAAATCACTCATTGGTTCTTACGCGCAACACAAGCTGGTTAACATTCATTTGAAAACAACAAATAATTCGGGAAATGTGATCTTTCAAAATTTAACTTTTGAGCACAGTGCCAACATTAACGGTAACGATGACATCCAACTTTATCTCACTGCAGGTACAAATTATTGGATTGATCATGTTACATTTGCAGGTCACAGTTATAATGCGAATGGCTCGGATCTGGACAAACTTTTGTACATAGGCCAATCGGCTGATTATGTAACCATTAGTAACTCCAAATTTGCTAATCATAAATATGGTCTCATTTTGGGATACCCTGATGATGGCAATAAAAATTATGATGGCATGCCCCATATCACGATCGCCAATAATTACTTTGAAAACTTACTTGTACGTGGCCCAGGGCTTATGAGATATGGATATTTTCATGTTAAAAATAATTATATTAATAATTTCCAGCTTGCTTACACCATTGCTACGAATGCAAGAATCTATTCTGAGTACAACTACTTTGGAAAAGGTAGTGAAAAGGGCGGTATTCTTGATGATAAAGCCAATGGCGAGTTTAAAGATGTGGGAAGTTTTCCCGCCATCAACAACCAAAAATCGCGTGTAACCAGCTGGAATCCAAGCAAAAACTATAGCTATCAGGTTCAGACTCCTGAATATACTAAAGAGTTTGTAACGAAATATGCAGGTTCGTCCAATACAACTTTGGTATTTGGAAAATAACGCGGGTTATTTGCAAATGTGCTGTGATCTGCTATACTGACTGCAAGTAAGTATCCCATGAAAAGGAAGGTAACCATACGTCCGATGAAGTAAGCACACTGATTTTCCCACTTAACTGCACAGTTACTGGCAGGCGGCTGTAAGCTGCAACGGGAGAAGTGTGTCTGAAAATGAATATAGGGACGTATGCGTATATTCCGGAACGGGATTTGGCTTATTCGTTTACGGTATTATTTTTCATAAGCGTATGTTCTGAGACGATTCATAACAGTCATTCTATATTCCTTGTATGCAAGCCGCAGCCTTCTGCGGCTTTTTTTATTGCTTCCGGGGTCAAAAAACCGGACTGGGAAAGGATGATCGGTATGAGAACGATTTTGCGTATTCGCAATGTAGTAAAGGATTGGAACGGGACATCTTTATTTGAGAATGTGTCGTTGGATGTGATGGAAGGAGAACGGCTTGCACTGTTTGGAAGAAATGGAGCAGGTAAAACGACGCTATTGCGAATATTGCTGGGAGATGAAGCGCCAACCTCTGGTCAAGTAGAGCATGATTTGCCACTGGAAGAGCGGGGCTGGCTGAAGCAGCAGGATACGGTGGATTGGTCTCGAACCGCACTGGAGGCCGCACAGCAGGCCAGCCCTCGACATTGGCGTCTCAAGCGAGCGTTGGGACAGCTGGAAGCTGACCTAGCCGATGCTGGGGAGGATATGGAGCATCATCTGGAGCGTTACGGCGAACTGATGGATGAATACGAACGCCTGCAAGGCTTTGCCTGGGAGTCTGAGGTGGAAAAGGCGCTCACTCGAATGGGAATGCCTGTTCAGACGTGGTCCATTGCTTATGGTGACCTGAGTGGCGGACAGAAGACGAGAGTGCGATTAGCCGGACTCATGGTCAGGCAGCCGAAGCTGCTGGTGCTGGATGAGCCGACCAATCATTTGGATGCCGAAAGCTTGCTTTGGCTGGAGCAGTGGCTGTCCACGTATCCGGGAACACTGCTGTTTGTATCGCATGACAGAGCCTTTTTGGATCGGGTGGCTACGAGTATAGTTGAGCTCACTTCGACGGGTATTGGGCGCTATAAAGGCGGCTATAAGGAATATAAAGCGCAAAAGGAGCGAGAGCTGCGAGAGCAGGAAGCCAGCTATCGGAAGCAGGAACTCGCGAAACAGGCGCTGGAGGAAACGATTCGAAATTACAGGGAATGGTTTCATCAGGCACATCGTGGCGCATCCAAGGTTGAGATGGCCGTCACGCAGAGCTTTTATAAGGCCAAAGCTAAAAAAAATATTTCCCGTTATCATGCGAAGGAGAAGGAACTGGAGCGACTGGAGGCCAATAGAGTAGAGCAACCGCGTGAGGCTGCGTCTTTGCACATGAAATTAAGTGACAGCGGGTTTCAGGCAAAATATTTGCTGCGTGCTGAGCAGGTTGACTTTAGCTACAACGACCGTGTCATTGTGAAAAATCTAAATCTGATCGTTGCACGTGGAGAGCGACTGGCTGTTCGCGGGCCCAATGGAATTGGTAAAACCACGCTGCTTCGGTTATTAACAGGTCAACTGGAGCCACAGACAGGAAAAATCACAACCAACCCACAGTTGAACATCGGATATTTTTCACAGGAGCTGGAGCAGCTTCCGGAGGATCAAACGTTGCTGGACAGTCTGCTTGCACTCCCGACAATGACTCAAACAGAAGCAAGAACGGTGTTGGGCTGTTTTCTTTTTGCGAAAGAGGACGTATTTAAAAGGATCGGGACACTCAGTATGGGAGAAAAATGCAGGGTAGCTTTTCTGCGTCTGTACTTTAGTGGAGCCAATCTGCTGGTGCTGGATGAACCCACGAATTATTTTGACATTGAAACCCGTGAAATTGTAGAGGATTCTTTGCGTAACTATGATGGAGCACTGGTGCTCGTCTCACATGATCGGGAGCTGGTGAGGTGCACGGCAACTCGATTACTCGATATGAAGCCGGAGGGCGGATATGAAATTTATGAGGGGACAGCCGACGAAAAGCAAGAAGATGAGCGGAGCCGTCAACGGGAGCCAGAAGACCAGGAGCGGCGTGAGGAACGGCTTCGATTACAATTGCGTCTTACAGAGTTGATGGGAATGACGGGCACGAATGACGAAAACGAGAAGTTGTTGAGCGAAATCAGGCGCATTCGTGCAAATCTGGAGCGGTTGGATGATCTCGATATCTAAAGAAATGAAACGTATGCCCTGCTTGCCAAAGCGCGGTAGTTTGCATATAATAATGAACAATAGTTCGAATTTTTGAAAATGTCTTGATGGAGAAGAGTAGACAGTGTCCGATTGAACAGGGAGGAAGCGCCGTAGGATTGAGAGCGTTTCTGCAAATACTGGGCTGTTGAAGTTCGCTCCGGAGCAGTTCCTTGAACCTCAGACGCCATGTGAATGGCGAATGTGCAAGTAGGGGATACCGGTTCACGACCGTTACAACGTGTAGAGCGAGACGATGATGCATAGCATGAAAATCACCTGTAACTAGTTGCCGTAAGGCAGAATGCTGGGTGAGCTGAGCTTATTGTCTAACGAGGGTGGTACCACGGTCTTTTCGTCCCTTACCGGGAGAAAAGACCTTTTTTTGTTGTCTGAAAAGCTGGAAATGAAGAAAGGGGACTGAACAGGCGATGAGCGAAACCATCCAAATGAAGGAACATTTGCTGGCCTTGAAGGAAGAAGCACTGGAAGTATTGGAGAAGGTTGCAACACCCAAGGAGCTGGCTGATTTACGGGTCAAATATTCGGGGAAAAAGGGCGCATTGACTGAAATCTTGCGCGGTATGGGCAAGCTGAGCGCGGAAGAGCGTCCAGTTGTTGGACAGGTAGCCAATGAGGTGCGCGAGGCGATTGAAGAAGTCGTTAACCGTAAGCAGGACGAGTTCACGAAAGCAGAAACAATTGAGCGTTTGCAAGCGGAAAAGATCGACGTTACGCTGCCTGGACGCGCGTTGCCGCAAGGTGGACTGCACCCGCTCAACAAAGTGATTGAGCAAATCGAGGATATTTTTACAGGTATGGGCTATCGAGTGGCTGAAGGTCCACAGGCAGAGACGGATTATTATAACTTCGAAGCATTGAACCTGCCTAAAAATCACCCAGCACGGGATATGCAGGATTCATTTTACCTGACCGAGGATCTGTTGATGCGTACCCATACGTCACCGGTTCAGATTCGTGCAATGGAAGCGATGAAGGGCGAAACGCCTATTAAGGTTATCTGTCCGGGTACGGTTTTCCGACGTGATGATGACGATGCAACGCATTCTTTTCAATTCCACCAAATTGAAGGGCTTGTCATTGGAAAAGACATTCGTATGAGTGATTTGAAAGGAACCTTACTTCAATTTGCACGCGAAATGTTCGGAGAATCGACCGAAATCCGTTTGCGCCCAAGCTTCTTTCCGTTCACAGAGCCGAGCGCTGAAGTAGACGTGACTTTTGTGAAGAAAAATGGCGAACGTGTATGGATTGAAATTTTAGGCTGTGGCATGGTCCATCCGAAAGTGTTGGAGATGGGAGGTTTTGATCCCGAGGTGTACAGCGGCTTTGCATTCGGTATGGGTGTAGAGCGGATTGCTATATTGAAATACGGTATCGACGATATTCGTCATTTTTATAACAGTGACCTGTCGTTCCTGAAACAGTTTGCGCGTCAATAAACAACTATATCAAGGGAAGTGAACCCATATGAAAGTATCATTCGAGTGGCTGTCCGATTATGTATCGCTGGATCAGGTAAGCGCGGAGGATCTAGCAGAGAAAATCACCCGTTCGGGCATAGAAATTGATGAGGTCGAGCAGCGCAATCAAGGGATTACTGGTGTCGTTGTCGGCTATGTTAAAAGCAAGGAAAAGCATCCAGATGCTGATAAGCTGAATGTATGTATTGTCGATGCAGGTCAAGAGGAAGATCTGCAAATCGTGTGTGGTGCTAAAAACGTGGATGCAGGTCAAAAGGTTCCTGTTGCAGTTGTAGGTGCAAAGTTGCCGGGAGATTTCCACATTAAAAAGGCCAAGCTACGTGGTGTTGTATCCATGGGCATGATCTGCTCGGCCAAAGAACTGGGCATGAATGACAAGCTGCTTCCAAAGGAATTGCAAGAAGGTATTTTGGTGCTGCCTGAGGATGCTGAAATTGGTATGCCAATTACGAAGCTGCTGGCGCTGGATGATCAGGTGCTGGATTTTGATCTGACACCCAACCGTTCGGATTGCCTGAGCATGCACGGAGCAGCATATGAAGTGAGTGCGATTCTGGGACGTGACATTTCCCTGGCTGACCCGGCTAAGGATCTGGTTGAAATTAGCGATGCAGCGGCAGATCATCTGTCCGTGAAGGTAGATACTCCTGAACTGTGTACGCACTATGCGGCCCGTTATATCACAGGTGTAAAAGTGGGGGCTTCCCCGTTATGGATTCAAAACCGTCTGATGGCGGCAGGTGTTCGTCCGATCAACAACATCGTAGATATTACGAACTACGTTATGCTGGAATACGGTCAGCCGTTGCATGCTTTTGATGCGGATAAGCTGGAAAATGGAAATATTGAAGTTCGACTCGCTCGTGCAGGCGAAACATTGGTTACACTTGACGATCAGGAGCGTAAGTTGGAGCCGCATATGCTGCTGATTACAGACGGTGTGAAACCCATTGCATTGGCAGGCGTGATGGGTGGAGCCAATTCCGAGGTTACGGATGCGACGGTCAGCATTGCGCTGGAATCTGCCAAGTTTGACGGCGGTACAGTTCGCAAAACATCCCGTCAACTTGGACTGCGTTCAGAAGCAAGTCTGCGTTTTGAAAAAGAGGTTGATCCAGGCGCTGTTGTGCCTGCTGTGAATCGTGCAGCTGCGCTGATTCAGCGTTATGCGGGAGGCGCTGTACACCAGGGCATCGTAGAATCAGCGTCTGCAAAAGCTGAAAACCGCATTATCAAGCTGTCGCTAGATAAAATAAACCGATATTTGGGAACCGAACTGTCGCTGCTTGAGGTGAAAACGATTTTCGGTAGACTTCATTTCGGATGTGGCGACGCAGAGCAAGGTGTACTGGAAGTTCAAGTTCCTACACGCCGTGGAGATATTACCATTGACGTGGACTTAATCGAAGAGGTAGCTCGTCTGTATGGTTACGACAATATCCCGACCACGCCGATTGAAGGTCCTACAACTCCGGGAGCTTTGACAGCATCGCAATCATTGCGCCGCTCCCTGCGCAGATTGCTGGCTCATGGTGGTTGGCAGGAGACGATCAGCTACTCTTTTGTACATCCGCAAAGTACAGGGTTATTTAATGCCCTGACAGAAGGTAGCCATCCGGTACGTTTGGCTATGCCTATGAGCGAAGACCGTAGTGTTTTGCGTACGAGTATCATTCCACAGATGCTAGATACAGCGGTGTACAACATGAATCGCAAGCAAGACAATCTGGCGATTTTTGAGATGGGAACAGTATTTTATACAGAGGAACAAACATTAACCCGTCAGCCGCAGGAAATTCAAGTGCTTAGTCTACTGCTGACTGGGGTACGCCGTGAAAAACAATGGAATATTGGTGCTGAAAAGGTTGATTTCTTTGATATTAAAGGCGCGCTTGAAACGGTGTTTGACTATTTCGGATTGAGTGCCAGCATTCGTTATGTGGCTGACCAACCACAAAGCTATCACCCGGGCCGTTCTGCTTCGGTATGGCTGGATGTGAATGGAAACTCTCAACGGATCGGTACCATTGGGCAGATTCATCCGGAGCTTCAACAATCTTATGGGCTGAATGATACGTATGTAGCGGAAATTGCGTTGCAACAGGTCGTTGAACACGCCAACTCTCATATTCAGTTCAGAGAGCTGGCTCGCTTCCCATCCGTGGAACGTGACATTGCCCTCGTGGTAAATAAAGACGTCGAGGCAGGTGAACTGCTTCGTGTTATTCACGCTGCAGGCGGAGAGCTGTTGCAGGATGCACGAGTGTTTGATGTATTTACAGGCAGTAAGCTTGGTGAAGATAAGAAGAGCGTAGCTATCTCTCTGACCTATCGTCATTGGGAACATACGTTGACGGATGAAGAGATCAATGCGGCGCATACTCCTGTCGTTACGTCTCTGGAACAAACTTTTGGAGCGGAATTGAGAAAGTAGCAGGAAATGCGGGAAGCCGTATCGAATCTTAGTGACAGAGGTTCGATACGGCTTTTTGGCCTATCATCATAGAAGCTCTCTTACTCTGATATTTACCCGCTGCGGGGAAGCCGGACTAATAAGGTTGAACGCTTCACGGAAGGCGGGTTACCATAGTACCGGACACACCTTAGAATCAACATACAGTAGTATTGAAGGAGGGCATAATTGTGACTACACCAGATCGTACTCGCGTCACTGTAGAGATCTACGGTACTTCTTATAAACTCGTCGGCAGCAATACCGATTATATGAAGCAGGTTGCCAATTACGTGGATGAGCGCATGCACAGCATTTCTCAAGCTCATTCGCGTCTGGATATGCCCCGAATTGCCGTGCTGGCTGCGGTTCATATGGCAGAAGAAGCTGTACAAATCCAGGAAATTCAGAGTCATATGAACCGCTTAGCAGCGGAACGAGCAGAACTCCGGGGAGATCTGGCGCAACTCCAGACAGCACTAGGAGAACAGCAGCAAAAAAATACAGATCTGCATCAATCTTTTATTCAACTAAAGGAAGAAAAGGAAGCAACGCAGAAGAAGCTGATGGAAACCGAATCTGTATCAGCCAAAGAGATTGCCCAATTGAAGGCAAAGCTGGAACAGCAGGAGAAAAAAGCGACTGAACTTGAAAATGGACAAAAACAAGCTAAACGTGAATTGGAGGAGTCTCGTCAAGAAGCTTCTCGCAAGCTGAAAGAGCAGCAGGAGGCGGCTAATGCCCGTATCCGACAAATAGAAGAGCAGATGAAGAAGGAAGTAGCTGAAGCGACTAAACAGGCTGAAGCCAAGCTGTCAGCTGCAGAGAAGACTCATCAGGAGCAAAAGCGTACAGAACTGGACAAGCTGCGATCTGCTTTGCAGCAAGAGCATAGTAAGAAGGTAAGCGAATGGCAGACCAAGTGCTCAGGGCTGAATGAGCAGCTGGAGCAGGAACGTAAACAGGCTGAATTGGCGTTGAATGAAGAAAAGCTCCAGCATCAGGAAGCTCAGAAGCGAGCTGATGAAGCTGCACTGGAGCAGGAGATTCGGGTTGAGGAGCTTCAGGAACAATTAGAACAAGTACAAGCAGGCAGTACAGAGCTTGTTTCTCGTCTGGGAGAGGCTCAAGAACAAGCAAGAGTACTGAAGCAACAACAGTCCGAGCTGGAGTCTGTGCTGGAAACACAGCGACAGGCTGCGATAGAGCGAGAGCAGGCAGATACGCTTGCGCGTGAAGAACTGCAAAGCCGATATGATCAATTAGCGGCTGAAGCCAAGGCTACGCAGCAGCAGACGGCTAAGCTGGAGGAAGAACAGCGGCGGATGCAGAAGCTGCTGGAGCAAGCTCACGTATCTTCTCGCAAACTGCAAAGTGAGCTGGCTACGCTAGCTGAAAGCGAGAAGTCATGGAAGAAACTCGCAGAAGAACGCCAGTTGGCAGTTGATGAGCTGGAGCTCTCCCTGCTGGAAGCACGTGAACAGAAGGAAGCGATACAGGAGCAATTACAGCACGCAGAGGCTGAGCTCGAAGCTATTAATGATAAATTTGCTTCACAACAGCAACGGCTAGTTCAACTCGAAGCGAGAATCAAGGAGCTTTCACCTGAGCTGATTCGCGTTCAGGATGAGCTTGAGAAAGCCAAAGTCCGAGAGCAAGAGGGAGCTAAGGCGTATCAATCGCTTCAGGAGCAATATGGAAGCATGAAGAGCCGAGCTGGACAGCTGGAGCAGAATATTAAGCAGCTTCAACAGGAAGATCACGAACGGCGGAGTAAACTGGAACGTGCTGAGGAAGAATCTCTAGAGTGGCAACTTAAATACGATCAGTTGAAGGCAGAAGCGGAACGTCTGGAAGCTGAAGATGCTGCCCGTAAGGAAGAATTTGCATCTTGGGAACGGGAAATAGCGGTAACCGTTGAACAAAAGGAACAGCTTCAGGAGGAGACTCGTTTGGCGGTTGAAGCTGCCAAAACAGCGAAAGCTGAACAGCAGTCCATAGAGCAGGAACGAATGGCCTTGCAGTCTGAATTGGACGAAGTGGGTCAAAAATATGAAATGGCGGCGCATCAGCTTCGTCTGTTACAAGTACAACAGGACGTAGATCGGGAAAATACGGAGAAGATTTCTACAGAATTACGTCAATTACAGGAAGAATACACTAAGCTTCAAACGGAGTACAATGAATGGATTGAACTTATCGAACAGGATCAGTAGATATGGATTAAAAATGTAAGGCAATCCCCGGCTGCTCATCGCCGGGGATTGTTTGCTTATTGTATCCACTCAGAAGTTATATGACACAAAGCTGTCCTTTGGCAGACGAAATCTGCTTCGGGACAGCTTTGTCGGGAGTGTCTATTGAAGTTATTTTCCGTCTTTGCGACCGGCTTCAAACGGTGTCGATACCGGAATAAACAGGTCGATAATCCCGATAACCAATGCAGCTAGCAATGCGCCCAGAACGGAAACACTGACATTGGTCACCACATATTGAGCGATCCAGATCACCAGAGCGCTCACAAGAAAACCTACGATACCGCGTCCAAATGGAGAAACGCGTCGGCCGAACACTGCCTCGATAATGTAACCAACCAAGGCAATGACAATGGCAAGAATCAGCGCGCTCCAAAAGCCGCCTACACTAAATCCGGGAACGATCCAGCTTACGACCATCAGCACCAGAGCGGCAACGATGAAACGTACAATGTGCCCGAGAATGCTCACGGAATAACCTCCTTTGTTTTTTGAATTTACAGGGTTAGACAAAGGTTAGTGTGTGGCATGAAGAGCTTTCTTATGTGTAAAAGAGAGTTGGCAAATAGCGTAAGTTTGCTGCTTTCGGTATAATATAGATATATGTGAAAGGAGTAGTGAAGTTGGACTCTAAAATTTTTAAAACCCTTGAATATCAAAAAATTCTAAATAAACTAAGTCACTATGCTCAAACGGCAACGGGACAACAGACAGCCCTTCAACTACAGCCCAGCGATGATTTGGAGCATATCAAGAAAATGCTGAAAGGTACGGATGAGGCCTATGCTGCTGATCGACTCAAAGGAGTGCCTTCATTTAACGGAGTAGTGGATATCACTCCGGCAGTGAAGCGTGCCCGTATTGGCGGAACGTTAAGCCCGCAGGAGTTGCTTGGCATTCGGACAACAGTTCAGGCTGCACGCCGTATACAGGTATACGTGGCAAGTTTGCATGAAGAAAATCCTGTCGAAACATTGCTGTATTGGAGTGAGCAGCTTTCGGAGCAGAGAGGTTTAGAAAACTCCATTAAAGGCTGTATTGACGAAAATGCAGAGGTGCTGGATTCTGCCAGCACAGAGCTTTCTCAAATCCGTCGGGAGCTGCGCTCGGGAGAAGTGCGTATTCGTGAAAAGCTGGATTCCATGATTCGTTCCTCAACTGTATCCAAAATGCTTCAAGATCAGTTGATAACGATTCGTGGAGATCGGTTTGTGATCCCAGTTAAGGCCGAATACCGTTCTTATTTTGGCGGAATTGTTCATGATCAATCCGGGTCTGGTGCAACATTGTTTATCGAGCCTGAATCCATTGTAGCCATGAACAATAAGCTGAGGGAAACAAGGCTGAGAGAAGAGCGTGAAATTGAAGTCATTTTACAAAAGCTGACCGCACTTGTCGCAGAACAAGCAGATATGTTGCTGTATGATGTGGACATATTGGGCAATCTTGATTTTATTTTTGCAAAAGCGCGTCTCGCCCGTGAAATGAAGGCAACCTTGCCTTTAATGAATGACCGCGGGTACTTGAAGCTGAAAAAGGGCAGACATCCCCTAATTCCGTTGGAGCAGGTTGTTCCCATTGATGTGGAGTTGGGCAATTCATACACCTCCATTATCGTTACCGGACCGAACACAGGGGGGAAAACCGTTACCCTGAAAACCATCGGCCTACTTAGTTTGATGGCGATGTCTGGACTGTTTGTACCTGTTGAGGATGAAAGCCAGCTGTGTGTATTTGATGCAATCTATGCCGATATTGGTGACGAGCAGAGCATTGAGCAAAACTTGAGTACATTTTCCAGTCACATGACCAATATCATTAGCATCCTGAAAAATATGACGCCCAAAAGTCTTGTATTGCTTGACGAAGTGGGGGCAGGAACGGACCCCGCGGAAGGTTCGGCTCTAGCTGTATCCATTTTGGAGCATATACATGCCATGGGTTGCCGTATGGTTGCTACGACTCACTATAGTGAATTGAAGGCGTATGCCTATGAACGTAAAGGAATTATTAATGCAAGCATGGAGTTTGATGTCGCTACATTAAGCCCGACTTACCGCCTTCTGGTCGGTGTTCCCGGACGAAGTAATGCATTTGCTATTGCCGAGCGATTGGGATTGCCAGGGCGTATTTTAGACTATGCCCGTGGTGAGGTAACGGAAGAAGACCAGCGCGTCGAGCACATGATTGCGTCACTGGAGCAGAACCGTTTAACAGCTGAGCAAGAACGGGAAAAAGCGGAGCAGCTGCGTAAGGAAATGGAAGCATTGCGTAGCCGTCATCAGACGGAGTTGGATAAGCTGGAGTCCCAACGGGACCGTATGCTGGAAAAAGCTGAGGACGAAGCAAGAGTTCTCGTGGATAAGGCTCGTAGTGAAGCAGAGAAAATCATTACTGATTTGCGTAAATTGGCTCAGGAAGAAGGGGCCTCGGTTAAGGAGCATAAGCTGATTGCAGCTCGTAGAGAACTGGATGAGGCTGAACCGAAGCAACGCAAGAAAAGTACCGTCAAACGCCCGACAGCTACGCGTACTCGTTCTATCATGGCTGGCGATGAAGTATCCGTTCACAGTCTGAATAAAAAGGGCCACGTGGTTGAACTGTCCGGTACCAAGGAAGCTGTGGTTCAACTGGGGATCATGAAGATGAAAGTCAGTCTGGATGATCTGGAACTACTGCAACCTGCCCAAACAACGACTCCAAGAGTTCAAAAACCAGTGACTGGCGTTAAGCGGACACGGGATGATAACGTACGAAGTGAACTTGATCTTCGGGGGGCGAACGTGGAGGAAGCCTTGATGGAAGTGGACCGCTTCATGGATGAAGCGTTTCTGGCCAATCTGGGTCAGGTACACATTATACATGGCAAAGGTACAGGTGTCCTGAGAACCGGTATTCAGGAGTACCTCCGCAAGCATAAACATGTGAAAAGCTACCGTATCGGTAATTACAATGAAGGCGGCACAGGCGTAACAGTTGCTGAATTGGAATAGCTATGGGTTGCCGGCTTTGCCCGGAAACGCTTGGTAGAACGGGAGGGACGAAGTGAAGATGGCGATTGATGAATTGCTGTCACATCCGTTGGGGATGATGCTGGGTTATTTCTCGGTGGCGGTGCTGGAGCTAATTGTATTTTTGTCGTGTTTTGAGCTGGTAACCCGCTATAAATGCTGGGAAGAGATCAAGCGCGGCAATGTTTCGGTAGCCATGGCTACGGGAGGGAAAATGTTTGGTATTTGCAACGTGCTCCGCTTTGCGATGGAAGCCAAATCTAGTGTGTATGATACGATGATTTGGTCGTTCGTTGGCTTTTTACTGCTTCTTGCGGCGTACTTTCTTTTTGAGTTTCTGACACCAGTATTTTCTATCGATCAACAGATTAAAGAGGATAATCGTGCTGTCGGCTTGTTCTCCATGATTATTTCCATATCTTTATCTTATGTGATCGGTGCCAGTGTAACTTGACACATCTTGTATATTAGAGCTTGGTATACGCTTGGAACGGAAGGATGATTAAGCTTGGAAATGACTATTTGTCCATGGTGTAACATGGAAATTATTTGGGATGAAGAATTAGGGCCTGAGGAAGAGTGTCCTTATTGCCATAATGATCTGAAAGGGTACTCTGACATCACCGATGATGAAGATGAGTCTGTTTCTCCACCTGTGCATAGACATGCTGGTGAGCATGGACATGAAGAGACGAAACATGATCATGTGGCTTCTGTCACCCCGGCGCCCCACTCTCATGGAAAAGAAGACCTAAAGGGTTATCGTACATTGAGTATTCAGCTCGGTGATGATGAGGAGCAGGATATTTTATATGAGGCAGAGGATGAAATCGTAGTTGAAAAACCGGTTGATGCACCGTTGTTGCAGGATAATGAGCTTCATAAGTTGCCTGTGCTGCATACTTTGCAAAAATTTGAAGAAAGCGGTGCGGATCTGATGGCTTATGAACAAGGTGCTGAACAAATACTCGACAGACAAGATGAGGTTCTTGAATGTTCTCAATGTGGGGAGTACATGCTGCATGCAGGTTCGCAAACCGTAACCAGAGAAGGTTTTGAACCATCGATGTCCCCAGCGCTTGGCAAGCCTGTTCTGGATTTGCCGTTCATCTTGAATGTTTATGTGTGCCCTAGCTGCTTCCATGTACAGCAGACACTATCGGAGAATGACCGACTGCGGATGCTGGAGAAGCTCAGCAATATTTCCAACAATTAAATAGCAATCCCCCGGATAGGCCCAAGCTCAATACGGGCATCTTAAATCGAAGAAATCTTTGAACAAGCTGGCTTGAAATAAGCTGATTGGTGATTTTTCGGTTAGGGGGAACTGCATTGAAATCAAACCTGAACGGACAATCCATTCTGCTATTAAGCTTGAATGGATTGTTTGTGTTTGCAGCAGCATTGTCAGGCACATTTCTTAACGTGTATTTGTGGAAAAGCAGGCAGGATTACGCGATGATCGGCTGGTTTAATGTCAGTCAACAAATTGCACTGGGAATTATGGTCTGGGTGGCTGGAAAGTGGGTCAAGGAACATAACAAAATGAATGCCCTGCGCGTGGGGACCGCATTATCCGGCCTATTTTATCTGATCGTGTTATATACGGGACCGCAGGCTGTGAACTACATATGGCCGCTCGGGATGTTGCTGGGTGCAGCATTAGGTTTATTCTGGCTGGCGTTTAATGTGATTTTTTTCGAAGTCACGGATCAGGCAAGTCGTGATCATTTTAACGGATGGGTGGGTCTGCTAGGCTCGTTTTCCGGTATAGTGGGACCTTGGCTGTCCGGTTGGATTATTGCCCGTATGGAGGATGACGCAGGTTACCGCGTGATATTCAGTATTTCCTTGGCTTTTTATGTCGTAGGAGTGGTGCTTAGTTTCTTTCTTCGCAAGCGCAAGCCGACAGGAAATTACAATTGGAAGGAGCCCAAGCAGCGATTGTCACAAAAAGGGAGTATGTGGCGTCCGTTGTCGTTATCGCTTGTTTCCCAGGGCATCCGTGAAGGGGTATTTGCCTTCCTGATTACGCTGCTCGTGTATGTAGCTACTCAACAGGAATGGAAGCTGGCGCAGTTTTCACTTATTACATCGGCGGTTTCATTTTTCAGCTTTTGGGCTGTCGGAAAATGGCTCAAGCCACACTATCGTTCGGCGGGTATGCTGTTGGGTGCCGTATTGTTGGTGATCGCGCTTTTACCGTTATTGTGGCGTATGGAGTATAGTACACTACTGATTATGGGGATCGGCACCGCTTTATTTATGCCCTTGTATTTAATTCCCATGATTTCTGCCAGCTTTGATTTAATGGGTACGAGTAAAGGAGATGCCAATCAGAGAGTGGAACTGGTTGTACTACGCGAACTATGCTTAATGGTAGGCCGATTGACCGGAACACTCATTTTCTTGGGTGTCCTAAGTATCAGCAAGGCTCCCACGGCGATGATCTGGTTGTTGATTGGACTGGCATTGATGCCAGTGCTCGGATGGTTTTTTATGCGAAGTGTGCTGAAAATGGAACAAAAGACGAAGCAGAGCCAGTCTCATTCCCACGCACGACGCTGGCACAAGCAAACCGAATAGTCTGAAAATATATTTAAAAAGACCTCCAGACCCACTTATAGGGGAAGGAGGTTCTTTTTGTATTCCATATGTTAAACCATCGGTTCCGTTGTTTCGGGCGAGGGCTTGGTAGTACGGGTCAGAGAATAAAGCTCCATTTCAGGTCGATGTGTGCCCGTCAGTTCATCAGCCAAAAGTTGTGCGGCCATCATACTCGTGACTGCTCCATTTCCCCCGTAACCTTCCAAAAAGTAGCAGTTGGGAAAACGCGGATGTGGACCAATATACGGCAAACCGTCTTGAGAGGAGCCGAATACAGCAGCCCATGCAAAGTCGATCTGAAATGGTATACCCGGAAAAAATTCCCGTAATGTTTGTAGCAGCTTTTGCTGTTGGTGCAGCAGCCTGACTTCACGTTGATTGGCGTCCAGTACAGGTTCGTCTAAACCACCAATAATAATGCGTCCTTCCGGTGTGGAGCGCATGTATAGATAAGGACGAGCGGTTTCCCAGATGAGACACTGTTCATGCCACAAGGGTGTATCTCCGATTGGATTGGTGGCGATAGCATATGAGCTTTCCAGAACGGCTCCGCGGTCTGTTTTAATCTCTTGTGTTTCATAACCTGTTGCAAAAATAACTTTTTTCGCTCGGATAATCCCACCGCTGGTATGACAAACAACCTCATTATCGTTGAACTCAAAATGCTCAGCTTCTGTATGCTCGTATAAGCGAACACCAAGACGGCTGGCGGATCGCAGCAGTCCTTGGGCAAACAAAAATGGATTAACCTCGGCATCTTCGCGTGTGTATAAAGCTGCTGGTTTTCGGAAAGGAAATCGGGCAGCAATCTGTTGATCATCCCAGTATTCGACGGGAAATCCAAACCGGGTTAGCTGTTTGTACTCTTCCTGAAGTGTCTGCACATCCTCCGATGTACTTGCATAGTACAGGCTACTTCGGCGTGTAAAAGACGGATCAATTTCCAGCGTGGTAGACAGTTTTTCCAACTGATCCAGAGCATCTTTACACATACGGTAAAACAGTACACCGTTCGTTTCACCAAACGTATTGATGAAGGAAGTTAAGGTCTTATCATTGCTATATTGCAGCAGTCCGTTATTGGCCGAAGAACTTCCATGTACTAGCTTGCGTTTGTCAATAACCACGGCGTCTACCTGTCGTTCTCCCAACAGTCGGGAGCAGATGGATCCACCCAGCCCGCCACCGATGATCAATACATCACAATTTAAATCCTCTGACAAAGGCGGGAAATCCAACAATTTCTCCAAGGTACTCGGCCAATATGTATTCCCGCTTATCAATTCCATATAAATAGCACTCCTCATAAGGTAATATGTAGTATTTCTTAGGTGTACATAGTATTTCGACAAAAGGACAAGATAACCAGCGTGCAACAAAACATTCAAGGAGGCACAGAGATTATGCAATCTACGAACATGCAACCCTTGTCAGGTAAAGAGCTGGAGTACATCGTAGACTCCATTTCCAATGAAGAACTACTACTCAAACAAAGTGCGGCGACAGCGGCTTCTATTCAGCACCCAGCCATCCAACAAGCCTGTTTGCAACTGGCAAGAACTCATGAGCACCACTTGAATTTGCTTTCTAATGCTCTTCAACAGCATCAGCAGCTTGCCCCAATGCAACCGCAGCAGTAATTTGGGTTTACAATAAAGGAGGTTTGACAGAATGTATTCACAAAACAATATGTCATTTATGCCCGAAGAAGATTTGCTCTATACCATTCTTGCTGATATGAAACGTACGGTGCGCGAGTACACAACGGCGACGACAGAATCCAATTGCCCGTCTGTGCGTCAGATGTTCACCGACCTTACGAATGATACATTGCGTCTGCAAGGTGATTTGTATCATCTGATGAGCCAAAACAATATGTATGCCACTCCGACTAAAGCACTGCGCATCGATTTGGACAAACAGATTCAAGAAGCTCGCAAGACCCAACAAGAATGCCAACAGTTCATTCAGCAAAAGTCGGCATCTGCGGGAGTATATGGCCAATCTATGCACCAGCAAGGACAGTCTACTCATCAAAACAACCCTTATTATATGTAAACGGGATTTTCTGTTTTCGAAGCAGATTCCCATAACAGCCGTCCATCTGCCGGGTTTACCGGAGTGGACGGTTTTTCTTTGCAGGTTTAAAGTGCGTATTGTATGATGTATAGTAATCTCTTTCGATGGAGGCCTTATGTAGAATGACAGAACTGAATGAATTGAAATTAAAAGTGCTGGAATTGTTAAAAGAAGATGCAAGAAGAACACCGACTCTATTAGCTACTATGCTGGGGGTTGACGAGCAGGATGTTCGCACCTCAATTAAAGAGCTCGAAGACCAACATGTGATCGTCAAATACGCCGCTGTAGTCAATTGGGACAAAGTCGACGACGAAAAGGTTACCGCTTTGATCGAAGTACAGATTACACCTGAGCGTGGAAGAGGCTTTGAAGGGATTGCAGAACGGATTTATTTGTATCCGCAAGTTAAATCGGTCTATCTCATGTCCGGAGCATACGATTTACTGGTAGAGGTTGAAGGCCGCAATCTCCGTGAGGTCGCTAATTTTGTGTCGGAAAAACTGTCGCCTATTGATTCGGTCTTGTCTACCAAGACTAATTTTACGCTTAAAAAATACAAGCAGGACGGAATTATCTTTGAGGACCATCAGGAAGATAATCGTCTGATGATTTCGCCGTAAAGGAAGATCATGATGAATCTCAAAACAGAAGCATTTACCGACAGCAACAAAGCCATGAGTTCCTATTTGTCCCCGTTGGTGCGCGAGATCCCATCTTCGGGTATTCGTAAGTTTTTTGACTTGGTGGGTGGCAACAAGGATATTATTACCCTTGGTGTAGGCGAACCGGATTTTACAACCCCTTGGCATATGCGGGAAGCCTGTGTCTATTCATTGGAGCGAGGTTTTACCAGCTACACGTCTAATGCGGGAACGCCAGAACTGCGTGAAGCGATTAGTGATTATCTGAATGAGCAATTTGAAGTCCGTTATGATCCCAAAAATGAGATTATCGTAACCGTTGGGGGAAGCGAGGCGATTGATCTTGCTTTGCGTGCGTTAATTGTACCTGGCGACGAAATTCTCGTGCCCGAGCCATGCTACATTTCATATTCTCCAATCACTTCGATTGGAGGCGGGATTCCAGTAGGTATTGAAACATTTGCTAAGGATGAATTCAAGCTGACGGCTGAGGCACTGGAGGCAAAAATTACACCTAAATCAAAGGTGCTGATTTTATGCTATCCGAGCAATCCGACTGGGGCTACGATGACTTATGAGGATTGGCTTCCGATTGCAGAAGTCGTGGAAAAACATGATTTGATCGTCATTTCTGATGAAATTTATGCTGAATTGAATTATGGAGAAAAGCATGTCAGTTTTGCCGCTATGCCTGGTATGATGGATCGTACGATTCTCGTCAGTGGTTTTTCCAAAGCCTTCGCCATGACAGGCTGGCGTATTGGATATACATGCGGGCATCCAGATCTGATTGCCGCTATGCTCAAAATCCATCAGTACACCGTAATGTGTGCGCCTTCTATGGGTCAAGTTGCGGCACTGGAAGGCTTGCGGAATGGTTTGGGTGAGAAAGATCGTATGGTAGAAGCCTATAATCAGCGTCGCCGTCTGATGGTTGAAGGGTTCCGGGAAATCGGCCTGGAGTGCCATGAGCCAAGAGGGGCTTTTTACGTTTTCCCTAGTATTCAAAGCACGGGACTCAGCTCAGATGAATTTGCACAGCGTCTTTTGGCAGAGGCTAAAGTTGCGGCTGTACCGGGTAATGTGTTCGGTTTGGGAGGCGAAGGCTATCTTCGTTGCTCATACGCGACTTCTGTTGCTCAGCTGACGGAGGCACTGGATCGGATTGGTCATTTTGTAGAAAAAGTAAGAAAAGAAGGTTAAAATTATTTTTTTATGGGTAATTCATAAAAAATAGTCTTTTATTTCTAAATTTCTATGCTATAATTTGAAATCGGAAGCAGGAAGTTCAATTTTCCAATTGTAGGAGGAATGTTCATGTCATATGTTGGATATAATTCATCTAGTTCAATAGGATACGACATTTCCCTGGAAGATGAAATTTTGTTCCTGCGCAATGAGATGATGCGGACATTTCAGGAAGAGCAGTCCTTCACCTCTGATCTTGTTATCCAGATCAGTTGCAAGCTCGATTTGAAAATCAATGAATATATGAAGCTGTATGGTACGGAATGCAAGGTTTAACCGTATGAAGTCAGCCAAATGTAAGAAGAAGGCCGTCGGGCCTTCTTTTTTTGCGTTCACAACTTATGATATATTAATGGCATGGAAGAGGGGGCGTACATATGAGAGCAGGGCTAAAAAGGCTATCGCCATGGATCATCGGAATGCTTGCACTTGTATTATTGGCTGGATGTGGGGGACGGGACAAGGACAGCTTCTCCATTTTTATTATGGATAAAGGGGATGCCTCAGTCATCCGTGAGGAGCTGGCACAAAAGCTTAAGGATAAGCTGGGCGAACAGGCTCCGACCATTGAGATTTCGGTCAGTCCGCTGTATAACCAGCAGAAGCTGGTTGTAGAATATGCGGCCGGGGAGCATGATCTGTTTCTTTTGCCGGAAGAGGACATGAAGCTGTATGGACAGAATGGCTCGAATCTGCCGTTAGATGATGCTTTTGACAAGAAGACGTACGCTCGGGGCGTGTTCGAGGGCGGCGTATTTAAGAAGAAGGGGCAGGAGGAAGAAGGATCAGATGTAAGCAAGGAAACTCATTTGTTCGGAATTCCGGTGGAGCAGATGAAGATGTTTAAGGAGCTAAAATATAACTCCAAAACATTATTTGCTACCGTGCCGCCTCGTACAAGCAATAAGGAAGAAGCCATCAAGGTGCTGAAAGCACTTACGGAATGATAAAGGGGATGGAATGAAATGGGGATATATACTAGAACAGGTGATGAAGGACAAACTTCTGTGATCGGCGGTCGAGTGTCCAAAGATGATGATCGTGTGGAGGCATACGGTACAATTGACGAGCTGAACAGCTTTGTAGGACAAGCGATCAGCTTTGCCGAAGGGGAAGAGTTTACGGATATTCGGACTCAATTGGAAGAAATACAGCAGGAGCTGTTTGATTGTGGTTCGGATTTGGCGTTTGTTAAAATTAGTGAAAGCAAATATAAGGTGAAAGACGAGCTGGCAGAGCGTCTGGAAGGCTGGATTGATGCATGTCAGGAGGAAAATCCGAAGGTGGAGCGTTTTATTATACCGGGTGGTAGCACATTATCCTCAACGCTTCATGTTTGCCGTACAGTTTGCCGACGCGCGGAACGCCGTGCTGTTACACTAGGTAAACATACGGACATTAATCCGGCGGTACGTCGGTATTTGAACCGCCTTTCTGATTATTTCTTTGCCGTTGCTCGTACAGCGAATGTCCGTCAGGGTGTGCCCGATGTCGAATATGTGCGCAGCAAAAAAGTGTTCCGCAAATAAGGAGGCAACCGGGAATTTGTGATGAGCTTGTATTATGAACCTATCGTATATACGATCCCTCCTGAGGAGGAGGGCATGCTGTTGAAGACTATTTTACAAAAACGTATGAACATTTCTCGAAAGTTAATATCCAAACTCAAGCTGACCGAGCAAGGTATTATGCTGAACGGGACACGTGTGTACATCAGCGTAAAGGTGAAGTCCGGGGATCGAGTAGAAATTCGTATGGAGCGTGAGCGTTCTGATGATATTTTACCTGAACCCATTCCTTTTGAGATATTGTTTGAGGATGAACATCTGTTAGTGGTGAACAAGGCGGCGGGCATGATTGTCCATCCGACTCACGGTCATTACACAGGAACACTGGCTAATGGGGTTGTGCATTATTGGCAGGCCAAGGGAGAGTTGTTCCGGTTTCGTCCTGTCCATCGTCTTGATCAGGAGACGACGGGTGTGCTGGTAGTAGCCAAAAATCCGTATGTACACCAGCATATTTCTGAGCAAATGATTGCGGGAACGGTGGATAAGCGCTATACAGCTCTGGTGCATGGACGGCCTGAGCTGCAGGAAGGAAAGGTAGACGGACCGATTGACCGCAACCCGGATGATCCCCATTTACGTATGGTGACCCCGGATGGTTATCCTGCCCTTACGCTGTATAAGCTGGAGGAAGTGTGGAACGGGGGAAGTCGCATTGGGCTAAAGTTGGAATCCGGGCGTACGCACCAAATTCGAGTGCATATGACTTATATCGGTTGTCCGTTGATCGGAGATAAAATGTATCGGATTACACCCGATGACGCTGCGCAACGTGAGCGATATGATCAGCTTGATGCCAAGATGCCTCGACAGGCTCTGCATGCCTCAGAGCTATCCTTGGAGCATCCTGTAACCGGGGAGCGGCTGACGTTCTATGCTCCTCTACCTAACGATATGGCTGAAATGCAGGAGCTATTAAGAGCGCAATATCATCCAGAATAAAATATAAATAAGCGATGAAAACCAAATGGAGGTTAATCTAGCGATGAGCCAACTGAAAGTATATCAGTATTCTAAATGCAGTACCTGTCGTAATGCAGTGAAATGGCTGCAAAACAAGGGACATGAGACGGAACTTATTCCTATTTTTGAACAACCGCCCGGCCCGGAGGAATTGGAAGACTTGATTCGCAAAAGCGGGCTGGAGCTGAAAAAGTTTTTTAATACAAGCGGTGAGGTATACAAAGAGTTAAAGCTGAAAGATAAGCTTGGAGACATGAGCCGTGAAGAGCAAATTTCGCTTTTATCCTCGAATGGAAGATTAATCAAACGCCCGATTGTAACCGACGGGAACAAAGTAACGGTAGGATTCAAAGAGGAAACATTTGAGGGCACATGGGGAGCTCAATAACGCCCAATTTACCCCCACGATATGTTATACTGTGGGGGTTAAATATTATGATGAATGGGAGCAATACAATCTGTGACACAACGCAATGAACAATCCGTAATGCTGGTTGACGGCATGGCCCTGCTATTTCGCGCTTATTATGCAACCGCCGCAAACGGTTATATCCGTCGTACAAAAGCTGGAGTGCCAACGAACGCCATATATGGTTTTATTCGATATTTTTGGGATGCAGTCCAAACGTTTAATCCTACACACGTCATTTGCTGCTGGGATATGGGCGGAACGACATTTCGTGGGGAACATTTTGCTGCGTATAAGGGAAACCGAGCCGACGCACCAGATGATTTGATTCCCCAATTTACATTGATTCGGGAAGTGACGGACAGCCTCGGCATTCCCAACATTGGAGCGGAAGGTTTTGAAGCCGATGATTGTATCGGTACGCTTGCACGCCATTATTCGCAAAATGAGGACATGGATGTAATGATTCTCTCGGGAGATCATGATTTACTTCAATTAGTGGATGATCGGACACGGGTCATTATTATGAAAAAAGGGCACGGCAATTATATGGTATACACCCCGGAGACCCTGCTGACTGAAAAAGGGCTTAAGCCACGCCAAGTGGTGGACCTTAAAGGCCTGATGGGGGATGCAAGCGATAATTATCCAGGAGTACGAGGTATTGGTGAGAAAACGGCACTCAAGCTGGTGCAGGAATACGACTCTATTGAAGGCATTCTGGAGAATTTGGATCAATTAACACCCTCGGTCCGTAAAAAAATTGAGAGTGATTTGGATATGCTGCATCTTTCACGCAAGCTTGCTGAAATTCACTGCGGTGTACCTGTAGCATGTGCTTTGGATAGCTGTCTGCTGACGCTGGATCACGTGCAAATTGTAGACAAGTTTGAGCAGCTTGAAATGAAAAGCTTGTGTACATTGATGGGTGTCGCAACCGGATCATAATGAAGCTGTTAGGCTTGATACGGACAATTTAAGTGAAGTAAGTTTATAGGGATGCTGACGCTGGGTGCGTTAGTGTCCTTATTTTTATACCGTTATGTCAAGGGAGTTGTATAGTCATGTGAAGGATTATATACAATTGCGATAAGGGGATTGACCTCGGGCACATTTCAGGTGAATATAGTGGAGAGAGAACCGGATTATTGAAAGGGGACAACAGCAACTATGACAGTATTGGGAGCAATTGAGGCAGGCGGTACCAAATTTGTATGTGGAATTGGTAACGAACATGGGGAGGTACTGGAACGAGCAAGCTTTCCAACGACCACCCCAGCAGAAACAATGGAGAATGTCATCGCATTTTTTGAAGGCAAGGGCATTGAAGCATTGGGTGTAGGCTCGTTCGGGCCGATTGATCCAATCGAAGGCAGTGATACATATGGCTATATTACAACAACGCCAAAGCCACATTGGGGAAATTACAATTTAATTGGCAAACTGAAACAGCATTTTGACGTGCCTATGGGGTTTGACACGGATGTGAATGGAGCAGCACTTGGTGAGTCTATTTGGGGTGCCGCCAAGGGATTGGACAACTGTCTGTATATTACGATAGGTACAGGCATCGGGGCGGGTGCTTTGGTTGGTGGAAAGCTGATACATGGATTATCCCACCCAGAAATGGGGCATATTCTGGTACGTCGTCACCCAGAAGATACTTACGAGGGGACATGTCCTTATCACGGAGATTGTTTGGAGGGACTGGCAGCAGGTCCTGCGCTCGAAAAAAGATGGAAGGTTAAAGGACATGAGCTTTCTGTCAATCACGCAGCCTGGGAAATGGAAGCGTACTATCTGGCACAGGCTTTAATGAGCTATGTATTAATCCTGTCACCGCAAAAAATTATTATGGGCGGGGGAGTGATGAAGCAGGACCAACTGTTCCCGCTCATTCGTACCAAGCTTCAAGAACTTTTGAACGGATACGTACAGCATTCGAGTCTGACAACAGATATTGAGCAATATATCGTATCTCCGGGATTGGGTGACAATGCTGGATTGTGCGGTGCTCTGGCATTGGCAAAGGAAAAGCTGAATCATTAGAATTTATGGTTGACGGCACTCCAAGGTACGGTTATTATATAGGCAACAGCATAGTACGGCTCAAAAAGGGAAGCACCTTTCTTGCAATACGCAGGATAGGTGCTTTTTTTTGCGTTTTTGTGTTGTGCGGGACTGTCTTTCAACGATATGAGGGAGGAAGAAATCATGGAGATTGTATTTTTAAATCGCTTGTCCAAACGGAATGAACAGGGCTATGAGGACTTTGCTCAGGTATGGATTGGGCAACATGAAGGGGGATGGAGTGCAGGCTGGAGCACACACCATGTCCCGGATGAAAGTATAGACGACCTTTGGTATGAGGGCAGCTTGTGGCAGGAATTACTGCATGTATACCGTCATGAGCTGGCGCTCAAAATGGCTGAGGGCTACAGGCCCTTAATCCATGGCGTATTTCATGAGCAAGAAGGATCATCAGGACGAGGACAAACGCTGCAAAAGCTGTATTGTTACAGTGATTTGTTTCCACGTGATGAAGTGTATGAGCAGTTGACAATGTGGAGACGGCAAAAAGCAGCAACGGAACGAAAAGCGCCTTATTTTATTGCTACGAATCGGCTGCTTCGGCTCATTAGCGTCTATCTTCCCCATACCGAAGAAGAATTGTTGGAGCTGCCTGGTATGGGTCAGGGTAAGGTGTCGCAATATGGGACGGAGCTATTGGCTATTACGACACAAAATGACCGGACCACGCCATTTCCGTTGAACTGGGTAACAGAGACGCTGGAAGAAGAAGTTTTTTTGTCATGGCTATACAAGCAAAAAGAGAACCAATACAGGCAGGAGCTGAATAAATTCAGCCTAACTAGAACGATTATCGAAGGCATTTCGGACGGTCTTTCACTGGAGCATATCGGGATGAAGACAGGTTTGCATCGTAGAGAAATGATTGAAGCTGTGGAGCATTTGGACAGGGATGGTATTGATATGGAGAAGCTGATCCGCAAGGAATTGGTGAATGTATCTGAGGAGGAGCAGGCAGCCATCTGGTCTGCTTATGAAGAGTTGGGGGATACGCTGCTCAAGCCTGTCATGCTGAAAGTGTATGGGGAAGAAAAGGCGACAGAAACAGGATTGGATCAAATTTATGAGCGTCTGCGTCTGATCCGTATACGGTTTCGCCATCAGCAGTTACCCGACCGACATGTTGGATAATATAGAACTGATTGGATAAAGCTAAAGTATTAAAGTACATTCAGGGTCCAACAGACTAAAAAGCAGCAGCCAGTTCCTCATAGGACACGGCTGCTGCTTTTTATGATCAAGCTTGAAAATCGAAATAGGTATCCAACTCCGTACTTTTTCCCCCTTTCTTTTTAAACCCAGTCTTTCTTGCGGAAAATACAGAACATACTGACACCTAGTGCCACCATAATACCAATGACGACAAAATAGCCATAACGTGTATGAAGTTCAGGCATATTATCGAAGTTCATCCCATATATTCCGGTAATGACCGTCAATGGCATAAATACGGTCGTTATTGCCGTAAACACACGCATAATTTCATTGGCACGATTGGCGATACTGGATTGATAAGCTTCTCGAAGGTTACCCATCAAATCGCGGTAAGTTTCAAAAGTCTCCGAAATTTTCACAGCATTTTCATAAATGTCGCTGAAATATTTTTGCAATTGATCGTCGATGAGTCGCAAATCCCGTTTGTTCAGGGTATTGATGACTTCCTTTTGTGGACCCAGCACCTTTTTCAGCCACAGAATCTCACTTCGTAAGCCGATGATTTCGTTCAAATGCGACTTTTTCGTATGCATTAGAATATCTTCTTCCAGCTTTTCAATGCGGACCTCAATCCGGTCACCAACCAGAAAATAGTTGTCAACAATCAAGTCGACCAGCAGATACATAAAACGGTCAGGCTGGCTGACTTCTTGCTCCCACAGCATAGGCTTGAGGGTACGAAGCTCATTGATTTTCTGCTTGGTCACCGTAATGATAAAATGGCGGCCGAGAAAGATGTTCAAAGCTCGCAAAAATATTTCTTCATCATCAAAACGAATGCTATTTACAACGATAAAATAATGGCTTTCATAAATTTCGATCTTCGGACGTTGTTCTTCTTCACTCAAACAGTCTTCTACTGCAAGATCATGCATGGAAAATAAAGGTTGGAGCACTGCCAAATCATCGACATCGGCATCAATCCAATAAAAACCTTCTGCCGGTGCAGTAAGCGCCATTTCAATTTCTTCGACAGGGGTAAAAACCCCGTTGTTGACCAAACGGATTTTCATATATGTCACTCCTTATGCTCCGTCGTAACGGAAATACGTTTACCTTAAGCATAAGGAATGAACTCAGTTAGCCAGTTAGCCGGTGCGGGTAAGCGTGCATTCTCATCAAAAGCCGGAGGCTTTTGGAGCATGCAGAGCCTGGCGTCCCGTCTTTCGGCAAGCTGAAGTCATTCCTATGCTGTTGTTCAGGGATCGCCGCCTACTCGGACTCGGGTCGCCTTCCATTCCGGATTCACCTCTCAAATGTTCTTTTTTAGATTGCCACAGTATCGCAGGAAACACTCAAATCTGCACTACTGCTCCATATTTTTGCCTAATAGCACTTGTATAGTATAACGCTCGGCCTACGGCCTTTCAAGCGCAAAATCATGGGCTAAATCAACAGTAGTTGCAAGAGCTTCAGCGAAAGGAGGGATATGATTTAACCTATGGAAAAGGTAGACAAAATGTGATTGCAGGGCACAAATTTAAAAGTCCCATCTTGACGAAGCCCAGCCGATGCATTAAAGTGAACAACAAGAACTTTGTGAACCCAAAATGAATATAGCGAAATCTTATCAAGAGCAGGTGGAGGGACTAGCCCGATGATACCCGGCAACCGGCGATTTTAATCGCACGGTGCTAATTCTTGCAGGACGCGCGCTTTGTACAAAGAGCGTTGCCCTGACAGATGAGAGAGGCGCATATGGATACAAATATGACCTTTCTCTAACCAGAGAAAGGTCTTTTTATTATATGCCCGGCATCTCAGCAGGACGATTTTCGCAAAACTTACCGAACAAGGAGTGAGTTTACATGCCGATTAAAATTCCAGATACACTACCTGCCAAGGAAGTGCTGGAGGGCGAAAATATTTTCGTAATGGATGAAAGCTTGGCTTATCATCAGGATATTCGTCCGTTGCGCATCGCCATTTTGAATTTGATGCCTACGAAGGAAACAACGGAAACCCAACTATTGCGCCTGGTCGGCAATACGCCGCTGCAAGTGGACGTCACGCTGGTGCACATGAAGTCTCATGTATCCAAAAATACATCGCAAGAATATTTGAATATGTTCTATAAAACGTTTGACGAGATTAAGAACAGTCGTTTTGACGGCATGGTCATTACAGGAGCTCCGGTTGAACAGCTTGAGTTTGAGGATGTGAACTACTGGGAGGAGATCCGGCAAATTTTTGAATGGACGAAAACGAATGTAACTTCGACCATGCACATTTGTTGGGCCTCACAGGCAGGTTTATACCATCATTTCAATGTCCCGAAATACGGGCTCGACTACAAATGCTTTGGCGTATTTCCACACACCGTGATTAAACCTAAAGTAAAATTGCTACGCGGCTTTGATGAACTGTTTTATGCCCCTCACTCCAGACATACGGAGGTTCGGCGGGAAGATATTGATCATATCGCCGAATTAGAAGTTTTATCCGAATCCGAGGAAGCCGGAGTGTACCTCGTAGCCACGCTTGACGGTAAACAAATTTTTGTAACTGGGCATTCTGAATATGACCCGCTTTCATTGAAATGGGAATACGACCGCGATGTGGCCAAAGGAATGGATATTGAAGTTCCCAAAAATTATTTTCCTAATGATGATCCTGAGCGCACACCGCCCTCAATCTGGCGGGCGCATGCCAATTTATTATTCTCGAATTGGCTGAACTATTATGTATACCAAGAGACACCTTACGATATCGGGCCCCAGATTTAAAAAAGGGGCTTGTACTTTACCCTTGTACAGTACCACCTTGCAGTAGCGCAGCAGTATAGTCTTTGACATCCATTTTTGCAGGATTGGTTATAGCACCCACTATGGAAGTTAACAGGAGGATTCATATGAGTGAGAAACAGTGGAAAATCGAAAGTAGATTGGCACAAATCGGTTCAGTAGAGGAGCCAGTAACCGGGGCTGTTAATTACCCGATTTACCAATCTACGGCGTTCCGCCATCCCCGTCTGGGTCAAAGCACAGGATTTGATTATATTCGGACGATCAATCCCACGCGAAAGGTACTGGAAGAGGCTTCTGCTGCACTTGAATCTGGTGATGCAGGCTTTGCATGCAGCTCAGGTATGGCGGCGCTGCAAACGGTATTTGCATTGTTTGGACAGGGAGATCATCTCATAGTATCGCTGGATCTGTATGGCGGGACATATCGTTTGCTGGAGCGTATTTTATCTAAATTTGGTGTAACAGCCAGTTATGTGGATACGAACGATCTTGAAGCACTCGAACAGTCATGTCGACCGAATACCAAAGCTGTATTCATAGAAACACCTACAAATCCGTTAATGATGATTACTGATATTCGAGCGGTGGCTGAATGGGCATCACAACATCAGTTGCTTACCATTGTAGATAATACGCTGCTAACACCATACTTCCAGCGGCCATTGGAACTCGGCGCGGATATTGTGGTACATAGCGCAACCAAGTATTTGGGCGGACACAACGATGTGCTGGCAGGGTTAATCGTAACCAAAGGCAAAGAGCTATCAGCTGAAATTTCCTTTCTGCACAATTCCATAGGGGCCGTGCTTTCCCCGAGTGACTGCTATCAGTTGATGAAGGGGATGAAGACGTTAGCGCTGCGTATGGACCGACATGAGCATAATGCAACAGTGCTGTCTAACTATTTACTGACGCATCCGGCGGTGGCAGAAGTATTCTATCCAGCTATCGAAGGCCACCCAGGTCGTGAGATTCAAAATAAACAATCCAGCGGAAATACAGGTATCTTCTCCTTTAAAGTAAAGGATGCTCGTTATGTGGAACCTTTGCTTCGTCACATTAAGCTCATTGCGTTTGCGGAAAGTCTCGGCGGTGTTGAGTCGCTAATGACCTATCCCGCGGTGCAGACACATGCGGACATACCAGCAGAAATTCGAGATGCAGTTGGGGTAGATGACAGGCTGTTGCGTTTCTCCGTAGGCATTGAGCATACAGACGACCTCATTGAAGATTTGCGTTCGGCGTTGGAAGCGGCACGTCAAGAAGTAGAAGGAGGAGAGCTGCAATGATAGAGGATGCGAGGAGGATCGGGCAGGATTTGAACAAAGAGCGGAAGTTCGCTACTAAGCTGCTGCATTTTGGTTCTGAAATTGACAGCGTTACGGGGGCCTCGAGCGTCCCGATCTATCAAGCTTCTACCTTTCACCATCATGATATTTTTAATCCTCCCCAGCATGACTATAGCCGTTCAGGTAATCCGACACGACAAGCTTTGGAGGATTATATCGCTTTATTAGAAGGCGGGGCGTGCGGCTTTGCCTTTGCGTCAGGTATGGCGGCCATCTCCACTACATTTATGCTCTTATCCGCTGGAGATCATGTCATTGTTTCCGAGGATGTATATGGGGGAACATATCGACTGTTGACCTCCATTTTGAAACGGATGAATATCGAAACGACCTTCGTCGACATGACGGACCTCAACCTTGTGAAAGAGGCGTTGCAGGAGAATACAAGGGCTGTATATATGGAAACCCCGTCCAATCCGACACTCAAAATTACCGATGTAGCAGGAATAACCTCTTGGGCACAGGACAACGGACTTTTAACTTTATTGGATAATACTTTTATGACACCTTATTATCAACGTCCGATTGAGCAGGGAGTCGATATTGTATTGCACAGTGCGACCAAGTTTCTGGGCGGACACAGCGATGTGCTGGCAGGACTTGCGGTAGCGCGTACCGAATCGCTTGGGAGACAAATCAAGCAGCTCCAAAATGGACTGGGTACCGTACTGGCTCCGCAGGAGTCATGGTTGCTCATGCGCGGTATGAAGACACTGGAGGCTCGTATGGCTCACAGCGAAAAGAGTGCAGCCAAGCTCGCTAACTGGCTGAACGAGCGCAACGACATTGAGGCAGTATACTACCCGGGTCTGGAAAATCATCCAGGGCGTGAAGTTCATGAACGTCAATCCAGCGGTTATGGTGCAGTGATATCGTTTGATGTGGGTTCTGGTGAGCGTGCAAAAGAAGTCCTCAGTCGCGTACGTATTCCAATTGTAGCGGTGAGTCTGGGAGCTGTGGAAAGCATCTTGTCGTATCCGGCGATGATGTCACATGCGGCTATGCCCCATAGTGTACGATTGGAGCGCGGGATTACGGACGGACTACTTCGTTTCTCCGTAGGTTTGGAGGATATTGATGACCTGATCAGTGATCTGGATGAGGCGCTGCGATAGAGCGTTAGCACATCCGCAGCATCTTTGTCGTTTTCACGCCGAGAGCAAATATGTACAGTGCTAAACAGCAAGTTTCCAGTATTTCAGGAGGCTTGCTGTTTTCTATAAGAATGACATGAAGGACAGTGTGAAAAAAGGCACTTTCAGTCCTGTTTTGTTATTTCTTGGCAATACGCAATGTTGAGATAAGCTTGGCAGTTGCCTGTTTTCCTAGGTGAAAAGCAGAAAGAAGCGGGAATAAGTATGGTTCCTTACCTAAAGATATGTTAGTATTATCATTAGGTTTTACTATGCTAAATAGCACAGACAACATACAAGGCCAGTCATGAACATACATTACGGCAGGGTTCGAACGCAGGTTTGTGAAAGCATTCTCGTTCATAAGTCCTGTCGTTCATTTCGTCGCCCTGTGACAGCGAAGGAGGATACACCATGAGTGTAATCGACCATATTTTAGATAAAGCCCTACGCGGCGAACGCCTGAATTTAGAGGATACCGTTGCTTTGTTCGAATCAGACGAGGTAGAAAAAATAGGTCACGCGGCGAATAAGGTCATGAATCGCATGCACCCCGATCCCATTAAAACCTTCGTCATCGGACGAAATATTAACTATACGAACGTATGTGACGTATACTGTCGCTTCTGCGCTTTTTACCGTAGACCGGGTTCCGATGAAGGTTATGTTTTGCCGGATGAGGTGATCTTTCAGAAGATCAAGGAAACGCAGGAGGTAGGTGGCACCGAAATTCTAATGCAAGGCGGTGTGAATCCAAATCTGCCGTTCAGTTATTATACGGATTTGCTGAAAGCTATTAAGGAGCGTTTTCCCGATATTACGATGCACTCCTTCTCGCCAGCTGAAATTCACAAAATGAAGGAAAAATCCGGTCTATCCATGGAAGATACGATTCGAGCCATTCATGAAGCTGGATTGGATTCGCTTCCGGGTGGAGGCGGAGAAATTTTGGATGACCGCACACGCCGCAAAATTAGCCGTCTCAAAGGCTCTTGGCGTGATTGGATGGATGTCATGCAAACGGCTCACAAGGTTGGGATGAACACAACCGCTACGATGGTTATCGGCTTTGGTGAGTTGATGGAGGAGCGTGCGCTGCATTTGTTGCGGGTTCGTGATGCTCAGGACGAATGCATTGAAAACAAATATAATTCTGAAGGATTTTTGGCCTTTATTCCTTGGACCTTCCAGCCAGACAACACCAATCTGAAGAAGGAACGCCAGACGCCAGAAGAATATCTGAAGACCGTTGCGATCAGTCGTCTTGTATTGGATAACATTAAGCATATTCAATCCTCATGGGTAACTATGGGACCTGAAATCGGTAAAAAATCGTTATACTACGGTTGCGATGATTTTGGCAGCACCATGATTGAGGAAAACGTAGTTTCCGCTGCAGGCGCAACGTATAAGGTAAACATCGAATCCATTTTACAGTTGATCCGCGAGACGGGTCACATTCCGGCACAGCGCAATACCCGTTATGATATTATTCGTACTTTTGACAGTGCCAGCAGTATTGAACATGATTTTATCATGCAAAATTAATATCCGTTAATATATTGTTAATTACAAAACGCTTATCCATCACTAATCTATGTATAAGGATTAGTGTAGATAAGCGTTTTTTGATGTGTTACTTTGCTATGTTTTCCATCGTTTCATATACATGATCTCAGCCTGCGGGTCAGCCATTTGGATGACTGCCTTAAAACGCTGCAAATCCAACAGTTGAACGTTGTAAACGATGACCATTTGTTCTTTTTTATCCTCAGATTCGCTTTTAATCTTACCCTCTATCTGTGCAGAGCCTCCAACAGGTGTGCTGTGTATACGCAGCCTGCGATATATGGCATCCTCGACGGTTTGCTGTTTCTTGCTGACAACACAAACCATACGCGTCAGACCGGTAAACATCAGCCGGGTCGTTTCATAGGCGGCGAGGCAGGATAAGGCTGAATAGAGAGCTGGCTCCCAGCCTAACACAAAGCCGGCGGTAATGAGCAGCAGACCATTACACAGCATAACAATCTGTATTAATGGAATCTTACGGTGTGTTAGCAACAATGTGGATGGACGGCCATCGTCAGATTCGTTAAGTCCTAGTGAATCGAGCAGACCACCATGACGAGCTGCCAGCCCTGCGCCAAGACCGATACAGATTCCGCCGCCCAAAGCGCATACGACCGGATGGCCACTCACTGCCGGAAAAGGCGAAAGAATAATGGCTGAGCCCGAAAAGGCGAACAAGCCGGGTAGTGCTCGAAGCAGCATGGGTTTGTGAGTAGACAGAGAATACAGCAACATGAGTGGCAAGTTCAAAACGAATAGCAGTAACCCAAAATGCTCTTGTGTATAAAGCGACATGAGTCTGGAGATCCCCGTGACGCCTCCAGCGATCATATCATGCGGATGTAAAAACAATTCCAGACCGACGGATGCCGTAATTCCACCAATCACCGTATAAAAGACAGGGAACCTGCTCGCATCTCCTGAAGTGGGCTTTATAAGCCGCCTCATAGAGTTTCGGCATGTTTTACAGCGTGCGGCATAGCCTTCCCTCCTATGGATTGTCGTATCCAGCTTTTGCAGTTATGCCGAGTTACTTTCTTCCTTTCGTAGGCGGGGGTCCTTGAACTTAAATATTTTGTTTAACATATTAAAGATAGGTTTTGACTGCTTTGTCAGAAGGGGTCCAAGAATCGCCAGTATGAGTACATAGATAGCTGCAAAGGGTTGAACAATATCAAGCAAACCGCCTTCCTTGCCCAAGTTGGCCATGATAATCGAAAATTCACCCCGCGCCACAATGGTCAGACCGATATTTGCTGACGCTTTGGGAGATAAGGAGGCCGTACGCCCAGCCAGCATTCCTGCCCAAATGTTACCAAACAACGTGAGGACGACTGCTGCCAGCGCAAGCCATATCGCGTTTCCTCCCAGGGACAGTGGATCGATGGATAGTCCAAAGCTGAAGAAAAACAGGGCACCAAAGAAATCGCGGAAAGGAACAATTAAATGCTCGATTCGTTTGGCATGTTCCGTTTCGGCCAGTACCAGACCGACCAACAGGGCGCCGATAGCTTCCGCCACATGAATCGTTTCCGAAAAACCAGCCACCAGAAACAGAGAGCCAAAAACAACAAGTCCGAATACCTCATTGGAGCGAATACGGAGAATCCGATTTAACAGAGGGACGGCCTTACGGCCGATAATAATGACTGCAAGCATAAAGCCAAGCGCGATTAGCGCTGATAGCAGCACACCCCCGAGCGAGGATGAATCACTAAGAACCAATCCGGAGAGGATGGAGATGTATACGGCGAGGAAAACATCCTCGAACATAATAATGCCCAAAATCATTTCTGTTTCTGCATTGGCAGTCCGCTTGAGATCTACCAGCACCTTCGCAGCAATAGCACTGGATGATATTGTTGTAATTCCGGCGATAACCAGTGTCTCTGCTACAGGAAAGCCGCTCAGGAAGCCAAGAGCCAGCCCCAGTGTAAAATTGATGCCAATATAAATGGTGCCGCCCACGGCAATGGAACGGCCTGATTTAATTAACCGACCTACTGAGAACTCGAGACCCAAGTAGAAGAGAAGAAACAGCACTCCGATTCTTCCCATAAAATCAATAAATGGGGCGCTTTCGATAAAGCGAAAATCAAAATGCCATAGCTCCATCGCATGCGGCCCAACTGCCATTCCGATCAGGATATAAAAAGGGATGACCGAGAAGCGCAGTTTGGAGGAAATAAGTCCAGCTGCAGCGATGAGAGCAATTGCCAATCCAACCTCAAATACCAGATGATCCATCCAATCACCCGCTTCCGTTCATAAGGATTTGTTTAAAGCGTTTTTGCTGATCGCGTTCCCCAACAACGACTACAGTGGCATCATCGTTAATAATCACTTCAGGACCAGGATTTACATATTTCATTCCTTTTTTCTCCACAATGGCAATAACAGTGGCTCCCGAATTTTGCCTTACATCCAGCTCACCGATGGATTTGCCGACACTTGCATAGTGGGATTCCACTCTATACCATTCGATAATAAAATCATCAAACGTCATTTCTACACTTTCAAGCTGTTTGGGCTTATATGTCATACCCCCGATGATGGAGGCTACCAATCGCGCTTCCTGATCATTCAGGGTTGTCATAGAAATACTTTGTTCTAGATCCTCGTAATCAAAGTGATACAACTCGCGCCTGCCATCATCATGAATAATAATGACAATTCGGTCGCCACTCTCTGCATCTATTCGATACTTAATCCCGATTCCTGGCAAAATAGACTCTCGAATATCCATTTATAAAGCCTCCTGTACGATACGTTATTTAAATGAATGGTATGGGAAATAAATCACA
This sequence comes from Paenibacillus sp. S29, assembly GCF_049319765.1. Lineage (NCBI taxonomy): Bacteria > Bacillati > Bacillota > Bacilli > Caryophanales > Paenibacillaceae > Paenibacillus > Paenibacillus sp. S29. The sequence continues at coordinate 44,971 of NZ_JBMOUI010000010.1, read as the reverse complement.
TACTCTGGGAGTGACATGGAAACTTTCTTTTTGTATTAAATTTTATGAATTAACGTAAAAAACCTGATACATACACTTACGTATTACAGCTATTGGGAAATATTAACAAATAGACATGCGAATGTGGTGATCTGCATGCAAAGGGAGGTTAAGCCACATAACTAGAGGTGAATTTGATGGGGAACAAGTATAATTGCTTCTTTAGTTTGCAAATGACAGGAATAAAAGGCAGACGTAGTTTAGGGATGCTCAATAACAGCACAAGCGCTATCAAAATGACAAAGGGAAGTGATTTGGCCGCAGCGATCACCAGATGAAGTAAAGGGGAGGATTTGCGTATAGCTGGTTTGGAATGGTGTTCCAGACCGTGAGAATCTGTTTCTAACGAGGAAACATCAGCATGAGGCACGACAGAAGATCCCGCAGTAAACTGGAGGGATTGAGTGGTGTCTTCCGCATGAAACGTCACAGGAAGGGACAAAATCTGAACGAGGCTCAATATGACGATCATGAATGTACGCAGCATGTTCAGCATCGTTAACATCTTATCTCCTCCCTCTTGTGAAAAATTCATATTACTATAACCTTAACATACCCCACCCTAAATATTCAAACGTCTTTCGTTATTTCCTATATCACAGTAATTGTTTATAACACGCCAAACCAGCTTTTTGAAACTTGATCATCCTCTTTTGGATATGTCTTTCTGTTTCCAGTCGTTCACTTCGTATAACCCTTTAGAGGCCGCCATATACTGAAAGCAGTGATCGAAAGGAGTGAGCCAATGGAACTGTTTACAGTGTGGACCAATACAGACGGAGATCAGGAAACCAACCGGTTTTATGAAGTGGTCAAAAGTAGAACAAAGGGACTACATATGTCACGGCGCGGATTTCGATTCACTTTCAGACAGCTGGACAACAAAGTGGCATGGACCTGCAAGGGCACAGAAAGCAATTCGGCGTTTGAAAGCTTTCTCCCCTGTGTATACAGCATCATGTCTTCGGCAATAGCGGATTATATTATCGAAGTCAAGGAGTGGGGGATGCTCAATCTCATTCTCACCAAAGCCTGTTCGCTGCTGGAGAAAGAGGATACGGAGCAAATTCGCAGTATGATTCGTTCACTGTTAAACGATGATGGCCCGAGAGGCCGTTTGAAGCGTCATGGTAAGCTGACCACTCTCCTGGAGAAGGATTTTAAGGAGCTTCATGTGATCAATTTGGAAGGACTGATTCAATTTAGGCTCCATGCGTATAAAAAAGAGCTTGAAGAAATCGTCGACTATGCCATGGAAGAATTCTGGGCAGATCGGCAATACGAAGAATTTATGGGGCTGCTTAAATATTTTGTTTTTTTTCAGGAAAGCAAAGTTCCGCTCGTACACGTACTTCACCAAGGCGGACATAATTTTACGATTCTGGATAGTGCCATGGTACCCATACCGACTCCTGATGCAGATGACATCATTGTCGAGATGCCAGGCATTGAACTAGAAATGGAGGTCGAAGATCGAATCGTAAGCACCCTTATTTCGATTTCTCCTGCTTCCATTATATTGCACACAGACGATGAGCACACCCCCATAGTGCGGACACTCCTGCATATTTTTGAAGATAAAGTGAAGCTGAGCAGACTTTATCCAGGTCAGGATGTTCAAAAATAATAATCTTTTCGTATAAACCAATGGATTTCTGGAAAGCCTTTGCCTCAAGGGGAGGTTTTTTATGAGATCCATGTTGGTATGGAAACGGATTTTGGGAACCGTGTTAATTGCAACCTGTCTGGTATTGCCCGGCAATGAAGTTTACGGTCACAAAGAACCGGTCCAGCATAAAAAATGGCAGTCCGCACCTGTTTTGGCTCCACGCGAGGAGCAGGTTATTACGACCATGACGGTCACGGCAACAGGATATACAGCAGGCTATGAATCGACTGGCAAACGGCCAAGTCATCCCGGCTACGGTATTACGTATTCCGGTGTAAAAGTGCGTCGTGACAAGAACACTCTGTCTACGATTGCGGCTGATCCCAAAACGTTTCCTTTGGGGAGCATATTGTACATTCCAGGTTATGGATACGGGATTGTAGCAGATACAGGTTCTGCGATTAAGGGCAATAAAATTGACTTGTATTTTAAAACAACCCGGCAGGTGTATTCTGAATGGGGCAAGAAAGATGTGGATGTTCAAATTATAAAAAAAGGGAACGGAAAATGTACGGAAAAGATGGTAAAATCGCTCCAAAAAGCGATAGAAACGCATAAAACCATTCCGAGTGCGACACTGGATGCTTCCATATAATCCTTGAATATTGTTTTTTCCAACATCACATACTATGTTGCGGGATAAGCTTATCCCACAAAACATACTGGGAGGTTGAGAATTATGCCAAATCAAGGCGGAAGTTCTTTCACGAACAAAGGCTTCAAGGCAAGCACAGGAAATCAGTTCAAGGCGGAATTTGCACAAGACAATACGGTAGGTGTCGTTTCACAAAAGGTAAAGCAGTCTGAACAAAATAAAATTCAAGACAACTTCCAGACACCAAATGAGAAGTATGACGAAGAATTTGCAACAGATCAAGGCGGTACAGGTGCAGTAGCGCAAAAAGTTCAAAACTCCAGCCGTAACAAAATTCAAAACAATGCTCAAACACCGAACGAAAAGTTCGACGAAAACTTTAACACGAAATAAAAAAGCATATACAATCGATAATGCTCCGGATTATATCCGGGGCATTTCGTTTTAAGTAAAAGTGATTAGGTACAATAGGTCTAAGGTTTTATCTCCTTTTTAATTGTTTTTAAGGTGGAATTAAGGTTTAAAGTGCAAAATAAAGTCAGTTAAACAACACCACCTTGAAGCATAGGGTTTGGGAGGAGATATACAATGGACGAATTTAAAAATAATAACTCCGGACGCCGGAACGACAACGATCAGGTTGATACCGATAACGCAACTCGGCAAAACGATTCGAACGGTTCCTCATATTATTATTCTTACGGCCCTTTTTCTTCAGTTCAATCGGACGGACAACGTAAGGAAGGGCAGCCGGTGGAAAAGGATGTTGAGATTACGCCACCGCAGGCAGTGAGACCTCTTCCTCCCTCTTACCATCGGGCTATGCCTGAGCAACAGGATGGTTCGGGTCGGAATGGCGGCAACTGGCAATTCAAACCGAATAAGCCCAAGTCGCAGGTGAAAACAATATTCTTATCTTTTTTGGCCGGGATGCTGGTCATTACGGTATTGATGTATACAGCTGACCGAACAAATATGTTCACACCCGAGACGGCGTTGACTTCGGCGGCAGCTGAAAGCGGAGAAACGACTAATTCAGGAACCACCAGCTCGACTCCAAGCGCAGTTCCGGCTGTGATGCCTTCAGGTACCGCTGATGTTCAATCTGTTGTGGCAAAGGCTGGGCCGGCAGTCGTTAAAATCGAAACGCTTGCCAAACAAACCAGTGGTAGCAGTGGCAGACAAAGCAGCCCTTATTACAATGACCCGCTGTATCAATACTTTTTCGGTAATCAGTATGGTGACAGTGGCAGCAGCGGTAACAGTAATGAAAATGAAGGTAGCAACAGCGGGCAGCTGACTCCGCTTGGTATTGGTTCTGGTTTTATTTTTGATAAATCGGGTTACGTCCTAACCAACAACCATGTTGTTGAAGGCGCGAGTGTGGTTCAGGTTACAGTAGAGGGAACTAATAAGCCTTATGAAGCCAAAGTCTTGGGCAAAAATGCTGATCTTGATTTGGCGGTACTTAAAATTGAAGGCAAAAACAACTTTCCGACAGTAACTTTGGGTGACTCCGATAACGCTAAAGTCGGCGAATGGATGGTCGCAATCGGCAACCCTGAAGGCTTTGAACATTCGGTAACAGCCGGGGTGCTAAGTGCGAAAGAACGTACGATCACTATTAATAGTGAATCGACTGGAAAACCGACGCAATACAAGCATCTCATTCAGACGGATGCGTCCATTAACCCTGGTAACTCTGGTGGACCGCTGTTAAATCTGCAAGGGCAGGTTATCGGTATGAACGTAGCTGTTAGTGCAGACGCACAGGGAATCGGATTTGCGATTCCGTCCAATACGATTTTGGAAGTGGTCGATAAGCTGAAAAATAACCAGCCTATTCCGAAAGAACCTGTACCTTTCATTGGTGCAAGTCTGTTAAATTTGAGTCCTGAAGTAGCCAAAGAACTGGGTACATCCCTGACCGAAGGCTCGGTTGTACGGGATATTATATACAAATCACCAGCTTATCAGGCCGATCTGCGTCCTTACGATGTGATTATCGGAGCGAATGGCACGCCTTATAGCACATCACAAGAGCTGATCCAGTTCATTCAAAAACAAAAAGTGGGTACAGCGCTGACACTTAACATCGAACGAGCTGGGCAGAAAAAAGATGTTCAGCTGAAAATTGGCAACAAAAATGACTTTAGCTCGACGCTTCAGCAATAAGATGAAAATTCTACAAAAATGAACAAGTGCACGTAAGAAACGGAAGGAAGATCCCTTCCGTTTCTTGCTGTATGAAGCAGCCAGATGCTACACGCGTCTACTCCTGCTACAATAGAAGGAAAAGAAGAGATAAAGGAGTTCGATCGTGTATGCGTTCTACTATTCTAATCATTGATGACGATGAAAAAATTGTTTCCATGCTGCGCAGAGGGCTGGCATTTGAAGGCTATGAAGTGCTGACAGCCGCCAATGGAGCAGAAGGATTAAATAAAATGTTGACAGCTGAGCCTGATGTGGTCGTGCTAGATGTAATGATGCCGCAGGTCGATGGTTTTGAGGTATGTCGTCGTATGCGGGAGGGTGGAAGTACAGTACCTGTCCTGATGCTTACAGCCAAGGATGAGGTTGAGAATCGGGTTAAGGGCTTGGATCTAGGGGCCGATGATTATCTCGTTAAGCCGTTCGCTCTAGAGGAGCTGCTGGCGCGAGTGCGAGCGCTTTTGCGGCGTAAAACCGAACAACAGGACAATAACGGAAATCGGCTTACCTTCGAGGATTTACAACTGGATAACGAATCCCGCGAAGTGGTTCGTGGCGGCAAACGTTTGGAACTGACGGCCAAAGAATTTGAACTGCTCCATTTGTTCATGCAAAACCCGAAGCGTGTTCTGTCGCGTGATCTGATTATGGACAAAATTTGGGGCTATGACTATAGTGGAGAATCGAATGTGCTGGAAGTATATATTGCCATGCTACGACAAAAAACGGAGCAGGATGGCGGTAAACGACTCATTCGTACAATTCGTGGAGCTGGCTATATTTTAAGAGGTGATATGTAATATGTCTATTCGGTGGCGGCTGACGGCCTGGTATTCGAGCATCTTGGCTATAGTACTAGTCATTTTTGGTCTGGTTACTTACGGACTAGTATATTACTACACATATAATGAAGTGAAAAGTCAGCTTATGACTCAGGCGCCACAGATTAACAAGCAATTACGCCTTATTATAAAAGGGGGATTGTTTGAAGTCCCCAACCTGGATTTGGGATTAGAGCAGGGACGTGGAATAGATGACTCACAGCTCTATGTACAAATTTACAATTATACGTCTGGTGTAACGAAAACGACCCAAAATATGAAAGACCTCAATATCACCTTCCCTGTTCCATCTACAGCGGCAGGAGCAGTTCAAAATGAGGGAATTCGACGTGTGAACGTCAATGGGGATTCCTTTATGATTATTCAACAGCCGATCAAATCCGAGGAGCTGGGCTTGGTGGTCGGGCTGCTACAGGTAGGACAATTCACGGGCTCTCAGGACCGACTCATGAACAGGTTACAAAATGTGCTTGTATACGGCTCGTTGTTTGCATTACTCGCTGCTGCGACTTCAGGTCTCTTTCTGGCTCGCAAGTCTATGAAGCCGCTGGTCAAGGTCATTGAGGGGGCTAATCAGATTCAATCCAGTAATGATTTGAGTGTTCGGATTGAATATGACGGACCACATGATGAAATTGGCCAATTAATCGGGACGGTTAACAACATGCTGGGGCGCACAGAGGTGTTTTACAAGGAGCTGGAAGATGCGTACGGTGCACAGCGCCGTTTTGTGGCTGATGCTTCCCATGAGCTTCGTACGCCGCTAACGACGATCCGTGGCAACGTTGATTTTTTGCTCAAAATGTGGACTACCGAACCAGGAGAGCGACCGAATATGGATGAAGAGATGATTCGCGAGCTTTCTATGGAGGCATTAAATGACATGGCGGATGAAGGCAAACGGATGAGCCGTTTAGTGAGTGATATGTTGTCACTCGCGAGAGCGGACACAGGGAAAACGTTCGATAAGACTCCCGTTGCGCTGGAACCACTTGTAAGTGAGGTTGCCCGTCGTGCTCAGTTTTTAGAGCGAACGGCCGAATGGAATGTGGGAGATTTTTCGTTGCTGAATGGTATTTATATGGATGGCAGCAAGGATTATTTGCAGCAAATGCTATTCATTTTCATTGATAATGCATTCAAATACACACCTGAGGGCACAGTCCGATTTGATGCCATTGTTTATCAAGGACAGGTGGGCCTACGGATCAGTGATACGGGCATTGGAATGGACAAGAGTGAGGTTCCCTTTATTTTTGACCGCTTTTACCGGGCAGATGAGTCACGCGGGGTGACAGAGGGAATTGGGTTGGGGCTATCTATTGCCAAGTGGATTATTGATGAACATCACGGGTCTGTGGAAGTGGTTACGCGCCAAGGAGAAGGAACGACATTTGTCATCTGGCTCCCGGTTAGCTTTTCCGCGCCTTTGGAATAGGCTATAATAGGAAGGCAACTACATCATAGAATTGGCCGGTAAAGGCTAGGATGCCCACAGCTACCGAGTTATCGGAGCTGTATACTGTGTCGAAGAAAGCGGGGGCTCATTTTGGAAGTACTCAGAATTTCGCCCCGGGGTTACTGCTACGGCGTAGTCGATGCCATGGTATTGGCTCGTCAGGCAGCCAGAAATCTGGACTTACCCCGGCCTATTTATATATTGGGCATGATTGTGCATAACAGTCATGTCACCAATTCCTTTGAAGACGAAGGGATTATTACACTGGACGGCCCGAACCGTATGGAGATTTTAAGCCAGGTAGAGAGCGGCACTGTAATCTTCACTGCTCATGGCGTATCACCAGAGGTTCGGAAGCTGGCACGAGACAAGGGGCTGACTACGGTAGATGCGACTTGCCCTGACGTCACAAAGACGCATGATCTGATTCGGGAGAAGTCTGCCGAAGGCTATCAGATTGTTTATATTGGCAAAAAGAATCATCCAGAGCCAGAAGGAGCTATCGGTATTGCTCCTGATCATGTTCATCTGATTGAAAAAGAAGAAGAGATCGACAGTCTTACGTTGCCAGCTGGCAAAATTCTTATCACGAATCAGACGACCATGAGCCAATGGGACATCAAGCACATTATGAAGAAGCTGCTGGAGAAGTTCCCGGGTGCTGAGATACACAATGAAATCTGTTTGGCGACGCAGGTACGTCAGGAAGCGGTAGCTGAGCAGGCTGGACAGGCGGATCTGGTGATCGTTGTCGGTGATCCGCGCAGTAACAATTCAAACCGATTGGCTCAGGTTTCGGAGGAGATTGCTGGTACAACAGCTTATCGTATTTCTGATGTAACCGAGCTGAAGAGAGAGTGGCTTGAAGGTGTAGCCAAAGTGGCTGTGACTTCTGGGGCTTCGACCCCGACACTGATTACCAAAGAGGTTATTACGTATTTGGAGCAGTATGATGCGGCTAACCCGGATACGTGGGAGATTCAGCGAACCATAGATATGAAAAAACTACTGCCTCCTGTACGAGAGAAGTCAAAAACAACGAAATAGTATATGATTGATTACAGCCGTTATTCGGATACAACCATCCGGATAGCGGCTTTTTAAATTGTTTTAATTTGTAGATATTTTCCGGTTAGCTTCGCTAAGTTAGAATATTGAATAATTCGGGATAATTAAGCCTTGACGAGTATAGCTAAAACAGGTATAGTTGCTTTAACGAATAAAAGCTTAAAAGCGAACAAGCGTCTAAGTGTCATAATATTAACCTGTATGTTGGTTTATAAAATATGTTTTATAGAGAGGAAGAAAAAAATGATCGTTATCGCTGGTGTTCAAACACCTGAAGAGCATATTCAAGCTATTGTTGAAGTTATTGAGAAAGAAGGATTGCAGGCTCATGTATCAAGGGGATCGGATCGCACGATCATCGGACTGATCGGTAGCGTAGAGCCCAAACTGGCTGAACATCTGCGTCAAATGAAAGGCGTAGAAAATGTGGTTAAAATATCGAAGTCCTATAAATTGGCCAGCCGTGATTTTCATCCGGAAAATACGGTTATCTCTATTAAAGGTGTAAATATCGGCGGGGGCGAGCTTGTCATTATGGGTGGACCATGTGCTGTTGAGTCTGCTGCACAGATAGATGAAATTGCCGGATTGGTCAAAGCTGCAGGCGCGCAAGTTCTCCGTGGGGGTGCTTTTAAGCCGCGTACAGGGCCATACAGCTTCCAAGGAACGGGTGTAGAAGGTTTAATCATGATGGCTGAGGCGGGGCAAAAGCACGATCTCTTGACCATCACAGAGGTCATGACACCTGAATACGTAGACATCTGCGCGGAATACGCCGATATTCTGCAAGTAGGTACACGTAATATGCAAAACTTTGATTTGCTGCGCAAGCTGGGTACTTGCGGCAAGCCAGTATTGCTCAAGCGCGGTTTCAGCTCGACTTATGATGAGTTCTTGAATGCTGCTGAGTACATCTTGGCAGGCGGCAATCCGAATGTTATGTTGTGTGAGCGCGGTATTCGTACATTCGAAACCTACACTAGAAATACGCTCGACTTGTCCGCGATCCCTGTTTTGCAACAGTTGAGCCATTTGCCGGTCATTTCTGATCCTAGCCATGGCACAGGTAGACGTGAACTGGTTGTTCCTATGACGAAGGCTTCGGTAGCTGCCGGAGCGGATGGTTTAATTATTGAGATGCATACAGACCCTGACAACTCGATGACGGGTGACGGCGTACAATCCCTGTTCCCAGATCAATTTTCAGATTTGCTAAAAGATTTGGAAATATTGGCTCCTGCTGTGGGGAAAACATTTCACACGCCTACTACCATTGCTTAAAACCAATGTTTAACATTAATGCATAAAAGTTTTGCTGCAACGCAGTAATGAGATTTAAATTGCCTAAAAGCCCGATGTTTCGGGCTTTTTGTGCTATTCAAATGTTATCAAGGGCGTAAGCATATCTAACATTAGTTTAAAAAATACCTTACATAGCTATTGACCCGTGTCATGTTTGAGATTTATAATGACGACAGAAAAAAACATTCGATCATGAACATTTCAGGGTTGTATAAGACTTAATGTTCGGAAAAATTGGGAGGAAGAAGACATGTCCGTTGAAAACGTATTGAAAACAATTCAGGAAAATAATATTGAGTGGGTAGATTTTCGTTTTGTAGATTTGTCTGGTCGTGCTCACCATATTTCATTGCCAGCTTCCGAAGTAGATGAAGAGACATTTGTTAACGGTGTTGCTTTCGACGGTTCTTCCATTCCCGGCTATCGTGGCATTGAGGAATCCGACATGGTTATGCTGCCCGATCCAGAAGCGGTTTTTATCGACCCTTTCACTCAGCATCCTACACTGAATATCCTGTGTGACATTGCTACGCCAGACGGCGAAAAATACGACCGCGATCCTCGCGGCATCGCAAAAAAAGCTGAGGCATTTCTGCAATCGGCAGGAGTGGGCACAGCAGCATTTTTTGCACCTGAGTCCGAGTTTTTCATCTTTGATGATGTACGCTACGAAAGCGGCATGAACAGCTCCTCCTTCTTCGTAGATTCCGAGGAAGCAGCTTGGAACACGAACCGTAAGGAAGAAGGCGGCAACCTGGGCTTTAAAGTGGGGGTGAAGGGCGGATATGTACCTGTAGCGCCAGTAGACACCCAACAAGATATCCGTAGTGAAATGTGCCGTTTGCTTGAAGAAGCAGGTCTGAGAATTGAGCGCCATCACCATGAGGTAGCTACGGCAGGCCAAGCGGAAATCAACTTCCGTTTTGATACACTCAAGAAAACAGCAGACAACCTGCTCGTTTATAAATACATTGTACACAACACAGCTCGTCAATATGGTAAAGTGGCAACATTCATGCCGAAACCAATCTTCGGAGACAACGGAAGTGGTATGCACGTTCACCAATCCATTTTCGATGGCGACACTCCTTTGTTCTACGAAAAAGGTGGTTATGCTAATCTGAGCGAAATGGCTCTTCATTACATTGGCGGTATTCTGTACCACGCACCTGCGTTGATCGCTTTGACCAACCCAAGCACCAACTCGTTCAAACGTCTCGTTCCTGGCTACGAAGCACCAGTTAACCTGGTATTCTCCAAAGGTAACCGTTCTGCGGCTGTACGTATTCCAGTAGCAGCTGTTACTCCAAAAGGCTGTCGGATCGAGTTCCGTACACCGGACTCCACAGCTAACCCTTACCTTGCCTTCTCAGCAATGCTGATGGCGGGTCTGGATGGCATCAAGCGCAAACTGAACCCAATCGAATTGGGATATGGTCCACTTGACAGCAACATCTACGAGCTGTCTGACGCTGAAAAAGGTAAAATCCGTAGCGTACCTGGTTCATTGGATGAGGCTCTGGACGCTCTGGAAGCTGACTACGAATTCTTGACTGAAGGCGGCGTATTTACGAAGGACTTTATTGATAACTATGTAGAGCTCAAACGTTCTGAAGCTAAATCGGTGAATATCCGTGTTCATCCACACGAATACAGCCTGTATTTTGACTGCTAATAAGTCGATAGCATAGCTGCTTTGAATAACAAGCATTAGCTTACGGGTAACAGTTGTTATTCAAAATAGGTCTCCGGTCTTATGCCGGGGACCTTTTAATATTAAAGTGAAAATCACAGAATAAAGATGTTAAATATGTTAACATTCACAACTCTGTCACATCATAAATGAAATTGAAAACATTTTTATACAAGTCTTGAACGCATTTATGAATACTGCTATCATAGCGATAATATCCACACCAGAGTAGAGAAGGGATGGGAATTTGTTGAGTAAGAGAGCCTACAATTTTAATGCAGGACCAGCGGCATTGCCGCTTAAAGTACTAGAACGTGTACAAGCTGAATTCGTAGATTTCCAGGGAACAGGGATGTCGATCATGGAAATGTCTCACCGTGGAGCTGTGTATGAATCTGTTCATAATGAGGCGCAGGAACGCCTGTTATCTCTGCTGGGCAATCCACAAGGCTACAAGGTGTTATTCCTACAAGGTGGTGCAAGTACGCAGTTTGCGATGCTGCCTTTAAATTTCTTGCGCGAAGGACAGACTGGGAGCTATGTAATGACAGGTAGCTGGTCGGACAAGGCATATAAAGAAGCCAAGCTACTGGGCAAGGCTCATGTTGCTGCATCCTCCGCTGATGAGAAGTACATGCGTCTTCCGAATGTGGATTCCTTGGACTTGCCTGAGAATACTGCTTATGTGCATATGACGTCCAACGAAACGATTGAAGGTACACAATTTAAGCAATTCCCGGATACGGGTTCCGTACCCTTGATTGTGGACATGTCCAGTGATATTTTTTGCAAGCCTTTTGATGTTACTCAATTTGGATTGATTTACGCTGGCGCACAAAAAAATCTGGGACCTTCTGGTGTGACGGTCGTGATTGCCCGTGAAGAGTTGCTGACTTCCTCACCGGACAATATTCCTACGATGTTGCGTTATAGCACATATGAAAAAAATAACTCTCTCTACAATACTCCCCCATCCTTTGCCATATACATGGTGAATGAAGTGCTGAAATGGATTCAGGAAGAAGGCGGTTTGGAAGGCATTGAGCGTGTGAACCAGCAGAAAGCTGCTTTGCTATACGACCGTATTGACAGTAGCGAAGGCTTCTATCGTGGTTGTGTGGACAGCGCTGATCGCTCTATCATGAATGTAACCTTCCGCCTCGCGAATGAGGATCTGGAAAAACAATTTATTAAGGAATCCGAACAGGCCGGATTTATCGGACTGAAGGGACATCGCAGTGTAGGAGGGCTTCGCGCCTCGATCTACAATGCTGTTCCACTGGAGAACTGTCAAGCATTAGCCGAGTTTATGGACGGATTCAAGCAACGTAACAGTTGATTACACGGACATATATTTCGATACACGATATTTGAAATCGAAAATGTAAATGTAGAGCCTTCCCTGAATGTGTATAGGGGAAGGCTTTTAGTGGTGTGGGTTGAAATTTTTGTCGTTTGATGTTCATATCTGTCTGATTTTGTTAAAATAAAAGAATGTGTATGTTTTCAATGTATACACTTTGGTTAAACTGTAGGTTATTTGTCTGATGAATTTAAAATGAAGGGAACGAAACGTGATGCCATTACATATTGTGCTTGTCGAGCCGGAAATCCCGGCTAACACAGGGAATATTGCTAGAACGTGTGCTGCAACCGGAACTCATCTACATCTGGTAAAGCCACTGGGCTTCCGTACCGACGATGCCACGTTAAAACGGGCCGGACTTGATTATTGGTATGCTGTCCACATTGAATATCATGAGTCTTTTGCTGAAGTGCAGGAGAAATATCAGGAAGGTCGCTTTTTTTATGCGACGACCAAAGCGAATCAGCGATATAGTGATATTGCATTTCAGGATGGAGACTTCTTGGTATTTGGTAAAGAAACGAAAGGTTTGCCGCCAGAGCTGCTAGCTGCTAATCCAAATACATGCATCAAGATGCCTATGTCAGATAAAGTAAGATCTCTAAACTTGTCGAATTCCGCTGCGATTATCGTATATGAAGCGTTGAGACAAATGGATTTTCCAGGTTTATCGTAAAGAACATCGAGTGAACAAGTATAAATGCGAATAAAGAACCAGGACCTTAGTTGGTAATAAAAGTTTCACCTATATTGCTCAAATCTATATGATAGTGGAACTTAAATAAAGGTTGTACGGTCAAAAATTTGCGAAATTTCTCAGCGAGGGCTAATGATAATTGGCTTTCCGGTCGATAAAAATATTATAGACATTCTGTACCATACTTTGATATGGTTCATGATTTTATGAAAAAATGTAATAAAATTTCCTGTGATCAGCAGGATTCGACAAAAAGACAGCGAATACTACATAAAGAATAGTGTCTTTGTACCTAGTTTTTCGCATGGAAAGAAAATTGTAAGTTATTACTCAATAGGAGAGGTGTACGATCACGATGAAACCTGCCGGTGTGGTACGTAAAGTTGATCAGCTGGGAAGAATAGTTTTGCCTAAGTCACTGCGTAAAAGATATCAAATGAATGAGGGAGATCCTGTCGAAATTTTGGTTCAGGGTGACCACATTATTTTGGAGCGTTATCGTCCAAAATGTGTATTCTGCGGGTCAGTAGAACAAGTGAACGATTTCAAAGACCGTTATATTTGTGCTCAATGCCTGACAGAAATGACACAGTATTCCTCCTAAATGAGGCAAAAGCATCACGACATTCGTTCGTGATGCTTTTTTTCGGATAGAGCCGTACGTCGGCAAGCATATTTAATTTGTTAGCAGACTACACATAGCTATTTATAGAACAAAAAATGAGTAGGGACTGGACGCAAATTACCATCTGACGGTTTGTTTACGACTCGACCGTTAAGTATAAGCGACGAGGAACCGCCTCCGTCCAAATTATAGGCATCTTGAACACCTAGATTGTACATTTTTCCTTGCAGTTCTTCGAGCGTCGCGCCCGAACCCCCGCTTTCATTGTAGCCGTCTACGACAATAATGAGTAACTGATCATCTTTATAGTTGCCAATGACCGTACGTGGGGCCCGCTTGGGGGAGACTTTCCATTTGTCAGGAATAGGCATTTTTTGTCCTCTTTGCAGCAGGACGGGAACGAAGGTAGCACCAAAGGCAGGCTTTAAGCTGTCAAGAGCACCTTGACTGTAAAATTTGCCACCGATAAGCTTGCCATCGTTACTCAGTCCGACGAAGGACAAATCCTTAAAACTGGACTGAAAGCCAGTAAGGTAGTGGCCGTTCAAGACAGTAGTGCTTAATGGATAGCGTTTGCCGTCTCCATCCGCAAAGCCGCCTGCATTGATGCCTGCAATAGCTCCGTGTCTCAAGACTGCACGCATGGTGGTTTCCGAGCCACCCAATTTGTCACTTCCCAAAGACATTTTCATAGCAGTAGGATCTTTAAGTTTGACCTTCATAGCGTAGCCATGATAAATTCCCGGGTTTACCTTAAATAATTCAATGGTAATCCGATTGCTATCTACCCGCTCATAGGGAACCCCCAGTTTGGCGGTGATGCGTCGATCATAGATGATCGCGGGCCGCTTGGACTGCGTAGAGGCAGTCACGACAAGCTGATTCATCGTTTGAGTCGTTTGCTTGTATAGCTCAGAAGTCCGGCGAATTGTAGACAAGGTGTATGTTGCCGTTTGCTTGGCTTCATCAAGCTGCTTGCCTACTAATTGCATTTGTAGAGTGACTTCAGCTTTTTGCAAACTCAAAGAAGTAGACCCAGGAAAGCTCAATGAGGGATGCACTAACAAAATATACCCCAACAAGCCGATAAAAGGAGCAAGGGCCAACATAAAGAACCGGTTCACTTGTTTTGCGTCTACATTCATTTTAGCAAGTCCATTTTTTTCTGAAGTGTATTGAGCTGCTGCTTGACTTCGTTTAATTGGGTATACAGTTTGTTGCTGTTATCGGTCTTATTGTTTGCATTATCCTTAGTAAAGGTCAGTAGTTCATTGAAGGACTGGACTTTTCCCTGCAATCCGCTAACTTCCTTGGAAAGAGCAGTCAGTTGCTTTTCATAGTCAGATTTGAGTGCTTGAATCTGTTGGTCTGTATGGGTCTGCATCTCGTTTAGCATTTGCTGCTTCAAGTGATTGCTATACAGATAGGTTGCGAGAGCACCTAATATAATAAGAATGAACCAAAATAGCAGAAAAGCCTTTACGGGTAACCCCTTTCTTGAATTACTCCGCCGAGCTTCGGCAGGAGGACGTTCAGGTGAAGCTTGCATACGATTTTCAACTCCCGTGTAAAGTCAAATTTCCAGTCTTTATTTGCAGTACCAATTCTATCATGGGCCTATTTATTTCGCAAAAGCGAAATAGTCGTATAAAAATATTGGAAAAAGAGATTGCATCGGAAGGAAGTCCTAGGATACAATTTCCTTAAACGTTTTTCGCTTCCTATACGTTCATATTCGCGCAATTTCTACATATGCAATCCCTAATTTTAGAATTATTTTCGCTACTAACTATGTATTTTTTTGTAAACTCAGGAGGTTTAGATATGAGAAAAGTATGGCAGGTGGTCATCATAGATATCCATCCTACAAGTATGCTGGGAACAAAGCTTATTTTGGAAGACCAGCAGGATTTGCTTGTCAGAGGGATGTCTTCCTCCGGAACGGAAGGCTTGGAGCTGGCTTGCTCCATTCGACCGGAAATCATTTTAATGGACTACAGGTTGCCTGAGGGAACGGCGGAACCATTTTTGACACAAATGCGGGCCTTGTCTCCGGACAGCCATATTGTTATTATGACGGATGAGGATAATATTACGTTGTTTCAGCAGTTAATTTCGCTTGGAGCAAATGGAATGTTATCCAAACAGGCATCACCGAGCCAGTTAATCCATTTGATCAACGGTTTGCGCGAAGGATTTGCTTCTTTACCAATGGATTGGATTCGGTGTGGAAACTGGCCCTTTATACCGTTAATGGCATCCGAGCCTTTTGACGAATTGACACAAACCGAAGTGTTTATTATGGAACGTATTGTACAAGGAATTACATATGACAAAATTGCTATCGAGATCGAAGTTAGCCGGCGCTCCATTGATAATTATCTACGTAAAATTTATGCGAAATTAGGCGTGTCCAGCCGGGCGCAGGCGATTGAACGTTATGCCTTATATGCGCGTCAGATGAAGCAGCTATATGCCTGATGCGTCAGCCCGGAGATCATGACCTATTTTTCAGGAGAAGGAGGATGTTCATGCAATATTCCTTTGCTTCACGAACGGCTGCGATGTTGGCTTCTCCAGTGCGTCATATCCGGGAAAATGCGAGAAGACACTCCTTTATATCTCTGGCTGAAGAACTACCTGCACAAGAGCTGTTTCCGGTGAAGCTGCTGGAAGAAGCGGCCCATGATGTGTTTGGCTCCGGCCCTGACGCCCTCCAGTATGGTGAACCGGAGGGCTATTTCCCTTTGCGAGCATGGCTTGCGGGAGAGTGGGAACAGCGTAAAGGAGTAAGAGTACCACCAGGTCAAATCCTCCTCACGACAGGCAGTCAGCAGGCCATTGACCTGATCATAAGGCTGATGGTGGATGAGCGTGATCCGGTATTGGTCGAAAACCCTACGTCTCCTGGATGTTTACAAGTGCTATCTATGCAGGGTGCTCAGATCGTTCCTGTAGAATCAGATGGGGAAGGTGTCATTCCTGATAAGCTTGAAGCTTTAATGATCCGTTATCGACCCAAGCTTTTTTTTGCCACGCCGACGTTTACGAATCCGACGGGCTCCTTATGGAGCGCGGCTAGGCGGCAGGAAATTTTGGACCTGTGCAGGCATCATGAGGTGTTAGTAGTTGAGGATGATTCTTATGGTGAATTGCATTTGAAGCAAAAAAATGAGTTCCATGACAAGAGTCCACATGGTCAGAGTCGAAAATTTGCAGAGACTTACCCCTCTCTATTTGCGCTGGATCATGCGGGTCAGGGCGGCCAAGTGCTCTATATCGGTTCGTTCAATAAAACAGTTGCTCCTGCGCTCAGAACGGGTTGGGCTGCTGGTCCTGCGCCGCTGATTGAAGGAATGTACGCCTTGAAGCAGCTGGCTGATATGCAATCCAGTACGATGAACCAACGGTTGTTGTTCCAATTGCTGACCAGCTCGCGTTTTCAATGGCACGAGCACTTAGCGATGCTGAACAAGGAATATTCGACTCGACTTCAATTAATCTTGGAGCTGCTCAAGCGCCCGTTTTGGAAAGACGTGACGTATCTTATTCCGTCCGGTGGCATGTATGTATGGGTGCAGTTGCCCGATGGGCTGGACAGCGCATTGCTGCTAAAGGCGGCGTTACCCAAAGGCGTAGCCTTTATGCCAGGTGCACTATGTGCGGTTGGCAGTGAAGGCGCGTCCCATATTCGCCTTAATTTTAGCCATCCGGGCCGTGAGCAATTGCTTATGGGCATGAATCTGATCGGTGAAACGATTAGCGAATTTACTGCGCGGAGCTAGCGAAAACCATCCGCCCCATGTCAGTCATCCTCCGCTTCCACAACAACGGTGGAGTAAGTGATTGGCGCTTCCGCAATCTGGAGCTGTCCACTGTCCTCGTCAAGCTCTGCGTCTATTTCAGCGGCCGTTTTTATGCCATGCTCTTGCAGTACTGCCGCATACTCGTTCAGGGCAGCTTCGCCAAACGGAGTCAGTCGATAGCGGCCGCGGGATACGCGCTCAAACCAGCCGTAGTAGTTGTGCTGAAGTACGGCAGCAGCTGTGCTGACGGCTGCTATGCGAGCGAGCTGCGCCGGGGCAGCTTCCCCCAAGCCCTGCAAGGCTGCGGCTACGCGCAGCGCTTTTTCCCGGTAGGCAGTGACCAGCTTGCGTCGGGTGCTGCCGCCGGTATTGTGGTCACCGCTGCGTGCGTGAAATTCCCGCAGCAGCTTTTCCTTGCGCGAGCCGTGGCGTACCGTTGCTGCATTGTGGACATTGTCGCTATGCGCCGCAGGCTTACACAGTACCTCAACGAGCGGCGGCTTCGTTTTAAAATGGGTGACGGTGAGCAAGCCAAGTCCCAACTGGCGGCACAGTCCGACCAGCTCGTTCCAGCGTTGATTCACGGCCCCTTTTTTGGCACGATTTCGTTCTACAGCTACATATACATTGCTGCTTAGTTTCAAACGCTGCATGCCTTGCAGCACAAGCGCCAGGTTAAACGTCTTTTTGATCTCCACAATCAATGGTGTCTGTTGCCCTGGCTTGATACCCACCAAATCGCAGTTGCGCACCTCTCCTTTGACTTCATATCCCAAGTTCTCAAAAAAGGCTTTCACCGGAGCGTACAGCTCCGTCTCATGCCGAACCGCCATGACTTCTCCCGCTCCTTTATCCCATTATTCCGAGCTTATATTGTACCATAATGCGTCAGGTCCGCGTTGTTGTTGTATATTTTAGCACAGTGTATCCCTTGGTTTTTTCGAAAAAGCAGAGAGACCTGTCACAAAAAATAGGTCAATTCTGAAATCAATCTGCATAGGTATGTATTACACTTTTTTTAAGGGGATTGCATCATATCCTGAAAGGCGTGACGAGTGTAGCCATAATCATCAGGAGTGGAGGATAGTCATTACGCAGTCATGGGAGGAACCGAGCATGAATATTTTTGAACGCGTTGCGGAGTACCGGGCGGAAAACAACCGTCTGGCCTGGAGCGGCACTTTTAGAGAGTATATTGAGATACTCAAGAAAGACCCGACGCCGGCGATGACAGCTCATGCACGGGTTTACAAGATGATTGAATCTTTTGGTGTAGAAGAGGTTGGGGGACATAAGCGATACAAATTTTTTGAGCAGGAGATCTTTGGACTGGATCGAGCGCTGGAAAAGTTGGTGGAGGAATATTTCCATTCCTCAGCCAGGCGGCTCGATGTTCGCAAGCGTATCCTTCTTTTGATGGGACCCGTTAGTGGGGGGAAATCGACACTGGTCACGTTGCTAAAACGTGGTCTGGAGAAATTTTCAAGAACGGATCAGGGAGCCGTATACGCGATTGAAGGCTGCCCCATGCACGAGGACCCGCTGCATCTGATTCCCCATGAGCTGCGTCCCGATTTTGAAAAGGAGCTGGGTGTACGGATTGAAGGTAATCTCTGCCCATCCTGCCAGATGAGATTGCGCACGGAATTTGATGGTGATATTGAAAAGGTCCGCGTGGAGCGGGTATTTATATCGGAAGAAAATCGGATTGGTATTGGTACGTTCAGTCCTTCTGATCCGAAGTCACAGGATATTGCTGATTTGACGGGCAGCATCGACTTTTCCACGATTACAGAGTATGGTTCGGAATCCGATCCGCGTGCGTATCGGTTTGACGGAGAATTGAACAAAGCGAATCGTGGACTGATGGAGTTTCAGGAAATGCTGAAATGCGATGAGAAGTTTTTGTGGAATTTGCTTTCTCTGACCCAAGAGGGAAATTTTAAGGCTGGGCGGTTTGCGCTCATCAGTGCAGATGAACTGATCGTGGCTCACACCAATGAATCCGAGTATAAAAGCTTTATTGCAAACAAAAAGAACGAGGCGTTGCAATCACGGATGATTGTAATGCCGATTCCTTATAACCTGAAAGTATCTGAGGAAGAAAAGATTTACGCCAAGCTCATTGATCAAAGTGATATGAGACATATCCACATTGCGCCTCATGCGCTGAGAACGGCTGCCATTTTCTCCGTGCTTACCCGCTTGAAGGAGACGAAGAAACAGGGGATGGATCTGGTCAAAAAGATGCGCATGTATGACGGTGAAGAGGTCGAAGGATACAAGGAAGCCGATCTGAAGGAAATGCAAAGTGAGTTTCTGGAGGAAGGTATGTCCGGGGTAGACCCGCGGTACGTCATTAATCGTATTTCTAGTGCATTGATTAAGCAAAATGTGGAATCCATCAATGCCCTAGACATTTTACGAGCAATTAAGGATGGTCTGGATCAACATGCCTCCATCACAAAGGAAGAACGGGAGCGGTATCTGAATTTCATTTCCGTGGCTCGTAAGGAATATGACGAATTGGCGAAAAAAGAAGTGCAGAAGGCCTTTGTGTACTCTTTCGAGGAATCAGCCAAGACGCTGTTTGACAACTATTTGGATAACATCGAAGCTTTTTGCAATTGGGCGAAAATTCGCGATCCGCTCACAGATGAGGAACTCGACCCGGATGAGCGGCTCATGCGCTCTATTGAGGAGCAAATCGGGGTATCGGAAAATGCGAAAAAAGCGTTCCGTGAAGAAATATTAATCCGTATTTCCGCGTATTCTCGCAAGGGACGAAAGTTTGAGTATCATCATCATGATCGGCTGCGAGAAGCCATTGAGAAGAAGCTGTTCGCCGATTTGAAGGATATTGTGAAGATTACGACTTCGACCAAAACGCCTGACGCTAATCAGCTCAAACGGATGAATGAGGTGATTAAGCGACTGATTGAGGAGCACGGCTACACAGGAGCCAGCGCCAACGATCTGTTAAGGTATGTAGGTAGCCTCCTGAATCGGTAAGACGAATAATAAACAAGTACAGTATGGTGAAACCATGGGTTGATCTGGATGGTGTCATACGGTTGTGAGGTATCCGATGAACGTGTTTCGTAGAGGGAATTCGGCAAGCACAGGGGATTTCAGGTGCTGCCGGATTCTTTTTTTGTATCATTAAGCAGTTGAGTTTATATATAATTTTTCTGAAATTGCTATGAAAAAAATCATAATCAATCTTCTGCTTTTTTAACATTTTCTAAAAAGTTGCCGATAAATATGGTAATGTAAAATCTATGTAAACTATTATTTGGAGGAACTTATGATTCATGTCGCGGAGAGTAGATTAAAACAGATACAATATATTGGTATTACTGATGATGATTTGGCTTTATTGCATCATTATCAGGGACTATTCCAATCTATTGTGAATGAGGTGGTCGATCGGTTTTATGAGCATGTAGAAAAGGTTCCGCATCTCATGTCGATTATTTCCAAATGGTCGAATATTGAACGACTAAAACAAACACAACGTGAATACTGGCTTTCTCTCGCAGATGGAAAAATAGATGATCAGTTTATCGAACACCGTCTTTTTGTGGGGCAGGTACATTCCCGAATCGGATTGTCTTCCGATTATTATTTAGGCACGTACATTGCTTATCTTGATATTGCAGTCGACATTTTAAAACGTTCGGGGATAGAGGATTGGTTTTCTATTGTGCATGCTCTTTCCAAAATGTTCAACCTGGATTCCCAGCTTGTACTGGAAGCTTATCAGGAAAAGGAAAAGGAACAAATCAACGAGCTGGCCGACGAACAAACGCAGGTGTTGACCGTTGTGTCCCGAATTGCGCAAAATTTGACCGGGATGATTGCTGAGCTTAGGGAAAATACGGATAATATCGCGGAGAGTGCCTGCAACACTGCTTCTTCGCAGGAACATACAGAGGAATTGGTACAGCATTTGAGTGACGAGATTAAGCATATTGAGCAGATGAGCGGTACGATCCGGGAACTGTCCGATCAGACTCATCTGCTGGGACTGAATGCGGCGATTGAAGCTGCCCATGCGCAGGAAGCAGGGCGCGGGTTTCAAATTGTGGCACAGGAGGTGCGAAAGCTTGCATCTAATTCGAAGCAAGCACAGGAGCAAATTCAGCGCAAGGTGCTGGATATTGCCCGTATGCTTGACAGTGTGCAATCCGAAACAGCTGTCACAACAGCCAGTGCCCGGCAACAGGCTTCCAGCTCAGAGGAATTGGCTTCGTTCACTAAGCTGATCGAAAACATGGTGAAGGAATTGGAAATGCTGCAGCACTCCTCGGAAATGCTAAAGGTGTAAGATGTGGCTTGAAGGCTATCCTTACGTTGGAGGCTTCACTACTGTAACGATTCAGTCATAGACTTTTTCCATTCTATATGAGCCGCAAGTACTCTTTTCC
Source organism: Paenibacillus sp. S29 (assembly GCF_049319765.1). Taxonomy (NCBI): domain Bacteria; kingdom Bacillati; phylum Bacillota; class Bacilli; order Caryophanales; family Paenibacillaceae; genus Paenibacillus; species Paenibacillus sp. S29. The sequence continues at coordinate 23,166 of NZ_JBMOUI010000010.1, read as the reverse complement.
ATAACTCGTCCCGTTCCTGGCGACTGTAGTTAACGAGCGGCTCGCCAAATACATCTGCCAACACTTCTAGCCACTGCGACTTCTTATCCAGTTCTATTTTTTCCAAACTGTGTAGCCCGCGTCTTTTCCAAATACATCCTCTGAGTTCATTCGCCTCTAATGCTTGCCTTTGCCGAATCAGAAACAGGTTAAACCATGGAGATTCCGCTGAGCGGCTATAGAAATGATGTTTCGGCATAAATTCTTCCAAATCCTGAACAACCGCAGGGGAAAAATCAACGCCAACAAATGAAGCAAGTGAGTCATGCTCTAAGCGCCAACCTTTTGTAACAACTCCGGATTCCATAACTTTATAATGAAGAGGGGCTTGTTCATAAGTCCCCATACGGAGTGGAAGAGGCTCATATGGCATATCGCCCAGCCCGACATCAACGATCCATACTTCATCTTCATGATGCTCATTTAGCAAGTTCACTGTTAGTCCAAGATGAAATGAATTAATGCGTGGTTCAGCTCCCAGAGGTTGTACCCCGGCACGATGCAGAGAGACTTTGTACCCTAGTGAATATAGTAGTGCACTAAAGGCACCATTCAGATGAAAACAATAACCACTTCTCCCATGTAGAATGAGTTGAACGGATTCTTGAAAGCCAATGGCTGCCGGCTTCCTTGCAAAAATGTCCAATGTTTGCCATGAAAGATGTTTTACATGAGCCTTATGCAGTTCAACTAAATAGGAAAGGGTAGGAGACTGAATTTCGGGAATTCCAATTCTGTTTAAATAAGCTTTTATTTCTTCTTTTGTCATGGTGTACATGTACAATCACCTCTATTGTTAGTTTCCCAAATTCTCTTCTCGAAACCATTGAGCATTGAGTCTTAGCATCATTGTAGAAGGGGGAAGTGCTGTTTACAATGCTATATATTTTTGGTTGTACCGGTACAGTCAGCAATTCGATTGGCTTTAGCGGCTTGCGCTTTTCCTGTAGTTGGTTGTCAGAACACAAAAAAACAGACCGCTTCATCGGGTCTGTTTTTTTGTTTAGTTCCAAGCTGACAGATTTATAAGAGTGATCTAAGTTCACGTCGGTATTTGTTCAAATGCGCGAACGACGGAATGACTCGCTTGGCAGAACGGAAGCCGCCTATTCTGATATTGCGGACCACATGATAGGGAGAGATCAATAGTGCGTGAAGCAGATGCAAATCATGGGTGCTCAATGGACGATATCGTTGATAGTAATCTATCGCGCGCAGCATCTTTGTCCCATTCCAAAGACAATTCCGATGAAGAAGATGGGAGAGATCTTTCATCCTTACATGTAGGGAGCAATTTTCAAAGTCGATCATATGGATTTTGAGCTGTTTGTCTTTAATCAGATTGGGATAATTATAGTCGCCGTGTATAAATGCGGCGACTTTTTGCTCCTGAGCAATGGCTTCTCTAACTTTGGGCTGCTGTAGGCGATGGGACACTTCCTCACAAAGAGCTACGAGATGTGCTGTGCCTCTGTATGGGATGAGGCGTTTTTTGTATCCAGCTATTTCATCGCTCAAGCCTTCATAACGGATTCTGGATGGCGGAGCTTCAGTGACAGGAAAGCCCACGGCACTGGAATGGAATTTGGCTAAAGTAGCAATTCCCTTTTTGAAGTCTATTCTCTTGGTGAATTCTGGTCTGAGTCCATGAACCCAATTGGTTAATGTATACGAAACACCTTCATAGGTCATGTAAGCCGCTTGTTGTACTGTTGGATAGATCTTTTGGCTGCGTGTAAACCCGCGCTCATCCAAGTAGGACAAGACACGTGTAATAAAACGGATCTCTTCTTCCTGGAATTTGTAGGGTTTTAAGCAATAAGTCGTATTAGCGGTCTCAATCTTGTGAATGTCCTTCATTTGACGGCTACGCTGAATTTTGATTCCGTACATCTGCTCAACGTTCGATAAAATCGACATTTTGCTCCTCACTTTCTTTTATACATGAGCCCACTCCTGCAAAATATGGATGATTTGTAATCGAAGAGGCCACGACTGATCCCAATTGTCCAGGATTTCGCGATCTCTTGAACGATTCGGGTGTCGGGAAGCATGCCAGGCTTCTCGTGGTAGTTTATATAAAGCTGTAACAATCTTCCGTTCAGTACGGCTTAGCGGTTTGCGTTTTTGGTATCCCTTCAGCATGGATTGCACAAATTCAGGGTTGAATTGAGTCGTATTCATAAGGGCCTTTGCCAAATCAGCATAGGCTGAGCCGATCTTAACCCGATCCCAATCAATGATTTTGAGATGACCGTCATCCGAAATAATGACATTCGGGGTAGTGATATCACTGTGTATCAAGGAGGGATGCCGATGTTCCATCCGAAGCATCCTTATAATGGATGCATCCTGCAAATCCTTCCATGCTCGCCTGGATAAACGTTTGCAGTCTTCGCCGTGAGCATTGTACCAATTGCGGTACGTTTTATCATGTCGACTGGTTTTTGTCATTTTTCTTTGAAAGAGACGATCCTGGTTTTTCCATATCCGCAATTGTTGAATGGTCGGAGGGGACTTTCCTTTATCCATCTGATGCAAGCCGGTGGAGGTGGCGTGAAGTGTGGCAAGTGCCCGCCCCAGCTTTTCGAAATCTTCAGCGGTCTCCAGTCCCCGTCCTTTGATCCACTGACTTACATAAAATGGCGTTCCCTGATACAGAGTCCATAACTTGCCGGAATGAGTGGGGAGCCATGCGGGCATGTAGGTATACTTTCTCTTTTTCAAAAGCCTGATATGGCTCGCAGCTCGTTCCATCTGTTGAATCGTATTTGAACGGACCATCTTTGTACGACTAAAGGGTTTTAATGCATAAGTTCCCTTTTTCGTTTTCACCTGGATCACTGCATTTTTTCGGTATAATGATGAGACTAAGCTTGATTTTAACGGGATCAGGCCGAAACGACGGGTGATTTTGCGAATCTGTGCTTTAGTATAGGATTTCGCCATAAGAACCTCACTTGACTTTGGATTGAAGAAAAAAGGTAATCCTCTGTTAGTTATCAGTCTATTCATGAAGAAATAATAGGTGCAGTTTTATGGAGCCATCTTCGTTCTTTTCCTGTGTCACATGGGTCAAAAAAACGGAGCAGCGAAAGTTCGCTGCTCCGTCAGGCTGTCGAGAAACCCCCTGTTTTTTTGCAGGGGGTTTAAAACTGTCTTAGTGGTCTAAAAACTAGGGTCCTCAGATCGTTTTAAATCGATTTTTGTTTTAAAAGATGCGTCTCCCCATATAAAAATAGAAGTGTCGAAAAGTCCTCTGGACTTTCTCGACACTCTGACGGAGCAGCGAAAGTTCGCTGCTCCGTTTTAATTAGCTCTGTATTTAGTTACCCTAATTATGACCTGGTTAATTAATATTCGTTGTCATCATCATCATCGTCTGTATCCACGATTGCGCCAGATGATGCATGGATATCAAGCTCAACGGTTCCTTCGTTGGTGAGTACCTTTACCTCGTAGATGAATTGTCCATCTTCCTTATCCAATTTAGAAGACAAAAGGGTACTCCCGGGCACGTGCTTAAGCGCAATTTGTCCAGCCTGTTTTTCAGTCAGGGTGATGTCATTTGGCTTGTTAAGGGAGGACTCGTCATTCGAGTCATGATCAAGCTCAGAATGGGAACGGATGGTTTTCCCGGTATGAGCATCAATGTCTATATCCCAATCTTTATCCCCTTGCTGGAGATCCACCTCATAGTAGACTTTTCCGTTCTTGTGCTCCAGTTCGACATCTTCAACTTGTGCATTATTCCCCACAGCCTTCTTGGCAATGTTGGCAGCGGCGGTCGCTCCAATAAGGCCCGTAGGTTTAGTGGCCCATACGGCATTCGCTGAGACACCCGTAACCGTAACTCCAAGCAGAACCGTAGCTGCCATAATTCCTAATGTATAGTTTTTTTTCATTACATTATTCCTCCTTGTGCTATTAGCATGAATACAGCTTATCTCTTGAACATGAGAGGAACATAATAGAATCATGAGAAAACCATGAGAAAACATGAGCTGAGATGATCATCAAGTCTTCATGATTCGTCGTGCTCCTGTTTTGCTTTTTCCCACGTTATAGAGTCGATAGAGCCCGATACTGCATTGACCTGTACCACTGCTTCACGCCCATTTTTCACCTCAACCTCAACCAGATAATAGAGGCCTTTGCCGTTGCGGTGAAGCTCAATATCATCGGATGTTCCGTTAACTGCTTTGGCAGCAAGCTTGGCTGCTTCTTTCTCTGTAATAACGAGAGAAACCGGGTCAGGTTTATTAGCTGGATTCGATGTGTCTTTGGTTGGTGAGTTACCGGGATTGTGGTCTTGGGGCTCCTGCTTCACATCTGTATAAGCTTGTGTCCGCTTAATGGAGTCGATGACACCGTCATAGGCATTGGCTTTTATATCGTACTTCCCTTTGGCGCGTTCCAGCCTGATCAGATAAAAATCACCCAAGCGTTGGGATTCGAGCACCTCGCCGGGATACTGATGCAAAACGGATTGGATGACGGCCTTTTCTTCCAATGGAGAAGCTGCTAACGACCGTGCCCAAGGCCACTGTAAAAGACAAATTGTAATCAATACAGCCGCCAGCGTACCCCCAATCATCCACACATAGATGGCTTTCATCGTTATTCCCTCCTTTGGCTTATTATTTTGGAACGGTAGGGAGGATGATCGTTGCCGTTGTTCCGCTCCCCTCTACACTTTCTAGCCCAATTTGAGCATGTATAGCTTGTGCAATTCCTGTAGCCAATGATAAGCCTAGTCCAGTCCCACCTTCCTCGCGGCTTCTGGCTTCATCCACACGATAGAAGCGGTCGAATACTTTAGATAACTTTTCTTCTGGGATTCCAATTCCTTGGTCTGTGATTCTTATGCAGGGTTGAGCTGTATCGCCTATCGTATCAATCATCAGGTGTATCGGCTCGTCACTGTATTTGCGTGCATTATCCAAAAAGATAAATAGGAGCTGCTTCAGCTTATTTTCATCGGTATAGCCAATGCAGTCTGCCTGTACATCCAGTTGAATTTGTCGGGCGAACGCATTTTCAAATGTAGCCTTTAATTCTGTCGCTATTCTGGTCAGGCGTACAGGCTCCAGCACGATATTCCACTGTTCTTCGTTTCTGGCCAACAAAAGAAGCTGCTCTGCCATGTCCTTCATTCGGATCGCCTCGGAATGGATCGCTTCAACGGATTCGGCAAAAATCTTGGGATGCTGCAACCCCCGCCGTTTGAGCAGGCTGGCATAACTTTCAATAATGGTGAGCGGCGTCTTCAATTCATGGGACGCATTAGATACAAATTGTTCTTGCCTGACGAAATTTCGCTCTAGCAGTTCAATCATGTCATTAAATGTTTCACCCATTTCGACCAGTTCGTCGCGTGATGATGAATGGAGCGGAAGACGTTTAAATTTCCCGCTGCGCTGAATTTCTTTCATCGTGCTAATCATAGATGTAATTGGACGTGTAATCAGTCTGCCGAGCAGTCTTCCCGATACCACGACAGGAATGAGCGCAATTCCAGTGACAGCAACAAGTACGATTCTGAGTACCTGTAGCGTCTGCATCGTCGGTTGCAGACTTTCGGTCACCTGAAGATTGACAACCTCGCCATTGGTCCAAATCATGGGGAGCGATACAAGAATGTAACGGTTGCTTTCATAGGTAATGATGCGAACCTGCCGTGTTTCATCAAAAACGCCCTTCATCAAGCTAAGAGATTGCTCGGAAGAAGAGGTGATAGGGGGAAGAAAGTCGCCTTCTGGTTTCATTAGCCGAAGCATGCCATCCAGCGGTACATAGGCTCGGAGAAGATCCTCAGCGGCTACGGATACCGGAGCACGTTGAATCCCACGAATCATGTTTTCTGCTGCGGCCTCTACCTGGTCTTTTCGACTGTCTATCGAAAGTTGGCTGAATAGGAAATAGACTGAGAAGTTAATGGCCATAAGTAAAATCCCGAATAATAACGAGGTATACGTATGGATTTTGTTTTGTAGCTTCATAAGGATTCTTTCAGAACATAACCAATTCCGCGTACAGTATGGATCAGCTCAGGGAGCTGGCGCGTAGGGTCGATTTTATTGCGCACGTAGCGAATATACACATCGACCACATTGGTATCGCCCATATAATCTATGCCCCATACATTCTCCAGTAATTGTTCACGGCTAAGTACCTGCCGCTGGTGTCTGAGTAAATGAACGAGCAAGTCAAACTCTCGCGGTGTAAGCTCAATGTTGTGCTCTCCCCGAAGAACTTCACGAGTACCTTCATGGAGACGTAAATCCCCGGCACTAAGCCATTTATCTACCACTTGTGGAGCCATGTCTTTCGTTGCACCCACTCTGAGTGCGGCCCTTACACGTGCAAGCAGCTCTTCGATCACAAACGGTTTGGTAACATAATCATTGGCTCCCAAATCGAGTCCCTCGACCTTATCTGCAATGGAACTTTTAGCCGTCAGCAAAATGACAGGAACGTTCGCATCATGCTTACGAATCCTCCGAAGTAGCTCGATGCCATTGAGACCGGGAATCATAATATCCAACAACACTAGGTCCCAATTGCCTTTGCAATACGTCTCCAGCCCATCAATTCCGTTTTTTTCTTTACATACTTGATAGCCTTCAAATTGAAGTTCGATCTCTAGAAGCCGGGCAATCTTTTCTTCGTCTTCTACGATCAAAATAGATTGTTTCATGATCATGCCCTCCTGTAGGCGAATAGCCGATACGGAAGTATTTTAGCATATACGGACAGGTAAGACACTTCAAAGCGCAGGGCAGTGAGGGAAGAGATATTTATACTGCGTTATATTTCTTGACATTAAAAAGGGATAAAATGTAATGATAGCGCTATGATTTTGTTTTTTTATCCTTTATGCACAACAAATAAGCCTTTGTTTTGGTCAGAACGAACATTGTTTATGTTAGGAAAGTTGCAGTAACATAAGTTAAAACTATTCACCAGAACCGAAATAAGGGCAGACCGCGGGCTTGCTCTTTGTCGCCAGGAGCGTAAAATAAAATGAAGCGAAAGCAGGGGTTCAAAATGTATAAGCTTGGGATGATTACGATTGGGCAAGCCCCTCGGTCAGATGTGGCCCCTATCGTAGAAAGGGCATTGGAAGGACGGGCAGAGCTGGTACAGGCCGGTGCGCTGGATGGGCTCTCATTGGACTATATACAACAGCATCTATCACCGTCACCGGGAGAATATGTATTAACCTCGCGCTTGACGACCGGGGAGTCGGTGGTCATTTCACGCGAAAAAATCCAGCCGCTGCTCCAGGAAAAAATCACACATTTGGAGGAGCAAGGCATACGTACGATTTTGCTACTCTGTACCGGTGTGTTTCCTGGATTACATACCCAAAGCGCTTTTCTAATTGAGCCAGATCAAGTGCTTCCTCCTGTACTAAAGGCCATGTCCAGCGGAAGAAGACTGGGTCTCATTGGACCGCTCGAAGAACAGAAGAATAACCTCAAGCTTAAATTCAGTCCTTATGGATTGAATCCAGAGTTTGCGGCGGCCTCGCCTTACAGTGGCAGTGAGGAAGAATTTTGCCGAGCAGCCGGACAGTTCAAGAATCAAGCCGATCTGATCGTGCTGGATTGCATGGGCTATACGGAAACGCATCGAGAGCTAGCGGCGCATTACTCAGGGATTCCCGTTGTATTGTCCAATGCCTTGATTGGCAAACTGGTATCGGAAATGGTGTAAGGAGCTAAAAATTGGAGGTAAGAACTATGAGTCAACAACGTATTGAAATCAGTAAAAATGTATTGCAAAAATGTTTGGGACTTACCGCTGGGGAGACGCTTCTGGTCGTAACCGACGATGATAAAAAAGAATTGGGCGAGTCCATATATGAGGCTGGCAAGGCACTGGGAGCAGAAGCAGCTATTTTGACGATGAAGGTTCGCTCCAAATCGGGCGAGGAGCCTCCAGTCCCTGTTGCCGAAGCCATGCTTCGCTCCAACGTTGTTGTATGTGTCACCCGGTATTCGCTGACACATACAAGTGCCCGTAAGCAGGCCGCAGCTGCTGGAGCACGCCTGGCGACCATGCCTGGTATGACAGACGATATGTTCATGAATGGAGCAATCGCTGCTGATTATCCGAAGGTCAAGGCGCTGACCGAAGAGGTAACCGCATTGCTGACTGCTGCCAAGCAGGTACGGATTGAAAAGGATGGATATAGCCTGAACTTTACCATAGAAGGGCGCAACGGCGTTCCCAGCACAGGTATGTATTTGAATCCTGGCGAATCGGGCAATCTGCCTTCCGGTGAAGCGTATATTGCTCCACTGGAAGGAACGGCACAGGGTCAGATTGTGGTGGACGGTTCTGTAGCAGGAATCGGTGCCTTACAAGAGCCGCTGCTGCTGACGGTGCAAAATGGCAGATTAATCGCCGCAGAAGGGGAAGCCGGACAGTCCCTGTTGGATATGCTCGGCGAAGGCGATGGTAGAATGCTGGCCGAATTTGGTATTGGAACGAATGATAAAGCCCGCATTACAGGTGTTGTGTTAGAGGACGAGAAAGTGTATGGCACGATTCATGTCGCTTTTGGCAGCAATAATACCTTCGGGGGAACTGTCGCTGCGGGTGTACATATTGACGGAGTCGTACAAAAACCGGATGTATATCTGGATGATCGTCTAATGATGAAGGCTGGTCAGTTGCTAGAGAGATAAAAGGGAGGAAGTTATCATGCTTGGAATGATCAGAGTGCTTACCATGCAGGACAAAGCAGCTATCGACCTTCACGGCCGGGTCATTGAGCAGCGCTACGGGCTGCCTGTCACCAGTGTATGTATCCCTGATCAGCCGAAAGGAATCTACGATGATATCACAGACCGGGAAGCGGTGCCTAAAATTGTGCTTGCGGCGCAACAACTCGTTGAACAAGGCTGTACGTCTATCGGTATTAGCTGCGCGGCTGATCCGGCGCTAGAGGAAACTCGTCAAGCTGTATCTGTACCTGTATACGGGGCGGGGTCTTGTGCGGCACTCTTGGCTCTGACATCGGCCAGCCATGTAGGCGTGTTGACCATTTTGGAGGAGGCTCCGCCGCTGATTCGCCACATTTTGGGCAATTCCTATATCGGTACAGAGCGTCCCATAGGTGTGCATACGACACTGGACTTGAACACTCCACAAGGTAAAGAGGCGGCTATAGCAGCAGCGCTGCGGCTTCAGGAGAAGGGAGCTGAGGTAATCGTACTTGCCTGCACAGGTTTTGTAACGATGAACTTTGCGCCAGAGCTGGAGCGTACACTGGGTATTCGGGCTATTGATCCGATTGTGGCGTTGGGTGCAGCCGTGTCGGTACGCTAGCAGTTGCTTCGTGTGGAGAACAAGCAGGATAGTTCTTAAACCTCATTATAAATAGTTGAATATTAAAATAAACCGCCTTTTCCAGAAAAGGGCGGTTTATTTAGGTTCCATTGAGCTCCTAAAGATAGGAATGGGCTGGTGTGGATAGACTTGACCAAGCGGTAAAAGGTTTTGTTTTGTACACTTTTTTGGTACACTATCCTGAAAATTAGATGAAGTAAGGATTTTGCAAAATAAATAGCAGGGTGGTCTGTCTTTATGAAAATACCGGGTGTAACAGTTCAAGAGCTCATGGCAATACCCGTGTTGAAGGAGGCGAAGGTATTAAGCGGAGAACAGGGGCTAAGCCGGGTTGTCCGGTTTATTGACATTATGGAAGTCCCTGACCTGAAAGGCTGGGTCCGGGAAGGTGTATTGTTGATGACAACGGCTTATTCGATCCGTCATGAGCCTGAGGTATTGTGCCAAATTATTCAATTACTGCATCAGGGCGGAGCGGCGGCGCTTGTGATCAAGCCTACCCGCTTTCTCACGGAAATCCCTCATAGTGCGCTGGAAGAAAGCAATGCCTGCGGCCTTCCTGTGATTGAGATTCCAGCCGATATTCCCTATACGGATATTACGCAGCGTGTCATGGATATGGTGTTGAACCGACAGGCAGAGCTGCTGCGACGTTCGGAAGAAATCTATCGAACGTTAACGACGATGGTGCTGGAGAACAGTGGCATACAGGCTGTAAGCGATAATATAGCAGAGCTTTTTAAAGCTCCGGTTGCTTTGATTGATAATGGAGGTCAAGTCATTGTCACTTCACCACAAGAATGGGAGTGGGCGAAGGTACAAGATGCTCGTCATTTTCCCATTAGTGTGGATAAACGTACAGTTGCCAAGTTGGTTATTGCCCGCAATGAGCTGGATGATATGGAGCAGGTTGGTATTGAGCAGGCACGGCTGGTGATGGCGTTGGAACTCATGCGTGAAAAGGCGGTAGAAGATACGGAAAGCCGACTACGGGGGAACTTTATAGATGAGCTAATGACACCTCCGTTGCCGCTGCGGCATGAGGTTGAGCGGAGAGGTCGTCAATTGGGATTCAACCCGGAATATGACTGGGAGGTGGCTGTACTGGAAAGTGCTGCGGCTCCGCCAGAAGAGATTCTTTCTGGGTTATTGAGTATGGAATCGACCCGACGGCGTGTGGTGTCTCATATTGAGTTTCGTTCAAATCGTGCGATATTATTTCTGCCAACTCTTCAGCCGAATGATCACCAGAACGTACCTGGCTCTGATCAGGAAATGTCCTGGAGTGATACGCTGAAAAACTGGTCGACTGAAAAGGCCTGGGGTACCGCCGATTATTATTTAGGCATCGGAAGTGCCAAAAAGTTATGGGAGCTGCTGCCAAGCTACAATGAAGCACGTCGTGCCATTACTGTAGCCCAGCGGCTGTATCCTGATCAACGTGTATGCAAATACAGCGATATAGAGATGCACTACATGCTTGGAGAAGCGATGGACAAAGAGGAATTTTCAAATGTATTTGAACGCAAGCTGGGGAGACTTCAGCAATATGATCGCTCACATGGCAGTGACTTACTCAAAACGTTATTTTATTATTTGGAAAACAGAGGCAGTCTGGTAGATACAGCCAATTATCTTTTTATACATCGTAACTCAGTAAAATACAGATTAGAACGGATACGCGACATGACAGAATTTGATCTTAACGATCCACGTGAGCAGTTTATATGTCATACCTGTCTGATTCATTATTATTTGCGGGAACATAGGTAGCTGGAGTGGTTTTTTTATGCAGGGAGGGCAGGACATGGATAAAAAAGTACTGATAGCGGACGATGAGGCGAGCATTCGGAATGCGCTGGCGTATGCATTAAAGCGAGAGGGTTTTTTGGTGGAAACCGCCGTTGATGGGGAGGACGCCTTGGAAAAAGTGCGTTTGTTCCATCCGGATGTGCTCATACTGGATGTAATGATGCCCAAACTGGGTGGATATGAGGTGTGCCGCCGTTTGGAAAGTCGGAAGGGCATCGGTATTTTACTGCTGACGGCCAAAAACGATATCGTTGATAAGGTACTCGGGCTGGAGCTGGGTGCGGACGATTTTATGAGCAAACCGTTTGACCTGAGGGAGCTGCTCGCTCGTATTAAAGCATTGGTACGGAGACTGGAGCGAGAAGGAGCGCCTGCCCCGGAAGGAACAGAAGTGGTCCTCGGCCCATTACGGGTACGTCCGTCCAGCCGAACAGCTGAACTTGGAGCCATAGCGCTGGATCTGACCCCCAAGGAGTTTGATGTGCTAGCGCTGTTGGTGTCTCATGCCGGGAGGGTATATACACGGGACGAGCTGCTGGAGCAGGTATGGAGCTTCGATTATGTGGGCGGAACGCGTACGGTGGATATTCATATCCAGCGTTTGCGCAAGAAGCTTGAGCCACACCAGGCGATATTGCAGACCGTGTATGGTATCGGCTATAAGGCAGAGAGAATGACGTGAACGAACATCATTCACTCCATCAGCAAGGAAGCTTGCGGTCCACCGACCAACAGAAGCGCAAACGCAAACCTACAGGCTTGAGCCTGCGTTGGAAATTTCCGCTGGTACTGGCGGCTTTGCTGCTGTTTACTGTGGGTGTGCTGAGCTGGCTCGTGCTTACTGGTATTCGCGCTAACCAGACAGATCAAATGGAACGCAGCTTAAAGCGTCAGGCCGAAATTGTAGAAATGCGTGTAAAACAGTCTTACCTGTTGGGAGTGCGCCAATCACCGGAAGACTTTATGAAGAAGCAGGCACCTGGGCTCGCAGTGGAACTGGGCGTATCCAGTAATATGCGTGTTATTTTATATGATGGTCAGGGGCATGAGGTTGGCAATTCTCTACCGCTGGCTTTTAGAACAGATGTCAGCCAGGCGCTCTCCTATGCGATCCAAGGCAAAATTGCGTATATTACGGAAGGAAGTGCAATCACTTATTTGGCTCCGCTTCAAGGTCCAGACGGCTTACTGGGAGTGGTACAGCTTCACAGCTCAACAGAAGCACAGCAGCAGTTCTACCGGGCCATTGCCCACTTGTTTCTATGGACGGGGGGTGCGGTGCTGGTATTGAGCTTTATTTTGGGTTTAGGCTATGTCAGCCGCCAGACAAGGGACATCGGACGACTGACTCGGGCTTCCGAACAGATATCGGCAGGGCATTATCCAGAAGTCAGACTGCTGCGGCGGCAGGATGAGCTGGGAAGACTGGATGAGGGAATGCTCCAGATGAGTCATGTGATCCGGGAGAGCATTACCGCGCTGGAAAACGAAAAGCTCCGGCTGGAAGAAGCGGTTCAGCGTTTGAGAGAGCTGGAGCAGCAGCAAAAATCTTTTATTGGAAATATCAGCCATGAACTAAAGACTCCGTTAACCTCTATTCAAGCTTATGCTGATTTACTGGATATGTATGGGGACGACCCTGAACTGCTGCGTGAAGCAAGAGAAAGTATCAGTAAGGAAACAAAACGGCTATACGAGCTTGTCGAGGACTCGCTGCGGCTATCTGTGCTGGATAAATATGATTTTGAATTGCATACGGAGGATGTGGAACTGCATTCGTTACTGGAAGATGCGGGGAGCCGTATTCGAGGGAAAGCGGCGGCGCGTGGACTGAATTTTTCAATAGATACCGTTCCTGCCCAGGTGTGGGGAGACCCTAAGCATCTGATGCATATTGTATTGAATTTGCTAGATAATGCAGTGAAGTACAATCGGGATGGTGGATGGATTACGTTATCGAATCGGGTAGAACAGGACACTGTGATGGTGTATATACGTAATTCCGGTCCATGGATTCCTAGGGAGCAATGGAACATGATTTTTGAGCCGTTCGCTACCTTAAGTCGTGATCGATCTCGTCAGGACAGCGGTACCGGACTCGGTCTTCCTCTGGCACGCAGACTGGCGGAGCGCATGGGGGGAGAGTTGCAGCTTACAGCTTCAGATCATAGTGGGTTGGAAAATGGCAACGGCCATACGAATGTAAGTGGGAATGAATTTTCGCTTAGACTCCCCCTCTTGGTTCACGATGGCTCCCTGTAAACGGCCGATTGTTAGCACAGGGCTAGATAGAATGATGTCTTGTTTACAATTTGGAAACAATTCGATGTATTCATGAGATGTTCGGCTATTAAACTGGGGGTATCGTTAACAAGGAGGCCGTTGTATATGATAAAGAAAAACATAGACAGCTATAGGCATAAGAACGGCTTCTCTCATCGCGAAGGTTCCCGTACAAGAGTTTTGAGACAGAAAGCCACGGGGGTGCTCATGATCGGCTTGATCGCCGGGGGATTACTCAGTGGTTGCGGCATGAAGAGCGCAGGAGAGACAAATCCAGCATTCGGTATGAAACCGGGCCAACAACTTACTGTGATTGACACGGATACAGCCCAGAAGCAAGTAACGGACGAGCTGGTGGTATCGTCTATCGACAGACTGGGGGATGTCTACGCGAGGTCTTGGCTGAGCGACGAAGAGCTGATTGTCGAGCGTAAAACCCAGCTGTGGATTCATAATGTAGAGACAAACAAGGAGCGGATTTTAACACCAGGTCGTAAGGCTCCACAGTTACTTGCTGTGGTATCACCGGATCAGCGCCATGTCTTTTTTACTGAAGGTAGCACCCGCAGCAAATATGATATTCAGGGCTACATTTTGGAACTAAGCAGTGGTAAGGTTACACCGATTGGCAAGCTGGATATGACTAACGAAGTGAGCTGGAGCGATGAGAATGATCTCATTACAGGCACACCGGATGGTAAAATCCAGCTGATTGGTCTGGACGGCAAGGCTGAAGAATTGAGTTTTCAAGATCCGAATCGCTCTGAATTGATGTCTCATGTCGAAAAAGTGGGTAACGCCATATTTTATACAGGCAGTGATAAACAAGGGTATCCGGTGCTGAATCGGTTCACCCTCAATCATCCTCAGGCTGTGACCATTGCAGAGGGTGTCATGTCCTTTGCCGTGTCGCCTGACGGTAAGTCTATTGCCATTGAAAAGCGGAAATGGAATACATCCGAACCAGCCCGTATGATCATTTTGGATGAACAGGGCAAAGAGAAAGGAATCGTCGGTCAAGGTACTTTAATGAGTCGTGGAAGCTGGTCCAATAACGGGTCCAAGCTTGCTTTTTCCATTTATGATGAGGATCAGCAAGGCATGAGAGGGCTGTATGTGTTTGACCAGTCCACGGGTAAAACCACTCCGGTTACGACCGATATCCAATCCTATGACAGCCCAACGGTATGGAGCCCATCCGCCCGGTTTTTATCCATGTACCAGAACATTTCGGAAGGTGGAAAACAGCTCAATCAAAGCTACATCGTCGAATTTAAGGGGAAGTAGTTCCTGGATTCAGTCGTACACGAGGCTCATCGTTGACAAGGAAATCATACCAGCGGTTGCGAAACCGAACCTGAGGTCCATCAGCAGGGACGTGTGCCTCCATTCGCAGCGCTTCTGGGATTGGACGCGGATGCTGACTTTCCACCACGGCCCGATCCTCTTCCAGTACCTTGCCACTGTATCTGGAGAAAATATGGCTTATGCCCGGTACAAATCTGGCAAAATTACGACCAGCCAGTCCGTAGATGGCCGTTAACTCTTGCTCAATCGGAGTGAAGGTGACGAAATTAATAAACTTGCTGCGTCCTTCCTTGGCGGGAGTCAAAATCCATTGCTGTGGAAAGGCATATTGCAATAGACCTTTCCCGTTTTTCACTCGAATATGATTGTCATCCGCTTCAAACTCGATATGAATGTCGGTGGAGGATTTTTTACCGATCGTTTTGTTATGAACAATTGGCAAATGAGCGACATCCAACACGCTTTCCACAACTCTCGTCAGATGTGCCTTCCACACGGAATCGTAAGGAGACAAAATGAGAGAAGGGTCCTCCAGCTCGGAAAAAATCTCCAGAGGAGGTGGGGATGTAGATGTCCCCAACCCTGAGTTTATCTCAGACTTTGAGCCCACGGCCTGAGGATATACCCACAGCAGACCGGCTTTTTCAATCGCGGGATAGGCATAGGTATGAGCAAATTCAGGAATAGCCCTTCCCGGATGTGCCGGAATATCCACACACTGCCCACTCTCATCGAAAGACCATGCATGATAAGGGCATGTGATGTGCCCGTTTTGACAATAGCCGAGCGACAAATCAGCTCCACGGTGCGGGCAATAAGCATGGATGGCATGCACCTGACGATGATCGTCACGGTACAGGACAATATCTTTGCCAAGCAGTCGCTTTTTAAGCGGTTTATTTTTTAGTTCCTTGGACCAGCCAACGGCGTACCAGGCGATTGGGAATACCTGCTGGTCACTTTCACGTACTTCACGAAAGCTGGGATGGGTGTTCATCTATATCAACGCTCCTCGTTCTGCTTCTCATGTATGACCCGTGGGTCATTTATTATAATAGTATAATACACCCCTGATCTAAAACGAAACAGGCGTCCTGAAATTGGCAAGAAATGAAGGTTGCTTAAGGTTGTATGAAATACTTAAAAAAAGGCGCATATCCGTTTTTTCGGAATGCACCTTTTTAAATTAGGATGGCTATTGATTTTATATATCTATACAAACTTGCGATGATGTTTCTTACCGTCATATGAGAATAAGGCGAGCTTACCCTCAATCATGGTTTCCAAATGAACGGTGCGCCCCCACAGCTGATATACATACGGAAGTGTGCGCTCCATATATTTTAAATCCAGCTCAATGCCTTCGTACTGGTGCTTGAGCTTCAACTCGCCCGTATGCAGGTAATCTCCATCCTCGACGACGATATAAGGGGAGCCTCCATTCACACGTGAAAACACAAGCTGATCCCGTATGTTTTCCCAGGATTTATCGGTAATTTTCCAATCGGGTCCCCGTTTCTCAAACACGTACAGATCCAAATCCTCTGTCAGTTTCTTGGTCATGTAATTGCGTATAAAAGAGGTGTCTGAGTCGAATTCTCGTACCTCGAACATTTTAGCTCGACCTTCGCCCGATCTGCGTCCTTGTCGCTCTTGTTCCTCACGGGTTGGGTTATCCCATCGTTTTTCAATATCCTCAAATATTTTCAGCCCCAAATAGTACGGGTTTAGGCTTTGCTTGGAAGGCTGTACGACTGAAGCGTTCAACATCGCAAATTCAACGGTTTCCTCCCCGGTCAAATCCAGTTCCCTTACAATCCGCTGGTGCCAATAGGAGGCCCAGCCTTCATTCATGATTTTGGTCTCCATTTGGGGCCAGAAATACAGCATTTCGTCCCGTAGCATCGTCATAATATCCCGCTGCCAGTCCTCTAGCACCTCCGAGAATTCCTGAATAAACCAGACGATATCTTTTTCAGGTTCCGGTGGGAACTTGCGTACCTTGATGCCCTCGGTCTCGGCGGGATCATGCTGCTTCACTGTGTCCAGTGACCACAGATCATCGTAAGGCCCAGGGGGACGGTGGCGTTTTCCAGGTTCTTTCTGCTCCCGAATTTTGAGCTCCATGTAGCGCTGCTTATCCAGATGCCTTGGTTTGATGATCTGTGGATCCACATGCTCTTGTATCGCCAGTACAGAGTCAATGAAGGATTCCACAGCCTTTGAACCGTATTCCATTTCATAGCTGTTGATTCGATCTGCTGTGGCCGACATACTCTCCACCATATTGCGATTAGAAGCTGAAAAGCGGGCGTTGTGTTTGAAAAAATCACAGTGTGCCAGCACATGGGCAACAATTAGTTTATTTTGCACCAAAGAATTTCCTTCCAGCAGGAAGGCATAGCAGGGATTGGAGTTAATGACCAGCTCGTAGATTTTGCTCAATCCAAAATCGTACTGCATTTTCATCTTGTGAAACGTTTTTCCAAAACTCCAGTGGCTGAAGCGCGTGGGCATACCATAGGCTCCGAACGTATATACAATATCCGCCGGACAAATCTCATACCGCATCGGATAGTAGTCGAGCCCGAATCCATCTGCAATCTCCATAATTTCTGATATCGCATATTCTAGCTCCTTCTGGTCGGTGCTCATCCCACCGTTCCCCCTTCCCGTTTGCGAAAAAAGGTACGTAAGGCTTGGTATACCTCACCTTTTTCCTTGATGACATAGTACATAAACTGATCCTTTTTAATATTCTTGTAGGCTGACATCAGCGTGCTGCTGCGATTATATTGATTCACTTCTCCATAGCCGAACATATTGCTTCGCTTTATAAGTTCCTCGATTAGCTTCACACACCGCTCATTGTCCGAGGTCAGGTTATCGCCATCCGAGAAATGGAAGGGATATATATTGTAGCTGGAAGGAGGATATCGTTTGTCGATAATCTCTAGTGCTTTCAGATAAGCCGAAGAGCAGATCGTGCCGCCACTTTCTCCGCGGGTAAAAAATTCTTCCTCCGTAACCTCTTTAGCCTCGGTATGATGCGCGAGAAAGACAATTTCCACCTTTTCATACTGACGGCGCAAAAAGCGGGTCATCCAGAAAAAGAAGCTGCGAGCGCAATATTTTTCAAAAGAGCCCATCGAGCCTGATGTGTCCATCATGGCTATAATCACCGCGTTGGATTGGGGAATGGTCTTCTCTTCCCATGTTTTGTAGCGAAGATCGTCCGGACTAATATGATGAATGCCCGGTTTCCCCTCACGGGCGTTGCGGCGCAGATTTTCGAGAATGGTTCGTTTCTTGTCAATGTTCGCTTGCATGCCTTTTTTACGTATATCATTGAACACGATAGATTCAACCTCAATTTGATCCTTATCTTTTTGCTGTAAATTCGGTAATTCCATTTCCTCGAACAGCATATCTTCCAGTTCTTCTATGCTGACTTCCGTTTCCATAATATCGTGTCCCGGCTGGTCGCCGGCTTTCTCACCTTTACCAGGCTTCTGGGAGGCAGGATCACGTCCGATGACATCCCCCACCTGACTATCTCCATCCCCTTGGCCTACATGCTTTTGCTTTTGATAGTTATAAATGAAGCGATATTCATCCAGACTGCGAATCGGCACTTTAATAATCTGTTGACCGTCCGACATAATAATATTTTCTTCCGTTATCAGATCGGGTAGATTTTGCTTAATGACATCTTTGACCTTCTGCTGATGACGTTGCTGGTCCTGGTACCCTTTGCGATGCAGCGACCAATCTTCGCGGGATACGACGAATGAATATGGCTGGCGTGGTTCCGGCATTATTAGGCACCCCCCAAGTGGATACACGGCACAGTTTGGCCTTGTTGGTTATTAAGTATATTCACGGGGATGAACGATATGTGATGGAACTCGATTTAAATTCTGCCCGTTTGCTTTTATAATGAAAGTAAAAAATGTAAAAAAAGAATGGAGAACCTTGGGTTAATATTGATTGATTGTGCTTGAAGATATGCTTACTGATAGTAGAGGTATGCGTCAGATGCGTCAATTTACGGATTGCCACATTCTTCGAGAACGTGGTTTTGAGGAAGAAGATCTGTCGCCCTCGTTAGTAAGGACGACAGGTGGATCATAAGAAATGGCAGATGCCCTCCTATTGTAGGAGGGCATTTTTATCTTCACCACAATAGTCGAACTACAGCCATACTCACAATACCGACAACGACGGTAGCCAGCAGGTTTTTGCTCCACAAGGCGGTCACTAGCGTAGGAAAGACAGCCATAAGTACTTGCCCATTAAGAGTGACTGAGGATTCGGTTCGGACGAGCAGATTTTCCATCACGAGGGCTGTGAATATGCAGATGGGAATATAGGAAAGCCATTGTAGCACTGGCTTGGGAAGCGCCAGTCTTTGCAGCACGACAAAAGGAATGATCCTTGGGATCGCCGTGACAATCATGGCACCGATAATGATATACAGGACATTGGGATTAATGCTCATTTGTCGGTTAACACTCCAATCGTTGCGGTGATCATGGTTGCTACAATGACGGAGATATGTGATGGCACCCACCAGGACAAAAGGTACATCAGAACAGCCATACATAGCACAAGCAGCAGACGATGCTTGAGTTTGGAGGTCTGGACACTTTGGAGCTGGGAAATAAGCAGGGCAAGGAACATCGCAGGCAAGGCAAAGTCCAGACCAAAAGCCTCCGGCCGGGAAATCCAGTTCCCGAGAACCCCTCCCGCCACACAGGATGCAATCCAAGCGAGATAAGCTGTAATATTAAGCCCGTTCATCCAGCGGTCACTGACCTGCCCGCCTTTAGCCAATTTATCCGACGCTACTCCAAAGGATTCGTCCGTCAAAAGAGCGCCGATGCCTATGTTTTTCCACAATGAATATTTAGAAAAGTAAGGAGCCAGCGACGCACTTAACAGCAGATGACGAGCATTCACAATGAATGTCGTTAAAATAATGACGGATGGAGGACTGGCTGCAGCCAGCATCGAGCACATAATAAACTGAGAGGCTCCGGCGTACACAAGCGCTGACATGAAGGCAATTTCCATGGTGCTAACCCCTGATGAGGCACCCACAATGCCTGCCGCGAACCCAATACATACATAACCGAGCAATGTAGGAATACAATCTTTAACCCCATGTAAAAAGCTGAGTGAATCGGGCTTCGTTCCGCTCAACTCCGAAGCTATGGACATTTTAACCTTACCCCCAGTGTATAAATTTATAATAGTATATAACGTAAGTTGTAAAGTATCAATATATTATACGTTTGTATGTTATATTGAATAATGTCTATAGCGAACACACAGGGAGAATGTCCGTTGTAATTAGTTTTGTCATTATATAGAATATGTTTTGTCATTAAACTTGAATTAGATGTCAGTGCCTGCGACCTTGATGGTTCAGGCATTTTTTACTTTCAGTTATTTATTTTCTTGATTAACGCTAACTTTTTTCGGCAACAATGGCTTATAAGAATGCAATTAAAACTTGATAATAAAATGTCATTTTAGAGGTGATAGCAGTGAACTGGGTCGGTAAAAGATCATGGTTACATGAGGATGAACTTTATTCAAGAGTCAAATGCCAGAATTAATAAATTGGTATATCCAAAGGAAAGAAGAAGTAACCCAAATAAATAAAATTGAAACAGAACGTATAAGACTTGAGAATGCAATAACAGCCATATGTAAATTATATAAAGAAGGGGTTTCAATATCGCATCAAAGAATTACTGAAGAAACCGGTATAGAAAGAAAATATTATAGAGTACATTCTCTTACAACTATTATGAATTCAATAATTTATGATCTTTATAATTCAAAAATAACAGTGTATGAGCTCGAAGTGCTTTTGCAACAGAATAAAAGTGTTGAGGATTTGAAATCAATTTTTATTAAGCATTTAGCCTAATATCTAATTGAGCTAAAGCAACTTTGTCAATGTTTCGATATCGTTTAAGATTTACTTTAAACAATAATGTTTTCTTTAGGCATTAACTTTTATTATCAATTTTTAAAAAACTATGAGCAATTATTTTCTTAAGTGGCTTTTTTTAAATTATGAATTAATTGAAAGATATTGTACTTTTTCAAACTGTATGCGTGGAAGTGCAGTAGCTGAAATATATAGATCAAACTCATTTCTTGATTTCTCGTCATATATTATTACTTTTCTTTAAACATAAGTATGAAACATCAATTGAAAATCGATAAATCTTTTTTGATCGTACCTTCCTCACATTTTTGTAGTAAAAACGACCGATAAGCTCTTTCTAACCAAATAAATTCCGAGGATTGAACAAAAAACTCAAATTTTTTTAATCTAGGGTAAAAATTTCTGCTGCCTTTGTTTCTTGAAATAAAATCATTTAAAACAAAATAAAAGTTGTATGGGAAGTTTTTGTACATCCAATAAACATTTGCATAAGCAAGTGCCTGATCATAACCATTTTTGCGATGATTACTTTGATTATAAAAAGCTATAATAACACCTTCCTTCATTCCTATAAAATGCTTAGCACCAATTAACAAGTGAAAACTTCCATACGCCAATTTAAGATATTCAGAGAAACTATCAATATTCGGCAGAATTAAATTTTGGTTTAGCAATGCTTCATATATTCTTTTCTGAGATTCAAGAAGCAACGCATTTTGGCATATCTCAAAATTTGCATTCTCTAATTTGGAATTACAAGCTTCACATTCATTTCTTATAAAAGTGCTATGAGTAATAGGTGAAGAGCAAGTCGCGCAACAATCTTGCAATCTAGTTTTATGTATTAAACATAAATGTAAAGAGTGAATTCCCCAATGCAAACGATGATAGTGCTTTAAACTAATACAGACCGGACAGTATTTAATTTTATTTTTCAGTAATACTTTATTAAACCAATCACTGGTAATTAATCTGAGTCTCCAAGCATAAGTGTGCTTGTAATAAGGATAATTCTGTGTATTTGTTCTAATTGATAGGTTTTCAATTGCTGAAAGAGGAAAGTCACTGTTTACAGCCTGAGTATAGGATAAACCTAATTCCTTTATCAATGTGTTTGCAGAATTAAAACAATTTTTATATACCAGCCTAAAAAAATATCCTGATATACTTTCGTCCTTTTCTATGGTAGGTCGTAAAGGTAGATGATTGATTATATTGCACATCTTTTTTCTTCCTATCTTTATGAATATTTTTTTAAAAACCATAAGACCATTCATTCAGCTCACTTCTCGCTCAGTATAAACATATTCCAAATAAATAATACCTACTATATAAAAATTTGATATGTTTATATAAATAATAATTTCCTTTTTGATTATAGATATATCTCAAAAAAAGTACTTATGATTGATACAATTACTAAACATAGTCGGCCAAAGATTCGTAATTTCAAAAAAAATAAATTATCTCAAGAACTTGGTCAAAAAGCTGTTCTTATTTTCCATGAAAGTTTCTGACTTAAAAAGTTTCATGTGCTTCTACCTAAAGTATTCGATAAAAAATAACCGCTGTCCTCAGAAAGAGCAGCGGTTATTTTTTATCAATTATTATTGGATTAATTATTTTTATTCATGGCGGGGAATGGAATAGCGGATCAAAAGCTGATATCGAGTACGCCAATCGACGTTATGCAAAGGGGGGATATTACCGCTAACATTGATTATTCTCTCGTGAAAAGAAAAGCAATAGGGGGCACTATGAACAAGATGCTCGATGATTTTGAAGCAAGCATCAAACATATCAACGAAAAGACTACAGAACTTGGTTACCATGTAAATAAACTAGCCTTGTCTAACGCTTCCGATGGAGAGTTGGGCTATTCTTACGAAGTCTGGTCCCAGCGTCTTTTAGCTCAGCACGTTCGTAAATACGCTTTGACTGAAGGTTATGAATGTTTCTCCCCGTCGAAACGCCGCGCTGTGAAGCCTCAAAGATTCATGGTACATATACGGTATATAATGAAGAAAAAAATTCAAAAGTATATGAGGAGTACAGTAATAGAATTGATTTTGATAAGTCACTTACTAATTTGTATAATTTACATGTAGTAATCAGGAAACCTAAATGATATATTATTTATCCGGCCGTAAGATAGGCTGTGATGCAATGGTTAGATGGACTTCAAAAATTCAAGGGATCACCTACAGGTATTATTTACCAGTAGTATGGATCGAAAAAGTATGATATATTATTTATCCGGCCCAAGAAAAGCCAAATTAAAATTTGATCTTTGAAAACTGAACAACGAGTGAGTAAATTGATTTTGTTCGCAAAATCAAACAAGAGATATTTTATCTCGTCAGTTTCAACATGAGCTTATCGCTCTTTCTATAAAC
>NZ_JBMOUI010000009.1:0-209368 GCF_049319765.1 Paenibacillus sp. S29 | reverse complement strand
TCGAGCTGGAGCGCCTGCCTCTGACGCCGAACGGGAAAATCGACCGGAAGGCGCTGCCGGCGCCGGAAGGGGGAGCAAGCGCAGGCCGCGAATACGTGGCGCCGCGCACCGAACTGGAGGCGAAACTGGTCGCCATCTGGCAGGACGTGCTCGGGCCGGTCACGATTGGCGTGACGGACAACTTCTTCGACCTCGGCGGGCACTCCCTGCGGGCGACGACGCTGGTCAGCAAGGTGCACAAGGAGCTGAGCGTGGACCTGCCGCTGCGCGATGTGTTCCGGCACTCGACCATCGAAGCGATGGCCGAAGCGATCAGCCAATTGGAGCGGCAGGAACACCTCTCCATTCCGGTTCTGGATAAGAGGGATTACTATCCGCTTTCCTCCGTGCAAAAACGGCTGTACATCCAGCAGCAGATGGAAGGCGCCGAGCTTAGCTACAACATGTCCGGCATGACGGTTCTCGTCGGGCGCTTGGAACGGAATCAATTCGAGGCGGCGCTCAAAGGATTGATAGCTCGTCACGAAATTTTGCGAACCGGCTTCGAAATGGTCGACGGCGAACCGGTACAACGAGTTTATCCGGACTTGAAGTTTGCCGTCGAGTATACGAAAGCGACAGAAAGTGAAACGAAGAGTATCGTAGACGGCTTTGTGCGCGTCTTTGATTTGGAGCGACCGCCGCTGCTGCGTGTGGGCTTAGTCGAATGGGAAGCGGAACGGCATCTGCTCATGCTCGACATTCATCATATCGTCACGGATGGCATGTCGATGGGCATCTTCGTCGAAGAGCTGCTGCGCCTGTATAACGGCGAGACTCTGGAACCGCTTCGGATTCAATACAAGGAATTCGCCGCTTGGCAGCAGTCCGAACCTGTAAAAGAGCGACTGAAACGTCAGGAAGCCTATTGGCTGGACGTGCTGGAAGGCGAACTGCCGACGCTTGAACTGCCTACGGACTTTGTCAGACCTGCCGCTCGCAGCTTTGAGGGAGATGTGCTGCCTTTCAGCATCGACAAGCAGATGACCGACAGCTTGCAGCGCATCGCCGATGAGAACGGTGCCACCCTTTATATGGTGTTATTGGCGGCCTATTCAATCCTGCTCAGCAAGTACTCAGGACAAGAAGACTTCATTGTAGGCATACCGGTTTCGGGCCGCACACATGCCGACCTGGAGCCACTCATCGGAATGTTTGTCAACACTTTGGCGATTCGCCATTATCCGTCCGGGGAGCAGATGTTCCTCGCTTACTTGAACGAAGTCAAAGAAACGATGCTGGGGGCCTACGACCACCAGGATTATCCGTTCGAGGAGCTTGTGAAAAAGCTGCAGGCGCCGCGAGATCAAAGCCGCAATCCTGTATTCGATGTCATGTTTGTTCTGGAAACCAAGGAAGATAACGTTCAAAGCTTCGGGGATATCAAGATCGAATCTTATCCGGAAACTCATACGGTTTCCCAATTTGATCTTACCTTGGTTATTTCGTTGCTGGATGAGGGAATGAACGGACAGTTTGAATATGCCACCAAGTTGTTTACGCGCAATCTGATCGACAATTTCGCTCAGGACCTGCTCGTGATCATCACCCAAATTTGCGAACAGCCTTCGGTGCTGTTGAAGGATATTTCCCTGAACGGGCAATCCGAACAGGAGCAAGATGTGCTAGAGGCCATTGATATTATTTTCTAATCCCTTACCCGGCTTGGGTGTATGCCGTATTTCTCTCGGTACGCATCCTGCCGGGTGTTTTTTTCCAAATGAAAGGGAAAAATCCACCACAGGAATCTGACGTCAAGTGCCGCTGAGTAACTATTTCAATTTATTGGAAAATTGACAAAACACAACAGAAATCGTAGTTTACCTTTGGTATACTAAGAATCAAACCATTCCATAAGTTCACTATTTAAAAAATGAAGTAAAAACAAGCTATCATTCGAACAAAAAAAGAGAATTAATAAACTAGCTAGAGATATAATGGCACAGCACTTCTTGAACTCTCACGAACTACAGGGCGGTTAGTTCAAATATATGGACAATGGACTAAAGATCGGACAGATTATTAGAGATAATTCTTTGAAAAAGAAAATTGATCATTTAAGCACGTTATATGCGACATTCAGTATATTGAGGAAATGGTTATGAAAATTATATTATCGTAATAGTACAAGTTTCCAACTTTCTTTTTATGGTAATTTGTGGTGGTTTCAGGCTTTTTATTTTTCGTGTTTATCACCTGACACTTTTTTCCATTATAAATACAACACCATTCTTAATTTGAAATATTACCTACAAGAAAATACAGTACCTTAACTCAAACAGTCTCAATGGAAAGTTTTTATATCGGGACTGTTTTTATTTTTTTATAGATAAGTAGGTGGAACAATGAAGATATAGGGGGAAAAATAAAGAGTATTCGGAAAACGAATAAACTCAATCGAATTCAGTTCTCACAGATTATTGGCGTATCGCAAGGGACTGTATTGGTAGTTCAACAAGTGCAAGCACAGTCTACCGGACAACTGGAACGGAGAAACGCAATGTACTCGGCGTACCTTAAAATTCTTAACGAAAATTTATGAGTAATCTATGCATATAATTCTAAAGAAAGTTTAAAAAATGGGGAATTGAAATAAGAGGTTTAGGAAGCAGAGCTTCTCCGCTGTACTTTTTATGCAAATAGCTATGTATTCAAAATTTCTCAGTCGCTTTGGCAAAGAAATGATGTCGCGAATTGGATTTTCAGATCAGGAAATTATGCTTCTTTTCTTTATGTCCGGAACATGGCTGAATCAATGCATCATCAAAAAAACAGCCCCTACAGGGCTGCCAGAGTGTCGAGAAAGTCTAGAGGACTTTTCGACACTTCTATTTTTATATGGGGAGACGCATCTTTTAAAACAAAAATCGATTTAAAACGATCTGAGGACCCTAGTTTTTAGACCACTAAGACAGTTTTAAACCCCCTGCAAAAAAACAGGGGGTTTCTCGACAGCCTGACAGCCCCTACAGGGCTGCTTTTGTACTACGGGCTAATTGCTCGTGTATTTTACCCAATCATATTCAGCGTATAGCGGATTCACTCCATTATACGAGCCCAGCCAGTCGTCAACGCCAGTACCATTCCATAAATTCATCATAATCTTGCCTGGCGTGCTTGGTAAGTTTGTAGTTGCCGTATGCTTTAAAACCCCGTCAACATACCACTTAATGTACCCTGGCTGCCAGTCGAAAGCATAGGTGTGGAAGCCTCTTGATGCATCAAAGCCCAGATCAACAATCTTCTCGTGACCACCGACCCCGTTTGTATAATAGTTGAATTGCACTTTTGTCGTGTCTTTGCCTAAAAATTCAATATCTATTTCATCCCATTGCGTGCCATCAGTAGGTCCCGTATACGTAAAGAAGGAAGATACGATCCCAGTATTTTTAGCAGGCTTCATGCTGACCTCGTATAAGCCGTATCTGTAAGTGTTCGTCGATCGATACTCTCCACAGTCAAATTTATTGTACGCAGAACTTGTTAAGCCAAGCTTCATTTTGCCATCGTTCGTAAAATTGACATTATTGGCACGCCAAGTGCAATTAAACATGTTCCCATTGGAATATCCATCCGCCTTTTGCCATGCACCAGAATTGAAACCATTAAGTGGTTCCCAAAAAACATTCCCCGCATAAACGCTTACCGAAAAAAACAGAGAGACAATACCCGTGACCATTAAAGTGAACCAAGATTTCTTCTTCATTTTACACCTCCATAAAAGATTGACCAAACATGAAAGAAACGGCTGGCAATGATACATTATTTCAAGTATTGGCCGGCTTATCGAAAAAATATAAAAGACTTCCATATTTGGTATCTTCATTGTAGCTTGAAATTGAGGCGTAGACTATAGCAAACTTAACGATTGAAAAATAATCTCAAAAAAAACTAAATTTTATCAAGTTGTGGTTTGGAAATGTAAGTTATACAATTAGATGCAAGAAATACAAATAAACGTTATAATTTTCCATTAAGGGAGATGATGATTTTGCAATAGGATAGACTCAGGAAGCGGTGCCACTACATGTTTATACCATTTTATTCTTTTGGCATAATAGTCAATTAAATTTTTGAGGAGGAGGCCTTTCTTTGAAAAAATTAGGTATGGTATGTAAAATAGTTCTGATACTTGTATTCATATTGCCTTTAAAACCGGTGTTTGACCAACATATAGATGCATGGTCAGGTATGCCCATGGGAGAGCTCCATGTCAGGGGCAATCAATTGGTGAACAGCAGCGGAAAACCTGTTGTTTTGAGTGGCTGGCATCAGCCGTCGGGAGCATACTGGACCTATCAAAACAGTAATTATTATCTCAAATTGAATGGTAACAATCGTCATGCAGCAATGTTGGCTTATTTGAAGGATATCACCGACACCTTTACAGACACCAGACCGAAGTATGGAAGCAACCACGGTTGGTATATGAATCAGGTCCGATTGTTTATTGACCGCCAGGATATGGGAGATGTGGCCGCAGGGTCATACAACTTCGCCGGTTTACAGGCAGTTACACAAAATGTGATTATTCCATACATCAATTATGCGAAAACAAAGGGCGTTTATGTTACCCTTGGTCTTGATTTCACTTTGGCTAACGATCAGGGTACAACACAATCCAATTTGGACAAATTTAATCAAATCTGGGGGTATCTTGCCTCGCAGCCTGCTATTAATAGCGCGGATAACGTCATGTTTGAACTGATCAACGAGCCAATTAAGTCGTATGCGAATGGGCATTGGGGAGGCTATCCCGGCGAGAATGATTTTCTTGACCATTGGAATGATCTGAGAAGATTCCAGAACTCTATCATTTCCACGATTCGAAGTAAAGGAGCGGATAATGTCATCTGGGCTGCAGGACTTGGATACAACCAATTTTACAGCCCGGTGGCAAAACACCCGCTGACAGACCCTTTGAACAACTACGGCTATGCTGTCCACTGGTATCCAGGCTACGGAGCTTATGATAACAAGGACAAGCTGCAATCGCAATGGAATTCCAACATTAAGGCGGCAGCTCAAGCCTATCCAATAAATATTACAGAATTTACCTGGTTCAAAACACAGCCCGGCGATTCAGAGTACTGGAATTTGTTTAACGGTTCTAATGATGGATTTGGGAAAAACACGAAGTCCATTTTTACAGCAGCCGGTAATGTCAGCATGACCGCACACATGAATGGCTTTCTGCTGGAATCTGGAGCAAGGAGTTCATTTGCGGACCCAACAGCAGGGTTAAAGTGGGATGGCGATACCCGACGTCAGGCGATGGCCCGCTTCTTGTTTAACTGGTACTATGAGCGTGCACAGGCCTATCCGAGAGCACTACTCCAGAACAGTGAATCAGCAACGGATAATGTGCCTGCGGATGCACCGACTGATGTGCTTACAGATACATACATTAATGCACCGACTGACGCACAATCAGAATGATGTTAATTCTTTCAGCTACCGACAGCCTATCCAATTGGATAGGCTGTCGTATTATTTTATAGAAATGAGAACTCAAAATCACTCAGCAGGCGGTGAACAAATGGAAGAAGAAAGCTCTTCGCGAATTATGTATGAGGATCAGTTTATGAAGTTAGTAGAACTTACTGTAACCTCTAATTTGGGATTCGCAAAGTTCAGTCACCTAACATTTACGTCCATCTTTAGGCTTCCGTTATGTAAGGTTGTTGAAATGATGAGGAGAGAGTATAGTTTGTATGTATTTATTTTGTGCGGGAAGAGGTTAATATGGCGACAATTCATGATGTAGCATTAAAAGCGGGCGTGTCGGTCACAACAGTATCCCGTGTAATGAACAACCGGGGATATATTAGCGAAACTACACGCAAAAAAGTGTTCGACGCAATGGAGGAACTTAATTATCAACCGAATGAAATAGCACGATCCCTATTGCGTAAGCAGTCTAATATTATTGGCCTGATTATTCCCGATGTCTCGCATCCTTTCTTCAGTGAGCTTGCCAATCAGGTTGAGTTCTATGCCTATCAGCAAAACTGCAAGGTCCTGCTGTGCAATTCCCATATGGATCCCGTGAAGGAAAAAGTGTATATCGATATGTTGAAGCGGAACCGGGTGGATGGCATCATTATGGGTAGCCATACATTAGAAGTAGAAGAGTACCGACATTTGAATTCACCGATTGTGACATTTGATAGACAGATTGACCCGTGTATTCCTTACATATCCTCGGATAATTATCGCGGAGGCGAGCTGGCTACGGAGCTGCTCATTAGCAAAGGCTGCCAGAAAATTGCGCATATATGCGGAAATCTGGAGCTGAACATGCTGTCCAATGAGCGGACCCAAGCATTCCGGGATGTCGTGGACAAGCATAATATCCAGCATGTGATCGTTCAAACTGACATGAATGTGTTCGACCAGAAGGAGTACGAGCGAATCATTTCAAAACTCGTTCATGAACATCCCGATGTTGATGGAGTGTTCGCAACAAGTGATATTATTGCGGCTTTTGCGCTGAAAGAATATATTCGCGCTGGAAGGCATGTGCCAGAGAATGTGCGCATTGTAGGCTTCGATGATGTAAGCGTTGCTTCCTGGCTGACGCCGGAACTTACATCGGTAAGACAGCCGATTGCAGACATCGGCAGACTGGCGGTCGAGCTGATCCGCAGGCAGGCGGAAGGGGAGCAGGTACAACCTGTCAATCTGCTGCCTGTTGAACTAATTGAGCGTGCAACGACCTGAATGAAAATCTGTTCCTCTAACAAGGGGAACAGATTTTTTTTAGTACATGTTAAAAATTCAACATGTCAAACGATTGACACAAGTTAAACCCTTGACATATAATCCGTTTGTAAGCGTTTTATTTAAGTGTTCAGAGCCATTATATAAATAAGGGGATGACAACAATGAGGAAATTCAAAAGAGTTCAATGGATGGTAATGCTGCTCCTTTTGGTTATGGTGGTGTCTGCATGCAGTGGCTCCGGAGGAGAAGGTAATTCGGCTTCTGGAGGGGGATCAGGGGATTCGAAAAATGTGAAAATTACGCTTTTGAACTCCAAAGGTGAAATCCTTCCACAGCTGGAGGAAGCCGCGAAGGCGTTCCAGAAAGACAATCCGGGCATTACTGTTGAAATCCAGCCGGTTCCGACTGGTGGATCTCCTTTTGAGCGTGCCTCTGCCTTGTATGCATCAGGAAACCCGCCGACCATGATCATGCTAGATACAGGTGATGTTGAGAAATTTAAGGACCGTATCCTCGATCTAAGCGGGGAAAAGTGGAATGCGGACACTGTTGAAAGCGCTACCACCGCTACGACATTTGATGGTAAAAATTACGCGTTTCCACTGGCTGTTGAAGGCTACGGATTCATTTACAATAAAGCCGTTGTAGATAAAGCGGTAGGCGGAAGCTTTGATCCCACCACAATTAAAACCCGAAATGACCTTGAAAAACTGTTTCAGCAAATCGAGACATCCGGAAAGAAAGCACTGGTGATTTCATCAATGGACTGGTCCCTGGGCGCTCATTATTTGCCTCTTGCTTATGCAGGCCAGAACAAAGACATGGCTGAAGTGGACAAATTCATGGCGTCACTAAAAGCGGGCCAGGCGGACTTGGCTAATAATCCTGTATTTAACGGACTTATGGATACATTCGACGTCATGATGAAATACAATATCGATCAGGCTTCTCCGCTAGCAGGAACTTATGAACGCGGACCGGAACTGCTCGGCAAAGGTGAAGTTGGCATTTGGTTCATGGGCAACTGGGCATGGCCGCAAATCAACAGTTTTGATACCGCTAACAAAGAATATGGTTTTCTGCCTGTACCCATCAGCAACAATGCCGATGACTACGGCAATCAGGAAATTTCGTCTGCTGTATCCAAGCGCATTGTTATTGACAAGGAGAAGGCTACTCCAGAACAGCAAGAGGCGGCGAAGAAGTTCCTGAACTGGATCGTCTATGAAGAGAAAGGCCAGGATTTCCTCGTGAACCAAGCAAACATTATCCCGGCGTTCAAAAATATTACACTGCCTGCGGCCGATCCGCTTGGCAAGTCCATCCAGGATTATATCGCAAAAGGCAAGTCAGAGCAGTCGATGAGTATGCTGCCTGCCGACCACTGGTCCAAGACAGGATCTTCCATGCAAAAGTATCTGGCGAAACAGGGCGATCGTGCAACACTGGTTAAAGAAATCGAAAACTACTGGAAGACCGTAAAATAAGGTTGTTTTCAAATTACCCGGAATAGAGAGAGAAATCAGGGACAAAGAGAGGGGGGTCATCATGATTGCGGAAAAAGGAGTATGGAATCGGCTGCGGACGCGGCTGCTGTTTACCGGACCAACCTTGTTTGCCTTCATAACGGTAATGATCATTCCATTTTTGTACGGCATCTATCTGACGTTCACAAACTGGGATGGTATTTCCACCACACTATCGCTGGTTGGCGTCCAAAACTATCTGGCTGTTTTTAGAGATATTGAGTTTTGGACATCGTTCAGCTTGACGCTCAAGTATGTGTTTTATACCGTTGTTCTTATCAATGTGATCGCTTTTATGCTGGCTTATGTGCTGACAAAAGGGTTAAAAGGACAGAGTATTTTCCGGGCGGGATTTTTCCTGCCCAACCTTGTCGGCGGCATTGTACTCGGTTTTATATGGCAGTTTATATTCAACAACGTGCTTGTCTATTTGGGACAACATGCCAGCATACAGTCGCTCAGCACGACTTGGCTGGCTGATCCCGACAAAGCGTTCTGGGCACTCGTGATTGTAACCGTGTGGCAGAACGCAGGTTACATGATGGTCATTTACATCGCAGGGTTGACTGGTGTCCCGAATGATATTATGGAGGCCGCAAGCATTGATGGGGCAAACAGCTGGACCAGACTGCGGAAAATGGTGCTGCCCTTGATGGTTCCTTCTTTCATCGTATGTATATTCTTGTCCCTGCAGCGCGGATTTATGGTCTATGACGTGAACCTTGCGCTCACGAAAGGTGGGCCGTTTAGCAGTACTCAAATGGTGTCGATGCATGTGTATGAAAAGGCATTCCTTTCCCGTGATTATGGTGTGGGGCAGGCAGAAGCATTCGTGTTGTTCCTGATGGTTGCTCTCATCACTCTGCTTCAGGTTTATTTTAGCAAGAAGTTGGAGGTGGAGGCGTAATGACAAGAAAAAGAATTGCTTCCTCCGTGATCAAATTCATTGTGCTGACAGTCATACTCATATTGTTCATCGTACCTTTCGTCTTTTTGCTGATCAATTCGTTCAAGGAAAACATGGCCATCACCTCAAATCCGTTATCGCTTCCAGAGAGCTTCAGTACGGTCAATTATATGAATGCATTTGATAAAATGAATTACATCGCTGCCTTCACCAACTCATTGGTCATAACGGTGTTAAGTGTTCTGTTTATTTCACTGTTTGCGGCGATGACGGCTCATTATTTTGTCAGAAACAACACCAAGTTCAACCAATATACATTTATGCTGATGGTTGCATCCATGATCATTCCATTCCAGGCTATCATGATTCCATTGGTGAAAATCTACGGATCACTTGATCTACTGAACAGCAAGTGGTCGCTGATTTACATGTATATCGGTTTTGGCAGCTCGCTGGCCGTCTTCATTTATCATGGTTTTGTAAAGAGTATTCCAAAGGAACTGGAGGAAGCGGCGCTAATTGACGGCTGCACGCGGTTTCAGACATTCTTCCGGATTGTGTTTCCGGTACTGATGCCCACGACTGCCACCATTTCCATTCTCAATGTACTGTGGATCTGGAATGATTTTCTGTTGCCGTCCCTTATTCTTGTCGATCCGGAGCAAAGGACACTTCCGTTGTCCACGTACAACTTTTATGGAACCTATACAGTGGATTATGGTCCATTGATGGCAAGTTTGGTACTGACGATATTTCCGATCATTATCATCTATCTGTTCGCCCAGAAGTATATTATTCAGGGTGTTATGCAAGGCTCGATTAAATAACTGCAGGGGGAGGATGCTTTATCAAACAGACTAGAACGTATACGAGAGAGCGTGCAGATCAATTTATTTCCCAATCGAAGCATATGCTTCGGCCAGATTATCGGCTGCACTACCATTTAATGGCTGAATTGGGCTGGATGAATGATCCGAACGGCTTCATTCAATATAACGGGCAATATCACTTGTTCTATCAACATTACCCGTATAAATCAGTATGGGGACCGATGCACTGGGGACATGCAGTCAGCCGCGATCTTATGAAGTGGGATTATCTACCGATCGCTTTGGCACCGGACGGTGAGTTCGACCAGGATGGTTGCTTCTCTGGCAGTGCGATTGAGCAGGACGGAAAGCTTGTCCTGATGTATACCGGACATGTTGTAACCGGGCCTGACAAAGATCAGGATTACAAGCAGTCGCAGGGAATTGCAGTATCAGAAGACGGAATAACGTTCGAAAAGTGGGAGGGCAACCCAGTTATCGGTTATGACGCTATACCGGACACGATCAGCCGTAAAGACTTCCGTGACCCTAAGGTGTTCAGGCACGAAGATCAATATTACGCCGTTCTCGGTTCTAATGATGCCAAAGGGAACGGACTTGTACTGCTTTACCGTTCTGAAGACCTGAAAAGCTGGACGTATGTCAATGTACTAGCCGTGAGTGACGGACGCTTTGGCGATAATTGGGAGTGTCCAGATCTGTTCCCGCTCGGTGGTCGGCACGTATTTATGCTATCCCCGCAGCGCATGCCTGCACAGGGAGAGGCTTACCGCAATCTGCATTCCACCATGTACGGTATAGGTGATTTCAATTCCGCTGTCGGAACATTTACGGCAGATCGGTATGCTCAGGTGGATCACGGATTCGATTTCTATGCCCCACAGTCAACCTTGGATGATAAAGGGCGGCGTATCGTTATCGGATGGATGGATATGTGGGAATCGGAGATGCCGACTCAGGAGGGGCACCATTGGGCTGGTGCGATGAGTCTTCCGCGGGAAGCGGTTATCGACGGCGCCAGGCTGCTGTTCCGTCCACTTGAAGAGGTAAAGAATTACCGATGCAATCTGTTCGAGCAGCGAGATATCTTACTGACAGGTGAGCAGATTATGGACACGCGCGGAGATAGCTACGAACTGAAGGTCGTATTTGAGTTTGAGTCCAGTAACACCGATGAATTCGGTTTGAAACTGCGGGTGGGTAGCGAAGAGGAGACTGTACTGTCGTACCGTCCCGATGACGGTCTGTTCCGTTTTAACCGTGAGCGTGCCGGTATCGGACCGGGCGGAGAAAGAAGAGTGCCCTTGGAATTACAAGAGGGGCGCCTGGAGCTTCGGATTTTCGTCGATAAAAGCTCTGTGGAGATATTCATCGGCGACGGCGAATACGTTCTCACAGGAAGAGTGTATCCCGGAATGGAATCAACAGGTATTCGTGCATTTGCGAACGGAAACTGTACGATTGCCTCGTTCCAGAAGTGGGATATCCTCGCATAGAATCGCATACAAACAGGAACCTGACCGTGGATGGTCAGATTCCTGTTTTTTTGTGGCCATTTTGCTCGTGTGATTTTAGGCGCGCTTATGTTGCAGATAAGCATCAAGATAAGCATCAATTTTTGCGAGAGCTTCTTTTGTACCGCCGGATTGCTGGAAGCTGTCATTTATTTTTTGTACGCCCTCTTTATACGCTGCGTTTGACACTACCTCATGTACGGCATCTCTTAACGTTTGTGTGTTGATTTGATCCTTAGTTATTCGATAGCCCGCTTGAAGTTCCGTTAACCGCTGCGCGACCATGGGCTGATCCTTGTCCTGAGGCAGCACGACCAAGGGTACATTAAAGTGAATTCCTTCATTCACACTGTTCATTCCACCATGAGTAATAAATACATCTGAATGACGTAATACCTCCAATTGAGGAACATAAGACGAGATGATAAAGTGCTCAGGAGCCGGGTTAATTTTGGTAAAGTCAGCTTTCTCGCCAGCTGCAATCACGACGATGCCTTCAAAATCGGAAAAAGCCTCAATGCAGGTGTTAAAAAAGTCTTCAGTGTGGTCCAGCACAGTTCCCATCGAAATATATAAAACCTTTTTACCCTGTAGTCTGTCCAGCGGGAATGAATTTTCTCCTTTGCGCTCCGGGAAGCTGGGGCCAATAAAAAGATGCTCGTCCCCAAATTGTTCACCATTCGGTTGAAAATATCTGCTCGTATATACAACATTCAAAGCTCCTGAATTGTTCATAAATTGAACCAGATCTTTGGGAGCAACACCGAACCTTTCTTTCATGAGATGCAGTGAAGACGTGACTTGTTCATCAGGCTGAAACGGTACTTTAGCGTCGGAGCGGAAGAGATTGGCAGCCATCAGATGATTTGAAATGAGAAAAGATGGGGATGAAGAAATGCCTGGAATATTCAAATAATCTCTTACTAATTCACCAGCTCCGAATCGATCATAGAAGACCAAGTCAAATTGAATACGCTCGGACAGCTCCTGAGTGATGGCTAAGATGTCCATCGAAGTCTGGATATGAATATTCATAAATGCGTTCAGTCCTGCCGGAGTGTTGGTATCAATGGAAGCAGTCCTGACCAGATCAGGATGCAGGTGAACCTTCGCTCCAACTGCTTCGAGTCTATTCTTGTATTTCTCAGTTGTAATGTAATGAACCTGGTCCCCTCGTGCTGCAAAGGCTTGCGTGATCCCAAGCGTGGGGTTTACATGTCCTTCTGCCGGAAAGTTAACCATTAATACGTTTAACATTCATCATTACTCCTTTTCTCTACAATTAAGATCGCAGTTTTCACTGAATCTCTTAATCCATAATAACAATAATATTTATTTTTTCAAATGATATCCTTTCATGATCGTGAAACACATGTTGGCATGAAATGTGTATAACAAATATTTAACTCGTGCATAGTAAAGGCGAACTCTACTTAGCAAGGGAGGTTTTTTCTAAGTGAATGTTCAAAGAGCGCAAGAAATAGCGTCCTCTTCCATCATGGCGGATGTGTTGTGCGATGGGCTACCCATTTATATTCAGCATGTGAATGAACAGCGTGAGACGGCACGCATTTATGCGCTGAGCAATCCAGAAGAGGAACGGGAAGTACCTTTATACACGTTAACAGAACGAGATCAGGTACTGGAATAAGAAAGGAGCGATATGAAAAATGAAACCCAATCAACAGAAGGAAATCGAGGCAGACCGCTTGAATTTTCGTGACCAGACGGATGATGTGGTTAGAGAAGTACCGGCCACGACGGATGCCAGCGAAGCCGTTGCAGCAATAACTTCACATATCAATAAGTACGATGTACCGGATGAGTTGGAGGAGAAATAGAGAATGACCAAGCGCGCACAGGATAACCTGTTGCGTGCTTTTTATATGACACATATTTGGCTGGAGTCGAACAAATAGTATTTAATGCCCAAACGTACAAATGATATTGCCCATGTGTACGTTTTTTTCTGTTTGTTTTTTTGTAAAATAATATATAAATGATTTCTGTTCAAACTAAATGGACCAGGTCATCATAGCGGCGTTGTCTCTAATAAGTTGAAAAGCCGAATTCAGAATTGTAGGAGGGAATTATGATTGATGTATTCAATGAACAGATTCAAAATCTAGATCCGGAAATAAGTGAAGGTGAATTTGAGAAGAAAGATATTTCAAAAGTATTAACTATAATATGGATTTTTATAATTTATAGTGAGTCTGTAATTCTTCAACATTTGTCTAGTGGTCTAAATCTGCTGCAAAGTGTCTTATTCACTGTAATCATCATATTGCACATCCTCTTGTACTTGCATGCTCATAGAGTTGCAAAATATTTTTCATGGGCTTATTTTGTTGTGCAAGGGGGATTGATCTTTTCAAGTGCATTTCTTCTACCTGACAGTTTTTCGATTGTACTGGTTGGGTTAATGCCAATTTTGGTGGGTCAGAGTATAGGTATTTATTACAAGCCGCTTAAGGTCATTCTTGTATTTTTGATCTCCTATGTACTTTTTTGTGTAGCTGTGGTCTGGCATAATGATGGCAGGCAGTTTGTGTTGTTCATCCCGCTATTTTTTCTAATTGCAGTTGTTATAGTAGCTTATGCCGTTCTTTTTCTCAAACAAGTCAAAGCACGAATCCGAACGCAAAACGTTCTTAAAGAACTTGAAATCGCACATCAAAAGGTCGAAGAACTTACAATTGCTAACGAACGGCAACGTATGGCCCGTGATCTTCATGATACGCTGGCTCAAGGGCTTGCTGGGCTAATCATGCAACTTGAAGCCATTGATGCCCATCTGACAAAAGGGAGTACGCAAAGAGCTCAGGAGATCGTCCAACAATCGATGTCACAAGTGCGAAGAACATTGTCTGATTCAAGGCGAGCTATAGACAATCTGCGTTCGAAAACCATCTCGGAAGTTGATTTTGCAGAAGCAGTGGAGGAAGAAATACAGCGATTTACAATGGCTACGAGCATTCGTGTAATACGCAATATCAAAATTAAAGCTTCAGTCCCCAGACTGTTGTTCGAACATGGATTGTTTATTATAAGCGAGTGCTTAACCAACGTAGCGAAACATTCACATGCTAATACCGTATGGATTCATATTTTAGATAAAGAGGGCATGATTGAAATTGAGATTCGCGATGATGGAAAAGGATTTGATACGGATATTATTGCCAAGCAAACAGGGCATTACGGAATAATAGGCATACATGAACGTGTACGGATGCTGGGTGGGAAAATCAATATCAGCAGTATATTTCAAGAAGGTACAGCTATAAAAATAGAGGCGCCTCTTACTAAAGGAGACCTATCATGAAATACAAGATTTTAATCGTCGACGATCATTGGGTAGTTAGAGAAGGATTAAAGCTGGTGCTGGAGACTAATGACAGTTATGAAGTGATTGGTGAAGCTGGAGAAGGTGTAACGGCTCTTAAATTGATCGAAGAACTTCAGCCGCATGTCATATTGTTGGATTTATATATGCCACAAATGAGTGGTTTGGAAACCATGAAAGCCCTCAGAGAAAAACAAAATGAAACACCAGTCATTATCCTGACGACCTATAACGAAGATGATTTAATGATTAAGGGACTCTCATTGGGGGCAAAAGGATATTTACTAAAAGATACCAGTCGAGAAAACTTATTTCGCACTATTGAGTCTGCGCTAAGGGGTGAAACGCTGCTTCAGCCAGAAATAACAGCAAGGGTATTTGCTGCTACGAATAAGAGAGAAGCTGAGATAGAATCACACGAAAGAAGCTTAGTTCTGACTGATAAGGAAAGACACATATTAAAGTCTGTTGCACATGGTTTTAAAAGTAAGGAAATTGCGTTTGATATGGGAATTTCCGAGCGTACCGTAAAGGCACATTTAACGAATATTTATAACAAGCTTGGTGTTGATTCCAGATCCGAAGCCGTTGCCGTTTCGTTGGAACGTGGTATTTTACAGCTTTAGAAATAATAACTGAAAATATGTTATTTATTTGCCCAGTCGTACATAAGGTGCTTGCCCCTTTGTACGATTTTTTTGTTTGTTCATTGCTATAACATGAAAAAAGGATGAAAAAGTTTACTTGACCCACGGGTTGCTGATAGCACCTTTAGAAGAGAGAATCAGAGAGGATGACATTAGTTGAAGAGAAAAGAAATCAGGATAATGATTGCAGGGGTTGCATTAGCTTTAGTAGCTTCCGGTTGCTCCAGTGCATCGGAGAACTCTGTAACAGAAGCCAGTCACCCAGTGAAAATTGAGAAACTTGCAATGAAACCTTTGGCCAATGATTTTAATTTGGCGGGAACATTGCAGGCAAGTAATGAGGCCAATGTTTCCTTTGAAGCGGATGGACGTATATTGAACACTATGGTCGAAGTTGGGGATTCAGTAGAAAAAGGAAGTGTCCTTGCGAAGTTAGATACATCTGCTTACCAGTTACAGCTGGATCGGGCAAAGGCAACCATGGAAAAGGCAAAGGCTGGTGTTAGCCAAGCGGAGGCTTCTGTTCAATCGGCCCAGGCGGGCATTCATAGTTCACAATCCCAGGTTAATGCGGCCCAATCCAAATTGCAGGAATTGAACAATGGCGCCAAAAAGCAGGAGATTGCACAGTCTCAAAATGCGGTTACTGTAGCAACTAATAATTATAACAAGAAGAAAGCGGATGCCGCACGGTCCCAAAGTCTATTCCAGGCAGGTGCAGTATCATTAACGGAAAATGAGAATGCGCAGCTGGAATTAGCAAACGCACAAAAAAGCTTAAGTGATGCGCAAGAGAAATTGTCTCTTTTGCTTGCAGGGGCATCCCAGGAACAGCGTGCCCAAGCTTCGGCTGGGGTAGATCAGGCCAGGGCAGGGCTGGAATCGGCTAGGGCTACTATACAACAAGGACTAGCCAGTAAAGCTCAGGCGCAGGCTACCTATGAGGATGCATTGGCTGCTTATGAACAGTCATCCTTGTCACTGAAAAAAGCAACTTTAACTTCCCCGATCACGGGTGTTGTGATTGAAAAAAAGATATCTGATGGCCAACTGGGCTCCAGCGGGAGTGAGGCATTTGTTGTCGGAAATATCAAGACTTTAAAAGTACTCCTCCCTGTACCGGACAGTGAAATCTTATCGTGGAAGAAAAACCAAAAAGTAAATATATCTCTCTATGATGAAATTAGAACAGGGACCGTTACTCAGATCTATCCATCGACTAACTCCAAAACGGGAAGCATCAATGTGGAAGTTAGCATTCCCAATCCCGAACTGAATTGGAAACCTGGTCAAGTCATAAGCGCATCTAAAAGCATGAATCAAAACGAAGCGCTTTTAGTGCCCGTAGAGGCCGTAATTAGTACGGGAAGTGATCCTTATGTCTTTAAAGCAGTAAACGGAAAAGCCGTCAAAACACCGATTAAACTGGGAAAAGTGACTAATAATCAGCTCGAAGTGGTCTCTGGATTACAGGCAGGCGATCAAATCGTTACACAAGGAGCAGGAACCTTATTTAATGGTGATTTAATTGGGAATGACGTACTTGAGAAATCGGAGGAGTCGTCCGAATGATTAAATATATCGTTAAAAAACAAAAAATTACACTCATTTTCTTTGGCATGTGCATTGTGCTAGGGCTCTACAATTTTACATCGTTACCTAAACAAGAGCAGCCCGATGTTATTCCTTTGTCAGCCAGTGTTACAACCATCTATCCGGGCGCCTCACCCGAAAGAATCGAGCAAACCATTACTAAGGTCATGGAACAGAAAATTAAAGCCGTACAAGGTGTCAAAACGATTTCTTCCACTTCATCTAAAGGCCAATCCAGTATAACTGTAGAAGCTTTTGAAGATGCAGACCCGACAAAGGTATGGGCTGATCTTCGTACAAAGGTACAGGATGCACAGTCCGAGCTTCCAGATGATGCGATGCAGCCGGTTATCAATGATAGCATGACAAGCTCTTTCATTGGTTCATATGCGATTACTTCTGATAAAATTGAGAATTTATACTCGTTGAATGAATTAATGAACAAATGGAAAGATCAGTTAAAAACGGTCTCGGGTGTTTCGCAAGTTAATATTCAAGGAATACCAGATCAAGAAGTACGAATCAGTTTAGACACACAAAAGATGCAACAATATAACATCTCCTGGGAGCAGGTTGTTCAAGCAATCAAAAATGAGAATGAAAGAGTTCCTACAGGTAGTATGGATTTCAATGAGCGTACTTATCAGCTGACGGTAAATGCCTCTACCGATCCATCCATTCTAAATAACGTCCAGATTTCAAGTAATGACGATGGATTCCCGATATCTCTGAAAGATGTAGGGACAGCCTCACTTGTTTTTAAAAAAGCAGCTAGTTATACGTATGTGAATAACAAGCCTGCTATTTCGATCAGTGTGAGTGGAGATACAGGCACAGACGTGCCAACGGTATCTAAAGCGACTACAGCCAAAATCAATGAACTTGTGAGCAGTTTGCCGAAGAATGTACATTTTGAGCTGCTTTTTGCGCAAAATGATCGAGTAGATGAAATGTTTGGAAACCTGACCAAAGAGATGATCATCGCTATTATATCGGTCATTGTTATATGTACATTAGGTTTAAATTTGTTGACTTCTGCATTTGTGGCCTTGGCCATTCCTGTCTCCATCGCCATCGGCTTTATTTTCTTGCCCACAACAGGAATCACGCTGAATCAAATTTCAGTCATCGGATTAATCATCGTGCTAGGGATATTGGTTGATGATGCCGTCGTGGTCAATGACAATATTGAACGCCGACGCACTGAATTTGGGGAAGATGCTACGGAGGCAGCCATTAAAGGAACGAAAGAGGTATCCTTATCAATCATTACAGCTACACTAGCTACGGTTGCAGCATTTGCCCCGCTTTTATTCCTGCCGGGCACCATTGGTGACTTTATTAAACCGATACCTACCGTTATTTCGTTAACGATGCTGGCGTCCATGATTATGTCATTAACGATCATTCCTATTTTCCGTCAATGGTATGATCAACGTCGTAAAGGAAAAGAGAGTAGTAGGACAGTTAAGCCACCTGGACTTCTGGGGAATCAAATCCAGTCTCTATCCAATGTGTACTCTAAAAACTGGATGCCAAGAATACTGCGACGCCCACTTTTAACAGCGCTTATTGGTCTTATGATGGGTACAGCAGCTTATGGACTACTAGCTGTTGTTCCTA
This sequence comes from Paenibacillus sp. S29, assembly GCF_049319765.1. NCBI lineage: Bacteria > Bacillati > Bacillota > Bacilli > Caryophanales > Paenibacillaceae > Paenibacillus > Paenibacillus sp. S29. Next base: position 190,617 of record NZ_JBMOUI010000009.1, on the reverse strand, counting down.
TTGAGTTATTTCCGGATTCCGATCAAGCGGATGCCACGATCAGTATAACGATGCCAGAAGGAACATCGTTGCAGGCAACCAATCAGGTTATTAACGAGATTGGCATGTGGGTCAAAAAACAGCCAGAAACGGAGCGGTTGGCGGCAACGGCAGGTGGAGGAGCGCCTCAGTTGTACAGCGATGTTGCAGGTGGTCACGGCTCTGGGGGGGCGGTAAATGGCCAAATTGCTGTCGTTGGAAAAGAGGGGCTATTTGATCTCAAAAAAACAGTGGATAACTGGACCCATACGCTACAAGCTAAATATCCATCTGCATTAATCAGCATTCGCGTTCCCCAATTAGGTATTCCGGTCGGCAGTGCGGTGTCTATCCGTATAAAAGGAGAAGACATTGATAAGCTGCAAAACATGACAACTAAAGTCAAAGAAATCGTTGCGGGAACCCCCGGAGCTGTAGATGTGACCGATAATATGGGTATGCAAAGCTATAATCTGAATTTCCAAATTAATCAGCAAGCCTTGGATAAATATCAGGTTAGCTATTCCGATTTAACGCGTACTTTGCTATTAATGGGTGACGGGGTGAATGTAACGGATTTTGATACGGGTAAGGAATTGCTTGATGTCAATATATACATGAACAAACCAAACCATGATCCTGAGGTATTATTCCAACAATTAAGTGTGAACAATGCGGCAAGGGAGCAAATCCCCTTATCCCAATTAGCCACGATGAAACCGGACTTTTCCATCCAACAAATCCACCGCTATGATCTGGAACGGACGGTAACGATCTCAGCCAATGGAAATGGGCGTACAGCTACAGAACTCACTAATGATATCCGTAGCAAACTTACAAATACCCAGTTTGAACCAGGCTACAGCTGGGAGATGGGAGGGGAAACATCCGCGCAGTCTGATATGTTTAAGGATTTGGGCAAATTAGCTGTGATTGTTATTTTTCTTATTCTCCTCTTAATCACCATGCAGTTTTACTCGGTTTCCACACCGCTCATTATTATGACCACTGTTTATCTGGCAGCGGCAGGAGGAATCCTTGGAAGTTTTATTTCGGGGATGCCAATTGGATTCATGAGTATTATGGGTATCATTTCACTTGCTGGTATCGTCGTGCGTAACGGTATCGTGTTGATAGAGTTTATTGAAGATGCGCGGCGTGAAGGCGCTGATTTAACAGACGCCATTCTAATGGCATGCTCTGCCCGTTTCCGTCCGATCTTGCTTACTTCGCTAACTGCGATTGTGGGTATGATCCCTATTGCCACAATAGGCGAGATCTTGTTCAAACCGTTAGCAACGACCATTATTTTCGGACTGATTTTTTCAACTATTTTAACATTGTTTGTAGTTCCGACGCTGTATATGGTCGTAGCTCATCTGAAGCTGAAACGGAAGCATAAGAAGGAAAAGGCTATAAATAGCGATAGCTCAATGACCTTATAGGTAAATATAGAAAAGAATATACTTCATTATCTCCTTATTACTATGAAATCGTGCATTAGACGAGTGTCTTAATGTACGATTTTTTCTTTTGTCGATATTGATTATTATTTCATTGACAGAGTCCACAAAAATCATTACTATAATTGTTGCAAAAGTCCACTAAATTGGGGGAGTTATGATCAATATAGATGCTAATATGATAGCGGATATGAGGCGTTTTAATCGGTTCTATACGAATATACTGGGTGTTTTAGATAGACATGTGTTGGATAGCGGATATTCCTTTACTGAGGCCCGTGTCATTATAGAGATCGGGTTGATCGAGCCATGTATTGCGAATACTCTAGTCGAATCTCTTAAAATTGATCGCAGCTATATGAGTAGGATCATTGCTAAATTTTGCAAAGAGGGCTTTCTTGTTAAGGAAAATTCAACGTTGGATAATAGAACAAATCTGATTCGTTTGACTCCTAAAGGAAAGGAGTTCTATAACCAACTGAATGAAAGGTCTGATGAACAAATTCTAAAATTAGTTCAAGGACTTTCAGAAGAAGAGATAAAGGAATTACATGCTTCTATGTTGTTAATTCAGAAGAAATTGGATAATTTGGAGAGGATACAGAATGATACGATTTGAATGCGACTATACCGAAGGTGCTCATGAGCGCATATTAAAGCGACTACTGGAGACTAATGATGAACAAACTCCAGGTTATGGTGTCGACGATCATTGTGAAAAAGCCAGAGCATATATTAAAGAAGCATGTGACTCCCCAAATGCGGATGTACACTTTTTGGTTGGAGGTACACAGACCAATACCACCGTCATTTCTTCTATTCTGCGTCCGCATCAAGGCGTCGTTGCTGCAGTTTCTGGACATATTGCCGTACATGAGACCGGAGCGATTGAAGCTATTGGGCATAAAGTACTTACTTTGCCAAGTGATGATGGGAAAATCCGGGCTGAGCAGGTAAAGGAGCTATATGACGCTCACTGGAATGATGCCGCTCCTGAGCATAGTGTACAGCCCGGGATGGTTTATATTTCCCAACCTACTGAAAATGGAACGATTTATAGCAAATCAGAGCTGGAAGCATTAAGTAGAGTCTGTCAAGAGTGTGGTTTACCACTGTTTATAGATGGAGCCCGATTAGGCTATGGCTTGGTGGCCGAAGATAGCGACGTATCTTTAGCAGATATAGCAAAGCTATGCGATGTATTTTATATTGGCGGGACCAAAATTGGAGCCTTGATGGGAGAAGCAGTAGTCATTCTAAATGATACATTGAAAAAAGATTTTCGATATATGATCAAGCAAAAAGGAGGACTGCTGGCTAAGGGAAGAATGTTGGGCATTCAATTCGAAACTTTGTTTGAAGACGGTTTATACGTTGAAATTTCCAAACACGCTATAGATATGGCAATGCTGCTTCAAAACGGATTATCTGAGCAAGGTTTTTCTTTTCAATACCGTTCTACAACTAATCAGCAGTTTCCGATTTTACCAGATCGTATACTAAAGGCATTGAGTGAAAAATATACTTACTCCTTTTGGGAAAAGGTTGATGATACACATAGTGCAGTTCGATTCTGTACCAGTTGGGCTACGAAGAAAGAAAATGTTGAATTGCTGATTCAGGATATTAAAGCATTGCGATAAAGGTCATAGCAAGAGTAATTTATAATTTTAAAGATGTAAAATGACTATGGAATAGCCATACTTCGTTGCATGCATTGCAGCGAAGTATGGTTTTTTTTGTGCATTTTACTTATTCCAAAGCGGCTTGTCTTTAGTTCCATGAAAGAGCAAGTGGATATAAAAATGGAAAAACAAGACAAGAGCGGAGGTATAAAATCGGCGTCTAATTCTTTACACTGAATATCTACCGAACCTGCTTTCGGTACTGAAGAGGGGAGAGCCCAGTTATTTTTTTAAAGATTTTATTAAAGTGGGAAGTATGACCGAACCCCACTTCCTCTGCAATATGCTGGATTTTGTCTTTGGTGGTTCGAAGTCTTGTTTGGGCCGCTCTGACCCTCACTACGCGGATGTATTCGCTGAAATGAAAACCAGTCAACTTTAGAAAGATACGGCTTAGGTAAGCTGGACTGATGAAAAAGCACGCGGCCACTTGTTCGAGAGTTAACGGTTCATTGTAATGATCCTGAATAAAAGAAGAAATTTCCGTGATTTTCTGATGCATGGGATGAGAGGAAACAGGTTCACTTCGCTCGATCGCTTCCGATCGGTGCACCAGAATAAGCATTTCCAGCAGTAAATGCTGTACGCAACGGTCATGCAGAGGCTGCTTATTCCTGCATTCGGTATTCATCTGTAGGAATAAACGTTCAACCTCCACTTGCTCTCTCGCAGGTAAGCGAAGCAACGCGGATTGCTGATACGGAGGCAGGTCAAGAATGTCATGATCCTGCTGTGGGAGAAACGTCGGAGAAAAATGAATCAAAATGCGCTCCGTTTCCTGCAATTGCGTACTGGCGGTAGAGTGCAAGTCATGAGGAAGGATGAATATCAGATCCCCCTTGCGAGCGGTGTATACCTTGCCATTCATAAAATAGATGCGTTCGCCTCGCAGTAAGAGATACAGCTCATAGTTCTCGTGGACATGAGGCCGGGGCATAACTGTGAAACCGGTACGATAGATGTGATGAATGGAGAATTGTTGTTCTCCAATGACATATTTATCTTCTTTCATTTCATTCATGTGCTTCTTCCTTTGCAAATTAAGATAAGTAAGCGCATTCATATACCACCAGTATATATGACAACCTGCCAATGATAAAAGCAGAAAAGATTGATGAAAGGAGGTGAAGGCGCTTCTGAACGTCTCGGATCGTGTTTTTATAAAAATATGCGCTAATGTGGAAGAAAATCTTAGGGAGGAAACAGAATATGAGCAAGCAGCGTACATGGAAAAAGGTGCTATGTAATGTGGTTGTGGGTTCATTGTTGTTGACCTTGTGCCCACCACTAATCCAAGCGGAAACTGCGGTAGGAACAGAGAATGCAAAGGTGTCAAAAGTGGCGACGGATATTCCGGCGTTTCCGGGGGCTGAGGGTGGCGGTAAATATGTTACCGGTGGACGCGGAGGTGAAGTGTATGAGGTTACCACGCTGGCAGACTACGGCAAAGGGGAACAGATAATCCCCGGATCTCTTCGCGCAGCGGTCAGCTCCGATAATCGGACGGTCGTATTCCGGGTGGGTGGAACGATTCATCTCAAGGAGCCACTTAAAATCTTGGGAAACAACCTGACGGTTGCGGGTCAGACAGCTCCTGGCGATGGCATAACTGTAAGCGATTACACAACAGGGATTGATGCAGATAACGTCATTCTCCGTTACCTGCGTTTCCGATTGACCGACCGTTACCCCAGTGAGGATGACGCGTTAGGAGCCAGATACCATAAAAACATAATGATTGATCACTGTTCCTTTAGCTGGTCGGTGGATGAGGTACTGAGCCTGTATGACAATGTCAATACAACAGTACAATGGTCCATTGCGTCCGAAAGTATGCTAATGACCACGCATCAGAAAGGTCGCCACGGCTATGGCGGCATATGGGGCGGACGAAATTCCACCTATCATCATAATTTGTTGGCTCACAATGCAAGTCGTAATCCGCGTTTTCCAACCGATAAAAAACAAATCGACGCTGTGGAAATGACCAATAATGTCATTTATAACTGGGGATTTTTCTCTTCATACGGTGGCGGTGAAGGATCGTATAATGTGCTGAATAACTATTATAAGTATGGCCCCAACACATATGAGGACGTTCGCGGTCAAATTTTTGTAGACGTAGGTAGTAAAAAATATAAAACACGCATCTTTATTGGTGGTAACTACATGTACGGCAATGACTCGGTTACGAAAGACAACTGGCAGCTTGGCACATCCATTGGGTCAATTATTGATCCTTCCACCCGTTTGGCGGAGCCGATTGAAGTCAGAGGGGAATACGACAACGGAATTTCACCGGATGCGTATGGTCCATATCAAGCGACAGATGCACAAACCGCATATACGGAGGTGCTTGCCAGCTCAGGAGCCACGCTGCCAAGAAGAGATGCGGTGGACGCCCGAATTATGAATGATGTGAAGAATGGAACGGGTGCATTTATTAACTCTCCGCGTGAAGCAGGGTGGATTTACGACGATTCTAACGTAACGACGACGGAGCTTTCTGACAGTGACCATGATGGAATGCCGGATGAATGGGAACGTGCCCATGGGCTGGACCCCAAAAATGCAGATGACCGTAACGGTCAGGGGCTTGCCGGCACAGGGACGTATACTCATTTTGTCAAGGGATATACCAATTTGGAGGTCTATTTAAATGATCTTATTGAGAAGCTGTCGAATGGAAATGAGGTGGATAATCCAGAGGCCGTCGTTCAGGTGTCGGATGCAAACGGACGTTCACTAAAGCATAACGATATTTTAGAAGCAGGCAGTGATGCGACCATAACAGCAACAGCCAAGGACAAAGATGGTATTGCTCATGTTGAATTTATCATTGACGGCAAACTTGTTGGTAAAGTAGAGACCGCGCCTTATCATCTCGATTGGAATCATGTAACAGACGGTACCCATAATATTATTGTACGGGTGACCGACCGCAAGGGGACTGCTGCATTTTCCAATCCTGTTACCATTCACGTCAATACGACTGCGCCATCGGGAAGTTGGCTCAGCGAAGAAATTGGCTCTGAGGGCAACGATGGTTATATAAAAGGGCATACTCAGGTCTTAAAAGAAGATGCAAGCGGCAGCAGTATAAGACTGAAGTCAGCGGGAGACGTTGACGGTAAGGCAGATATTTTCCATTATGCTTATCAAAAATGGGAAGGTGACACTGAAATTACAGCCCGTGTGGAACAAATTACCCCGGTGGATGATAATGCCGAAGCGGGTGTAATGATTCGTGAATCGCTGAAGCCTGGATCAAAAATGGCTTTTATGTCTTTAGCATTTGTTAAATATGGCAAACAGGGTATTCTTATCAGTCGTGATCAAACGGATGGTAAGACGAAACGTGCTTCAATGGAGACTTTTATTGCAACGCCATATTCGGTTCGTCTGGTACGACAAGGACAAAAGGTTACCGGCTGGGTATCCGCAGATGGTGTGACGAACTGGGAGAAGGTTGGTGAAACTGTTATAGATGTGCCGAATAATCAGCCGCTATTGATCGGGTTGGCTACCGATGCATCCAAACAACAAAACGATGTATGGAATTACAATACGTCGGAATTCAGCAATGTCACCATCCGCAACCTGACAGACTCAGGAGGGACTCATCCCACTAGTGTGGTGGTAGCGACCTATGGCCCTGCTGACTTTAGATCTCTTCAGGCAGCGATTGACGCAGTCCCTGACGACAGCAACACAAGGACAGTTATCCATCTCAAAAATGGTACGTATCGTGAAAAAATAAAGGTGAATTCCTCCAAAAAAAATCTGAGCATTATCGGAGAAGATCGCGACAAAACGATCATTTCTTTTGATGATACGGCCAAAACCGTGGTGGACGGAAAAGAATTAGGAACAAGCAACAGCTATACAATGCGTGTGCAAAGTCCCGATTTTGTGTTGGAGAATGTCACGGTTGCCAATACAGAAGGAACCGGGCAGGTGCAGGCTGTAGCGTTATATGCCGAAGGCGATCGTGGTAAGTATCACAATGTCAAAATTACTGGCCTACAGGATACGTTGCTTGTGAACCGTGGCAGACAGTATTTCAAGGACAGCTACATCAGTGGCAGTGTAGATTTTATATTTGGCAATGCACCTGCCGTGTTTGATAATTCGATCATACACAGCCTGCGTGCTGGATATGTGACAGCAGCTTCAACAGAAGAGAACAAGCCGGGCTTTGTATTTATTCAATGTCGTCTGACAACAGAAAGTGGTTTGACAGGCAAGGTGGATCTCGGACGGCCATGGCGCCCTTACGCTCATGTTACTTTTTTGAAGACCTATATGGATGAACATATCAAGCCGGGCGGCTGGAATAATTGGGGCAAGGAATCCAATGAGCAGACCGCAAGATTTGGAGAGTTTGACAACTTTGGGCCAGGTGCAGAAAGTAGCGGGCGTGTACCTTGGGCCAAACAGCTTACCGCCGATGAAGCAAGCCAGTACACCGTTGAAGCTGTTCTGAGCGGGACAGATCATTGGGATTGGCGTCTTTAAATTTGATGTTCAATGGTTAAGCGGGGCAAGCGCTTCTAGCGTTCAGCCTCGCTTATTTCTATAGTTTGAGTAGAGGATACATACTTAATTTTCGGCATTGAAGAAACTTGTTTATATGGTAAATGTTTGCTATGTTAAAAGTGCATTTATTTCAAATTGTAATTTATTATTGATTTGGAGGTGTAAGGTATGGCACGTGTGTTAGTAGTGATCACGCCTGCTGAAGGCCATGTTAATCCGACATTAGGATTAGTGAAAAGGTTGGTAGACAGTGGGGAGTATGTTGACTATGTGTGTACGGAAGAATATCGTACGAGAATTCAACAGACAGGAGCACAGATGATAACCTACCCTTTTGTTGATGATGCTTTTTCTAAAGACTCTGATTTAAAGCCAGCAGAATACAAACATCATTATCAATTTGTGTACATGATGGTAAAAGGTATGATTCTTCCGATTATTCCAGAGGTTTTGAGAGTTATTGAAAACAGAACCTATGATTATTTAATCTATGATTCTTTGATGGGCTGGGGAGGCACGATTATTGCTGAGAAGCTAGGAATCCCTGCTGTGTGCTCTATCGCTTCTTTTGCTTTCGTAGAGCCATTGGGATCGGGGCAAGGCATGAATGACAATGATCCGGAGGTAAAGAAGTTGTACACGGCTACGATGCAAATAACGCATCAACTAGCTAATGAACTTCAGGTTGAGGCTCCAGCTATAGAAAAGATTGCTCCTCATGGCGGGCGCTTAAGAATCGTTTATACAAGCCGCTATTTTCAACCGCAAGCTGAAAAACTGGATCACAGTTTTATTTTTACAGGTCCTTCTATTGTACCGCGTAAAGATGCTCCATCTTTCCCGTTCGAACAACTTCGTGTTCTGCATCCACAGGCGGTTTACATTTCGATGGGTACTATTTTGAATAAAGACTTGGAATTTTATAAGCTTTGTTTTGCAGCATTTCGCGATTTGCCTGTGCAGTTTGTGCTGTCTTCAGGCAATTATACAGACATGGAGCCATTGGCCCCGTGTATCCCTGACAATTTTATAATCAAGCCTTATATTCCGCAATTGGAAATGCTTCAGCATGTGGATGCTTTTGTTACACATGCGGGGATGAACAGTACAAGTGAAGCCTTATATTACAATGTACCGCAGGTCATGATTCCTTTAACATCGGATCAGCCAATCGTAGCCAGTCGGGTGCAGGAACTGGGAGCGGGTGTTGTTGTGGATAAAAATAAGCTTACACCCGCTAGTTTGAGAGTAGCCTTATTAGAGGTATTGAGTCATCCAACCTATAAAGAACAGGCTTATGTGATCGGCGAATCATTACGTCAGGCTGGTGGGTATAGACATGCGGCAGATACAATTATGAGTCATTTCTCCACCATAGAAAAATAAGCGCAGTCTATATACTGTGATTCCTTTCTTTTAAAGCAGCAGATTTTTCAAACTCTAATTTCTTCGAAATTGCCAGGAGACCCAGGGAGCAGATGATTAGGGCCAAACATACCCAATAGGTGTTTCGGTAACCCATCCATTGAGCGGTTAATCCGCCCATTAAGCTCCCCACCAGTCTTCCGATAGTTGTCGCATTGGAATATAGCGTCGATGCGTACCCTGGAAGAGAGGGCAACAAATCCTGCATGTAACTAATGCCAATGGCAGAAATCACTGCAACAAAGAAGGCTAGAAGAAGTTGCCCCACGAATAGCTGCCACATCTCCGTAGACATAAGGACAAGGATATAATAGACAACTCCTGTTAATGCCCCTAAAAATACAAGCAAACGGTTGGAGTATTTAGCTGCTAGTACGCCTAGCATAAGCATCAAAGGTATTTCTAAAATGGCGCAAATACTGGATACTAGAGCAACGTCACTCGTGTCACCTTTTAAATTGTGAATGATGAACAAGGAAATATTTAAACTATTCATCCAGTGAGACGTATAGAGCAGAGTAAGAACTGAGAAAGGGATCAGAATCTCAATATTTTTATGTAATGTAATGTTATGAAGTGAAAGTTGATTTTTATGTTTAAGCTGAGCGGGAGGCTGCTGGATAAAAAAGAATAAAAGAACAGCAATGAGAACAAAAATAGAGGTCGTTCCCATAAAGATACCTTTAAAGCCCGTATGTGCAATCAAAAAGGAACCCAAAAGCGGCCCGGTAATAAAGCCGAGAGAAAACATAGACCGAAGCGTTGAATTAGCAAAGGCGTGATCCGCAGATTTACTGCGATCTACTGCTTCACGTGCACTGGCAAATAACTGCGGCATCCCAGGAGCACCAATGGCCGTAAAGATCGTCATATAAACAAAAAGTACATAAAAATTTTGGATTACAAGATATCCTGCAAAGGCTATGGCATTAAATAACGTACAAATCACCAAAATTTGTTTACGATCTAATCCGGTATCAGAACGTTTGGCAATCAGAGAGCTTATCCATATGCCACAAATCAAAGTTACCGCTGTAAACACACCAAAGGTTCCCACAGATACGCCAAGTGTACTTGTAAAATATACAGCTAAAAAAGGTGCGCTGATGGATATAGCCATGCCTTGCAATAACATGCAGATCATGAACAATGGGTAGTTAGGGATAACAAAAAGATTCTGAATACGCTTTAGCATTTCATTTTTACACTCCTTCCGAATACATACCTATCCCAACCAAACTATATATGACTTTAGCATAATTTGTATATTCACATGGTGTAAAATATTATATATTATTTTTCGCTTTGATGAGCAGGACAATATACAGGCAAAGATACTGTCTATTCGTTCCTGATGATGGGTAGACCGCCCCTTGCTCATAGCTTTCGCTTCCCCATTCCGTACAACTCATAGCGATGTCGCCATTTCACTAAGGTGGTAACGCTGATGTTATGTTTTTTTGCTACTTCCACACGGCTGCTCTGTCCTGCTTTTAACTCCTGTATGATGGCTAGTTTCTCAATCGCATTGTATTCGTTCTTCTTAGACAAAGGAAAACTCCCCTTCAAGTAGCGGTTTATTTATTAAACCTGCCTACTTGAAGGGGAGCATATCAAAATCGGTAGCCTGTTCCGTAATTTATAATAGCGAGGTTACGAACTTCACCTCCGGAAAGCGGCTATCCGGTCCTTTCATTAAGATTCCGCCTTGATTTTTCAGATACCTATCGAAGAAATCCAGCATATAGGCATTGATAACGGAGTTCGCTCTTTCGGGCGCAATCTTTCCTGTAATGCCCAGCATTTTGAAAATCGGAGAAATGAACTGTACGTCGGCAAAATTCAAGTGCTCCGTATTTTCGATATAGAGGACTTGTCCCCCTTCGTTGACCGCTTCGCGCATCCGTTCAAGCTCCAACTTTTTATCTTCCGTTACTTGATCCTCCCACTCTCTTGTTGAGCCCATACGGTTAAGCTCTGCATCCGTGTAGACCCGGTTATCCATCACCATTTTTAATTTTTCGAAATAGCTTTCCGAGTTGATGAACAAAAACGGCTTTCGCAGACCCTCTCTGTCACGCAGTCGATAAAGCCCTCCATCAAGGTCTATTCCAACCGCGATTCGGGGATCGTAAGAAGCGTCATAGGCCGTCGCTCCGCCGATGGAATGACCGAACACCCCGACATGACCGAGATCAATCCTCCCTTTTAGATGACTTGTAATCTGCCCCGATTGGATGAGCTCGAATTGGTCCAGCGCAAACGCCACATCGCCGGTTAAAACTTTTCCCAACTTGTCGCGATTTCCTCTACTCGTCTGGTAATCATGGGCGGGCGAGAATAAGTCGTTGGTTGTGCTGGTCGTGATTCGCCCGTCCGGAAACTCGGTTGCAAATGTATTGTAGGTGTGGTCGATCACTGCCACGATATATCCATGACTCGCAAGATTTTCGGCTTGCGACGTATGGAGGAACCTGGAAGAGCCATTGCCGGGATTCGCAAGGATCAGCGGGTATGAAGTCTGTGCCGAAGAGACTTCGGCCCCCGAATAAGCATGACTGGATACGTACTTCAGGTGTTGAAAAGTAAACCCGGGAAGGCCATAGTCCGCGGCCATATAACGTAAAATCTGGGTATCGGGAATAAAGGGAGCGTACTTGTCGGTGCCAGCTTGAGCCGGATACCATACCTGAACCATCAATTCCCTTTTGCCTGTCGCAGTTTTGCCAAATGTCTCCTCCCGGCTTGGATCGATGAAATGAAAGACTTGCGTGCCTACCTTCAACTCGCCGGTTGGCGCCGGAAAGTCGAATACGGGAAACACATAGAGGAAGCACGCCGTTGCGATTAGCCCAATCACGATAAAAAGGCGGCCCAGCACCCTACGGATTCGCGAGGCAGTCCGAACGACTTTCTGCGTTATGAAAACGTCTATAAGCGAAAGCATAAGCATCAGGATCGTAAATACGTATAAAAATAAAAGCTGAACCCTGTATCCTTCGACAAGCAAATGTATCACTAAAAAAATGGAGCCTGCTCCGCTTGTCAGGAGCAAAGCTGGTCTTCGGATACGTTGATTGATAATGAACAGGAGTGCCAACAAACAAGCACTTGAAAAGAATAGCAGCATTTCAAAAAACCTCACGCCAACTCCCCCTTAAAAATAATCCTATCAATGGATTAGTATAGAGGAGCAGCTAGGTTGATACCATTGATCTAGATGACAATTGCCTAACACTCTTGTAAGGTTGCGCAACGATGGCGCAGAAAACGGCATGTAATGTACTGATTCCTGCCTTTCGGCCGGGGTCCGGAAAGGAATACCCCATCCGCCGCATGTCATGGCCAACGGATGTTGAACAGGTGGGGGGGCTATTTGACGCTTAACGTAACAGGAGTGGGATGTAGCTATGTATGTGGAATTATCCTGTAGGATTTGCTTTAAAGGCTGAACCGATCTACGAACTGCTTGATCAGTTCATTCAATAATCCGGCGGCCTTCGTAGGAAGGCGATGATCAGCTTTCTTAAGGAAAACCAGCTCACTATTTGGTAATTGTTGATGCAATATTTTGGCATAGGGATGAAAGTGCTTATCTTTTTCACCATAAACGAGCAGGACAGGAAGATGGATTTCCCCGAGCCGTGAGGTGCAGTTGTACTTCAAGCTGTATCGATAATATTGTTCGACATTTCTCGGATTTCCCTGCTTCGCATCGTTGAATAACTTACGGAATAAAGATAGCTGTTTCGTTTGTGACCAAGCATTAGAAAGGGCAATCGTACCGATTGTGCCGATTTTGGAAAGAGCAATGCCCACAGAAATTTTATTTCTTAGTCGCCATTCGTTTACTTCCGACATTCCACTGATCACAATGCCTCCCCATGCCCGATCTGGATAAGTCAAGAGGAATTCAAGTACTATCGAGCCCCCGGTAGAATATCCACACAGAAATACTTTATCAAGGCTCATCCGGTCCATCAAATGTTTAATATCCAGGGCGATGAGAGGGTAAGTAACCGCTTGCTCGGAAGGCTGACTTTTACCGTGTCCTCTGATATCAAAAGCTATAGTTCGAAAATGGGGCGAGAGTCCTTGGATTTGGTATGTGAAATTTAAGCTTGTGAGTACTGGAGGGTGAATGAATAGGATGGCGAACCCTTTTCCGGAATCAATATAATGCATCGAGTATCCGTTTATGCTTGTGGTAGTCATCGTTATATTCCTCTCCCTTTGAAGAATTTGGTTTTACTGAAAAAAATAACTCGTGATATAAAAAACATTTTCGGAATCGTTTTATGACTCTACAATCATAATTCTGATCTCGGAACAATCGAATATATTCTTTTTCATTACGAATATACTCCCCGTTGTCGTACCATTTCATAAACCAGTTACATAGCGGTTTTTTCTTGGATAAACATGGTTCCATAACGACAATGGTTCCGTTAGGCTTTAGAATTCTTTGAAATTCCTTCATGTAACTTGATATTTCATCCGAAGAAATGTGGTGTAATACAGCGATAATAAGTATGTAGTCGAACGACTCATTATTAAATGGGAGCTTCTTACTATTTAAAACTTGAAATGCATGGTGGCTATATAATCGCTTTGCATAACCAATTCGTTGGGTGTCAGGATCAATCCCAACATAATACAATGGGTGAAACATGGAGCAATTTGCTCCAGTGCCGCAGCCAAAATCCAGTACAGTTTGTCCATCAAAAGAAAAATGGGAATGTACATAATCATGGATATATTTTTTAGTAAACCATTTCGGACGGACAAACCAATGATAAAGTCTAGGTGAGAACGGAATGTTAATGGGATTCACCATCTTTCTAATTATTCGAGTCACTAGAGATAATTTGGCCTATTAGATCAAAAAAATTCATTTCGGAATAATTTTTTTTAGTGTAAGCAAAAATAAAAAAATCAAAGGAAAGTGTTTTTCAAAGAAGGGGATACACAAATGGGAATAAAGTGTAAAATTGCGATTGTACTAGTGCTAAGTTTAAGTTTACTACTCGTCGGTTGCAGGGCGGACTCCAGTCAACAGCTCAATCAACAAAGCATCAAGTCCCATATCCCAGTGAATAATAAGGCCAAACCGGTCATATTCATCATGATTGATTCTTTAATGGATAAGCCTTTGCAAGATGCGATTCAAGCAGGCCGCGCACCGGCAATGCAATATCTTCTCAAACAAGGGCAATATTTCCCGCAGGTAGTGAGTTCATTTCCCACGATGTCTGTGACAATCGACAGTACATTATTAACGGGAACGTATGCAGACCAACATCATGTGCCTGGACTCGTTTGGTACAGCGACCAAAAGAAACGCATGATTCTCTACGGCAATGGTGCCAAAGAAGCCTTGAAGATAGATCAAATGCAAGTATTTATGGATGCTATTTATCAGTTAAATCAAGTTCATTTGAACAAAAAAACAAAAACAATTCACGAAGAGCTGGCCGACAAAGGAAAAGAATCGGCATCAATCAACGCTATTGTTTTTAGAGGAAGAACGGAACATGACTTAAAAGTACCTCGCTTTATAACGAACAGCAATCGTGTGCCAGAACAATTGAGAATAACAGGACCTAAATGGTTTTCTTATGCAACTTTTGCACAACTGGATCCAAAGAATAGCTGGAATACTCCTCCGTGGAAAAAATTCGGGATGAACGACGAGTTTTCCGCAAAAGATACCGCTTTTCTAATCAATCAAAAAAAACTTCCAAGCGTAACTGTCACATATTTTCCAGAAAATGATAGTTCGGTGCATAAAAAAGGCCCGGCTCAGTTGGAAGGAATTGAAAAAGCGGATCAAGCGCTGCAAACCGTGTTGAACGCATACGGTTCGTGGGAACAGGCTGTAAAAAATGCGATATGGATTGTCATGGGTGATAGTGCGCAAAGCGCGGTTTATGATGATCGACAGGTAGCGACTGTTGAGATAAAGCCGCTGTTAAACCATTACCGCATAGCAAAATTAAATCAATCAGTAAAAAAAGAAGATCAAATTGTCATTTCCACGAATGAACGAATGGCTTATGTTTATGCGATTAATGATAACGTCGAGTTATCTGATGTAGTGAAGCGCTTACAAAAAGAGGACAAGCTCGACATTATCGCTATGAAAGATGGTAAAAACAATATTCATGTTACAAAGGGGAAAAAGGGTAAGCTATTTTCTTATCATCCTGGTGGAAAATACACCGATGAATATGGACAATCGTGGACATTATCGGGCGAAGAAGACCTTGTGGATATTACGATAAATAACAACCGGATCAAATATGGAAAATATCCAGACGTTTTGGCGAGGCTACACGGGGCAATGTATTCACATGAAGGAAGATATATTGTCGTCACGGTACAACCCGGATATGAACTCGTCGGTGAAAGTTCTCCCACCCACATCGGAGGGGGAGCTCATGGATCACTGCATGAAAAAGATTCCCTTGTCCCATTAATTATTTCCGGAACGAATACACGCCCCAAAACACTGCGAATCGTTGATATAAAAGACTGGATTATGCAATTGGTGAATGGATAAGTTTATTTATCTTATTTGGATAGGGGATGATTTTACTGTCATCCCCTACGCAGATGGACAGAAGAATGTATACGGAGTTTTTCAATCTGCCTGTTTAGAGGCTTTCGTAGCTTTTATGACTGCGGAAACAATGTAATCATCCACGTTTGCGCCAGGTACCCAATCTTTGATGAATGATTTGGATTCATCTTTAGGTTCGATACTAATACTCGTAAATCCACTTTGCTGCAGCATGGATTTCATTTCTTCCAATGAAGAGGCGCCGGAAATACAGCCGGAATATAACTCATTCAGGTCGTTTTTTATTTCAGAAGGAAGTTCTGAAGTGGTAATGATATCGGAAATGGCTAACCTGCCGCCAGATTGCAGAACACGATGGGCTTCGTTGAAGACCTGCTGTTTATCCGGTGAAAGGTTTATCACGCAGTTGGAAATAATAACGTTTACTGTACCATCCGCTACTGGTAGATGCTCGATTTCACCTAGACGAAAGTCGGTATTTGTGAAATTCCCTTTGACTGCGTTACTGCGGGCGCGGCTGATCATATCCGGAGTCATATCGACTCCGATGACCTTGCCAATGTTCCCTACTTGGCGAGAAGCCAAAAAACAATCGAATCCGCCGCCGCTGCCCAGATCCAGAACGACTTCTCCTGTTTTCAATTCTGCAATAGCCTGCGGGTTACCACAGCCAAGTCCGAGATTTGCTCCTTGAGGAACAGCTGTTAACTCCTCAGTCGAATAACCCATTTGGGATGAGAGGCTATCCGCATCTGACGGAGATCCACAGCAGTTGCCTACTGCGGAGGGATTGACTTCCTTAACAGCAATCTGTTGGTAATGGTTCCGTACATTTTGGCGGATTTCATCATTCGTTAGTTTATTCATATCAAAACACTCCTTAATTTGGATGGGGTAGGTGGAATAGAATTTGAATGCTCTTATGTTTTAGTTAGCAGCAAGGCGCGCAGCAGATAGAGGTTTGCACTGGCTTTGGAAGAAAAAAGTCAAAAGACAAACGACCTTTTTTAGGATTTGAATTTGACCATTTCCATACGGACTGAGATCGGTGCTGCTTTTCTAATTCGTGAGCGCTCATCAGGTATTCTGCAACATATATGTTGTCGATCATTTTTACAAACCTCCAGAAGTTAAAATATTGTAAATTGCAAGTATTAAAAGGGTTATCCTCTTACCGGAAAACAACATTTACTGGATTGGGCCATGGCATCGTTAAAGAGTTTCACAGATCGAATCACGGTTTCTTTTTCAAAATCAGTCAAGTACGAAAAGACTTCGTTTAAGTATTCATTCATTTGTGCATCAATGGTGGTTGCTACATATTTACCTTCCACGGTAAGAGACAGGGTATAGACTCTACGATCGCTAGGGTCCGGCGTTTTCTCAACCAGATTCATCTTGGTCAAGCTCTGAACCTGTCTGCTAAACGTGGTGATATCTGTTCCAAGGGTTTCAGCAATTTGCTGCATGGAAGGTTTATGCTGACGGTCAATTTCATAAAGTATATGGCTTTGAACTGGTGAAATATCGTGTCCACCCACGGTACAACAGTTTTTGTTTAGTAAGCCTAAACGACGGGTCATGTTTTGAAATAACTCTCGTGTATTTTCCATGTATGTTTCACCTCATGCCTTAGTTATACATTATAAATTTGCAAAATGCAATTAATATTCTTGCTTGATTTTAGAACATCGCTGAATTAGTATATAAGCATACAGTTATATAAATGAAAGGAGGTTACACATTGGAGCAACTTGGTTATATAGCCGATCATTTAAAGCTATTGGGCGATAAAACCCGCTTGGCTATGCTTTCCCTGCTAAGAGAAAGAGAATGGTGTGTTTGCGAATTTGTAGATATCTTTGATATGTCGCAGCCAGCAATTAGCCAACATTTGAGAAAATTAAAGTCGCAAGGAATTGTAAAAGAAGAACGACGAAGTCAGTGGGTATACTATTCCTTAAATGTAGACGACAAGCCGCATATTCAAGCCGTTCTTGAGCGTATGCCAGACTCCAAGCAGATTTTAAAATGGCTGAATAAAGAGGAGCCGATAGCATCTTGTGCACCGGATTCATCGGCTTGCTGCTCATCCTAAAGGCTGTTCCGTTTATCTCCTTGGGGGATAGACGGTGTTTTTAACATAATTATATGTTTATAAGGTAATGTGATGGAGGTTTAAAACATTGATTTTGTTGGCATGCATTATATTTTTAGCCACTTTAGTGCTGGTGATCTGGCAGCCTAGAAATCTGTCTATCGGCTGGTCTGCTTGTGGAGGTGCCATACTCGCCTTGCTGGTGGGTGTCGTCGATTTGCATGATGTTTGGGAAGTCACTCATATTGTCTGGAATGCGACACTGGCTTTTGTAGCCATTATTCTGATTTCGTTGGTGCTTGATAAAATCGGCTTCTTCGAATGGGCGGCGCTTCACATGGCACGAGCTGCACGAGGAAGCGGAACCCGGATGTTTGTTTATGTGACCCTTCTTGGCGCCGTTGTTGCTGCTTTTTTTGCGAATGACGGTGCGGCCTTAATACTGACACCGATTGTACTGGCGATGGTTCGGGCACTTAAATTGGATGAGAAAATGATTTTTCCTTTTATCATAGCGAGCGGTTTTATTTCAGACACGACGTCGCTTCCGCTTGTGGTCAGCAACTTGGTCAACATTGTGTCAGCCGATTTCTTTGGGATCACCTTTATGGAATATGCGAGTCGCATGATTGTACCTAATTTATTTTCTTTAGCAGCCAGTATAGGAGTACTGTATCTTTTTTTCCGCAAAAGAATTCCGAAAACGTTTGATACGGCACAATTAATCACGCCTGCGGCAGCGATTAAAGATCCAAAAATGTTCCGTATGTCTTGGATCGTTCTCGCGGTTTTGTTCGTTGGCTACTTTGCATGCGAATTTTTTAACATTCCCGTTTCGGTGGTGGCCGGTATTATTGCTATCTTTTTCTTATTGATAGCGCGTAGAAGCCCTGCAGTGCCGATGAAAGAAGTCATCAAGGGCGCTCCATGGGCCATCGTATTTTTCTCTATCGGAATGTATGTTGTGGTGTATGGTCTACGTAATGCCGGTTTGACGGATCTGCTGGCCCATGTGATTCAAGCGGCTGCCGATCAAGGTATGTTTGTGGCCACCATGGGCATGGGTTTTATTGCGGCGATTATCTCGTCGGTCATGAATAACATGCCTACGGTCATGATTAATGCGCTTGCCATTGATGCCACCCATACAACCGGTATGGTCAAAGAGGCGTTGATTTATGCTAACGTCATTGGTTCTGATCTGGGGCCGAAAATAACTCCGATCGGTTCATTAGCCACGTTGTTGTGGCTGCATGTGCTTCGATCGAAAAACGTGAAAATTTCTTGGGGAACTTATTTTAAGACAGGCATTGTCTTAACCATTCCTACACTTTTTATAACCCTACTGGGCTTATATCTATGGTTAATCATTTCATAATTGAACATTGAAGGAGACGGTAATGATGGAAAAGAAGACAATTTACTTTTTATGCACTGGTAATTCTTGTCGCAGTCAAATGGCAGAAGGCTGGGCCAAAAAATACTTGGGAGACCGTTGGAATGTATACAGTGCGGGCATTGAGGCACACGGCCTTAACCCTAAAGCGGTGCAAGCGATGAATGAAATAGGGATCGATATCTCCGGTCAAACTTCAGATATTATAGATCCTGCTTTGCTGAACAGCGCGGATTTGGTTGTGACCTTGTGCGGAGATGCTGCAGATAAATGTCCTATCACACCTCCGCACGTTCGTCGTGAACATTGGGGATTTGATGATCCGGCTAAAGCACAAGGAACAGAAGAAGAGAAATGGAGCGTGTTCCAGCGTGTACGGGATGAAGTCGGGGCTCGTATTCGGAAATTTGCGGAGACTGGTGAATAAACAAGGTGCACAGCTATAGTATTTCAAACAAGCACGCCTCCTTAAAGAGGTGGTGCTTGTTTGGCGTTTTTTTCCTTCGCAGAATACTCTTCCAGCACCTTTGTTTTATCTCCATAGATCCTATCCAAATGATCTTCTCCCCATAAGCAAAAACGATCCAGCAGATCTTTAAAATCCCATCCATATTCACTAAGCTCGTACTCCACTTTGGGTGGGACCTGGTTATAAATGATGCGGTGGATGATTCCATCCTTTTCAAGCTCTCTAAGCTGTTGGGTAAGCACTTTTTGGGTGATTTTCGGAATGAGTTGACGAAGTTCGTATGTACGTTTTCTGCCGCTGGTTAAATGATGCAGGATGATGCCTTTCCACTTTCCACTGATGACCTCCAAAGTTGCCTCGATCCCGAGCATATAGGTTTTGGCTTTGTCTTCCATAGACTTTCCCCCTCTCCGATCTGTAGTACAAAAGGCACTAAGGAACCTTAAAGTACCTACAGTACATTGAAGTGCGTACTTCACACTCTAATGTATAACATCCATAATAGCATCTGTAGACAGGGTTCAACAATTATGAGGAGAAAGAAGGTTACGGATACATGAAAGTTCTATTGGTCGTCACGCATCCTAGAGAAGATTCACTTACCCTTGCGGTCATGAATCGTTTTGTAGAGGGATTGAAAGAGAATAAGCACGAGGTAGATATTTTGGACTTGGATCGGGATGGATACAATCCGGTGTACAGCGCTGCAGATGAGCTGGATTGGAATACGACCCATAAACAATATGCTCCTGAAACGCGGAAAGAGATGGATAGAATTGCAGCTGCGGATGCTCTGGTTTTTGTGTTTCCACTATGGTGGTACAGTGTGCCTTCCATGCTAAAAGGGTACCTGGATAAAGTCTGGAACAAAGGTTTACTTCAGGAATTTACAACGAAGCAGGTTTTGTGGATGTGCTTGGCAGGAGGGACGAAAGAACATCTGATCAAGTATGAATATCACGATTTGGTTACGAATTATTTGAATAAAGCCATTGCTGGTTACGCAAGAGTAAGAGAGTCCAAGGTGGAGTTCTTCTATGATACTTTGTCCGAGTCGAAAGAATACATTGAAGGTTTACTGGAGCACGCTTATCAATTAGGTCGGGAATATAAGTGAATTTTTTTCTGATAACAATGGGAAGTTAATATTATTGAAAAAGGGTTAAGGCTCGTTAGACGGCACTTAACCCTTTTTTATTTTATAGACGAGACTCTATCCTTTTATAGGCTCGTGCATAGGTGCTGACGGTGCCCCTTGCATAGATAACCCGCCGCCAGTTGTGCTTGCTGGAACAACGGGATGTGGCGATCCCTTTTCAGAAGCAGAACCCGCAATTTGCTTGGCCAGCTTCTGTTTTTCCCACAGGGCTCTGGCGATCACCAGCATGGAGAGTACACCCACATATAGTAACAGAGAACCGAGTTCGGGAAGCATCTCTTGCAAAGGTGCACCACGCAGACCCATGGTGCGCAGGAATTTATACATCCATACAAAGGGGAAGAAATCACCGATTTGAATCGCTAAAGGTGGAAACAGTGATCTGGAAAGAACAGCCCCCGATAGAACAAAAGCAGGCATGAGTATCATCACCATTCTGCCAATGGCTATTCCCGGATGTGCAGCGCCCCATGCAACCAGGACATTGATACAAACGGTACCGAATACATACAGGACAACTGGAATTATAAAGAGAATTGGATTGGCCTCGAAACGGCCTCCCCCAAACACTTTAAGCATCCCGAGAGAGAAGATTAAGCCAGCCGTCGAAAACAGCGTATAAGGAAGCATACGCAGCAGGATGTTGAATGGATTTTGCAGCTCAGCAGCCAGCCTCTTGGAAACTCGGAGTCTGGCGACCAGAGGTAAGCTATTTATATTCAGTATCATAAAAGAGAACATACAAGTGAATGCAAGTATCGTCGTATTCTGATAGTCATTAGTTGGATTAAACAGGGAACGCACTTCCAAGGCGATACCATTGAGGGCCCCTTGAGCCTGTTCTGCGTTCATCCCGGTTTTCAACATAGCTGGAACAGACAATTCCATATTCTCGGAAACGCTAATTTCCTGCATAGCTGTACGAATCGAAGTAATAGATTGAACATTGGTATTATCGAGAATGAGACCCACGCGGCTGGAAAGGGAGCGATTGTGATTATCCTCTAAACCATGCGGCAAGGAAATAACAGCCAAATATTGCTCGTGATAAAAATACTGTTCAGGGTTGTCCGTATACGAAACAATCTCAGCTACGTTCATATACGGGGAAGCATCTATTTTCTGAATGAACTCACGGCTGTAAGCTGTGTTATCTTGATCCACTACTACCACGTTAGCGTCGTTAATTTGGCTGCTTGGGAGCAACAGTGAATACCCCAGTACGGCAATCAACGGGAAGATAATAGCTATGATCGGATACTTGGAGTGAACCAGATACGACCATTCATCACGAAGAGATTTCATTTGTATTCACCTCAACTGTCATGCCTGGTAGCAAAGCTGCTTCTCTTGTTACATATACACGTACCTGGAATGTAGCGGTATCTGCTTCTCCTTTTTCACGGGACATCTTCACATTAGCGAATTGTGGTGCAGCAGTTACATAGCGTACCGTACCTTTCAGGTCCTTATTGAGACCAGAGATATGAGTTTTAATTTCTTGGTTGGCCTTGAATTTCCCCGCTTGTTCTTCATTCACATAGAGATCGTAATATAAATCATTGGTTTCCAGGGTAATCACAGGAGCCCCTTGTGCCACATTTTCGCCGACTTTGGTACTAATCGAAGTAACCTTGCCATCCTGTGGTGCTTTTAACACCAGGCGTTCTTTTTTGAGCAGCAACGTTTTAAGCTGAACTTCCTGTGTGTCTTTTTGTTGCTTTAAGAGGTCAATAGCCAGCTTCTGATCTGCCAACTGTTGACGACTCTGCTGAATGGTTTCCAGCTGGGTCTTGGAACGATCGACGGACAATTGGGCACCGCGAATTTCTTCCTCGGCTTGTTTTACCGAAACGGCTGCTTGTGTCGTCTGTTCACTGGCCTGCATACGTTCTTCGGAAGTGGCACCATGAAGTAGTTTTTGAAGAGACTCTTTTTGCTGGCTCAACTGATTTGTCGCTAAAGTCAAAGAGGATTCGGCATCATCCAACGCTGCTTTGGATGCACTTCCTGCATCATAGAGTGCTTTATTACGCTTATAGTTGGTTTGCGCCGTCTGAACGTTTTTGGTAGCGGAGGCTACGGCAATTCGTTGCTGCTGAACATCTTCAGCCCGAGCCCCGTTATTGACCTGTTGTTCCGCAGCAGTGGCTTGACGCTCAGCCGCTTGTGCCCGCTGCAATGCCGCCTGACTTTTACGCTCAGTCACTTGAGCTTGCGCGATATCTAGCTGTGCCTGTTTTTCCTGAGTTGCTGCTCGTGTATACCCTAAATCGATGGATTGTTGTTGTTGGCTGATTTGCGTATTGAACTGGGCGATTTGTGTCCGCAGCTGCTCAATTTGCAGATCCACATCTGTGGAATCCAAAGCCATAAGGACAGTTCCTTTTTTTACCTTCGTTTCTTCTGTTACCGGGATGTTCAGGATTTTGCCTCCTACTTGTTCAAACGATACATGAATGCTATCCGCATTTAGTGTTGTGCCTTTAACGGATCGAGAAGCATTGACTTGATCTTGTCCGTTGGTCTGGAGCAGGAACCCCCCGCCGATAAGACAGGCGATAGAAATGAGAGGGATGATGAGGCTGGTGACTTGTGTGCGATTCATGAGTAATACACTCCTTAAATTCATAAAATGAGTTAAACATAGACTTGAATAAATATCCTGGTATGTACATTTTATTTATTCTTTTATTTAATAATTTAAAAGTTAGTCGGCTAACTAAAATGCAAAATTAAAACTTATTCTGGTTTTGCAGCTTTATATATCTCTTTTGCTTGAGGGATGCCGCTTTCTATTTTTTGCAGTAAAGTCAGGAGCAGCTCTTTTTCATCGGTAGACAGGTGGCTCATCAGTGTGGAAGTGCTTGTAAAATTTATAGGCAGCAGTCTTTCCATCATTTCTGTTCCTTGATCGGTCAGTTTAACAATGCTCATGCGACGGTCGGAAGGATGAACAGATCGAATAATAAGCCCATCGCGTTCCAGGCGGTCAAGCAGACCGGTAACGGTAGGCTTGCTAACCCCTACTTTCTCCGCAAGCTCTGTAGCCAGCAATCCTGTATGGATGTTGCGATACAGAAGAATTAATATTGAAAATTTACCATGAGATATACCGAACTTCTCAAAACCCTCAAAACTGACTTTAAAGACGCTGGAAGATACCCGCATGAAAAATAGCATAGCTTCCGTCGCTCTTACATCAATCTCGGGGATACGCTTAGAAAATTCTTGTAACGCCTCACGAGTGGGCAAGTCCCGTAAATCAAAATCCATAAGGTTCTCCTTTCTTCTTACAGTATGTTCCAATCGACAAATTAGTTAGCCGACTAATCTTAATCTATTCAAAAATGAATTTCAAGCTAAATTTTGTTAATCGTCATGCGATTTTTCACCATATGAGGTTGTTCGTGCAATGGTTCAAGCTTTTCCCTACATTGATATTTACAATGAAGTGCTTGATAATAAGTGGATATCGTACGAGACCAAAAACTCAAAAGTGAGGAACCTGGAATGACGACAAAATTATACTACACTGCTCCAAATCTTACGGAGTGGGACACTCATATTACACAGAGCATGGAAAGAGACGGAAAATATTTGGTTATGCTGGAGGAAACGGCATTTTATCCGCAAGGTGGAGGTCAGCCTTGTGATACAGGAACAATTCAGGGCATCCGTGTATTAGATGTTGTTCTTGAGGATGGGGATATTTGGCATAAGGTAGAGCGTTTGCCGGAGGATGGGAAAGTAGCCTGCCGATTGGATTGGGAGCGCAGATTTGATCATATGCAGCAGCATAGCGGGCAGCACTTGCTGTCAGCGGTTTGTCTGGAGTTGTTGGGTGCGCGTACTGAAAGCTTTCATCTGGGACAAGAATATGCCACGATTGATGTGAACTGTTCGGATGTAACGCCTGCGCAGCTATCGGCAATCGAGCAGGAAGTAAATCAGCAAATCTATAGTAATCGCAGCATAAAAAGTTTTTTTGTAACCCGTGAGCAATTGAAGGATATTCCGCTGGTGAAAACGCCCAAAGTGACAGAAAATATTCGGATTGTCGAGATCGAGGGCATTGAATATAATGCTTGCGGCGGCACACATGTAGCTCAGACCGGGGAAATTGGGATCATTAAATGCTTAAAATGGGAGAAGCAGAAGGGGATGGCAAGAATCCATTTCAAATGTGGCGTTCGCGCACTCCAGGATTTTAACGATAGTGTTCAGATATTGGACGTGTTATCTACGAAGTTCAATACCGGGCGAAAAGATATTTTGACCCGATTCGAAAAATGGGAGCAGGAGCATAAGCAGCTTAAGGCGCAAGTGGAGCTCCTACAAGAGGAAAATGCTTCGTACCAGGCGAAAGAGTTGCTATCTGCTGTGCAGGGGCATGTTCTTGCTCATGTATTCGAGCAAAAATCCCTTCAGGACATGCAGCAATTGGCTACCAAGCTGACAGCTGAGCATGATCTGCTTGTTTTATTTGCCACAACAGCAGAAAACAAAATCATTCTGGCACACAACGGTACCCAATCCATTAGCTGCGGAGCGTTTTTAAAGGAAAATCTGGGCGCGTTCCAGGGCAAAGGGGGCGGTAGCAACCAATCTGCTCAGGCAGCATTCTCGTCCCGCAATGACCTCTTGAATTTCTTTGAAACGGCCCAGCGGCAGTTCATTCAGGGCTGATGTAATGGAGGATTAGTGACGCAGCGGCAGCTTCCACTTTTCCTTTTCTGTAAATAAAATAAAAGAAAAAATAAGTGCAACAACAGCACCCCAAACGGCTTTATCTCCAATCGTCAAAGTCAGAAATCCCCCCAGCAAAGCCCCTACCAAGAAGGCTGCCAAGATGACACCATAACGCATCGCTCGAATGGCAGCGTTCGTGTCCTTGGTCGTTATGGCGATATACACAGCCTCTATAGCTGATCGGAGGTTGCCGGTGCTGACAGTAGAGGTGTACGGCACATCAATGAGCTTGCGGAAGGAAGTCATTTGTACGGAAGCGACGAACGAGACGATCACCACCACTACCGTATTGGGAACTCCTTGCGGAATCAGTCCCACGATGAAAAAAATTGCAATTTCCAATAAAATAATTGCGCGGGTCCAGTCCGGAGTTAGACGGTGGGTTGATTTTCGTTTAATCCCTTCAGCAACAAAAACGCCCAGTGAAAAGGCGATCAGGGGTGGGATATAGAATAACGCCTGAATCCAGTGCCCCTGAATGACTTTGACAGCCAGCAGCACGATATTGCCTGTCTGTGCGTTGGCGAAAACACCGCCTCTTCCAACAAAGGTATATGTGTCCAAAAAGCCCCCTACTAATGATAGTAAGGCGCCCAGTCGTAACGATTCGGACGTTACCTGATGTAAATGGATTTTGCCTTTCATAATCACGGCATATAAGCCTCCTATGCTAAACGTCGATTCTTTAAAGCTAACACGAAAATCCAGGACCATACAATTAAATTAGTCACTTTAGCATGAAAATGACACAAAGAAGCCACATCAGGTCCCATACAATAGAAAGGACGTGATGCGGCTTCTTTGGGGATGCTCGTTTTTAGTCCCCACACGGGACTTTAAAGGGTGCTTATCGCAGGGCTTGAACGAGCGCCTCGCCAAATGCCTGTGCGCCATCTGGACCGTCGGCCGTAATAATGTCGCTATGCGCAACCACATGCTGCGCCACATATTCGGCTTGATGCGATTGGAGCTGATCTTTTTGTACATCCACTGGATAGCATGTAGCCGTTCTGCCAGAGAGCAGTCCGGTTTGAGCCACGGCTACAGAGCCTGCGCAGATGCCAGCCAATAAAGTCTTTTGCTCATGAGTTTGTTTTAGCAGAGCTTGGAGATCCGCGTTATTCCACAGATGGTCATTCGTACCTGATCCGCCGATCACAGATACTACATCATAATCAGCCAGCACAGCGTCTGTAAAAACAAGATCAGCTGTCGCTTTACCGTTGTAGTCACCCGTGATTTCGCCTGTTTTTGTACTAGCTAGCGTTACAGTAACACCTGCTTGCTCCAGTGCTTCCTTGGGTTTAAACAATTCATCCTCATTAAAGCGCTCTGGGGGTATAATAAAAAGAGCTTTTTTACTCATACTTTATTCCTCCTTGAATGTGTAACGTTACCTACTATTGTAGGGTGGCTTCGTCAGGCTGTGAAGAATGCACTTTCAAGTACGGAGGTTACCTGCAGGTTACTATTAGAGTGCAAGACCATGATGATTTAAAAGGAGTTAGTTGATATATGACTGATACGCTGAGAGAAGAAATACGGGAAAAGATCGTTAACGGAGACTATAACTGCGAAAAGGAACTAACCTTGTCAGTGTTAAGTGGAAAATGGAAGGTCGTCATTTTATGGCATCTGGGTGTGGAAGGAGCGCACCGTTTCAGTGACCTGCAAAGGCTGTTTCCGAAGCTGTCGCATAAAGTGCTGACCAATCAGTTGCGGGAGTTGATGGAGGACGGTATTGTGCACCGGGAAGTGTATCCCGAAGTGCCTCCAAAAGTGGAATATTCAATGACTGAGCTGGGAATGACGATTTTACCGATTGTGGAGATGATGTATGACTGGGGGAAAAAACGGGTGCAATCCATTCGTGAGGAAATGCAACGCAGCGGTGAGGGGAACGTCTAAGATCTTGGATGCCTATCTAAGGTGGACATTATCGCTTTGTCATATGAAAAAAAGAACGCCTTGCGCTAAGAGTACAATTGTACTTAGAGCAAAGGCGTTCTTTGGCATGTTAGCAGTCTGTTTTTAACATATTAGTCTAGGAAAAATAGCGGTAGCCGTGTATTGCTTCAATATGAATCATTGCTGTTCAAGTACGGGTAAAACCTCAATCCAGCGTGTAGCCCAGGTACCGATATGGTCAAATAAAGGAGCTAAATCGCGTCCCTTATCCGTAAGTGAGTATTCAATCCGCACGGGCTTCTCAGGGTAAACCGTACGTTGTATGATTCCTTCTTCCTCCAGCTCTTTCAAACGGTCCGAAAGGACCTTTCCACTTAAATTAGGAATTGAATTCTCAATAGCGACGAAACGTTGCGGTCCATTCGTTAGTTGAAATACGATCAACACCGTCCAACGTTTGCTTAGTAGCTCCATAGCTTTTTCAAACCGTGGGCACATCTGCGGAATGTTCATGTGATCACCTCATGCTCTTATTATTAACGATTCACTGTTAAAAGTAAATGATTTTACTTTACATAAATTTATTACTTGACGAAACTGAATGATATAAATATACTTTGTTACATAAAGTAACTTGTTGGATTTGATACGGAGCCTTATATGTGAATACTTAAAAATTGAACTTGTTTTGATATGATTAATGATAAAATGAACAGGTACGAACGAATCGTTGTGGTTATGGTTTGGGCGCAGGGGGAAGTCGGATGAAGCTGGAATGTGAAGTGTGTGTAGTTGGGGGAGGACCCGCAGGGACTTTGTTATCCTGTCTACTGGCGGAGCAGGGTGTTTCCACGATATTGGTTGAGCGGCAGAGCTTGCCCGGAAAGGCTTTCCGCGGTGAAATTTTAAATGATGAGGGTCAGGAAGTGATCCAAAAGCATAAGCTGCTCGAACAAATTCATGAGGACTACGTTCTTGCCTCTACAAGAATCGAATATTGGGAGCACCAGCAGCAGGTAAAAACGGTCAAGCCGGGTTCAGTAAATGGTAATGTAGGGGTTCATATTCCACAGCCTCGATTTTTGAAGGCTCTGCTCAAGCAGGCGTCAACCTACGAGTCCTTCCGTTACCTGGCGGGTACAACGGTGACTGCGTTGGAAGGTAACAGCGAAAAGGGCTACACGGGCTTGAGCGCCCGCGATAAGAACGGTCATGAGATCACGATTGACAGTTCGTTGATTGTAGGGGCAGACGGTCGCTATTCGACTGTGCGCAAGCTGGCTCAGATGCCTGTGACGAACATTCGACACGGCTATGACCTGCTATGGGCGAAAATCACAGCACCTGCTGGGTGGGAGCCCGTCACTCGTCTGGCACGAGTCAACGGAGGGCAGTTGGCTTTATTCTCGCAGGCTGAGGGCTATATTCAAATTGGCTGGAATGTGGAGGAAGGTAGCTTTTCAACCCTGTTTAAGCAATCCTTTGCACCATTTATACAACTGTTTACCGAGGCTTTTCCAGATTTGAAGCATAGTGTGCATGATCACATTCGTTCATGGAAGGACTTTGTACCGTTGGATATTTTCAGCAGCCGCAGTGACACCTGGACGCAGAACGGACTGGTCCTTATTGGAGATGCGGCGCATACCATGACACCTACCGGAGCTTTTGGCTTGAATGCAGCTTTGAAGGATGCCGATGTGCTAGCCAGTGAGCTTCTTCGTTTACGACAGAAGAGCTATACCGCAGGAGACCTAAAGGCGTTCGAAGACGGACGACGACAAGCTGTCACCGAGCTTCAGGAACGGCAGCTGACGATGGAATCCACGTTTCATGAACATTTCTTACACATAGTTCAATGATTTATACCCTGACAATAACGATTAGCCTTTGAAGAATAGGCATTTTCTATATAGAGCTCATATAAAGGATGGTGCAGAGAGATGAACCAAAAAGATGTAGCTACGCTACTTAACGATAAAATTCAAACCGTTCGCGGAGAGCAATCTTCGACGATTTTGGTAGGACCGATCAAGCTGCCAGTTAATTTGGAAGGAGAAACGGTTGTTTTTCAGTGGTACTGCTGGTTGCCCGTACGGGATGAGGAAGATCGTCAGGATTTACTGAATGCCACTGCTGAAACGATTGTGAAGCGATTGTCCACACTGGATTTGGCAGAGGGACAACAGTCAAGCGTTTTGGTGTACGGTGATCTTCAACAGTCGGAAAATGCATTAGTTCGCATGCATAGTATTTGTCATACTGGAGATATTTTTGGTAGCAAGCGTTGTGATTGCGGATTTCAACTCCACCAGTCCATGAAAATGATCGTGGAGCATGGAACGGGTGCATTGTTCTATCTGGCTAACCATGAAGGCCGCGGAATCGGTTTGTTTAGTAAAGCAATGGCTTATATTCTGCAGGAAGAGGGCATGGATACTGTCGAAGCCAATCATCAATTGGGTTTTGAAGATGATACACGCAACTATGCGGATGCCATTAGTGTGCTCCGTCACCTGAGACAAAAACCGGTAACTTTGATTACAAATAATCCTAAAAAAATGGATGCCTTGAAGAAATCGGGTATGAATGTGGCGGGTCGCATGCCGCTCTGGGGCGATGTGTCGCAATATAATGAACGGTATTTGAATACAAAAGTGGAACGATCCGGCCATTTGCGGGATTCCGATCTCAGGGAGGTTCTATGACCACTCACGAAAAATATATGCGCCTGGCACTGGAAAATGCCAGAAGTGCTAAAGGGCAAACAGAACCGAATCCGCTCGTCGGATCAGTCATTGTCAGCAACGGTCGTATCGTTGGGATCGGCGCTCATCTGAAGCCCGGCGAGCCACATGCCGAGATTCATGCGTTGCGTATGGCGGGTGAACACGCTCAGGGAGCGACGATTTACGTAACGCTGGAGCCGTGTTCCCATCACGGCCGGACAGGCCCGTGCGCGGAAGCGATTGTGAAGGCTGGCATTCGTCGAGTGGTGATTGCAGCGCTGGACCCGAACCCGCTGGTTTCCGGCAGAGGGGTACAGATTTTGAAAGATGCGGGCATTGAGGTCATTGTCGGAGTATGTGAGCAGGAATCCATCCGCATGAATGAAGTGTTCAATCAATATATCGTGAGCAAGCGTCCTTTTATTACGATCAAATCGGCAGTAACGCTGGACGGTAAAATTGCGACCCGGACCTCGGAAAGCAAGTGGATTACATCTGAGGCTGCACGGGAGGATGTGCATCGTCTTCGTAACGTGCATGTGGGAATCCTGGTCGGTGTACAGACGGTGATTCACGATAATCCTCAGCTTACGACTCGTCTACCGGAAGGACGGAATCCGATTCGTATCATTTTGGATAGCAAGCTTCGAATTCCATTGGATGCCCGTGTCATTACAGATGGGGAGGCACCTACCTGGATATTCACAGGACGCACTTATGATGAAAGCAAGCGAAGCCAGTTGGAACAGCTTGGTGTGAGGATATATCCGACACAGGATGAAAACAGCGATCGGGTGAACCTGCCGCAAATGCTGGATATTCTGGGTGCGGCGGAGGTATCATCGGTGTTCGTGGAAGGCGGAGCCGAGGTGAACGCTTCGTTCGTGCAGCAAGGGCTGGCAGACAAGCTGGTGCTGTACATTGCACCAAAGCTGGTTGGAGGGCGCGCAGCCCCGGGCTTTCTCGGGGGAGAGGGCGTGTCTGCGATGAGCGATGCGGTGGCATTGCAGGATTTGAGCGTAACGCAGGTGGGCGTAGACTGGAAAATAGAAGGGTATTTTGAGCGGGAAAAATGAGTGTTGTTTGCGGGTGAAGAAGGCGCTCCGCGAAGGGGTTGATCTTCCGATCGCTGTTGCATTGGGATTCTTCGGATTGTATAAGATATTTAAAGGTGAGAATCCCACGGCAAAGGCGAACGCTTACGCTTCTCCAGATTCAACCCCTTCGCTCCGCCACTGCCCGCCGCAAAGTCACTCTTTTTCCGAAATGGTGTGGAGCATGGGAAAGGCAAAAGCTCAAAAGCTCAAAAGCTTATATACTTAAAAGAACAGAGAATCTGAAGGGCAAAAAGGCCTGGAGGATTCTTTTTTTATATGCTAAA
The DNA here is from genome assembly GCF_049319765.1 of Paenibacillus sp. S29. Lineage (NCBI taxonomy): Bacteria > Bacillati > Bacillota > Bacilli > Caryophanales > Paenibacillaceae > Paenibacillus > Paenibacillus sp. S29. The sequence continues at coordinate 159,012 of NZ_JBMOUI010000009.1, read as the reverse complement.
CGGTTATTAGGGTGAATGGTTAATGGGATAAATAACTCATAAGGTGAATGTCTTATGGGGTGAAGTTGAGATAACATAATTACGCATGCTTGGGTTTTTCGTCCTGGTTTCTTATGTATTTTTAGATACTTTCGCCTCTTTTAGTTAGAATATAGAAATAAAAGGATTGACCTGGAAATTGAGATCGAGCACAATGAAGTTGAATTCAACTTGGAAGAGAGAAGGGAAAAGCCTTGCAGTAAAAGGGATTAGAGAAACCAAAGGAGGATGTAGGTTGTGAAAAAAACGATATTATGCTTGTTAAGTGCCAGTCTGATATTTTTAGCTGCACCAGTTTCTACTAAAGCCTTTTCGGGTGAGGTCACACAAGGCGCTGGCTCATATTCAACCACACTACCTACCGGAGCAGCAACACCGCAAAACGAGATTTACAAAACAGCGAATATAACCAGCCCAATGCCTACCAATGATTGGTGGAGCAGCCTCGCCTGGGTACCGTACTCCGAGGCTCAATATCCGCATCCCCTTGCCTTGAAAAATCAGCAAAACGGTTTACGCATCTTTAACCCGAGTGGGAAAATTACGGTAAATCCGGGATACATCGCAGGCTGGATGGATGATGTGAACGATTTTACCGTCGGTCATTCTGTAAGCGCTTCATTTCTCGATGCCAAGGTGGACGGTTTCAGCGACTGGTTTGTCAAATCATTATTTCAAAGCGGCAGCAATAAAATGAGTGCTACCTATGGACACGGCTCCCCCTATGTTTTTTTTGAGTTTGGCGGTGGCAATCCCAAGCTTTCATTTAATGGGGTACCAGAGGTATGGTCTGGGTCAGCTAGTTCTCCTGTGCTTGGCATTACGGTTAATGGCTCACACTATGGTCTGTTTGGTCCTTCCGGCACCACCTGGTCTGGCCTCGGAACGAGTACTCTGATCAATCAATTGAACGGGAAAAACTATTTTACAGTGGCGGCTTTGCCTGACAAAACAAAAGCGACATTGGACAAGTTTCAGCAATACGCTTATTCTTTCGTTACAAACTCCAAAGCACAGTACAGCTATAACGAAGCCTCTTCCGAGGTAACGACCACCTTTAACGTTGCAACCACAGCGAAGGAAGGCACACAAAGCGGCACTATTTTTGCCTTATACCCGCATCAGTGGAAAAATTCATCACAACCCCTGCTAGGCTATACGTACAATTCTGTACGCGGTCTGATGAAAACAGCAGAGGGTGCGTCTTTTCAAACGAAAATGAAATTTACAGGAGTACTGCCTTCCTTGCCCGACTTGGGGTCCTACGATAAAAATACGCTCAACAATTATATAAACGAAGCGAAAGCAGAAGTCTACTCCGGCGATAGAGATACGTACTGGACTGGAAAACGTCTGGGCAAGCTAGCAGCGCTGGCGCCGATTGCCGACCAGGCTGGCAATACCGCAGCAGCGATCCAGTTCCGCAATGAGATCAAAAGCCGGCTGCAGGACTGGTTTAAGGCCAGTGACAGCTCGGGGAATCTGAAAAGCTCCAGTCTATTTGTGTATAACAACCATTGGGGGACATTGATCGGTTATCCCGACAGCTTTGGTAGTGCGGTAGAATTAAATGACCATCATTTCCATTATGGCTACTTTATTAAGGCTGCGGCCGAAATTGCACGTGTGGACAAGAGCTGGGCATCCGATTCCCAATGGGGACAAATGGTGCAGCTGCTCATTCGCGACATTGCCAATACCGACAGGTCTGATTCAAAATTTCCGTATTTGCGTAATTTTGATCCCTATGCCGGGCACACCTGGGCTTCCGGCCATGCCAAATTTGGCGATGGCAACAACAATGAATCCTCCTCGGAGGCGATGAATGCTTGGGCCGGTCTTATTTTATGGGGCGAGGCGACGGGAAATACTCAAACTCGTGATCTCGGCATCTATCTATATACAACGGAAATGAATGCGATTAACGAATACTGGTTTGATGTGCATGACACAAACACCCCTGCAGGGATGCAAAGCGCGACGGCAAGCATGATCTGGGGCGGTAAAACGGTAGGGAATGCAACATGGTGGACCGATAATGCCACAGAAGTGCATGGTATCAACTGGCTCCCGATTACCTCGGCCTCCTTGTATCTGACGCAATATTCGGAGTATGCGGCTAAAAATTATAACGATCTCCTGAGAAAAAGCGGTGGGAATTTCAGTCCGTGGGAAGATATTGTGTATATGTACAGAGCAATCTCGAACCCGTCCGATGCCAAGGCGAAATTCAGTGCACGCGTAGCAGCCATGACACCGGAAGCAGGGAATTCCAAGGCGAATGCCTACCACTGGATCTACAATTTGGATGCTTTAGGCAACATCGACCGCAGCATCACCGCTAATTCACCTATTTATGCCGTATTTGATAAAAATGGTGTGAAAACTTATGTGGCCTACAACTTTACAAACCAGGTCAAAACGGTAACCTTCTCAGATGGGCATAGTATTACTGTGCAGCCGAATAGCTTTAATACCGGAAATGGAAGCGGCGGTGGCAATCCGCAGCCTGATACGGAGGCTCCATCCATCCCGGCGAATGTTCGAGCTACGACCAAAACGGCTTCGGTAGTCACTCTGGAGTGGGATGCAGCTACAGACAATGTTGGCGTTACGGGTTATATCCTTTATAAGGACGGGGCTCAGGCAGCAGAGGTAAGTGGTACTTCCGCTTCAATTACAGGGCTGAGTGCAGCTTCCACTTACAGCTTTACCGTTAAGGCTCGAGATGCAGCTGGTAACCTATCTGCAGCAAGCAATGCGGTAGGGGTAACGACAGAGCCAGCATCTGGTGGTAATGACGGTGGCGGAGAAACGGAAGATTATAAAGTAGGAGCTCGCTTTGTCAGCGATCGTGAAGCATTGCTTCAATTTACACCCAAAACAGCCTCAGCCTATGTTGACGTGCATTATACTTTAACGGGTGGACAACAGCTCAATTACCGGATGACAAACAACGGCGGTGTCTGGGAGCAGCGGGTTACAGACCTCGATATCGGGAAGGCTGTCAGCTATTGGTTTACCTATGAAAAGGCGGGATTGCAATACGAGACCCCTTCATTCAGCTATACACACCAGCAGACTGCTTCTACAACGACAGACGTTCCACAACTTCCACTACCGAGCGCTGATCCCGTTTTCGAAAAAACATCCTAGTGGATCAGGTCTAAGATACGAACGCGACAGTTAACTATAGAAAGAAAGACACAAGGGAAGCACATACGCTTCTCCTGTGTCTTTTTTTATAGGGTCGTAATACTTTCGCCATGTTCGTGAGTTCCAGGTTGCGCGATAATGATAAAGGCTGATACAGGAAGATATTACCGAGGCGTGGATTTCCAAAGGTCCCGCAGTGCCTACCCTGATGGGGTCAGTTATCCTGTAAATCTGATGTATCCACCAACATTAGGGTTCAATTCCCAATCGCCTTCCACGCGACGTCTGGTAGAGTATTCGAATGATCGAATAAAAACAATGAAAAGACCCGGATGAGAGCATCCCATGTCTGGTCTCGATGACAGATATCGGGGCGATGGCTATGCGGCCAGCGGATACCGGGGAGAGCAAGCGCCGACAGGCTCCGAAGCTTCGGGAGATGCGAGTTCACAGTCGAAGTTGGACTGCTGGACACCATCTTAGGAACACGGGAACAGGCGGTATCTTCCTTTCTCCTCAAGCTCGGCTCCGCCATCCACCCCGAAGGAATGCTCTGCAAGGGTCCTACCCCTACTACAACGAATAAAAATAAAAAATCCTCATTTTAAAAGTGTGTTGATTTTAAGGCGGATAGCAGCGGAGCGGCCATTTGAATCTGGAGAAGCGAAGCGTTCGCCTTTGCCACTGAATTTTAACCCTTTAACGGGTTCATCCATTCTAAAAATTCAGTGGCAACAGCGATCGGAAGATCAAATGGACCGCGGAGCCGCCACACATAGAAAGAAGCATACTTTTAAGTGGAGGATTTTAATACTAGGAGTGATACGATGTTTAAGAAGATAACGATTAAATCTGATGAGCGCGGGCTGCTGTTCAAAAAAGGAAGCTACCACAAGTTGTTGCACCCAGGAACTTACCTATTGAAGACATTTCAGCAGGAAGCAGTTGAAATTTTGAATGTAGCCGAACCATTTTTTGTACCGGATCATGATATTCGTTTGTTTTTGACAGATCCCCTATTGCTTGAACAATTGAATGTCATCGATGTAGAGGACCATGAATATGTATTGCATTATGAGGATAATCGGTTTGTGGGGCTTCTGACGGCTGGGAAATATGCTTTTTGGAACATGCTTAAGGAGCATCGTTTTGTTCGTGCAGATACTCGGCAGCCTGCAATTGATAAAGCATTGGGGCAAGCATTCTTGTCCAAGACACCGGGCTTCTGGAAGGCACTTCAGGTGGCCAGCTATGAAATGGGCTTTTTGTATTACGATAATGTGTTGCAGGGTGAGCTGAAACCGGGCAAATATTATTTCTGGATGTCCACGGTGAATACAGAGATCAAAACGATAGATATGCGACAGCAGCAGTTGGACCTGATGGGACAGGAAATCATGACAGAGGACAAAATCACGCTGCGCCTCAACTTCGTCTGTCAGTACCGTATCATCGACCCGTTGCAGGCGTTGGAATTCCGAGCATACGAGGAACAAATGTACATTATGCTTCAACTGCTGCTGCGCGAGTACGTTGGCACGATGAAGCTGGATGATTTGCTGAAAATGAAGCAGGAGATTGCGGAATATGTTTTGAGTCGACTAAATGAGCAGAGCGGCGAATATGGAGTGACTTTTACGTCAGCAGGGGTGAAGGATATTATTTTGCCAGGGGATATCAAGGATATTCTGAATACCGTGCTGTTGGCAGAGAAGAAGGCACAGGCCAACCTTATCACACGACGTGAAGAGACGGCATCCACTCGTAGTCTGCTCAATACGGCCAAGCTGATGGACGAGAATGCCACCCTCTATCGTCTTAAAGAACTGGAATTCATGGAAAAAATCTGCGAGAAGATTGGCACGATTTCGCTGACTGGCGGGAATACGTTGCTGGAGCAGCTGAACACGCTGGTTCACATGAAAGAGGGGCAGGGACTCCAATAACGGAAAATACTCCCGAACGATGAGTGCAAGCCGGCTCAAGGTTCGGGAGTATTTTGCGTTTTAGTTCGTCTTGGTGGATGCAAGAAAAGCGTCCATATCGATCACCGGAATGAGGATACCCTGATGCTCCATCACAGTAGGGAACAACTCGCGCTGCCACTCTTCCTCATTGCTTTGTAGCTGACTGTCCTCGGCAGAAGCCGTGTCCTCTACCTGATCGACAAGCAGAGCAATCTTCGCACGGCTGAGCAAAATCATTTTGTCCTCGGAGGAATCGCTTGATGCAGGAAGAAGCAGCTTTTTGCGTAAATTAAGGATTGTAAAGACACCACCGCGAATAGTTACCATTCCTTCATGCCACGCTTCGGAAAAGGGAAGTGGAGTCCCTTTTTTGGCATTCATGACTTCTTCTACTTCCAGAAAGTTTAAAGCGAACTTTTTGTCCGCCAGACTGCACACAATAAATTCAGACATAGCAATTCTCCTTACATATTCAGATAAGCCATCACAGGTTGTGAATGAGCGGTAAAATGGGTTAGCTATTGCGTTTTGACAGATGGAACGATAAAGTTGAGGATGCGGTAAAGTAGTTGTAGTTAATCACAGAATATCACAAACGAGCAGTTAAATCTTCCAAAATAACAACCATACGGCCAAGGCGTGGCTTCAAGTTTCCCTTCATATATAATGATTGGGACTAAAGCTGTGTCCGATGGCACTACATTTTAAGATAAGCGGGTTGAGGTAGAATGGATCATGAAAAGCAGCGATTAAGTATCGAGGCAGCCAGATTATACTATCTAAACGACTACAGTCAGCAAGATATCGCGGTCAGACTCGGGGTTTCGCGTCCTACAGTATCGCGGTTACTTCAGGCTGCCAAGGAACAGGGATACGTGCGGATCAGTATTGTGGACCCGATGGAGGATATGGACGCGCTCGGAGAGCAGGTGAAGAAGAAATTCGGACTGGATACTGTGTTAGTCTGTTATTCGCCGTTAAATGAATACCAGGAGATTAAGAAGCATATTAGCAAAAAAGCAGCCGATTATTTGCATGAAACGGTACAGGATGCTGATATTATTGGAGTGACATGGGGAACAACAATGCATGCCGTGGCGCTTCATCTCCAACAAAAGCAGGTTAAGGGTGTTGAGGTGGTTCAGCTCAAAGGAGGCGTGAGCCATTCGCATGTCAACACATATGCCGTGGAAACCGTGAATTTGTTCGCAGAAGCCTTTCATACCATAGCAAGGTATTTGCCGCTGCCTGTGATTTTTGACAGTCACGCAGTTAAGAAAATGGTCGAGGAGGATCGGCATATCCAGCGCATCATCGAACTTGGCAAGCAGGCGAACATCGCTGTGTTTACGGTGGGGACGGTCAAGGAGGATGCGTTGCTGTTCCGATTGGGCTATTTTAACGGGGAAGAGCAGAAGCTACTGCAAAGAATTGGCAAGGGCGATATTTGCTCGCGCTTTTTTGACGCTGAGGGCAATATATGCAGTCAGGAAATCAATAGCCGTACCGTCGGGATTGATTTGCCTGATTTGCGAAAGAAGGAGAAGTCTATTCTCGTCGCTGGAGGCCAGCGTAAAGTGGAGGCCATTCGGGCATCGCTGCGTGGCAAGTATGCGAATATTTTGGTGACGGATCAGTTTACGGCTCAAGCACTTTTACAATAGAGCAAGTCGTCTCAACCCAGCAAAATATACGGTTATGGCACGTCCCTACAGGGTAATATGAATTGTAGGTGACGCCTTGTGCATAAGCTTGAACATAATTTCAAAATGTGTTTTACATATGTTCAAAGCCGTGCTATGATGGTCTCATCACAGAGAAATAAATGACTTTTGTCTTCACACTATTTATCTAATGAAGGAGCTTTTAGATATGAACATTGCAGCATTAATCGACCATACATTGTTGCGTGCAGATGCGACGAAGGATGAAATTACGAAATTGACTGCCGAAGCCAAAAAATATCAGTTTGCTTCTGTATGTGTGAACCCGGCGTGGGTAGCTTATGCAGCAGAACAGCTCGCAGGCACAGGTGTAGCCATCTGTACAGTTATCGGTTTTCCGCTGGGAGCGAGCACGTCGGCAACGAAAGCATTTGAAACGAAAGATGCTATTGCTAACGGCGCGACTGAAATTGATATGGTTATTAACATAGGCGCTTTGAAGGCACGTGATGTACAGCTCGTCGAGCAGGACATCCGTGCGGTCGTGGAGGCAGCTGCCGGTACACTGGTAAAAGTGATTATCGAAACATGCCTGCTGACAGACGAAGAGAAGGTACTGGCATGTGAACTATCCGTCAAAGCGGGAGCGAATTTTGTGAAAACCTCGACAGGCTTCTCAACAGGTGGAGCTACTGCGGAAGATGTGGCTTTGATGCGCAAAACGGTAGGACCTGAGATTGGTGTTAAGGCTTCAGGTGGTGTACGCAGTCTGGAAGACGTGCAAAAATTAGTAGAAGCTGGCGCAAGTCGGATCGGTGCAAGTTCCGGTGTGAAGATCATCGAGGGCGAGCAGTCTACATCTTCCTACTAAGTTTATTTTAAAGTCATGGAGGGATTCGCGATGAAGGATCAATTGATTCAGAAAGCGCTTGAGGCGCGTAAACAGGCATATGTTCCGTATTCGAATTTTCAGGTGGGTGCTGCGGTTCTCGGAAGCGATGGCACCATTTATCACGGATGTAATGTGGAAAATGCCTCCTACGGCTTATGCAATTGTGCAGAGCGGACAGCGATTTTTAAAATGGTATCCGAAGGCTGCCGTCAAATTGATTCGATTGCGGTTGTAGCTGATACGGAAGGGCCTGTGTCTCCATGTGGGGCCTGTCGTCAGGTTATTTCCGAATTTGCTCATCAAGATACCAAAATTTATCTGACAAACCTTCATGGCAACACGGAAGAGTGGACGGTGGATCAATTACTGCCGGGTGCTTTTCGACCTGCGGATCTGGGCAAATAAAAAAAAGAATGCCTCTTTGGAGCGCATTCTTTTTATAGGGAATGTAAGCGCTTAATGTAATGAGGGGGAAATTAAATGAAATATGTAATCGCTCTGGTGGGACTGCTCGTTGTATTTGCACTTACTTACGTTGCCAGCAGTGACAAGCGTAAAATCAGGTATCGTCCGCTGATAGTTATGGTTGTTCTGCAAGCAGCGCTTGCTTTCGTATTGCTGAATACAGGGATTGGTGAAATTCTAGTCAAAGGTTTTGCAAAAGGGTTTAATAGTCTGATTGGGTTTGCTATGGAAGGGATTAACTTCGTTTTTGGCGGAATTGCGAATGAAGGAGCAGCACCGTTCTTTATCGGTGTACTGCTGCCAATCGTGTTCATATCCGCGCTGATTGGTATCTTGCAATATGTAAAAGTGTTACCTTTTATTATTAAATATATCGGGCTTGTCTTGAGCAAAGTAAACGGAATGGGTAAACTGGAATCCTACAACGCTGTAGCTTCGGCTATCTTGGGTCAATCCGAGGTGTTTATTTCCGTTAAGAAGCAAATTGGTCTGCTGCCAAAACATCGGTTGTATACGCTGTGTGCGTCTGCGATGTCTACAGTGTCCATGTCGATTGTGGGAGCTTACATGCAAATGTTAAATCCCAAATATGTGGTCACAGCTTTGGTATTGAACCTGTTCGGCGGCTTTATTATCGCTTCCATTATTAATCCGTACAAGATTGAGAAGGAAGACGATTTACTGGAGGTTCAGGAGGAAGAGAAGCAGTCCTTCTTCGAAATGCTCGGGGAATATATTATGGACGGTTTCAAGGTTGCTATTACGGTAGCTGCAATGCTGATCGGTTTTGTGGCGCTGATTGCCATGGTTAACGGGATTTTCTCCTGGTTGTTTGGAATCAGCTTTCAGGCGTTGCTTGGATATGTGTTTGCGCCTTTCGCTTTTGTCATGGGTATTCCGTGGAACGAAGCCGTTCAGGCGGGCAGCATTATGGCTACCAAACTCGTATCCAACGAATTCGTGGCCATGCTGGATCTGACCAAGCAAACAGGCTTGTCGGAGCGCACGGTCGGGATCGTATCGGTATTCCTCGTATCCTTTGCTAACTTCTCATCCATCGGTATCATTTCCGGGGCTGTGAAGGGTCTGCATGAAAAACAGGGAAATGTGGTGGCCCGCTTTGGTCTGAAGCTGTTGTACGGGGCAACGCTGGTTAGCGTGCTGTCGGCAACGATTGCAGGGTTGTTTTTGTAAAAAAAACAGCGAGTCAGGAAAGGATTTTTATGATGTCTAAATTCAAACGGATTCACTTGGTGGTTATGGACTCGGTTGGTATCGGCGAAGCGCCGGATGCTGCCCAGTTTGATGATTACGATGTAGATACGCTCGGTCATATTGCCCGCGAACGCGGTGGCCTGAAGATGCCGAATATGGGTAAGCTCGGTCTGTCCAATATTCGTTCCATAGAAGGGGTAGCAGCGGCCGACAAGCCGCTCGCGTATTACACTAAGATGCAGGAAGCGTCCAATGGCAAGGATACGATGACGGGCCATTGGGAAATCATGGGCTTGAACATTGCAGTTCCTTTCCGTGTATTTCCTGATGGGTTCCCGGATGAGCTGATTCAACGCATTGAGGAGCACACAGGTCGCAAAGTTATTGGCAATAAGCCTGCTAGCGGAACGGAAATCATTGAAGAACTGGGCGAAGAACACGTGAAAACTGGAGCGCTCATCATCTATACCTCGGCGGACTCTGTGCTGCAAATTGCGGCGCATGAGGAAGTTGTACCTTTGAAGGAGCTCTATGAGATTTGCGAGTTCTGCCGTAAAATCACGCTGGAAGATCCGTACATGCTGGGTCGCATTATTGCACGTCCGTTCGTAGGCGAGGCAGGGAACTTCTCCCGTACCTCCAATCGACATGATTATGCGCTCAAGCCGTTTGGTCGCACCACCATGAACGAGCTGAAGGATGCAGGCCTGGATGTGATCGCCTTGGGTAAAATCTCCGACATTTATGACGGTGAGGGTGTGACGAAGGCGGTGCGTACGGTGTCCAATATGGACGGCATGGATAAGCTGGTGGCTACGCTCGATGAGAATTTCACCGGATTAAGCTTTCTGAATTTGGTGGACTTTGACGCTGTATACGGTCACCGTCGTGATCCGCAGGGATATGGTCAAGCTTTGGACGATTACGATGCGCGTTTGCCAGAGGTTTTTGCCAAAATGACTGATGACGATCTGCTGATCATCACTGCAGACCATGGGAATGACCCGACGTATCGGGGAACGGATCACACCCGCGAATATGTACCTTTGCTGGCATATTCCCCGCGTTTTACAACTGGGGGCAAGGAGCTTGCGGTTCGTAAAACCTTTGCTGATATTGGAGCGACTGTAGCGGATAACTTTGGTGTGAAACTGCCTGAATACGGAACGAGCTTTTTGGCAGAGCTTCAGTAATCAAGGAACAGCAAGAGCAAGCAAGATTACTAGTAACCATATAAATAACGATACAAGCATGGACAAATGGGACGGAGGAATAAAAAACATGAGTGTACACATTGGAGCCAAACCCGGAGAAATTGCAGAAACGATTTTGCTGCCAGGAGACCCGCTACGGGCAAAATTTATTGCTGACACGTATCTGGAGGACGTGATCTGTTACAACGAGGTTCGCGGAATGCTCGGATTCACGGGTACGTACCAAGGCAAACGCCTATCTGTGCAGGGAACCGGGATGGGGCTACCTTCAATCAGTATTTATGTCAACGAACTGATTAGCGAATACGGTGTGAAAAACCTGTTCCGCGTAGGTACATGCGGCGGAATGAAGGAGCATGTGCACGTTCGTGACGTCATTTTGGCACAAGCATCCTGTACGGATTCCAGTATGAACCGCCATATCTTTGGCGGCTACGACTACTCGCCGATTGCCAGCTTCGATCTATTGAAGGGCGCTTATGATCGCGGTGTTGCCAAAGGCTTGAACATGCATGTCGGTAATGTATTCAGCTCAGACAGCTTCTACCGTGATGACAAATCAGTGGTACAAAAGCTGATGGAATACGGCGTGCTGGGTGTAGAGATGGAAACTTCGGCTTTATATACGTTGGCAGCCAAGTTTGGCGTAAACGCACTGACGATTCTGACGGTAAGCGATCATTTGCTGACGGGGGAAGAAACGACCGCAGAAGAACGGCAAACAACCTTTAAAGAAATGATGGAAGTTGCACTGGATACAGCAGTATCTCTGTAAACGATCATACGCACAGTGAGGAGAAATGACATATGAGAATGGTAGACTTGATTGAGAAAAAACGTGACGGAAAAGAACTGAGTACGGAGGAAATTAATTTTATTATCCAAGGCTACACTCAGGGTGAAATTCCCGATTATCAAGTCAGTGCATTGGCGATGTCCATTTTCTTCAAAGATATGACTGAACGCGAACGCGCTGATCTGACGATGGCGATGGTTCATTCGGGTGATACCATTGATCTGTCCGCGATTGAAGGTGTAAAGGTCGATAAGCATTCCACTGGCGGTGTGGGTGATACAACAACGCTGGTACTGGCTCCGCTCGTAGCGGCCTTGGACATTCCGGTAGCCAAAATGTCAGGCCGCGGCCTCGGACATACCGGAGGAACAATCGACAAGCTGGAGGCTATTGCAGGCTTCCACGTCGAAATCAGCAAGGACGAATTTGTGGATTTGGTGAATCGCAGCAAAATTGCGGTCATCGGACAAAGCGGTAACCTGACACCTGCGGACAAAAAGCTGTATGCCTTGCGTGACGTTACGGCGACGGTCAACTCGATTCCGCTGATTGCCAGCTCGATTATGAGTAAGAAAATCGCTGCCGGCTCCGATGCCATCGTGCTCGATGTAAAAACAGGTGCAGGAGCATTTATGAAAACCGTAGATGATGCCAAAGCACTGGCACATGCCATGGTGAGCATCGGTAACAATGTGGGTCGCAAAACGATGGCAGTCATTTCCGATATGAGTCAACCGCTGGGTGTGGCCATCGGTAACTCGCTGGAAGTAAAAGAAGCGATTGATACGCTGCGCGGCCAAGGACCGAAAGATCTGGAAGAGCTGTGTATGACTTTGGGCAGTCAGATGGTATTTTTGGCAGGGAAAGCAGAATCCCTTGAAAACGCCGAAGAGAAGCTCAAAGAAGTCATTCGCAATGGCAAAGCACTTGAGAAATTCAAAGAGTTTATTGCGAATCAGGGCGGCGACGCTTCTGTGGTAGATCATCCTGAACGCTTGCCACAAGCACAGTATCTTATTGAGGTGCCTGCGAAGCAGGATGGTGTGGTAGCTGAAATCGTGGCTGACGAAATCGGTACCGCTGCGATGTTGCTTGGAGCAGGACGTGCGACCAAAGAATCCGAGATTGATCTGGCTGTCGGCTTGATGCTGAACAAAAAGGTCGGGGATGCTGTTCAAAAAGGCGATTCACTGGTTACCATCCATGCGAACCGTGAAGATGTAGCTCAAGTACTGGAGAAAATCTACGCGAACATCCGTATTGCGGATCATGCGGAAGCACCAGTGCTGATCTACGGAACGGTGACAGAGTAAGCGAGCGGTAAGACCTATTCAAAAAGTTTTGTTGGGTGTCTTTGATCAAGTTTGAAAAATATGACAGCTGGACTCATAATAGATATGAGTTCGGCTTTTTTTATTGTAAGGCCGAGGGCACAGAGGAGGAGAGACATGTTCAGATTATACAGCGATCTTCGGGGAGCAGCCTATGAAAGACTGATTGATTATGCTATGGAACGGGCAGACACGTTTATGCTAGGCATACATAAATGGGCGACAGAGGATGAGAATGGAGTGATCGACCAGGATACTCTGTTCAAGGAATTACTACAGCAATTGAAACCTTTTTTACTGTCCACACACTCATATGAGGAAATTAGGGGCATGCATTCCATTGCCTACACACAAGGAACATTTTACCGATACCAATGTGCGCCTGAGGCAGGGGGATTATTAAAGCAGGCGGCGTCTAGTTTGTTTTCTTGGGTACATCCCCAATTGCCTGAAGATTTGTGCTTCCAGAATGCGGATGGAGAGGATTGGATCATTAACATAGCTCACGAACGAATAGGTAGACTAAACATGGCTACAGAAGAAGCGGATGAATTGGAGAAGCTTATTCCCGGTGTGTTTATTCACAAACCTGAATATCATCAGAATATAGATGTTTTTCTGGACGATGCTATTCGGCATCAACCGGATCGAGTGGAGCTTATGTCGTTTGGCTTGAGGGAGATACCGGAACGGATTAGAGAACTGCATTCTCTGAAGCATCTGACCATTTTCGAGCAGGATATACGAACACTACCGCACGCTTTGTTCGAATTGGAATCGTTGGAGTCACTGACGATACAAGTAGCGGATTTGGAAGAGCTACCGGCTGATATTGCCAAGCTGACCCGGCTCAAAAGCCTGAGGATCAGCTGTGGATGCTATGATCGCCCGGCACCAGATGTCAAAGTAATTCCCAAAGAGGAGCTGGCATTCCGGCATTTGCCTCCTGAAATCGGAGAGCTGCAACAACTGGAGTATCTGGATATCCAGTATAGCGGAATCCGTACGTTGCCTCCTGAAATACAAAACTTGAACAATCTACGCTCTTTGGACATTGTGAACGGATTCATCGAATCGGCACCCGACTTTATATATAAAATGACTTGGCTGGATCGCTTCCTTATAGAAGATAAGCCGTTCCATCTGTGCAATCACGGTGACGACTGAAGGATAGATAAGAAAAGGAGGAAATCAAATGGTGGAGAAATGGGTTTGGATGGGGGTTGCAGGGGCAATTGTGGGTTATGCCACTTTTGCTAATATGAGCGTTCCTACATCAACTATTACAGAAGTAAATCAGAGTCATTCGACTGTTCCGCTTAGTATGCAGAGTAAGCAAGGAAGTGCAGCGAAACGCGTTGTACATGACCAGGAGATGCAATTTGGAGGACAAGGACAAACGAGCTTTAGATTTGAAGAGGGGCGCAAGTTGTACATCAGTATTAAGAATACAGGCAAGCAACCCGTACAATACAAGCTCAATAGTGCAAATGGATTAGACTTGCAAGGGTCAACGAGCGGGTTTTCCAGCCAAACGTTGCAGCCGGGAGAACGCCACGATCTGCTGTTTGTAAAGCCAGAGGGGCAGGATGAAGCTGTAAGTGACTCCTTGAAAGAGATGATTTTGAAAGTAAGTACGGACGATGGATCGCAAGGAAGCGTTAAAACCTTCGCATATATTACACTGTAAGCCCCTTCCAGAAAGGGTGCGACATGCGGTCATTAGTCTACTTATGTTACAATAGAACGGTTGAAGACTTAATGAACAGAATAGGTCAGAGCAGAAAGCAGAAAGGATGACCCGTTGTGCCCAGAAACCATGAATTCGGTAATCAAAAGATGTCACGGAGGCTGTCACTCACAGCCATTTTACTTACACTTACTTTTGTAGCACTTACTGGCTGTGGTCAGGATAAGAATGCTGAAACCATTGATACTGGAAGCAGTACAAGCGTGATCGAGAACGGAGCCGGTGGTAATCGTAGCGGTTCAGCCCAAAGTGACAAAGCAGCGAAAGAGAGCGAGAGTGCAGAAAACAGCGGTACGGATGCACAAAAGTCAGCTCCTTCGGCTCCAGCTGCTTCATCGGATACATCTTCTTCTCCGGCAGTCTCCAATCCATCGCAAAATCCATTTGAGGTAGCAGGTATTCAAGATCCTAAAGCGTTTTTGAACACGTTCAAAGCGCTGCAGAAGGCAGTTGCCGACAATGACAAGGAGAAAGTGGCCGATTATATTTTGTACCCTCTGCGTGTTAATGATAGTGAAAAGTCGCTAACGATTCCGAATAAGAAAGATTTTATGGCCAAGTATGATCAGATTTTTACGGACGCAATTCGTGAGGCGCTGGTGAATCAAAAGACAGATGATTTGTTTGTTAATTATCAGGGAGTCATGGTGGGTTCCGGTGAACTGTGGTTGAGAAGAGCTACGGACAATCCGAAGCTTTTTGGAGTCTTTTCGATTAATCTTGAAACGGTTGCCAACTAAGTCGTACTCCGTGTGTAAATGACCTCTAAACGGTCGGAAACATATATCATGTTTCTGACTGCCCCCCTTTAAAGAAAGAAAAGTATAGATGATACATACCAAAAAAAGGTTTGACATCACTCCTAAACTCTCGTATTATATCCATATAACTCATTAAACAGGTAGGAATTAAAGAATTAAAGTATGATCTCGCCATTTTGGCGGAGAACCTCTAGGAACAGCAGGCAGACACTGTCCACGCGACAGGTTTGACCTATCAGAGCTGCATCAGGGAATTCTCCGCTCTTTTTTTGATTATGTCTGTAAATAACAGGCGTAAATGAATACAAATTACATAGAATGCGGGGTGTCTTGATGAAAAGGCAATGGAAAAGTGGACTTATTCTCGGACTATCTTTGGTTTTAACGATTATGCTGAGCGCTTGCGGGGCAAGCAAGGGAGGGACGCAGGCGGATGGTAGTTCTGCTGCCGGTTCCAAGGAAGTGGAGTTGCTCAATGTTTCTTATGATCCGACCCGTGAGCTGTATGAGGCATATAATAAAGCGTTTGCCGCCCATTGGGAGAAGGAAAAAGGACAGAAGGTTACGATCAAGCAATCTCATGGAGGATCTGGCAAGCAAAGTCGTTCTGTGCAGGACGGGCTGGATGCGGACGTGGTAACTCTGGCCCTGGGCTACGATATTGATGCGCTACAGGAAAAAGGATTTGTTAAAGAGGGGTGGCAAAGTAAATATGAGCATAACAGCGCCCCGTACACTTCAACCATCGTGTTACTGGTGCGCAAAGGGAACCCGAAAGGGATCAAGGACTGGGACGATTTAATCCGTGGCGATGTGCAAGTTATTACACCGAATCCTAAAACTTCGGGCGGGGCACGTTGGAACTATCTTGCAGCCTGGGCCTATGC
Organism: Paenibacillus sp. S29; assembly: GCF_049319765.1. Classification (NCBI taxonomy): domain Bacteria; kingdom Bacillati; phylum Bacillota; class Bacilli; order Caryophanales; family Paenibacillaceae; genus Paenibacillus; species Paenibacillus sp. S29. The sequence continues at coordinate 142,875 of NZ_JBMOUI010000009.1, read as the reverse complement.
GCTCAAGAAGAACAATAACGATGAAACTAAAGCCCAGCAGTTTGTACAGGACCTGTATAAGCATGTGCCCGTACTGGATAGCGGAGCACGTGGAGCGACAACGACTTTTGTAGAGCGTGGAATTGGCGATGTGCTGATTGCATGGGAAAATGAAGCATTGCTCTCCGTGAAGGAGCTGGGTGCGGATAAATTCGATATCGTATATCCATCGATCAGTATATTGGCTGAACCTCCGGTAGCAGTAGTCGATAAGGTGGTAGATAAAAAAGGTACACGCGAGGTGGCGGACGCGTACCTGAAATATTTGTACAGTGAAGAAGGGCAGACCATTGCTGCCGAAAATTATTATCGCCCAACACTGGAGAGTGTGACGGCAAAGTTCAAGGATCAATTTCCTAACTTGGAGCTCGTAACCTTGAAGGATGTATTCGGGACATGGAAGGAGACGCAGCAGAAGCATTTCAGCGACAAAGGCATTTTTGACCAGATTTATGTACCCGGCAGTTCATAAAATAGGTGGACTGTGTAGGGATTGGATCGGTAGCCGCGAGTGTCATAGTGAATGGATTCAGAGAGGGATGAACAGAACATGAGTCAAGTGCAAGCCACCCGAAAACGCGTACTTCCCGGGTTCGGGTTAACAATGGGTTATAGTGTGCTGTATCTCAGTCTGGTGGTGCTGGTGCCTTTATCGGCACTGCTTCTGAATTCAACTGGACTGACGTGGGAAAAATTTTGGGACGTGGCGACTGATGTCAGGGTGCTGGCTTCCTACAAGGTAAGCTTTTTGTGTGCCGCGGCTGCGGCGCTGATCGACCTGTTTCTCGGTTTATTGATAGCCTGGGTGCTGGTGCGTTATGAGTTTCCGGGGAAACGAATTTTTGATGCGGTGATTGATCTACCCTTTGCTTTGCCTACTGCCGTAGCGGGGGTTGCTTTGACTGCTCTGTATGCGCAGAACGGCTGGATCGGTTCATTGTTTGAACCGCTTGGATGGAGGCTGGCATACTCACAGACGGGAATTACGCTAGCATTGATGTTTATTGGCATTCCGTTCGTCGTACGGACAGTTCAGCCGGTTTTGGAGGAGCTGGATAAGGATGAGGAGGAGGTCGCTGCTACGCTGGGAGCTGGCAGATGGCGTATCTTCTGCAGCGTTATTGTGCCGGAGCTGGTGCCACCGCTGCTGACGGGTTTTGCGCTCGCCTTTGCCCGTGGTATTGGCGAGTACGGTTCTGTCGTCTTCATCTCTGGCAATATGCCGATGAAAACGGAAATTGCTCCACTGCTCATCATGTCCAAGCTGGAGCAAAATGACTATGCAGGAGCTACGGCGGTAGCGTTGATGCTGTTGGTGATTTCATTCGTGCTGTTACTCGTGATTAACAGCATTCAGCGCTGGTCACGGCGCCGTGCAGTTTAACGTAACTGCCTAAACGCAACTGTCTAATGTAATTATCTAACGTTAACATGCAGGGCTACGCATGATACCCGCATTCTAAGGAGGGATACACCATGTCACAAGCAATAACTGGGCAGGAGCTTGCTTCTGCACCAGTGCCTTCATCCGCACCGCCCAACAGGGTCACAACCGAGGCCACTTGGGTGAAGTGGACGCTGATTGGTGCTGCTTTTTTAGCTTTGCTCTGGGTGCTGGTATTGCCGCTAATCGTCGTGCTTACCGAAGCGCTCAAGCAAGGATGGGGCGTCTACGTCGAAGCGTTACGGGACCCAGATGCCATGTCTGCATTGCGGTTGACGCTGCTGGTGGCAGCGATAACGGTACCGCTGAATACGGTATTTGGTGTAGCTGCCGCTTGGCTGATCACGAAATTTCAATTTCGCGGCAAAGGCTTGCTGGTCACCTTGATTGATTTACCTTTTGCCATCTCTCCTGTCGTCGGAGGGCTGATGTATGTATTAGTGTTCGGCGCACAGGGCTGGCTTGGACCGTGGTTGGACGAGCATGATATTAAAATTATATTTGCTCTGCCTGGTATTATTTTAGCGACGCTGTTCATCACCTTTCCATTTGTGGCGCGAGAACTCATTCCAATGATGGAAGATCAGGGACAGCAGGAGGAAGAAGCGGCGGTCACGCTGGGCGCGCGCGGCTGGCGCATTTTCTGGAAAGTGACGCTGCCGAATATCAAGTGGGGTCTGCTGTATGGCATCATTTTGTGTAATGCGCGAGCCATGGGTGAGTTCGGTGCAGTGTCCGTCGTCTCTGGACATATCCGGGGAGAGACGAATACACTGCCGCTGCATGTAGAAATTTTGTATAACGAATATCAGTTCTCGGCATCTTTTGCGGTGGCCTCGTTGTTATTGTTACTAGCTCTGGCTACTTTGGTGCTTAAAAGCTGGTTTGGACGCAAACGCGTGCATTAATTTATGATTTTGTATATGATCCCTCAGGGCCTCTCTTTGCGTCTATCGTCTGTTAACGGCGAGAAGATGGGAAGAGAGGCCCTTGTTCTAAGGTAGCTTATATGGATAATAAAATGATCATATCAAGGCACGTTGGTGTGCCCAGGAGGAGCGAAGGGAAAAATGAAACATCCGTTTCAGTCCTACCGTCAGCTGTTTCCAGTACTGTCCTCACATATCCATGTAGGGAGTTGTTCCCAGGGGGCCGTATCAAGGCCGGTTTCCGCTGCCATTGAGGAATATCATCGAAGTTTGCTGCAACACGGTCATAACGGCGATCTGTCTATGGCACGTTTGGAGGAGGCTAGAGGGCATTTTGCCAAGCTCATTGGGGCGGAGCCTGACGAAATTGCGGTCCTGTCCTCAGCCTCTGAGGCGATTGCCGGGGTGGCCACAGCCCTTCCTTATGTACGGGGAAAAGAAGGCATTGTGTATGCGGACACCGACTTTCCGACGGTGGGACACATCTGGCAGGCACAGGAGATGTTCCGGGATCACATCTGCTGTATCCCCTCCATCGAGGGAGAAGTGACGATAGAGCAGTATGAGGAGCATGTTACGGAGAAAACTGCACTCGTTATGGTGTCACAAGTGAACTATACCAACGGATTTCAGCAGGATTTAAAATCCATTGCCGATATAGCCCACCGAAAGCAGGCGTTGCTGTTTGTGGATGCTTATCAGTCTGCAGGGATCATTCCAGTGGATGTAAAGGCAATGGGCGTAGATATTTTGGTCGCGGGAGCACGCAAATATATGCTTGGAATTCCAGGCGTGGCTTTTCTTTATGTAAGTAAGGACCGAATAGACCGCTTCAAGCCCCGTCTTACAGGCTGGCTTGGGCAGGAGCCCGCTTCCCGGTTTGATATTGCTCACCCGCTTCCGGCGGCGGGAGCCCGACGCTTTGAGACGGGATTGCCTTCTTTCATTAGCATTTTTGCTGCCAATGCGGCCTTAAAGCTGCTGCTAGAGATTGGAGTCACGAGTATTCAGGCCTATATGAGTGAGTTGTTGGATTTTTCCGTTGAATATGGACGGCGCAAAGGGTTACACATACGTGTACCTTACAGGGGAGGCACATTACCAAGCCTGCTCGCTGTTGAAGTAGCCGACGTGTCGGCTGTGGAAAGGAATTTGAGAAGCCAAAATATGATCGTTTCAGCACGAAAGGATGTTATCCGTGTGGCTCCGCATTTTTACAATACGGCTGAGGAAGTCCGACGGGTCATAGATGAATTGGCAGGGCGATGGTGAACGAACGGCAAAAGCCTCTTCCGAGTGAATGGGAGTATAACATCCCTTTTTACACAGGAGAGGCTTTTTGGACGTTTAGAATTTAATTATACGATCCGTTTGCGCAGCCAGCCGGAAATCAGATCCGTCAAAATGATCAGGACCACAATGCCGAGCAAGATAACGCCTACACGGTTCCAGTTGCGCATTTGGAGTGCAAACAGTAGCGGAGTACCGATACCACCTGCACCGACCAGACCGAGCGTGGTAGCGGAACGGATATTAATTTCAAAACGGTAAAGCGAATACGAAAGAAACTGTGGAATCACCTGCGGTAGCACGGCGAAGAAAATCACCTGCCAACGGTTGGCACCGCACGCGATCAAAGCCTCTTGAGGCCCGTGATCGACACTTTCGATCGTTTCCGAGAAAAGCTTCGCCAGCATGCCGATGGAGTGAATGCCGAGGGCAAGCACACCCGCAAACGAGCCGGGGCCAACGGCTTTGATAAATAGGATGGCGACGATCATTTCGGGAAAAACCCGGATGACACTAAGCACAAATTTCCCGCTACCCGATAAGGGACGTAGACGGGTCATATTGCTGGACGCCCAAAAGGCGAACGGAAGGCAGACAAATGCGGACACGAAGGTTCCGAGCACTGAAATGACCAGCGTATCCAGCAACCCGCGCAGTAAATCCTCTCCCTCAGGGATGTAGACGAACGACCAGTCGGGATGAAGGAAGCCGTCCAATATAGCGACAGAGACACTTTTAGCCGTTCCCTGTAATCCTTCAAACTGCATCCCGCGAAAAGCCCAAATATAAATGATGATTAGCAGAATAGCTATCGCCCATAGGCGTAGGCGGGAGCCAATAGGTCTGCGAAGCGTAGGATCATTCATAATAATTTCCTCCGTAGCAGGTTACTGCCGTAATCAATCGCAAGGACGATGACGAGGGTCAGTAGAATAATGATGCTTGCCCGATCATATCGGAACAGCCCCAGAGAACGGTCAAGCAACAGACCGATACCGCCAGCCCCGACCAGGCCCAGAACGGAAGCCGCGCGCACATTAACCTCAAAGGTATACAGTAAGTACGACACAAAATAAGGAAGAGCCTGCGGAACCACACCAAAGGCGATGACTTGAATGCGGCTCGCGCCAACAGCGGTCATGGCTTCCAGCGGCCCGGGATCAATGGCTTCAATCGCCTCAAAGGTCAGCTTGGCTATGATGCCAAAGGAGAAGAAGAGCAGGGCGAGCATCCCTGCAAACGGCCCGATGCCGAACACCGCCACAAAGATTGAGGCAAACAGCAAATCAGGAATTGTCCGTACTAGGTTCAGGATCGTGCGCATCGGCAGCGAAATCAGTTTGCGCGGCATCACATTATAGGCACACAGCAACGCGACAGGGATCGCCAATATGGCTCCCAGTGTCGTGCCGACAATGGCGATCTGGATCGTTTCCAGCATGGGTTTCCAGATGGTAGGCAGGTAGCTCCAGTCGGGTGGAAACATTTCGCCCAACAATTTGCCCATCTCCGGCAAGCCGACGATCAACTGGTAAGGTGTGGCATCCGTATGAATGGAGCAGGCTACCAGCACCACGATAAAAATCATCCAGGTGGCATAACGCTTGTAACGTCCTGGCAAAGGTGGCCCTGCGGGCGGCTTGCCTGGCTGCGGCGGTCCAGCATGCGGTGACGGTTGCGTCGAAGAGAGCGGCTGGGCAGTAGAGTCGGGCTTCATGATCCCACTCCCAGCAGTTCATCATGCTTGATGGCTCGGCCGTAGATCTCCGCAAAGGCCTCATCCGTAGCTTCCTCCGGTGTGCCGTCAAAGACCACTTCCCCAGCGCGCAATCCGATGATCCGCGTTGCATATTCGCGCGCGAGATCAATGAAATGCAGATTGACGATGGTCGTAATCTGCATTTCACGGTTGATGCGCTGGAGGTCATCCATGACCTGGCGGGTGGTCAGCGGGTCCAGCGATGCGACGGGCTCGTCCGCTAGAATGATTTTAGCCTCCTGCGCCAGAGCGCGGGCGATGGATACGCGCTGCTGTTGGCCACCGGACAGTTCATCTGCCCGGCTGTAAGCTTTTTCGCGGATGTTCACGCGCTCCAGCGCTGTTAGTGCCAGTTCGATATCCTCCTTCGGGAAGAGACCGAGAATGGTCCGCAGCGTCGAATGATAGCCGACGCGGCCGGAAAGTACATTGCGGAGCACTGTCGAACGCTTAACCAGATTGAAGCTTTGAAAGATCATGCCGATATCACGGCGAATGCGCCGCAGCTCGCTACTTCCAGCAGACGTGACGGACCTGCCACCCACGACAATGTCGCCGGACGTAATGTCATGCAGTCGGTTAATGGAACGCAGCAGGGTAGACTTACCTGCACCGGATAAGCCGACGATGACGACCATTTCCCCCTCCTGAATCGTCAAATTAATATGGTTCAACCCTTTGGTGCCGTTCGGGTATGTTTTCGATACGTTACGGAATTCGATCATATGCTCCCAACTTTCTCCCCCGATGGGGTGGAATGAAAACAACACCGCCATGAATACATGGACGGTGCTGCCCTGTCATTCGTAAAGCCTGTTTCGTAGCTGTTACTTCATTACAGTACCTTGTTTGCTCCGATTACTTAACCGCTTGGCCAACGGCTTCGGCGTATTCACGCACGGAGTCGAAGTTTTTATCGTCACCCTTTTCATAACCTACATGGGTGTAAATTTCTTTAATGATCTCGCCGCCTGTAGGGTCTTTGGCAATGTCAATAAAGGCTTGGCTGATCTTGTCTCTCCACGCTTGATCCATATCAGAACGTACGCTGACGGTGTCATTTGGAATTTTAGCTGTGTAATGAATGACGCGAGTTTTTTCAAATACATCCGGGATTTCCTTCTTCACCGTGTTACGTGCATCCTGGAAAACAGCTACCGCATCAACTTGACCGTTCAGCAACGCCAGAATAGCAGCATCGTGGCCTTTGATTGTCACACCCTGCACATCCGTGTCCGGGTCCACGCCAGCTTTTTTCAGTTCTGCTGCAGGGTACACGTAGCCTGCGGAGGAGGTTACATTTTGCCAGCCAACCTTCTTGCCTTTCAGATCAGCTAGGCTTTGAATCGGAGAATCCTTTTTCACCACGATCATTGCTTTATAAAAGTTTACTTTTTCAGTCGTGTCCTTGCCTGTAGCATCTTCAATGCCGTAACGTTGAGCTTGCAACAGCAAATCGGCTGCTTTACGGTTATCGTGGGCCAGTACATAAGCATTCGGCGGAAGGAATCCTACATCGACCTGCTTGGAAGACATGGCTTCCACAATTGTATTGTAGTCAGGAGATACCGTTACTTTCACCGGGATTCCAAGCTTGTCACCCAGTAGATTTTCGAGCGGTTTGGCTTTGGCTTCGAGCGTATCTGCATTTTGAGAAGGAACGAACTGTACCTTTAACTCCTTAGGAACATAGGCTGTGCTTTCGTTTTTAGAGCCATCTGTACCCGGAGTGGACGCGCTGTTGTTATTGCTTGCATTGGAGCCACAAGCGGCTAGGCCCGCTGCCAGTGTGAAGGTCATGCACAAGGTCAGTGCTTTTTTAAACAAAATAATTTCCCCCTAAACATAGTAATAACGAAAATAAAATTAAAAACCTGTAAATGCTGTGACAAACCAAATCTTAACAGCTAGTCCCACAGCTAGGGTTAAAACCACTCCTGACTTTGGTAAAAATGATGTAAAATTTATCGTATGGTAAAAACCGTTTTCTGGATTTATGCGAAATGTTTATTTTAACATTCTCTTAACAGTGCTCTGTTAGACTTGTTCAAGCTCTATGACCGAAGCTGAGGGAGAGAACAAGAGTGGATATTTTGGATATTAACGAAAAGGCAGACCAAGACAATGTAAGCCTTGTGAGAGTGAAATTCCGCATTATAGTTACAACCGATTTGCATGTCAGTTTGTGGAATTACGATTATTATACGGATCAGGAAACGCTGCATTACGGTCTGGCGCAAACAGCCAGCTTGATTCAAATAGCCCGGGCGGAGGTGCACAATCACCTGCTGCTGGATAACGGAGATGTGATTCAGGGGAATCCAATGGGAGATTATGCTGTACAGCGAATCCAACAGGACCCAAGCGCGGTGCATCCCGCCTATAAAGCCATGAATCTGCTTGGATATGAGGCAGGTAATATCGGGAATCATGAATTTAACTATGGACTGGAATACTTGCAGACTTGCCTTCAAGGAGCGCAATTTCCTTATGTGAATGCCAACATTTATATAGCAGGAGAACAAGAACGAAATTACTTTACACCTTATCTATTGCTGGATAAGACGGTAGAGGATGAAGCAGGCGGTAAGCATCTGTTGAAGGTGGGGGTCATCGGCTTTGTCCCTCCGCAAATTATGCAATGGGACAAGGCGTGGCTGGAGGGAAAAATCATTGTCAAAGATATGCTGGAAACGGCAAGACGGTTTATTCCAGAAATGAAGGCAGCGGGAGCCGATCTGATCATTGCTATGCCCCATGCAGGCTTAGAGGATATTCCCGAAACGCTTGATATGGAAAATGCAGTGCTGCATCTGAGCAGGGTGGAAGGGATCGATGCCATTGTGTTTGGTCATGCCCATAAAGTATTTCCCGGACCTTCGTTTATGGGGAAAACAGGTGTTGATCTAGAGCGAGGTACCATCCACGATATTCCAGCAGTGGAACCGGGTTTTTGGGGGGATCATCTGGGTATCATTGATCTGGAGCTGGCCTTTAGTGGAGGGAAGTGGCAAGTGGCTGCATCTGCTGCCGAGGTACGCCCGGTGTATGATCCGATACGCAAGGAGGCGCTGGTACAACCGGATACTGCCATTCAGCTGGCGGTAGCAGAAGAGCACGCCGGAACATTGGAGTATATTCGTGCACCTGTAGGTCAGACGACGGTGGCGGTGAGCAGCTTTTTTGCTCAGGTGATGGATGATGCTTCGGTTCAGCTCGTGAATGATGCGCAAATGTGGTATGTGAAGCAGCAGATGCAAGGGAGCGAGTACGAAGGATTGCCCGTTCTGTCGGCAGCAGCTCCTTTTAAAACAGGCGGCAGATATGGCCCATCATACTATACCCATATTCCGGCGGGGACGTTGGCGATCAAGCATATCGCCGATCTGTACAATTTTCCGAATACGCTGCATGTCGTTCGACTGAGCGGAACGGAAATCCGGGAATGGCTGGAGTGGTCTGCTGGACAATTCCGGCAAATTGATCCTTCAGCAGAACAAGAGCAAGAGCTGATTAATTCTGACTTTCCAAGCTTTAATTTCGATATCATCGACGGCATCAGGTATCAAATTGATGTAACACAGCCAGCCAGATATGATGCTGACGGGGGTCTAAAGGACCCAGATGCACACAGAATCATTCAGATGTCTTTTGATGGCGAACCGATGGATATGCAGCGAAATTATCTGGTTGTTACGAATAACTATCGCGCGTTTTCCTCTGCGCTGGTCAATCCGGGTGGAGAGCGAATTATACTTGCTTCACCGGATGAGAACCGTCATGTGCTGACCGAATACGTGCGGCATATGAAGACGTTAACGCCAAAAGCTGACGGCCATTGGTCCCTCGCCCCATGGTCGGGGCGTCCGCATGTGACGTTCCTGACCTCGCCGCAAGCAACGGATGCCGCTAATGCCTATTCGGAGTTGCTTTATGAAGGGTTAACAGTAGAGGGATATGCTAAGTTTGCCATCGATTTCGCACGTTCACGGTAGAACTACTGACTAGTTTTTGTCCTATAAGTCCACAGCATCAAAATAATAGAAATAGACTGTCCCGCAGAGGACGGTCTTTTTTCATAAAACAGTTTTAAAATCGTACAAAATTCGTGATTTTATATGTCCTGAGTCGTGTTTAAAGTTATTGACCTCTCGTATAAATAGACATATACTTTGATTAAACAAATTTTGGTTTAAAAGGTAATGAAAAAGTCACCATCATTCGTTTGAGGGGGTGTCCCTTTGGAAAAAAACACCACGATCCGCGCAGAAATAGAAAAGTATATTCAAAGTGAAGGCATTTCAATGCAATGTTTTGCAGATGCTTCCAAGGTAAATCCGGGTACACTTAGCGGTATACTTAATCGGAACCCACCACGGCCTATCTCAGTCAATCAGCTTGATCTGATTACCGAGGCCATGGGATTGGAAGAAGGATCTTTGTTCGAGATGTATGTGGATGAATGTTTTATTCATTCCTTACCACACTGGAGGAGGTTGCGTCCGTTTCTCCTACGTTGCTCAGAGTTGAACAAGCTGGAGTGTATACGCAGTGTACTTGGCTATTTGATGGACGATTTATCGAACGTTCCTGCTATTTTTGAGACCGCAGAAGCGATGTTTGAGGATGGCAGACATGAAGCCGCTATGCTTCTGTATGATTGTGTCATCGAGAGTGAGAAGTATACCCACTCTGAACGGTTGGCGATCAGCTATTTCCGTATATTCCAGATTCAGATTAAGGATAACCAACGGAACTTGAAGGCTGCTGTACAATTCCATTTGTACCGTAGTCGTCTACCGGAAATTTACGCACTGGAAGGCTTACATATGCTATCTCAAGTGTTTGCTTTAAAAATGCAATGGTCCGAGATGGAAATGTATGCGGACGAGTTAAGAGAGCTGGCGCAGGCATTGTATCGCAATCGGAACCGTTTTGGAGATGAGCACCTGGAGCTGCTTAAACCGCTCGTTTATTACTATGCTCAGGGGCATCTGCTCAAGGCCAGCTGCTATGAGTTTCAGGGCAGATATGAGGAATCCAAGCAATGGATTGAGGGTTATGCAGATTTGAGCTGGTTTGAGGGTTTAGACGAAGAAGGCTGGAAAGTGGTCAACCTACATCGTGTATATGCACAGGGCAACCGACTTTGTATTGAAATTAAAATGGGCAACACTTCTGCAATCTATGAATATATTACTTACCTGCGTGAGCATCCGGATGAGACACTGGAAGGCTTGAACACCTTGCTCGAATCGGCGAACCGGTTCGGTTATTTCGTGGATGCCGAACTGGGACTGTTTAGTCAGCAACTCAAGAGCTTCTGGGAGCTTGCACCGGAACGATGGGACACTCATTATCGCAAGCACTTTAATGCATTTCGCTTTGCATCCTTTTGTAAGGTGTATGCGGAATATTATTTCCGAAAAGGCGATTACCCCGAGGGAGTGGGACAAATACTGCATTGCTTGCAACTGTCTGTTGATAATAGCTATACCGAACATATCATTGGTTGTATGGCTTTATTTGAGCAGCATCGGAATTTTGCTACACCGGAACAGCAGCAGCTGTATCAGAGTCTGTGTCTGGGCGTACGTGCAAATGAAAAGAATCATGCCTATGATCACAGTACCGGTGGATATTTATAATTCCAAATTTCTTTCGAATTCTTCATATAACACGTTATTGCGAGGATGTTCCTGTTTCAAAAGGGGATGTTCTCGTTTTTTAGCTGCTGCTGTCGCTTGTGACTTTTAACATAGAGAGGACCGTTTTGCGCGTTGACAAGTTTCGCAAGCGGGATTAGGATAAATGCAGCACAGAAAGTGAAGGAGAGCATGTACAAATGACGATTCCCAAAACATTAACGATAGCGGGCTCCGACACAAGCGGTGGAGCGGGTATTCAGGCAGACCTGAAAACCTTTCAGGAGCTTGGCGTATATGGCATGACCGTATTGACAACCGTAGTAGCGATGGGTCCTAAAACCTGGGATCATCTTGTATATCCTGTTGCGTTGGATGTGGTAGAAGCGCAGCTGCGTACTGTATTGGAAGGTATCGGTTTTGATGCGATGAAAACCGGTATGCTTGGTTCTGTTGAAATTATCGAGCTGGTAGCCAGCCATTTGAAAAAGCATGATCTGAAGCGGATCGTAATTGACCCGGTTATGGTCTGCAAAGGCACGGATGAAGTGCTTCAGCCGGAAAATACAGAGGCGATGCTGGAATTGTTGATTCCTGGCGCTGACCTGGTAACACCGAACTTGTTCGAGGCTTCGCAACTGGCGAAGAATGGACCGATCACGACACTGGAGCAGATGCAGGAAGCGGCTGCGATTATCCATGAGCGTGGAGCTAAGCATGTACTGATCAAGGACCGTGGCAAAATTCGCGCAGGTAAAGCGATGGATCTGCTATATGACGGAATCACTTTTGACTGGTTTGAAGCCGATGTTGTAAAAACAAACTTTACCCACGGTGCAGGCTGCACCACTTCGGCAGCGGTAACGGCTGGTTTGGCTCAAGGGCTGACTGTACGTGAAGCAGTGGATCAGGCCAAGAGATTTATTACACAGGCCATTAAAGGTAGCTTCAAGCTGAATGAATTCGTCGGTCCGACCCTGCATGCGGCACATCGTTTGCAAAATCAATAAAGCATGAAGGTCTGCGATCTTAGAAAGACTTATAAATCTCCATCAGGCTGAATATATATTAGATTGTTTTAGATCATGACTTTTTTGATATATAGAGTTAGATGAGGCTCAAAAGCCGCAATACATAGTATTGCGGCTTTTGAGGTTGTATTTTTTTGGAATTGCAGCTTCCAGTTTGGTCTAATCGTACTGTATAATAGGCATCAGATTTATTACATTTAAGGAGGAACCGAAGCAATGACATTATTCAGCCAAATGGCTTACAGTCGACCAGAGCAACCTGAAATTGAACAGCGGTTTAAAACGCTGTTGCAGCAGTTTCGTGAAGCAGACAGCGTAGAACGTCAAAATGAAGTGATTCATGCGATTAACAAGCTGCGCAGTAATGTGGAAACACAATTGCAATTGGTGGAAGTTCGGCACTCTATTAATACGGAGGATGCCTTTTACAAAGCGGAGCAAGAGTATGCTGATGATTTCATGCCGGTTATTCAGGAGTATGTAACCGATTACTACCGGGCATTGGTGGATTCTCCATTCCGAACCGAGTTGGAGAGTCAATGGGGCAGCCAGCTTTTCAGTATTGCCGAGGTAGCACTCAAGTCGTTCCATCCGGATATTATTGAGGATTTACAGCAGGAAAATAAGCTGACCTCGGAATATGCTCAATTGATTGCTTCAGCGAAGATCCCGTTCGAGGGAGAAGAACGCACATTGTCGCAGCTCCTGCCTTTTGAAATGGCTACCAACCGGGAGACGCGCAAACAGGCCTCCGAGGCTAAATATCAATTTATGAGTGAGCATGAGGACGAGCTGGACCGGATTTATGATGAACTGGTGAAGGTACGCACGCGCATGGCACACAAGTTGGGCTATGACAACTTCGTAGAATTGGGCTATGCCCGCTTGGGACGTACAGATTACAATGCCGAAATGGTAGCCAATTTCCGCGAGCAGGTGCTGAAGCACATCGTTCCTCTGGCAACCAAGCTGAAGGAGCGGCAGCGCGAACGGATCGGAGTAGATCAGCTTCGCTATTATGACGAGGGCTTCAACTTCCTGTCAGGCAATCCTACGCCTAAAGGTGACCCGGAGTGGATCATTCGTAATGGAGCACGTATGTATGAGGAACTTTCAGCGGAAACACATGAATTTTTTAGCTTTATGATCGAACGTGGATTGATGGATTTGATCAGCAAAAAGGGCAAGCAAAGCGGAGGCTATTGTACATTTTTGAGTGAATATGGCACGCCGTTTATTTTCTCGAATTTCAATGGTACATCCGGTGATATCGACGTATTGACGCATGAAGCAGGTCATGCCTTCCAGGTCTATGAAAGCCGACATTTTGAAATTCCTGAGTACCATTGGCCAACCATGGAGGCGGCTGAGATCCACTCTATGAGCATGGAGTTTTTCGCATGGCCTTGGATGAATCTGTTCTTCGAAGAAGATACGGACAAGTATCACTTTGAACATCTATCTTCATCGTTGCTGTTCGTACCTTACGGCGTAGCCGTGGACGAATTCCAGCATGCCGTATATGAACACCCAGACTGGACCCCAGCCGAACGTAAAAGCGCATGGCGCTCCATTGAACGTAAGTATAAACCGCATCTGGATTATGAAGGCAACGAGTATCTGGAGCAGGGCGGGTTTTGGCACAAACAGGGTCATATTTTTCAATCCCCGTTCTACTATATTGACTATACACTCGCGCAACTGTGCGCGTTCCAATTCTGGAAACGCATGAGTATCGACCGGACAGCGGCGTGGGAAGATTATTTGAAGCTGTGCCGTGCTGGGGGAAGTCGATCCTTTACCGGATTGGTTGAGCTGGCTGGATTGATCTCGCCGTTCCAAGATGGATGTATCGCCTCTGTAATCGGAGAAATCGAAGCATGGCTGAACAGTGTGGATGATAAAAAGCTGTAAACATAACTAAAAAAGGGCATTTCGCTTACCTGTCAAAGCTGAAAAGCTTGCAGATAGCGGAATGCCCTTTTGTGTAAATGAAACTTCAATTAATGTTTGGTGTTAAGCGGTTTGAGATTGGCTTCAATAGATGCGCGGCGCGATTCCAAAAATGGCGGTAAAGCCAGCGATTCACCCAGAAACTCGAGTTCTTCATCCGTATCAAAGCCGGGTCCATCGGTTGCCAATTCAAACAGAATGCCGTTCGGCTCACGGAAATACAATGAACGGAAGTAAAAGCGATCTACAAAGCCTGAGTTGGAAATTTGCAGCTGCCCAATACGGTCTACCCATTGTTTGAGCTCTTCCTCGGTTTCAACACGGAAAGCTACATGGTGCACACTGCCGCGTCCTGGTCGCTCTTGTGGCAGATCGTTGCGCTCTTCCAGATGAACTTCGGTTCCTGTACCGCCTTCACCCGTTTCATAGATGACCACATCCGGTTGTCCAGCAACAGGAGAAGGATAGGAGCCCTTTTTGCGGAAGCCCATAACCTGTTCAAGAATAAGAATGGTATTCTCCGCTTTGGGAATAGTCAGATGAACCGGCCCAAGTCCTACAATGCCGTATTCGGCAGGGACAGGGCTTTTCTCCCAAGGCGTGCCGCCGCGCATTCCATGATCATGCTCATCTGAAACGAGGAAGAAGCGTTGTCCTTCAAAATCCTCAAACGAAAGCGCCAGGCGTCCTGCTTGATCCGTAATTTCACCATGTTTTACATCCAGCTGCTCGAAGCGGTTTTTCCAGTAATCCAGTGCCTTGTCATTTGGTACCCGTAGGGAGAGAGCTGAAATGCTATTATTTCCTGTACGAGTTTGTCCCGCATGTGGAATTTCAAAGAAAGTGACTTCGGTACCCGCAGTTCCACGCTCATCTCCGTAAAAAAGGTGATACACACTAACATCATCTTGGTTCACCGTTTTCTTGATCAACCGAAGTCCCATTACCTGAGTATAAAAATCAACATTTTTAGCCGCTGCCGCTGTAATCGCCGAAACGTGATGTAATCCTAATAGTTTCATGTCATTATCCTCCTTGGTTTTTATATGATTAGGTTTTTTCTAAACAAAATAAACCGTCGTCGTAAATTTTTCTTTATATTTATTATCTTTATATTAAGATATATTATTTTTGATTGTTTGTCAACATGAATTGCGATCTTGCCACAATACAGTTTCATGATGGACAAAAATTGAATTCGAAATAATGCAAAAGCAGATACAATGAAGCTCAATATAGCTCAAAGTAGATAGAATGAATTTTATTATAAAAGGAGTGTACTCGATGTATACGGATAAGGATTTAACGATTAGGCCTGTTACAGAAGAAGACCTGCATGCCCTTTGGACATTAACTTACAAGGAAGAAGCACCGGAATGGAAGCAGTGGGATGCACCTTATTATGAACATAAGCCACTTTCTTTGGATGATTATTTAAAAGAGAAGGAAAAGCGAATCGGACAAGATGACTTTTGGATCATTGAAGTGGAAGGCAAGATCATTGGATCGGTGAGCTACTATTGGGAGCATCAGCCTTCTCAATGGCTTGAAATGGGGATAGGTATCTTTGATTCGCAGTATTGGAGCGGTGGTTATGGTACGAGGGCGCTTCGACTGTGGATCACGCATTTGTTTAATACATTACCTCTAGTAAGAGTAGGCTTTACAACCTGGTCAGGAAACCATCGGATGATGAAGGTGGGGGAGAAGCTGGGCATGACCCTCGAAGCCAAGCTTCGCAAGTGCAGATATTATAATGGAGAGTATTATGATTCGATCCGAATGGGGCTTCTACGGGAAGAGTGGAGGTTATAGGTATTCTGTAAAATAAGGCCTTACTAAGCATAAAAAGATGACTTCTGAATGGATCAGGAGTCATCTTTTTTGACGCGTATGGGTATTTTACTTTCTTATTTTTAGGTGCATCTACTCTGATTCTCGAAGTCGCTCCACAATACTTTGTTTGTTGTTCATAGAATAGACTGCTACTGGAATAAGTATCCCCAGCAATAATAGTACAGGCAATAAGGCTAGAAGTGGCCAGATTATAAAGTGATAGCTCAAAAACCACATCATACTGCTTAGGGGTTTCACAATTGAAATAGAGAATATGATCCCTAATAAAATGGAGGATAGGGCGGTGCCGAGAACATAATATAGCCCTTCATAGATCAGCATACCCCGCAATTGCTTTTTGGTCATGCCGATACTTTGCAGCATGGCAAACTCCTGACGCCGTGTCAATATACTCGTTAGAATTGCGTTTACAAAGTTGAGGATACCAATTAGGCCGATAATCAGACTGAGCGTGCCACCGATCATCATGATGGTGTTTTGCATACCGGAAAACTCATTCATTGAAGTAAATTTGGATGTGTAGTTCATTACTGGCTCTGTAGTTTCGGTGTAACTTTTTAAAAAGCTCTCCATGGCCTCTTCCTGATCAGGGGATACATTAAAGGCATAGCTCATCACAGCAGGCTGCTCCGCAAGCGGCTTGTAAATATTCGCCGGAAGATAAAAGTTATACTTATCTGAAAGGCGATCAGAATTGGTCGCATATTTAATTGCAACATGACCAAGCACTGTGAATTCATGCGTAGTATACTCTTTATCCAGCGGAGCTTCTGCTACTCCCATATAACTGTGAAGCGTGACCTTTTCACCCACCTTATATAGAGCTTCTTCCATATGGGGGATGTCATGGTCATCTAAATTTACCCCTTCCAATATATACTTACCGGAAGCCAGCTTCTCAAAGTCAAGCTCACCGTCTAACAATTGCAATTGGTGCAGTGGTAAATCCTCCAGCCCATACACTGTCGCTGTGAAGTTGCCGCGAGAGTCAGTTACATCGTGCTCATTGGTGTCTTTTCCATTCTCGACAGTAAGTACTAATTTGCCGCCGTACAAAC
Source organism: Paenibacillus sp. S29 (assembly GCF_049319765.1). Classification (NCBI taxonomy): domain Bacteria; kingdom Bacillati; phylum Bacillota; class Bacilli; order Caryophanales; family Paenibacillaceae; genus Paenibacillus; species Paenibacillus sp. S29. The sequence goes on along the minus strand of NZ_JBMOUI010000009.1, from coordinate 125,870 downwards.
GACCGCCTTCTTCAAAGCCGGGCTGTGTCTGTACAGCCTGAATAAAGCTCTCGGAGGTCTCATTTTCAGGGCCACTAAAATAGGGGCTATGAAAATATTCAGCATGAGCAATGAGAAAGTCAGTGTCGTTGAATTTGGATACAAACTTACTCATATCAATGCTCTGAGACAGGGTGAAGGCCGTGTTAAGAAGTACAAGGCTCAACGAAAGACTGATGACTACCAACACGGTACGCTTTGTATTGCGCCCCAAGTTGGAGCGAGCCATGTGGATCATTTTAGCCCCTTCAGTGGAGTTTTTCAGCTTACGGCCGCCCTTGGTATTTCCGTCTGTATATCTTACTGCCTCAACTGGCGAAACAGCTGCCGCAATTCTGCCTGGCTTAAAGGTGCTAATGATTACGGTTATGAGCGCGAACAGAGAAGATCCGACAAAAATCCATGGGTTAGGGGATACCGAGATTTCGGTACCGTTATACACAGTCATATTCATAATAAAAGGAACAAACGATTTACCAACAAAAAAACCTGCTATTAATCCAAATGGGATTCCTATCACTGAAAGAACTAACGCCTGTCTGCGAATGATCCGGCGGATCTGCTTGCCGCTTGTGCCGATCGTCTTTAAAAGACCATAAAAACGAATATCTCGCATCACCGATATTTGAAAAATGTTATAGATGATCAAATAGCCGGTAAATACAATCAGTATTAGGGCGGAAGTAAGTGCAATGATTGTTCCCGAATCCATACTAAAATTGGTCGATATATATGACCAATTTACATTATTCACGATATAGTTTGGTGCATCTTCGTCAAGCGAGTACCCGCTTTCGGTAATCACTTTACTGAGCTTTCCCCGCAAATCAAAGCTATTGTCGAACATCATATATGCACTAATGGTGCCAGCATAGAAATGATCCTTTTTATAGTTGCTTTGTAATTCCTTGGCATGAGCATCCACATAGGATCTGGAGGCCAATATTTGTCCTGCATTAAACACAGGATCGCTTTTCCACCAGCCGGATAGGATAAAATCACGCTGTACTTCTTTACCCCGTATGTCAAGCTTTAGCCTCAAAGGTGCTCCAACCTCCAGTGGAACACCCAATAGCTGCAACGTCTTGGAGTCTGCAATTACTTCATTTTCCGCTGCAGGCTTACGCCCCTCTTTAAGGTTAATAAAACCAAGCTTCATCCCTACATCGTCGTAATACCAGAACTCCGTATGGCGTTTTAGAAATTTATCGTTCATAACTCGATCGCTTAATATACGGTTATAAGCTATTTCCTTGATCAACGGATGATCCTTGACATGATTAAATTCGTCATCTGTTATATATTTAAGTATGGCATGACCATCTCCACCGGCCTGTCGCATGGTCGCCCGTTGTAAGCTTTCCACAGCGCCAAGCCCCATAGTGAACAGTGTTGTAAATAGCAATGAGGTTAGTGCTATGGCAACAATAGCAATGAGGTTACGGGCTTTGTTTACTTTGAAGCTCTTATCTGCCAGCTTGCGGATTACTTTTTTGTTCTTTACCTTGATCATTTGCCTTCACCGCCAACTATTTTACCGTCCTCAATCCGGATGATCCGGTCTGCCATTTGCGCGATTTCCTCGTTGTGGGTAATCATCACTATCGTTTGGCGGAACTGCTGGCTGGATACTTTGATTAATCCCATCACATCCAGACTGGTTTTACTGTCCAGGTTTCCAGTGGGTTCATCTGCCAAGATAATGGCGGGCTTGGCTGCCAGTGCTCTGGCAATAGCTACACGTTGCTGTTGTCCACCGGAAAGATTGTTTGGCAGATTATTCATTTTGTGGTTAAGGCCCAAGGTATGTACTATTTTATCTATGTGGGTTTTGTCTGGCTCTTTACCATCCAGTTCAATAGGAAGCACAATATTCTCGTAGACATTCAAAACGGGCACCAGGTTGTAATTTTGAAAAACAAAGCCAATCTTTCGTCTACGAAAAATAGTCAATTCTTCGTCTTTTAATGTAGAAATATCTTTGCCGTCAATCGTAACGTTTCCACTTGTCGGACGATCAAGTCCACCCAGCATATGGAGAAGGGTAGATTTGCCGCTCCCGGACGTACCAACAATAGCGACAAATTCACCGCTTTCCACCTCCAGATTCACACCGTCTAAGGCATGAACAGCAGTATCTCCGTTTCCATAATGTTTTTTTAATGCCTGAGTTTTCAATAGAGCCATATACGTTCTCCTCCACAAAAAAATGTCTGTATCGTAGTCATCTACAGTACAGACATTAACACACTGATCTTTCTACAATCTTTCTGAAATCTAACGGTATTGAAAGAATTAAGTATCCATAGAAAGAAAAATCGAGAAGGTGGAGCCACTGCCGTAGCATGACCTTACCTTGATGTAACCACCCTCCGCAGCGATGATTTCTCTAGCTAAAAACAGTCCAATACCTACACCCTCCTGCGAGTTAACAGTAGGGGAGCGATAAAAGCGGGTAAAGATTTTACCTTGTTCTTCTTCTGCAATCCCTATGCCGTTGTCAGTGATATCAATTCGGCAAAACAATTCATAAGCCATCACTTTTATAATTACGCTTCCGCCTGTCTCTGTATATTTTATGGCGTTATCCATAATGTTATAGACAGCTTCACTCGTCCACTTTAGGTCAAAATAAGCATGAATAACGGTGTCCTCCCTAACAACTGGAATCCCTTTGGCATTTGCCTTTGGCGTTATTTGCTCCAGTGCAGCATCAAGGAGCTTTTGAACAGATTCTCGTCTTGGCGCTACCGTGATAATCCCCGTTTCAAGCCGCGATGTTTTTAACAATGCCTGGATCAGAAAGTTAAGCTTTTCGGCCTGAGCAGATAGAGCTTTCACACAAGTGGAGGTATCCTGTGATAGTTCGTATTCGCTAAGTAGTTGGGAATAAAGCAGGATGTTGGCCAATGGTGTTTTCGTTTGGTGTGAAATATCGGAAATCAGCTCATTTATTTTATTCTTTTCAGCAAGCAGATTTTTGGAGGACACGGAACAAATGGAAAGAAATCTCACAAATTTAGCTTCTATTGAAGAAAGAACGGATTCATCAAAGACATCCTCCGAGAAGCTGCCATTTAGCGCAGCATCCAGCATGTTCTCAATAGTTTTCATTGTTTTTTGGATGCTCCTGCGATACAGCATAATAGCACACATAGCAGTGCATACAGCAGCGACGGCAATTCCAATACATATATATAGGAATGTCGTCATCTCATTTCAACGCCCATGTGTAGCCCAGCCCATACACCGTTTTAATATATTGTGGGGAAGAAGGATGATCCTCGAGCTTGTCACGTAGCCTTTTTATCGTAACTGACAAGGCATTTTCACCTACATATTCAGCACCGTCAGTCCAGATGCTGTCTATCAAATGATCGCGTGAAACGGTATTTCCTCGATTGTTGATTAGAATGCGCAACAATTTTTGCTCTGTTTTACTTAGTTCAATAGGTGTATCATTTCTAATAAATTCCATCCTTTCAAATGAGAAAGAAAAATTTCCTAGCTGAATGGAGTCTGTAAGCGAGTATCCGGATTTCTTTAGCTGAACACCAACCCTCGCTCTCAGTACCATAAGACTGAAAGGTTTGGTGATATAGTCGTCAGCACCCAGCTCAAAACCAGTGACGACATCTGTTTCCATATCATTCGCAGTCAGAACAATGACTGGGAAAGCTTTTGTTTTACGTATATGGGTTAAAAGGTCGAGTCCACTTCCATCCGGCAAATTTACATCAAGAATCACTAGGTCAAAGGCAGTAACATTCAACTGTTCTTTTGCAGTAGCTATGTCATACGTTTGTGTAAATACGTTGTTAGGTTCTTTAAGAGCAAGAACAATACCGTTACTCAAGGCGATATCGTCCTCGACGATTAGTATGTGATTCATCATTTTCCTCCTGTTTTTTTGATTCATCAAGTTAATGAATCCCGAATTCCAAGAACTGCTTACAGTAAAATAGAAAAAGAGGGCCCCAAAATCTTCCGCCTCTATTTTACAGGATATTGCTCTTATTTGCTCATTTGCTCTTTAGACTATTCAGGTTTTGCTAACACTTTTTTGACATGGTTTATTCATTGCAAAAAATTTGACAGATACAATATCACTGATATAATTTATGCTAGTTGATTTTTGATAATGATTATCATTATTGGAGGGGAGGACAGGGCCGAAGCTTGGTACAAGTTATTGGACAGGCTCCCTTAGTTAGAGATGAAATTACGTTATTTAATACTGGCTTTTCTGGTACTGGCCTTCGCCTCGGTTTTTATTGGTGTTCATGATGTAACTCCACTTGATTTGTTCCACTTAACCAACGATCAGGCGCAGGTACTCCTGATTAGCAGATTCCCACGATTGATCAGTATCATTATCGCAGGGGCGAGTATGAGTATCTGTGGATTGATCATGCAGCAGCTTACCCGGAACCGATTTGTATCGCCCACCACCGCAGGGACGATGGATGCGGCACGATTGGGTGTGCTGATGGCTATTATGGTGTTTGGAGCGGCAGGATTTTGGACGAAGATGCTGACGGCTTTTGGATTTGCTCTAGGGGGAACACTGATTTTCATGAAAATACTGGATAAAATCCGTTTCAAGGACCCGGTATTTATCCCGCTTGTCGGTTTGATGTTTGGAGGCATTTTAAATTCGGTAACGACCTTTTTTGCTTACAAATACAATCTGATCCAGGGAATTTCTTCGTGGATGCAGGGGGATTTTTCTCTAATCATGAGTGGTCGCTACGAGATGCTATATCTTAGTGTTCCTTTGGTTGCGTTGGCGTACATATATGCGAATCGTTTTACAATTGCAGGCATGGGTGAGGATTTTGCGGCCAACTTGGGTGTACATTACAAGCGCACCGTCAATGTCGGTTTGGTGATCGTGGCTTTGGTTTCCTCTGTTGTCATCTTAACGGTCGGGACGATTCCCTTTTTGGGGCTGGTTGTACCCAATCTGGTCAGCATGTATATGGGGGATAATCTGAAAAAAAGTCTGGCTCATACAGCGATCCTGGGCGCCGTCTTTGTGCTGTTTTGCGACATTTTGGGACGGGTGATCATTTATCCGTATGAAATTTCTGTAGGGCTTACGGTTGGTGTGATCGGGAGCGCGTTGTTCTTGTATTTGCTGCTGAGGAGAAGGGCTTATGAATCCTAAATTAAAAATCGGAATATTAGCCGCTGCCGCGCTTGTGTTGATTGCTGCTTTCGTGTTTATAGATCTTCCGCATACCTGGCATTACGCGCTGCCACGACGATTAAAAAAGATCGCAGCCTTCATTCTGACAGGTGGCTCCATTGCTTTTGCAACCGTTATTTTCCAGACGGTTACGAATAATAAGATTTTGACTCCCGGTATTATCGGACTGGATTCACTGTATATGCTGATTCAGACGACGATTATTTTTGCATTTGGTTCCGTCCCTTTCATTTCGACCAGCAAAGAATTGAACTTTTTGATATCGGTGGGGCTGATGGTGCTTTTCGCAGGACTGCTATACAAATTAATTTTCCGCAAAGATGGACGCGGGATTTATGTACTTTTGCTGATTGGTCTGGTGTTCGGCACGCTGTTTAACAGTTTATCTACCTTTATGGAGGTACTGATTGATCCAAACGAATTTGCGAAAATCCAGGACAAGAGCTTTGCTAGCTTCAGTAACGTAAATACCGAGCTATTGTGGCTTTCTGTATTCATTCTTGTTCTCGTATTCGCTTATGCGTGGAGATTCATCAAGTATCTGGACGTGCTGTCGCTGGGACGGGAGCATGCGATTAACCTGGGTCTTCCTTATGGTTTTATCATTAAAAGGCTACTGGTAATCGTAGCGATTCTCATTTCCATTTCTACAGCGCTTGTCGGGCCGATTACATTTCTCGGATTAATTGTGGCCAATGTGGCTTATCAGGTGATGAAAACCTATCAGCACCGTTATATTATTCCGGCCTCTATCTGTGTTAGCGTCATTGCATTGGCAGGGTGCCAACTGCTGGCAGAAAGAGTATTCGACTTATCGACAACGGTCAGCGTCATTATTAACTTTATCGGGGGGGTGTACTTCCTGTACCTTTTGCTGCGGGAGAATAAATCATGGTAGAAGTCAAAAACGTAACCAAACGCTACGGGAATAAAAATGTGGTGGATCAGGTATCCGTCACTGTACCTAAAGGAACCATTACCTCCTTTATTGGCCCTAATGGCGCTGGAAAAAGCACCTTATTGTCGATGATCAGTCGCCTGACTGACAGTGATGAGGGAGAAATCCTCATTGACGGGCAGGCCGTGAGCCTGACGAAAAGCGAGGAGCTAGCCCGGAAGATATCTATTTTAAAACAGACCAACGATGTCAATATTCGCTTAACCGTGAAGGAGCTGGTCAGCTTCGGCCGTTTTCCGTATTCCAAAGGCAGATTGAACAGCGAGGATCGCAAAATGGTGGAGCAGTCTATGGCCTACATGGGACTGGATGATATGAAAGATAAGCATATTGATTTGCTTAGTGGGGGACAGCGACAGCGGGCTTTTATTGCCATGATTCTGGCTCAGGACACAGAATACATCCTGTTGGATGAGCCGTTGAACAATCTGGATATGAAGCATTCGGTTCAGATTATGAAGACGCTGCGCGGTTTGGTGAATGATCTCGGCAAAACGATTCTGGTCGTGTTGCATGACATTAATTTTGCCTCCTGCTATTCAGACTATATTGTAGGGATGAAGGATGGCAGGTTGCTAAAACAAGGAACGGCTGACGAGATGATTGATAGTCAGGTATTAAAGGATTTGTACGATATGGATATTCCGATTCAACAGATCGGTGACCATAAAATTTGCGTTTATTTCACTTAGGGGGAATGTTAAATGAAGAAAAATATGATGTTTTTAACGTTAATGCTTGCATTGGTACTGATTGTGTCAGCCTGTGGCACAGCAGCTCCGGGAACACCGGAAGCGACTGGAAACGGCTCTTCTGCTGCAACAACGGAATCCAAAACCATCTCGGTCAAACACGCACTGGATGAAAACCCGGTCCAAGTCAAAGTTAATCCAAAAAATGTCGTTGTCTTTGATTTCGGTTCATTGGATACGCTGGATAAGCTGGGCGTTGACGTTGCGGCAGTAGCGCAGCAGGATCTTCCTACGTATCTGAGCAAATTTAAAGATTCCAAATATGCAAGTGCGGGCACGCTGTTTGAACCGGATTACGAGAAAATCAGTGATCTGTCTCCTGAGCTGATCATCATCGGCGGCAGACAAGCTGATGCATATAAAGAGTTGAGCAAAATTGCACCGACCATTTCGATGGCTGTAGACACCAAGGATTATATCAATTCCTTTAAGAAAAACGTTGAAACACTAGGTCAAATCTTCGACAAAGAGGATGCTGCCAAGCAGGAACTGGCTGCGATTGATAGCTCCATCAAGGCCGTACATGACAAGGCCGTAGCGAGCAAAGCTAAAGGACTGATCGTGCTGACGAATGAAGGAAGCCTGAGCGCATATGGCTCACAATCTCGCTTTGGTATCATTCATGATGCTTTTGGCGTAACTCCTGTAGATCCTGGCATTAAAGTATCCACGCATGGACAAAAGGTTTCTTTTGAATATGTACAGCAAAAAAATCCAGATTATATTTTTGTCGTTGACCGTGGGGCTGTGGTGGTCGAAGAAGGCAAGGAACAGGTTACAGGCAAACAAACCATGGAGAATGAACTGGTGAAGAAAACCAATGCGTTCAAAAACGGTCATATTGTATACCTTGATCCTAACTACTGGTACCTGTCAGGTAATGGTCTGGAATCCGTATCTGAAATGATCAAGGAAATGGATGCTGCACTGTAATGAATACATTCACATCATGGAGGACTGTGTAGGATGAAAGGTCATATAGATGAAATTCTATTAGATGGGTACCTTGTGCACGTCTATACACCTCCCGTCTCCATGAATCATAATGAGCTGTATCCTGTGCTGTATGTGCAGGATGGCAGCTCTTTATTTCTAAGCGGGTTGGATGAGCTGGAAAGAGGTTTTTCTACGGGAGAGTTGCCCCGTGTGGTGCTGGTAGGTATTGATCCCGTAAATCGACTGGATGATTACACGCCTTGGAAGGCAGCTGCTTTAGTAGAAGGAAGACCTGCTTTTGGCGGTGGTGGAGATGCCTATCTGGCGTTTGTGGTTACAAAAGTAATGCCGTACGTCGAGGCAAGATATCCAGTGCGCACTGGATCGGAGCATACGGGGATCATTGGCGCCTCATTGGGCGGATTAATTTCCATGTATGCCGTATTCAAGTATAAGGATGTATTCGGACGCGTCGGTTCCATCTCAGGCTCGTATTGGTATCCGGGTATGATTGATTATATGCAATCTGCATCTTGTGCAACTGTGAGGGATGGGACACATCGCTTGTATATATCTGTCGGGACCCGTGAAGGTGAAGGGAAGACGAATGTACAAAAAGATATGGTTCCGCTGACTCTTCAGGCACACGAGGTGCTGCGGACACAGGGACTTGACGCAAAAGATGTGCTTCTTGAGTTGGATCAGGATGCGGTGCATCGTGTGGATTGTTTTCAGCGTCAACTTCCTAAGGCCGTCCAATGGCTGTTCGGATAGCATGAATGGAATACGAATCTCATACAACAACTTCAAAGGATTGGAGAGCGTGGAGTCTCTATGTCTTTGGGGTTGTTTTTTTTGTATATTTTTTTCGTATAATAGAGAAATATTAAAAATTTAAAGTTATACGTTGTTGGAAGTGAGGGGAGCATAAATGAAAAAAAACCGCCTGGGATCATCCGATTTGCTGGTAGGTGAGATTGGTTTGGGATGTATGTCGGTCGGTACGGAGGAGCAGCAAGGTGTTTACTTGATTCATGAAGCGCTAGACAGGGGCGTAAACCTGTTGGATACGGCAGATTTGTACCAGCACGGACGCAATGAAGAAATCGTAGGTGCAGCGATCCGTGGACGGCGGCAGGAGGTCATCCTGGCGACCAAGGTCGGCAACCGGCGTATATCGGGGCAGGAGGGCTGGGGATGGGACCCATCCAAGAAATATATTCTGTCTGCTGTTAAAGAGAGCTTGCGTCGCCTTGGAACGGACTACATCGACCTGTATCAGCTGCACGGAGGGACGATTGACGATCCGATGGACGAAACCATAGAGGCTTTTGAGCAACTACAGCGGGAGGGCGTTATTCGTTACTATGGTATTTCCTCCATTCGCCCTCATGTCATCCGTGAATATGTTGAACGTTCGAATATCGTTAGTGTTATGAATCAGTATAGTTTACTGGATCGGCGTGCAGAGGAGGAGGTACTGTCTTTGCTTCAGGAGCGGGGAATTAGCGTGATTGCACGTGGGCCAGTGGCCAGTGGTGTATTGGCTGACGAAGGGGAAGGGAAGATAGCTAAGGGATATCTGGACTACAATGAAGCAGAGCTGCTGGATGTGCGTAAGCAATTAAAGGCATTTGCAGGGTCGGACCGTAGTATGGGTCAGACAGCGATTCGTTATAGTCTTTCACATCCGACTGTCGCTGCTGTGATCCCGGGTGCAAGCTCTTTGGGACAATTGGAGCATAATATTTCTGCTGCGGATATTGCACCGCTAACTCAACAAGAGCGGCAGACGCTACAGCAAATCAGCCGAGCCAATCGTTATGATGCGCAATACCGCTGATAAGGGCAATGATGGTACAAAAGCGTGTTCATCTGTTGCTCCTAGCTATAAACGCTACATTTCAGTCTATAACCGAAGTACACGCTTGAACATGTACCCATCCCAGTTGCAATTTATAAAAGAACCATTACAATATAAGAATAAGCCTCGGTTTATAATTCATATGTGAATATGGAGACGTTATAAATACACTCTAGGAGGGACCAACGAATGGAACGCATCGAATCTCAGCAGCAATATCAGGATTTAATTAACGGTGACGGTCTGACTGTCGTGAAATTTGATACAACCTGGTGTCCGGATTGCAAGACACTGGATAAATTTATGGACGGCATTATTGAGGAAAACGCGGATAAGCGTTTCTTTGCGCTTGATGCAGAGAAATTTCAGCCGATTGCCGACGAAAATCAAGTGCGCGGCATTCCGAGTCTGCTCGTGTTCCGTAATGGCGAAAAAATTGCTCATTTGCACAGCAAATACGCTAAAACGCCAGCTCAAATTTCGGAATATTTGACTACGCTAGAATCCAAACAATAATCAGAACGCATGATAGGGATAGTTCAGTACGATCTATCCTTTCTGCAAAATAGTAAAAGGGATATCCAAGGCTGATCATTCAGACCGTATGGATATCCCTTTTTAGTTATTGGTTATGGGTACCAAACAATGGCTTATAAAATAATGAAAAAGAACACAGCCGCCAGCACGAAGCGGTAAATGGCGAACGTAGTCAGGCTCAAGCGTTTGAGCAGACCAAGGAATGTTTTGATCGCCAGCATCCCGACGATAAAGGCAGTAATAAAGCCGGCCGCGAACACTGGAAAATCACTCATAGACAGATGATCCATACTTTTGATCATATCAATACCCGATGCACCCAGCATGATCGGAACTGATACGAGGAATGTAAATTCCGCGGCTGCCGTATGACTTACACGTGCGAATAGGCCCCCAGACATGGTTGAGCCTGAACGGGAGAAGCCTGGCCACAGAGCTAGGACTTGGAACACACCGATGGTAAATGCTTGTTTGTACGTGATCTCATCCAGCGTATGTGATCTAATAGGCGGATGGAATTTCTCAGCCGCGATCATGAGCAGGCCCCCGATCACCAAACTATATAAAACCGTTTCAGGACCAAACAGGTATTGCTTGATTACATCACGGAACAGTACGCCAATCAGGCCCGCAGGGATCATGGCTAAAATAATATGTAACAGGTTTAGACGTGGCTGACTTGAGATTTTGCGTCTGAAATCAAACAGACTCAGGAATCTGCGCCAGTATAATACGACGACCGCCAGCACAGCACCTAATTGCACGATAACCTCAAACGTTTTGACCGTATCATTCTCTGTGTTTAATCCTAGAAGATTAGCCGTGAGGATCATGTGACCCGTCGAAGAGACCGGCAAAAACTCTGTCAGTCCTTCAATAATTCCCATAATAATAGAAGATAAAATATCCACTTTACTAGCTCCTCCTTACACGCGTGCAGGGCAAACGACCTAAGTCGTCTGCCCTGGGAATATGTCATTTCAGTAGGAGTGAACGCAAGTGTCACAAGTGCAAAGATAAACGCTCAGGTCACACGGTTCACTCCCGGGAAGAAGTGTCCGATTCTGCTTCCAATTCAGATGCGGGGGATGTGTGGTGTAAAATAATCTCCACCCGACGAATACGATTTTTACCCATTTCACGAATGATAAATTTCACATCATCTTCTATGAATTCCTTGCCCTGTCTAGGTTCCGGAACCCGGCTATACACCCACCCTCCGACAGTATCCACGTCTTCATTGTCCAATGTCAAGCCAGTCAGATCACTCAGATCGGAAAGCATCACTTTACCATCCATCAAATAACTGTTCTCCGTCAGTTTCTCGATTTCCTTCCGTTCATCCTTATCAAATTCGTCCCGAATTTCGCCAACAATCTCCTCCAAAATGTCCTCAATGGTAATGAGGCCGGAGGTTCCACCGTATTCATCGACCAGGAGAGCAATATGAACCTGCTCCTTCTGCATACGTTTCAGCAGCGTGTTGACGGGGATAACTTCCGGAACGGTCAAGATCGGTTGAATCAGGCTGTCGAAAACAAGCTCGGGATTGCGATCATACTCAAGGAATAGCTGTTTGGTATTAATCATACCAATGATCTGATCCTTGCTATCTGTCGCCACCGGAAAACGGGTATACTGCTCTTCGTGAATAGTCAGCATGTTTTCTTGTAGCGAGCGATTCGTAAACAAGCATACCATATCTGTACGTGGCACCATAATTTCTTTGGCAACGGTCTCGTCAAAAGCAAAGATACGATTTACGTAGCCATATTCGGTGTTATTGATCTTACCACTTTCCACGCTTTCGGACAAAATGATCTGAATTTCTTCCTGAGAGTGCGCTTCTTCATGCTCACTAGCCGGCTGAAGACCAAACAGACGAACCAGACGATTGGCCGAGCCGTTAAGGAGCCAAATAAACGGATACATAATCCGGTTAAACCACACGATAACTGGAGAGGTTAACAGACTGACAGCTTCCGCCTTGCGGATTGCCAATGTTTTGGGAGCCAATTCACCGATCACCACGTGCAGGTAAGTTACAATGACGAATGAAATAATAAAGGCCAGGATATGTGAAAAATCCCCATTGATGTTGAGCTGTTGAAAGAGAGGCTCCAGCAGTTTGACTACGGTCGGTTCACCGAGCCAGCCGAGTCCCAACGCTGTAATCGTAATACCAAGCTGACAGGCGGACAGGTAGCCGTCTAGATTATTGACGACTTTTTGTAGCGCCAGTGCGTTTTTACGGTTCTCCACGACCAGCTGATCGACCCGGCTGGAACGGATTTTAATAATCGCAAACTCGGTAGCCACGAAGAAAGCACTAAATAAAATCAACACCGCAAACAAAAATAGACTGACACCTATACCCATATAATTTTCACTCATCCCTTTTTCGTTCAATTTTTTAAGGAACTCCATTTTAAGTTCACTTGAACTTATTTTAAGAACTTAAAAGAAAATATACAAGGTTCATATGGAATCGTAGCAGGTCACCTACCTCCAATTTACACGGAAAATAAGGCATAATAGAACCCGCACGGCTCATTGCTTCGCTTTACAAGCCTAGTTTGAGGGCGTATGATGAGTTCATATGAACTTGAAATGCAAGAAAGGGAGGAAAGCAGATGGAGTCTTTTACCCTTACTCGTCGTGATATGGCCCATTTGCTGCTGGCCATGGAAGGTCGCCGCGAATTGCAGCCTTTGGCCGTTCTGCAGGACGCCTGGAGGCGCACTCATAGCCATCTTGCCCGCTCCGGGAGCACGATACCGACATTTTTATACACCGACGTGACACCTGTGCTAGATAAAATCATCAAGGGTAAGCATAGCGCAGCCTTTTCGCTGCAGGAGATTGTTTCCCTGGGTCAACTGGTCGAATACAGCCATGTCTCACTGGCCTCTATGCAAAATTGGGTCAAACGCGACTTCAAGGAATTTCTCGGCGCTCCGAAGATCGGCAAAAAATACTCGGTCAACCAGGCAGCTATATTGCTCATTGTAGAAGATTTAAAATCATGTCTTGATTTTGAATCCATCCGTCAGCTATTTCATATCCTGTTCCAACAACCCGAAGATGATACGGACGATCTGATTCAGCCGGTCGATTTGTACGCCGCCTATTCAACTTTGTTTGAGGAGCTGGATGCGAACGGAGACCAACTGCTTGATGTGGCAGTAGCAGGCTTTGCAAAAGACAACGGAATTTCCGTTAAAGGACAGCAGCGTCAAGAAAGTGCGACAGAGGAGTTGCTGGTTCAGGCGGCTGATCAATACACCAGTCGTTTACAGCATTTGACCCCTAACCAGTGTGAAGCGGTGCGTAATACTTTGCTGGTGGCAGCAGTAGCGGTACAAAATAGTTATTTTTTGTCCATGGCACGTCGGTATGTGAATGCGACGTTGTTTCTGGACTTCCAAGGGTAAATCAGGATTGGCACTAGAAGCCAATCCTATTTTTTTTCTCTTTTTAGAGGATTGTCTACCCTTTTGGAGACTGAAAAAGTATACAAAAGAGGTATATACACTAAAACGCTGTCAAAGATACAATAAACATATATAATCCAGCAATTGGAAAAACTTTGAATATCTCTTCCAAAGCATCTGGATACACACACAGGAGGTAATGGCATGTCCGATGTCTCCATCATCATTTGTACCCGCAACCGGATCGAAGACCTGACACGCTGTATACAATCTATTGCAGTACAGCAGCAATTGGAGCATACGGCTGTAGAACTGCTAATTGTTGATGACGGCGATATTTCCGACCAACAGATCGAGCAGTACCGTCACATGGTATCCGGATTGCCTCAAAGCGTTTTGAAATATTATAAAAAAAGTCGTCCCGGCGTTTGGTTATCCCGCTATGAGGCCTTGTCCCTTGTGCGGTATGATATTGTGCTGTATTTTGACGATGATGCAGAACTGGACGATAAACTCTATATCCGGCGCTTGCTCGATACCTATGATCAGGATGAAACGATTGTGGGTGTTGGAGGGATTGCAAAGGGATTACATTCGAGCCGGGCAGGAAAGCTGCTGGGCGTTTTGACATTTCAGATGTCTCCATCCCTCGGCAAGCTCTCGCCTAGTAGTCTGGCAGGTTCTTTGCTGCGTTGGGGCGAAGCAACGGAGGTTTTCGATACAGAATTTTTCCATGGCTGCAATATGTCATTTCGGAGAGATGCGCTTCGGGACATGAAGCCGTATCCGTGGATGACCAGTTATGCCGTGGCTGACGATTTGTACATGTGCCAGTTAGCGAGCCGTTACGGCAAATTGGTTATCAATCCTGACTTAACCATCATTCATCATGAATCCCCAAGCTCGCGCGATAAGGCAGGCAAAGTAGCCAAGGCTACAGCGATTAACCACTATTATTTTCTTGCCTTGAAAAAGGCTGGAGTGATTCAGTATGGAGCCCTTTTATGGACCTTATCCTACTTGATGCTCAAAGAAACGCTGCGTCGCAATTTTAATGCCGCAGATGGATACAAGCAGGGGGTGTTGTTCATTCTGAACCCGCGTAAGCAAAAATATAACGAATATTTAGGCCCGGCGGTTCAGTAATCCGTTTTATACACATTGACAGGATAAAGGGGGAGTATGATGTTAAGCTTGTCCATTGCTCTGTGCACCCGAAATCGGGTTGATGATCTGACCCGATGCATCAATTCAATTGCCATCGGGGGAGCACCGGAGGCATGTGAAACCGAGCTATGGATTATTGACGACGGAGAACTGCCGAAACATGTGCTGGAACGTTATGAGCGTCAGTTGGGCAGAGCGGGAATTACCTACCGATATCATCGTAAGGAGCAGCCGGGATTATGGTTATCTCGTGTAAAGACAGCTGAACTTGCGCAGGGTGACATCATTTTGTTCCTTGACGATGACGTTGAGCTGCCGAGCAGCTATTTGAATGAGTTGATGCGTACCTATGAGGCTTACCCGCAGGCCGCTGGTGTCGGCGGTATCGCACAGGGAATGAGTAACAGCTTCATGGGAACAATTCGATGCTTGCTGTCATTCCAGCAGTCTTTGTCCAAAGGAAGGCTATCCCTCAGCGGTCAGTCCGGCTCGATGTATAACTGGCATAAGGCCAAGAAGACGTTTAGAACCCAGTTTTTCCATGGCTGTAATATGTCATTTCGTCGTGAAGCGATTCGCGGTCTGGAGCCGGTACCTTGGTTGCAAAGCTATAGCGTAGGCGAGGACTTATTACTTTCGCGCATCGCGATGAAAAGCGGTCCGTTATACATTAACCCGGCGCTTACGCTGCTTCATCACGAATCGCCGTCCTCACGCGACAATATGGAGCAGGTTACTTATATGCGGGTGATGAATCATATTCATTTGCTGCGTGACGAGGGGTCTGGGCCTATCGGTTATGCAGCACTATACTGGACGACGTTGTATCAGATTTTGAGAGAAAAGCCCAAGAAAAATCATACTGCCATTCAAGGCTATAGAAGAGCGCTGAAAGCGATCTTTTCAAGCCCGAAGGAGCCTGTTGGCGGGGGACAGTTGCCTGAACGTAATTCCAAAAAAACGGTAGGCTGATGGAGGTGCGTCATAAGACGCGATTGAGCATAGAGACGAGAGGCTTAATAAGGAACAGGAGTTGGACGTAACATGAGCACATGGACAGCAGCAAGGAAAGTATTCACGGGTGACAGTCTCGCTAAAACGATCATGCGCACGAGCTTTAACAATTTTTTTGTGCTAATCGTCACGACCCTGACTTCCATCCTGACCGCACGTATGCTCGGAGTAGAGGGGAAAGGAGAACTGGCGGCAGTTCTGTTCTGGCCTACACTGATCGGCAGTGTGTTGAGCTTCGGATTACCAACGTCGTTAATTTACAACATCAAGAAGAAAACAGGCACGACGGAAGAACTGCTGGCGTTGTCGCTCTGGATTCAGTTGCCTGCCAGCTTGTTGGCAGGGGCTGTGGCCTGGATATGCATGCCGCTGTGGCTGAATGGTTATGGTGCGGACATCATCCAACTGTCCCAGCTTTATTGTGCGGCAGCCATACCACTGGCAGTGCTTACAGCGCTGACGACAGCATTGTCGCAAGGACTGGATCGGTTTAGCGTATATAATGGTCTGTTGTTTTACTACCCGTTACTGAATTTCATCGGTCTGGTGACACTGTGGCTGATGGGCTTGCTCAATGTGCAGCTGGCTGGGGCAGTGAATTTTGCCGCGAGTTTCCTTGCACTAGTGTGGGCGTTCCTCCGTTTGCGCAAGTATATGAATGTGCGTGCTTTCCGTCCATTTACCAGCCGCCAAGTGCTTCGTCCTTATTATAGCTATGGAGCGAGGGTTTACGGGATGGAGCTGATGGGGACGCTGTCTACACAAACGGACAAAATCGTTATAGTGGCGCTGCTATCACCCAAAGCGTTCGGCCTGTACTCTGTCGTCTACGCCTTGTCTCGTGTGTTCAATGTGGTGCAAAATGCCGTCACTAACGTTACCTTTCCAAAAGTGACGGGGATGGAGCATAGCAAGATTGTCGAAACGGTAGGACGTGCTTTTCGCATCTCTATGGCTGCGATGCTAATCGTCATTGTGCCTGCTCTCTTCATTGGACGATACATGCTGGGTTTGCTGTACGGCCCCGCTTTCCTGGAAGCATCGCTAACGTTCTATCTGCTGTCACTGGAATGTATCATTGGTGGCGGCTCATGGATTCTGGCTTCGGCCTTTAACGCGCTGGGACGTCCGGGACTGGTATTGTTCCGGCAAATTGTAGCCTATGCGATCACCGTCGGTCTATTTTTTATTTGTACACCGATCTTCGGTCTGGACGGCATTGCGATTGCTTTGCTTGTAGGCGCTTGTGTACGATTGGCGTTCTCACTGTTCTCATTCCCGATGTTTTTCAATGTTCCGCTATCACGGATCATTTTTGATAAAAGTGATATTACATTTGTCATTCAGACTATACAAAAGAAGCGCAGGAAGGGAGAACTGAAAGATGCCGAATTTGCATCCCATGGCTAAACTGAAAAATAAGCTGAGCGTCATTCTCGACGTAGTCCCCCAAGGTTCGAATATCATTTATGTCGATTATCCCGTCTATAATAACGGTGGGGATGTACTCATCATGAAAGGCACTGAAGCGTTCTTCAAGGATAATGGCATACGTGTCCGTGCCCGTTATAGCGCTATGGATATTCCCGATCGGCTCCAAATTCCGGGTGACTGGATTATCGTGTGCCACGGCGGCGGCAACTTCGGCGATCTCTATTCAAATCACCAAAATTTGCGAGAACGCATCGTTCGCGATTTCCCTAACCACCGAATTGTGATTATGCCGCAGACGATCCACTTTCAATCTGAACAGAAGGCTAATGAAGTCGCTGCCTTGTTCAATGCTCATCCGGATCTACATATGTTTGTGCGGGATACTCGCTCTTATCAGTGGGCTAAGGACAAGCTGAACCAGTGCAGTATCACACTATGTCCTGATATGGCACACCAGCTCTGGCCATTGAAGCCGACTACGGAAACCGTGAAGGATGTATTGTATTTCCTGCGGACTGATATTGAAACGGTGGGTGGACAAAAGAAGTTCGATGACGAGGCAGATGCCGCTCACCGGCTGGACTGGGATACTTTGTTCACTCCGCTGGAAGTGAAGGGAATTGTCTATTTCCAGAAGTTTTATCGACTGGATAAGAAAATTGGTGGCCCGTTGCCTACGCGAACATTCTGGTACAAGTACACAGACCATCTCATGAACAAGGCGGTTACGCTGTTCAGCTCTTACCGAGAGGTTCGCACTTCACGGCTGCACGGTCACATTCTGGCCTGTCTGCTTGATATGCCGCATGTTGTCATTGACAACTCCTACGGCAAGAACTCGCAATATTATAATACCTGGACACAGCCGAATCCAAAGGCGCAGCTGTTTAGTGAAGCTCCAAGTGCGTTGGAGCAGCCATCTTAATAGTAAGAAAAGATACGTAGATTAATTTCAAAGGTATGATAACGGCAAAAAATCTCCTGACCACTTCATTGGTTAAGGGGGTTTTTCGTTTAAGGATATATAGAGCATCAGTATAATTGTTAATTAGATAAACCATTAAGGCAATGAATATTTAATGGCTTAAATACCGCTTCATTTTGACAATTCATTTCATGAATAGATATAATTTATGGGATAAAACTTGTAGGAATATTGGGAACTCCCTAACTTTTGCAGAATAACATGAAAGTATATTTATTTAAATGAATCGAGGCTGACGAATGAGTAATCAATCGATGGACATGCTTCTCACGAAGGATATCGTGCGTGAAGGGGAACCGATTTTGCGCACAAAGGTTGAGCCGGTATGCCTGCCGCTGTCTGAAGAGGACCTGCAACAGATGCAATGGATGCTGGATTATCTGAAAAATAGCCAAAATGAAGAGCTGGCCACTCGCTATGATCTACGCCCGGGTGTGGGGCTATCCGCCAACCAGGTTGGTTTGAACAAAAGAATGTGCGCTATTTATTATGAAGATGGGGACAAAACGGTAGAGTATGCATTGTTTAATCCGAAGCTGGTCAGTCACTCCACGTCCATGATTTATTTGGAACAGGGAGAGGGGTGCTTGTCTGTAGATCGGTACGTAGCCGGATATGTACCGCGTTACGAAAAAATTCGTATTAAGGCCACTTTACCAGACGGAACACAGGAGCTATTGACTTTCAAAGGTTATGCAGCGGTTGTCGTGCAGCATGAAATGGACCATTTGGACGGCATTATGTTCTATGACCGTATCAACCCGGAAGATCCGCACAAGCTGCCGCAGGGAGTGCATATCGAACCTTTTGTACGTAAATAGTTTAGGAATTGTAAAGTGTGGTGACTCCGTTCGCCACATTTTTAAATTTTACAAAAATATAGATATAGAGGTTACGAAGCTTTAAACTAGAAACGTGTAGATTGTGATAGAGAATGTGAAAATACATAAAAATGTAAGCGCTTATCTTATGGGAGGGATGGCATGAATCGTGGAGTACGGCTTTTGATGAATAATATGCGTATGCGGAATAAGCTGCTGTTCTCCTACGTACTGATTGTCATGATCCCGGTGCTGGTGGTGGGCGGTTGCGTTACTTTTTATTTGCGAGAGCAGGCATTGAATAGTGCAATTGCCCAGACGGTAAACAATGTGGAAAAGATCAAGAGCCAGACGGCAAATTTACTGCGTGTGCCAACGGATATTTCAAATGGGCTCATGTTCGATAAAAGGCTGAGGGAGATGGCGAACCGACGGTATCCGGGTATGGTAGAGCTGATGAATGCGTATCATCAATACAAGGATTTTAATGAGTATACTCAGCAATATAGAGAAGTTGCTACCATCCGGTTCTATTCGTACAATCCGACGCTTGTCAATAATCTGGAGTTTATTCCAGTGGACTCTAACATTGAGCGGCAGCCGTGGTTTCAGATGGCTTTGAAGGGGACGGCGATTAACTGGTTTTACATTCAGGATAAGGAAGATAATCCGGTTAATCGCCTGAGCCTGGTACGGCAAATTCCATTTCCTGAATACAATACCAAGGGAGTTCTGATGATATCGCTGAGCCAGACCGAGTTGAATCATATGCTGAGCAAGGAGCCTTTTGAAACATTGATTACGGATCGTAACGGGATTGTGGTCGCAGCTACTCGTCCACAGTCGGTGGGCCAAACGTTGAGCGATTTACATTTGGGCTTTGACGTCCAACGTGCGGGTAAGGGAATATATGAAGCGAAAATCAACGGAGTGCCCTCCAACATCATCGTGGATGAGCTGCTGCCCGCCTCCAGTGTGAGCGGATTTACGATTATTTCAGTGTTTTCGACGGAGCATATTGTACAGGGAGCCAACCGAATCAGCCTGATTGGTGCTTTATGTGTTCTTGCAGTGCTGGTTATGGCACTGATTCTAATCACCATCATTTCTTGGCTGATTACCAAACGACTACAGCGGTTGAGCTATGAGCTGGGTAAGGTAGCCGCGGGCGATTTTCATGTGGTATCGAGTGTGGAGGGAAAGGACGAGATCGGGGATTTATCCCGCCGTTTCAACTATATGGTGAGTAGTATTCGCCAACTCATGGCGCAGGTCTATGAGACGAGTGAGCACAACAACAGGCTGGAATTGGCACAAAAGGATATCAAGCTAAAAATGATGGCCAGCCAGATTAATCCGCACTTTCTGTTTAATGCGTTAGAGTCCATTCGAATGAAAGCACATCTGAATGGGGAAGCGGAAATTGCAACGACGGTGCGTTTGCTTGGCAGGCTGATGCGCCGGAATCTGGAGATTGGCAGTGGTAAAACGACGGTACTACAGGAGCTGGATATGGTGCGATCCTATTTGCAAATTCAGCAGTTCAGATTTGGAAATCGTTTGATCTATGAAGTGAATTTGGAAGAAAGCGCGACGGACATGTCGATTCCTCCCTTAATCATACAACCGCTGGTGGAAAATGCAGTCATTCATGGCCTGGAAAATAAGGAAGAGCCAGTTACCGTGAAGGTAGATATTACAATAGAACAAAGAGAGTTGAAAATTAAAGTAGAAGATGACGGGATCGGCATGGAAGCTGGGCAACTGACCCGTCTGCTAGATCGGATCAGGGGGGCGGATGAGCCGGAAGGGAGCAGTATTGGCCTGCGTAATGTACATCAACGTCTGACATTGATGTACGGCGAACGTTATGGACTGCATATTGAAAGCGCATTACAAGTAGGAACAACCGTATACTTTTCCATACCAAGGGAGGAAGAGTCAAATGTATAAAGCAATGATTGTAGATGATGAGCCTGCGATTCGTGAAGGATTGTCCTCTATTATTGACTGGGGGAATTGTGGCTTCCGTATTGTCGATACGGCAGGGAACGGACGCGAGGCTCTGGATAAGTTCGGAGAGCATCGGCCGGAGCTGGTCATTGTAGATATTCGTATGCCCGGGATGAGTGGACTGGAGGTCATACGAAGCATACGTGAAAAGAACGGAGAGCCGTTTCATTTTCTCATATTAAGCGGATATGCAGACTTTGATTATGCACGGCAAGCCATGGGCTTCGGGGTAGATGGCTATCTACTGAAGCCAGTTGATGAGGAAGAAATGACGACAGAGTTGAAACGGGTATGGCAAAACATTGAGGACGAGAAAGAAGACGGCAAATGGGGAAGTACGCCTTCCCATGAGCGTAATTGGATCGAAGCATTATTGTTTCCGGTTCATCGAGAGCATGCTCGTAATGCCGTAGAAAGCAGCGATTCTCTGCACAAAGCATCCGAGCAAGCTGAACATCAAAGCGGTACCGGAAAACATGGACAACAGCCCGCGTTACCAGCGTTGGACTGGAGTAGCTATCAGGTTATTCTGCTGGATTTACGTATTTCTGACTGGGATCGGCAAGCTCGGCAGTCGGCAGCAAAGCAACGGCTAACGGAATTGTGCCATGAGCAGGGCAGAGGTATCGTGTTTGAGGCTGGAATATATATGGGTCTTTTGCTTCCCGCCACGTTAAAAACGGAGAAAGATGCTGTTCAGTTACTGGCTACTTGGCGACAGGAGCTAAAGCCGTGGGCAACGGAAATTTATGTGGCTGCCGGTGATCCTGTATCCATTCTTAACGAAATTCCCAGATCTTTTGAGCAGGCACTACGATTGTTAGAACGTACGTTTTTGTTCCGGGCAGAAAGAGTCATGCTTTCCGGAGACCTGCACGAATTGGAGACAGTTGAGACTGAAATGAGTGGAGCGTCTGATCGTGCTACAAATGATCCCCTACGTTATGCAGAAAAGCTGTACTATGCGCTAGATATGGCTAATAGTGAAGCTGCAACCCGTGTCATTAAGGAAATGGAAGACCAATTTCCACGGATTTATCGCTCAGAATCTGCAATCAAGGCGGCGTTCGCCCAAACATTCACACTGGCGTTGAACAAGTATGCAGCCGGACAGGATCACAGCAGAACCGTGCTGGAGGAGCACTCCAGCTTTATAACCGATGTATATGCTTATTCCACATTGGGCGAGCTGGTGGATCACTCGCTGGAGCATGTGTTGCAATGGATTGGCCAGACAGAATCTGGTGGCAAGGGCATCATCATGAAACAAATGATTGACTTTATACATAGTCATTATGATGAAAATTTGCGACTGGAGTTACTGGCAGATATGTTCAATTACAATAGTGGCTATTTGGGCAAACTGTTCAAAAGTCATACTGGCGAGGCCTTTAATGCCTACCTGGATAAGGTGAGGATTGAGCGAGCAAGGGAATTGCTTGCACAAGGAATTAAGGTACACCAGGTGGCGGAACGCGTGGGATATGCGAATGCAGATTATTTTCATAGTAAATTTAAAAAGTATGCTGGAATGTCACCTTCCTCCTACCGTAATCGGGTTCAAAAGAACGGAGGAACAGATGGCGGTTGATAGATTCCTAGGTTTAACGCTATGAAGTCTCTCTTGCAGATGTCGGAGGTATAACCTTCGAACGAAGAGAGACTCTTTTTTTATGGTGAAAAAATGGATAGATCAATCGAAAATGTCACATTTGTTATGGAGTTTAGGGCGTTTTCATCAAATCGCCACCATTATGACACAGCTTTGACACGATGTTCACATTTTCGATTCTATTTCATTTAAATTTATTCTATATAATGGGGATAAATCTGAAGCCGGATCATGACAACCATGGTGAAGGTATGGAGTGAGTCATTTTCTAAAAAGTGACCGCTGCATATGTAAGAATGTGAATACTATCACAAATGGAGAAGACTTCAGATTATAAATACTATAAATCATTGTTAAGAGAAGTGCAGGGGGGAGCAACATCATGGACGTATTGGATTTGGCACGGTTGCAGTTTGCAACCACAACGATTCTTCACTTTGTTTATGTGCCGATCTCTATTGGATTGTCGTTATTAGTGGCAATTATGGAGACGATGTATGTTATCAAGAAAAATGACTTGTACAAAAAAATGGCGCAATTCTGGGGAACGTTTCTGCTGATTAACTTTGCACTGGGCGTCGTCACCGGGATTTTGCAAGAATTCCAGTTCGGGATGAACTGGTCGGACTTTTCCCGTTTTGTCGGTGATGTATTCGGTACGCCGCTGGCGATTGAAGCATTGCTTGCATTTTTCCTGGAATCGACGTTTATCGGATTATGGGTATTCGGTTGGGAAAGATTGTCCAAAACGGTCCATTTAATCTGTATGTGGTTGGTATCAATCGGTACGATGTTATCGGCATTGTGGATTCTAGCTGCTAATTCATTCATGCAGCGTCCCGTAGGATATGAGATTCAAAATGGACGTGCAGAAATGAAAGATTTTGCCGCTCTGCTAACGAACGAACAACTGCTATGGGAATTTCCGCATACGCTGTTTGCTGCTTTTGCGACAGGAGCATTTCTGATCGCGGGTATCAGTGCATGGAAGCTGATGCAAAAAAAGAATATGGACTTTTTTAAACCTTCTTTCAAATTGAGCATTATTGTTGCCTTAATCAGCGCCATAGCTATCCCTTTGTTTGGTCATGGTCAGGCTCAATATTTAGTGAAAACACAACCGATGAAGATGGCTGCCAGTGAGGGCTTATGGGAGAACAGCGGTGACCCCGCTCCTTGGACAGTTATCGCATGGATTGATCCTGGAAAAAAGGAAAATACCTTTGAGATTAAAGTTCCTTTTGCTTTGAGTTTTCTATCCTATAGTAAATTTACCGGCTCTGTGCCTGGTATGAATGAGCTTCAGGCAGAATATGAGAAAACCTATGGTCCGGGAGATTATATCCCGCCAGTAAGAACCACGTTCTGGAGCTTCCGCATTATGATTGCGGCGGGATGTGGCATGATTGCACTCGCTTTATACGGAGCTTACCTGACGTTCCGTAAAAAGTTGGAAGGTTCACATCGCTGGTTCTTCCGTCTTATGATATGGGGGATATCCCTTCCATTCATTGGGAATACTTCAGGTTGGATCATGACTGAAATAGGTCGCCAACCGTGGACTGTATTTGGTCTGCTTCAAACGAAAGATTCTGTTTCGCCTACTGTTGTGGCTGGAGAAGTGTTGTTCTCGTTCATCTCATTTACCACATTGTATTTAATTTTAACAGGTGTGCTGGCGTTTTTGTTTTACCGTACGGCTCGCAAAGGTCCAGATATTGAGCCGTATCAACAAACGGTAATTCATGATCCTTTTGCTCAAGGGGGTGACACCATTGTCGCTAAATGATTTATGGTTCCTATTGATTGCTGTGCTGTTTACTGGCTTCTTTTTTCTGGAAGGCTTTGATTTTGGCGTAGGAATGGCCACAGGATTGGTGCCGCGTAATGACCAACAAAAACGTTTGATGATCAATACGATTGGTCCATTCTGGGATGCCAACGAAGTGTGGCTGATTACAGCAGCAGGTGCGATGTTTGCCGCATTCCCGCATTTTTATGCAACCATGTTCAGCGGATATTATCTGGTATTTGTCTTTATTTTGCTAGGTTTGATCTTGCGTGGAGTTTCTTTTGAGTTCCGCGGCAAGGCTGAAGGGAAATGGTGGACAGGAACGTGGGATGCCTGCATTCTGATTGGCAGCTTTCTACCGCCGATGCTGTTCGGTATGGCTTTTGCGGCTTTGGTGAAAGGTGTACCTATTCAGCAAAACATGGATTTGAAAGCTGGATTTTCCGATGTATTCAATGGATACACCGTATGGATTGGACTGACAGTGGTCGGAATGTGTCTAATGCACGGACTGACGTTTATTTCCCTGCGGACGATTGGAGAAGTACGGGATCGCGCGCGTGTGATTGCGTCCAAGTTTCTTCCGGTATTGGGCATTTTACTCGCGGGCATGGTGGTATGGACTTATTTTGCAACGGATTTATTTGCACGTCGCGGTCCCTTTATGTATGCTGCGGTTGCGGTGGGAATTGTCGCCTATGTGCTGACATGGTACTTCCTGAAGCAGCGCCGTGAAGGATGGGCCTTCGGGATGACAGGTGCAGTGATTTTACTGACCTTCGTATCGTTATTCGTCGGTTTGTTCCCAAGATTTATGGTGAGCTCGATTAACAGTGCTTTTGATTTAACGATTTATAATGCAAGCTCCAGTCATTACACACTGAAAGCCATGACGATTGTTGCAGCAACGCTTTTACCCTTTGTGTTGGCTTATCAGGCATGGAGCTATTTTGTTTTCCATAAGCGTCTCAGTGAGAAGGATCATTTGGAATACTAATGGATAAGGCATGGTTTGAATTAAAGGGCATTCGGCCAGTGATGCTGCTACTGGCTGCCCTTTCCCTGCTCCAGGGGGCCGCAGTGATTGCACAAGCAGTCTTCTTGGCAAAGGCTATTACGATTTTATTTGATAAAAATCCGCTGCTGATGGCTTGGCCTTCGCTGGCGTTGTTTTTCGCAGCTTTTGCAACGAGGCATACGGCGATCTGGCTGCAACGCCGGACAGCAGGCCGTTTTGCTGAAGCTTCAGGCGCTTCCTTACGGGAGCGTCTGCTTGCACGTTTGTTCGAACGGGGGCCGGGTTTTGCAGCGCGGGAAGGTAGCGGCAAGTTGGTGACGCTAGCGCTGGACGGCATGGATCGTTTTCGCACGTATTTGGAACTGTCCATTCCTCGTATGATTGACATGATGGCTGTAACTATACTTGTGCTTGTGTATGTTTTCACATTGGATGTCATTTCAGGTGTGATTTTGACGACTACGATGCCAATCCTGGTAGGCTTTTTTATTTTGCTTGGCTTGGCGGCGCGGAAGCAGGCAGACAAGCAGTGGCGTTCCTATCGTCTGTTATCTCACCATTTCACGGATTCGCTGCGTGGACTTCAGACACTAAGGTTTTTGGGTCGTAGCCAAGAGCATGGGGAAACGGTTGGGAAGGTCAGCGACCAATACCGCACGACAACGATGCGCACGCTGCGGGTAGCGTTTCTTTCCTCATTTGCCCTTGATTTTTTTAGTATGCTATCGGTCGCTTTTGTCGCGGTAGGCTTGGGGTTGCGCCTGATTAGTGGCTCGGTGGGTTTGGAGGCAGCGCTGGCGGTGCTTATTTTGGCGCCAGAATATTTTATGCCTATACGCCAGTTGGGATCAGACTATCATGCTTCACTGGATGGTAAGGAGGCTTGGGGAGCAATGCGCTCCATTCTCAGTACAGAGGATGATGCGACTAAGCCGAATAAACAGGCAGCTAACGATAAAGGATTGGACATCACGGGACAGGACATTCTTGAGCTGTCTGACGTGTGCCTCCTGAATGAAGACGGTTCGGCCCGGCTTGAACATGTGTCTGCACATGTTGAACCGCACATGAACATGATCGGCATCGTGGGAGCTAGCGGTGCAGGTAAAACGACGCTGCTTAGTCTGCTTGGCGGCTTTGCTGATCCGACTTCAGGCGAGCTACTCCTGAATGGATGCGGATTGGCTGGGGAAGCCAAAACTGAATGGCAACGGCATATTGCGTATATTCCACAGCATCCATACCTGTTTAGCGCATCTTTGGCAGATAATATTCGCTTTTATGAACCGGAGGCATCCAACCAGCAGGTAGAGTGGGCGATTGACGCGGTTGGACTGCGTGAACTGGTAGACGGTCTTCCGGGTGGAATGAATGAGCCCATTGGTGAAGCGGGTAGGACACTGAGCGGAGGGCAGGCGCAGCGGATTGCATTGGCGCGGGCATTGCTCAGTAACCGTCCGGTCATTTTATTGGATGAGCCTACGGCGCATCTGGATATTGAGACAGAGTGGGAGCTAAAACAGACGATTTTATCGGTTTTGAAACACAAAAGAGTGTTTCTTGCCACCCACCGGCTACATTGGATGCCAGATATGGACTGTGTCTGGATGATGAATCAAGGTCGTCTGGAAGAAGTAGGTTCCCATCAACAATTGATTGCCCGTAAGGGGGCATATTACCGATTGCTGACGGGGATGTCGGAAGGAGGGAACGGACGATATGAGAGTAACGGACAATAGCAGACAAGGCTGGTTTGTGACGTATCTGAGACAATATTTTTGGGCCTTTCTGGTAGCTGCTCTTTTGGGTGCATTGGCCATTGGATGTGCGGGCGCGTTGCTCTTTACGTCCGGTCATCTGATTACCCGTTCGGCCTTAAAACCGGAAAATATATTAATGGTGTACGTTCCAATTGTGCTTGTGCGAACATTTGGCTTTAGTAAAGCGGTTATTCAGTACCTGGAGCGCTTGGTAGGACATGATGCCGCACTGCGCCTTGTGTCCCGTATGCGGGTACGCTTATATCGGGCAGTGGAACCGCAGGCGCTGATGATTCGCAGCAAATTCCGTACAGGGGACCTCTTGGGACTGCTGGCAGAGGATATTGAGCAGCTTCAAAACATCTATTTGAAGCTAGTTTTGCCTGCGCTATCGGCTTTGCTAATTTATGCAGCAGGCATCTGGGCGCTTGGACGGATGGACGGAACCTTTGCCTTGCTCATGGCACTATATGGTGGATTTTTGCTTTTTATTGCCCCAGCTATCTCACTATGGACCTCACTCGCCAAACGGCGAGTGTTTAAGCAGGAACGGAGTAAAGCCTATCAGGAGCTAACGGATGCTCTGTTCGGCATGAGTGATCTGGTGCTGAGCGGACGGACTGGGCATTTCCTGAGCACCTTTACACAACGGCACAATAGGGCTGCCGTAATGGAAAATTCACTTCGCCGGAGCGAGTGGCGTTCTCATTGGATCGCACAATGCGTTGTAGGTGGCGGGGTTGTGATTATGACTATGTGGGCCGGAGGACTGGTAGCACAGAATCGTATAGAAGCCACATGGCTGGCATCCTTTGCCCTTGTGGCTTTTCCATTGCTGGATGCCTTCGTTCGCGCTGGAGAAGCGGTGGTTCATGCGCCGGAGTATCAGGATTCACTTCGACGATTAAAGGATTCGGAGAAAGACACACCTACACCTGGAGCAGGTGGAACAGCAGACACTCTAGAGGAACAGGCTACCGCTATGCGATTGGGCCACGGAGGAGACCTGCTGCTGAACAACGTAAGCTACCGCTATGCGGCAACGCAGGAATGGAACGTGCGTAATATCTCCCTGCACGTACCGCAGGGGGGCAAGGTTGCATTGCTTGGCCGCAGTGGTGCGGGCAAGTCCACGCTACTGAACCTGATTCAGGGAGCATTGCAGCCTGATGAAGGTAGCGTCACTGTCGCAGGGATTCCCGTATACACAGGTGGAGCATACTCCAGTCTATTTGCAGTGCTAAACCAACAGCCGTATTTATTCGATACAACGGTAGCGAACAATATTCGGCTGGGACGACCCGATGCTACGCTGGATGAGGTTCGTGCAGTAACAGAGCAGGTAGGGCTTGGAGCCCTGATTGATTCTTTGCCGGAGGGCTACGATACCCGAATGCAGGAGACAGGTCTTCGTTTTTCCGGTGGAGAAAAACAGCGAATTGCACTGGCGCGGATTTTGCTGCAAAATCACCCGATTGTTTTACTGGATGAGCCGACAGTGGGGCTTGACCCGCTGACAGAGCATGAGCTCATGCAGACGATGTTTCGAGTGCTGGAGGGTAAAACGCTCATCTGGATCACGCATCATCTGACGGGGATGGAGCATATGGACGAGGTGATCTTTATGGAAAAAGGGGTCATTTCCATGCGAGGAAGCCATGAACAGCTGTGGCAGGAGCAGTCCCGATACCGCAGCCTGTATGAGCTGGATCATCCGAGCCTGTGAAATGAGGTATTTAAAATTTTGATTAACTTTTATATACTGGTTAGAGTTGATGCGTCACGTGTAGACACTCAACTGGAGGGGCTGATATGAATGAAAGCACTTATCTCTAAGCATTGGCATTTGATGCTGATTGGTTTTGTAGCCCTGAGTATGGGCGGGTTTGTCTTGTTTTATTTTCAAGGGAGCGTGTCGTCGTTTCCGGCCAGTCAACCTAAACAAGCTCAGGAAGAGCCCGACAAGATCAAATATGAGATTGTTACAGTGGGTGTAAAAGGGGACGGTTTCTATCCTAAAAATATTGAAGTGAAAGCTGGCGTTCCAACCAAAATCAATTTCAAGAAAATGACATCCTTTACTTGCATTGATGAAGTGCAGTCGTTGAAGATCGGAATGGACGTTTACCTGGATCACGAAAATAATTATTTTACCGTCAAGGACTTGAAGCCGGGGGTATATGAGTATAATTGTGGCATGTACATGTACTTTGGGACGATCACGGTAAAATAAATCAAAATAGCTTTCTAGCACATTGATGCTAGAAAGCTATTTTTTTCCTTTAATCAATTAGGTTAATTGCGACAGTCTGTATATACCATCATCCACCTGTGGTGCAATATGCATTATCCTTTACCACTGATCAGCTTACATTGCTGATCTTTTGTTTTTTACAAGACTTCTCTCAGAAAATTTACATAAGAACGGAGCAGGCGGAATGGTGCTGGACAAGCGAAGCGGTCGCCTTTGTCCCCGGATTTCTACCTTTGGTTGCTTATTCAAGAAATCCGGGGACAACAGCGAGGGAAGCACCATCCGCATGCGTAGTGGTACGAATGTAATTTTTTTCATCCCATATATCTAATTTTGAACTGATTTTTCTCCTAATTCGTCGGGTACCCGCTTTCAAGCCAGCAAAGTATGATAATAGTATCTAGAGATGAGGAGGAGCTTGTTATGGGATCTTCAACTGAAACCGCTTCCAGTAATGGAGCTGTGATTCCTGAATCCAACCGGGGAAGACCGCGCAAGGCTCGCGGCCCGAAGCCTGAACGTGGTAGAAAAGGCTTGTGGGACAGTGTGAAGCAGCAAAAGTATCTTTATTTTATGTCTATTCCTTTCGTCATATGGGTGTTTGTTTTCAGCTATCTTCCACTCTGGGGCTGGACGATGGCGTTTCAAAATTATAAGCCAGCCAAATCTTTTTCGGACCAGAAATGGGTAGGGCTGAATAACTTTATTGAGCTATTTCAGGATGAACGATTTTATCTGGTATTACGCAATACGCTAGCGATGAGCCTGATGGGGATTATATTTGGTTTTGTCGTACCGATCTTCTTTGCAATTCTGTTAAATGAGCTGCGCGCTATGCTGTTCAAACGGTTTGTGCAGACAATATCCTACCTCCCGCATTTTGTATCCTGGGTAGTTGTAGCCGGTTTGGTCACCAAGATGCTGTCCATTGACGGAGGCATTGTCAACGATATATTGGTAGCGCTTCATATTGTGGATGAACCGATTCAGTTCATGGCAAAGGGGAGCTGGTTCTGGTACATTGTAACCGCTTCCGACATCTGGAAAGAGACGGGCTGGAATACGATTATTTATTTAGCTGCAATCACCGGAATTGATCAGGAACAGTATGAAGCATCACGCGTGGATGGAGCGGGCCGCTGGAGACAGATGTGGCATATAACACTGCCGGGTATCCGCTCGACGATTGCCGTTCTGTTCATTATGGCGATTGGACATCTGGTGAGCAACGGTTTTGAAAAGCAATTCTTGCTTGGCAATAGTCTCGTGACGGATTATTCCGAGGTGCTGGATCTGTACGCGCTCAATTATGGGATTAATTTGGGTCGCTTCTCTTATGGGACGGCAATTGGTATTTTCAACTCGCTGGTTAGCATTCTGCTGTTGTTTACGGCGAACGGTATATTCAAAAAACTAACTAAAGAAAGCATTATGTAGGGAGGGAGAGGCGAAATGACGAATAAGGCATTTAATGCTACCCGATCTGAGAAGCTGTTTGATCTGTTCAACTATATCCTCATGGCTCTGATCGTGGTGTTGACGCTGTACCCGTTTCTGAACGTACTTGCGATTTCCCTGAACAATTCAACGGACACGGTTCGCGGCGGTATTTATATATGGCCCCGCCAATTTACGCTCGAAAATTACAAAACGATTTTCCAGTACGATGGCCTTCTTCAGGGACTGCAAATATCTATTCTTCGTACTTTGGTTGGGACGGTACTCGGATTGATCTGCGCGTCTATGCTTGCTTTTACATTGAGTCGGGTCGAGTTTCGCGCTCGTAAGTTTATTTCTACGTTTTTGGCGTTGACGATGTATTTTTCCGGCGGGATGGTGCCCGTGTTTATTTTGATGCGGGATCTGCATCTGCTGGGTTCGTTTTGGGTGTACATTTTCCCAGGCTTAATTAGCGCATTTAACGTGTTTGTTATTCGTTCCTTTATGGACGGTTTGCCGTATGCGCTGCAGGAGTCTGCCAAACTCGATGGGGCGAATGATTTTACGATTTACTGGAAGATTATTTTGCCGCTGTGCAAACCAGTATTGGCAACGATTGCTCTTTTTCTGGCAGTAGGTCAGTGGAATGCTTGGTTTGATACGTATTTGTATAATGGTGGGGCGCCGCAATGGACGACGCTACAGTATGAGCTGATGAAGATACTGCAAAGTACGCAGCAAGGCGGCTCCAGTATGACGAATAGTAACGATATGGCTAAGCAAATGGCTCAAATTTCACCAGAGTCGATTAAAATGGCAATCACGATTACGGTTACGCTCCCCATCCTGATGGTGTATCCGTTCTTGCAAAAATATTTTGTAGGCGGTATGACGCTGGGAGCAGTGAAATCATAAAAAACGGGATCCCGGTAGTGAAATAGCAGTTATTTGCAGGAGAAGTCATCATAGGAATATAGGAGGATTTATATATGAACAAACACTGGTCCAGATTAGCACTGATTCCCTTGCTCGCGGTGTCACTTACCGCACTCGCAGGTTGTGGGAGAAGCGATAAAGCAGCGAAGGAGGGCACATCCAGCGGTACAGACCCGATTACGTTTAGCTTCTTCGGAGCAGATACAAGCCCGCAATGGAATGGAATGAAGGATGAAATAGGCAAGGAAATCACCAAGAAAACAGGTGTAACCTTGAATGCGGAATTTGATGTCAGCGGCGGAGGTGGAGATGACCGAATTGCTTTGATGGCAGCAAGTGGAGAATACCCGGACTTGGTTTCTCCTAAAGCGAATATTAACAAGCTTGTGGATGCGGGGGCCATGATTGATCTGACAGATCTGATCAACGATCACGCACCCAATCTCAAAAAGCTATATGGACCCTATATGGATCGTTTGAAATACAGTAATAAAGATCAATCCATCTATGTCCTTCCTACATATGCAGGTGTGGGACAGGAGAGTTTTGACGCGACGGGCGGATTTGAAATTCAGCATAAGGTGCTCAAGGAGTTAGGATATCCAAAGGTAAGAACGCTACAGGATTATGAAAACGTACTCAAAACCTATACAGCCAAGCACCCAACGATCAATGGCAAAAAAACGATCCCACTCACGCTGGATGCAGACGACTGGAGAATTATGATTACCGTAACGAATCCTGCCTTCCAGACGACTGGAGCGCCAGATGATGGTGAATATTTTATTGATCCCACAACATTTGAAGCGAAGCTTCATTACAAACGTCCTGAAGAAAAGGAATATTTCCGTTGGTTGAACCACATGTATAATGAAGGGCTGCTCGATAAAGATTCGTTTGTGCAAAAAAGTGATCAATACAAATCCAAAATTGCCAGCGGCCGTGTCCTTGGTCTGATTGATCAGGAGTGGGGGTATCAGGATGCCGAAAATGCGTTAAAAGCTTCAGGCAAGGCCGATTCCAGCTACGCGCATTTTCCAGTTACACTTTCGGAGAAATACAAGGATAGCTCCTTTCAGGATACGGGCTTCGCGTCCGGTTATGGTGTAGGGATTACGGAAAATTGCAAGGACCCGGTGCGGGCTATTAAATTCCTTGATTATTTAGCTTCCGATGAAGGACAGGTGCTAGTGAACTGGGGGATCGAGGGCAAGCATTATGAGATCAAAGACGGCAAACGCGTCATTCCAGCTGATGTACTGGAGCAAAAAACGAACAATACAACCAACTTCAATAAATCTACGGGTATAGATTTGTACACGCTCATCAGCGGACACTATGGTGACGGCGTGAAGGACCCTACAGGCAACTACTATACTGCCAAATTCCCGGAGCAAATTATCGCGGCTTATTCGAAGCCAGAGAAAGAATCGCTTAAAGCGTATGGCGTAAAAACGTGGAAAGATCTGTTCCCGGACAAGAAAGAATTTGATGTAAAGCCTTGGGGCGCAGCCTATAACCTGACAACAGACAATGAATCCAACTATAACGTTACATTCAAAAAAACGACAGACATTATCCGCAAACGTATACCCGAAGCTATTTTAGCACCAGCTTCCAATTTTGATACGGTATACGACAACATGATTAAAGAACTGGATGCCGCCGGAGCTGTCCAAATGGAACAGCAGTACACGCAACTGGTGAAGGACAGAGTGGAGTTATGGAGCGGTAAGGCTTCTAAATAGCTGACTGCTTTTAACGAAATTTTGAATGCCGGAATGACAGAGCGCTTGTCCTTATGGTCCATACAGGATTAGCGCTCTGTTTCATCTTGATGGGGGAGGGTTTGATGTGACGAAAGGCAAAAGACCACAGTCCCTGCGTTTATGGTATCGCCAGCCTGCTGAGGTATGGGAGGAAGCATTGCCAGTCGGCAATGGAAGACTGGGAGCTATGGTGTTTGGCGGAATCAGAGAGGAGCATTTGCAATTAAACGAGGATACGCTCTGGTCCGGGTTTCCCAGAGACGGCGTTCAGTATGATGCTTTGCGATATTTGCAGCCTGTCAGAAAGCTGATTGCAGATGGAAAATACAAGGAAGCGGAACAACTGATTAATGCGGATATGCTAGGTCGCGATACGGAAGCCTATCAGCCTTTGGGAGATTTGTGGATTACGCAGGAGGGCCTAGGGGAAATTGTGCATTATGAACGGGAACTGGATTTGCTGACCGGAACGGCAGCGGTCACTTTTCAAAGTGATGGAGTCCGCTATACTCGTGAAGTTATCGCCAGTGCGCCAGATGGAATCATGATGGTGTCACTGACTGCGAATAAGCTTGGGAAGATCCATGCATCTGTGCGCATCACTTCCCCCCATCCTTGTGAAGACGAGGTTGGAGAGGATGCACATTTTGGTGATTCATCCAAATGGGATAGCGATAATGGCGGTCCATCCGATGAGCCGATCAGGGACTTTATTACGTTGACTGGGCGAGCGCCCAGTCATGTGGAATCTAATTATCACGGTGATCATCCACAGTCTGTCGTTTATGAAAATGATTTGGGGATGGCTTTTGCAGTTCAGGCGAGGGTTATTCCTGAGGGAGGAACCTTGACGAAGGGTGCTGATGGAGCACTGATCATCTCGGGCGCGGATAAAATCACGGTATATTTGGCAGCAGCTACCGGATTTCGGGGATTCCACGTTATGCCGAATAGTGATGCAACAGAGTCAGTAGAAGCATGTCAAGTCACTTTAGACAAAGCAATTTCGCTGGGAAGTGAGCAGGTGCGGCAACGCCATGAACAGGATCATCGAAAGCTGTTTGACCGCGTTGCATTAGAACTGGGAGGTGATACTCTAACCGACGAGTCCGTTCTACCGACCGATCTGCGATTGGAACGTTATCAGAAAGGTCAGGCCGACCCGGGGCTGGAGGTACTGTTATTTCAGTATGGCCGTTATTTGCTCATGGGCAGCTCGCGTCCGGGGAGTCAGCCCGCAAATCTTCAGGGCATCTGGAATGACCGGGTGCAGCCGCCGTGGAACAGTAATTATACAACCAATATCAATACGCAGATGAACTATTGGCCCGCAGAGGTATGCAATCTTGCCGAGTGCCATGAACCATTGCTGCACATGATTGGAGAAGTGGCTCGTACGGGACGGAGGGTAGCCTCCATCCATTATGGTGCTCAAGGGTGGGCAGCTCATCACAATGTAGATGTGTGGAGATACGCCGGACCTTCAGGAGACCATGCCAGTTGGGCGTTTTGGCCGCTTGGGGGTGTATGGCTAACTGCTCACCTATGGGAGCGCTATCTGTTTACCCTGGATACAGCCTATTTGGCAGAACAAGCTTATCCCCTCATGAAGGGGGCGGCAGCCTTTTGCATGGACTGGCTCGTGGAAGGCCCGGGGGGTCGGCTTGTGACGTCCCCATCTACATCACCAGAAAATAAATTCAAAACGCCGGACGGCGAGGATTGCAGTATATCTATGGGCTCCACCATGGATATGACGCTGATTCGGGAGCTGTTGGATAACTGCATTCAAGCTGCGGGCCTGCTGGAATTAGACGATGAGTTCCGCACCCGCTGCGAGGAGACACGGGACAGGTTGATGCCCTATCAAATTGGCCGTCACGGTCAGTTACAGGAATGGTTTGTCGATTTTGAGGAAGCGGAGCCTGGGCATCGACATGTTTCGCATCTATATGGGTTATATCCCGGTCGACAAATTCACATCCGTGATACCCCGGAGCTGGCTGAGGCAGCCCGCATATCGCTGCGTCGACGGCTTGATCACGGTGGTGGGCATACCGGATGGAGCTGTGCCTGGTTGATTAACCTGTACGCTCGGCTGGAAGATGGCGACGCCGCACATCGGTATGTTCGCACGTTGCTGTCGCGATCGACCTATCCTAATTTATTCGACGCTCACCCGCCTTTTCAGATCGACGGTAATTTTGGTGCGACGGCGGGGATTGCAGAAATGCTGCTACAAAGCCGTCCGGGAGAGCTGACGTTACTGCCTGCCTTGCCAACGGCATGGTCGGAGGGACGGGTCAGTGGATTGATGGGGCATGGCGGGATGACGGTCGGCATGGAATGGTCTGGTTCCAGGCTCGTCCGTGCTGAATTGACCGCGTCTGTCCCGACGGGTAGCTGCACGATTCGCTATTCACATCCGTTTAGCGCAGATGCTCGTCAGGCTCTGCCTGATCCTGAGCATGGAGGATTTATTTTGTCATGGATTTTTACCAAAGAGCAGGAAATAACGAACCAACATACGATTATAATTGAAGGAGAGGAAGAGACAATATGACCATTTTTCAATTTCCGCAGGACTTTATGTGGGGGACCGCGACGGCAGCCTATCAAATCGAGGGAGCTTATGAGGAGGATGGGAGAGGTTTGTCGATCTGGGATACCTTTGCCCATACGCCTGGCAAAGTATTCAACGGTGATAACGGCAATGTAGCTTGTGACAGCTATCATCGCTACGAGGAAGATATCCGCCTAATGAAGGAACTGGGCATTCGTACATACCGTTTTTCAGTGTCCTGGCCGCGTATATTTCCCAATGGTGACGGTGAAGTCAATCAAGAAGGATTGGACTATTATCATCGCGTAGTCGATTTGTTGAACGAAAATGGGATTGAACCGTTTTGTACACTGTACCATTGGGATCTGCCTCAAGCGCTTCAGGATGCTGGAGGATGGGAGAATCGTCGCACGATTCAAGCGTTTGTCCAGTTTGCAGAAACGATGTTCCGCGAGTTTCACGGTAAAATACACCATTGGCTAACATTCAATGAACCATGGTGCATCGCCTTTTTATCTAATATGCTGGGTGTTCATGCCCCGGGTCTGACAAATCTTCAGACAGCCATTGATGTAGGACATCATTTGCTAGTTGCGCATGGTCTCTCTGTGCGCCGTTTTCGCGAGCTGGGCACCAGTGGCCAGATCGGTATCGCTCCCAATGTCTCCTGGGCTGTTCCTTACAGCACATCTGAGGAAGATAAAGCCGCTTGTGCGCGCACCATTTCCCTGCACAGTGACTGGTTTCTTCAACCTATTTATCAAGGCTCGTATCCTCAGTTTTTGGTAGACTGGTTTGCGGAGCAGGGAGCCACCGTGCCTATTCAGGATGGGGATATGGATATTATCGGAGAGCCTATTGATATGATCGGTATCAATTACTATGCTATGTCAGTTAATCGTTTTAATCCTGAAGCCGGGTTTCTTCAATCTGAAGAAATCAATATGGGGCTACCTGTAACGGATATCGGTTGGCCAGTGGAGTCGCGTGGGCTGTACGAGGTACTGCATTATTTGCAAAAATACGGTAACCTCGATATTTATATCACAGAGAATGGGGCTTGCATCAACGATGATGTCGTGAATGGCAAGGTTCAGGATGACCGTCGTATTTCGTATATGCAGCAGCATTTGGTGCAGGTACACCGGGCTATTCATGACGGCCTTCATGTCAAAGGATATATGGCATGGTCACTTATGGACAATTTTGAGTGGGCAGAGGGATATAATATGAGATTTGGCATGATTCATGTCGATTTCCGCACACAGGTCCGCACCCCGAAGGAAAGTTACTATTGGTATCGAAATGTAGTAAGTAATAACTGGTTGGAGACCAGACGTTAAACGATAAACGAAGAGATGTTTTGAAAATAAGGCAGATTTAGGCCTGTCTCTGCTCCCTTTTGTTTGAACACTGGGTCTTCCGGGGTAATAATAGTCAAGATATGCAGAGGGTTGTTTCAGGTATGTAGAGACCAAGAGAATAAAGAAGCAAGATATGTGCATACTGACAAAAATACCGGACGAGGGCGCTAAAAATTATTTTAGACCGAAGGGAGTGGAGGGTATGGCTGCAAATTTTAGGAAATCAGGATCAACTGACGGGCAAATGAGCCGGACGGTATCTGTTATCGCTTGGATCGCCTGTATTGCAGGTATTATCCTTATTTTGCTTGATATAGGTAATTTAACTGATCGGAATATATATTTAATGACAGGCATTGGCTGCGTTGTTGCCGGGATTTTTATTTTTCTAGTTGGGAAATCATTTGTCATTGCACGCAAGAAGGAAGACCAGGAAAACGGCCGCAGTTAATACAATTTAAAAATGATTTAAAGCAAAGATATGCCGAAAACAACAATGTGGGGCTTCGAGCAGTGTAGGATGATAACTGTAAGGAGTCCCGCTTTTTTCTTTAATATAACTTCTTTAAGATACACAAATAACGTTTTTATTATGTCATCTTTGTATTAATAAGAAATTTTGAATTTGCAAGAGAAATTTTATTTTTAGAGATGTTTTTCACAAAAAACGGACAAATAATCGACAATTCTGTTAACAATAAAAAAAGTGGCCACTTTTCTGCTATCTTATATAGGGGCAACATTACAGGAGTTCGTAAAGTTTTGAGTAATTTATTATTTAAGGAGAGGGGAACAACATGAACAAAAAACCAAAAGCGATTATTGCGTTGGTTTTGACCGTGCTCACGGTAGCATTGCTCATTTGGACGTGTTTTTATGCTGGCGGAAAATACGTTGTTTTCGATCCGAAAGGACCCGTTGGGCAAGCACAAAAAGAGCTGATCATTCTTACAACGGCATTGTCTGCGCTAATAATTGTACCGGTCATGATTTTGACTTTCTTCATCATTTGGCGGTATCGTGATACACCGACAAACAAGGTGAAGTATCAACCCCACTGGGATGACAGCAAAAAGCTGGAGACCACATGGTGGGCTATTCCAATTATCGTTATCTGTATTATTGCTGTCATTACTGCAAGATATACCTACTTGCTGGAGCCTTCCAAGCCGTTGGCAAGTACGCAAAAGCCAGTAACCATTCAAGTGACTTCACTGGACTGGAAATGGCTCTTTATGTACCCAGAGGAAGGTATAGCTACAGTTAACCAAGTTCACATTCCTAAAGGTGTTCCAGTCCGTTTTGAACTGACTGCTGACGCCCCGATGAACTCATTCTGGATTCCGCAATTGGGCGGACAAATCTACACCATGTCAGGCATGGCTATGAAACTGCATTTGCAGGCCGATCACGAAGGAACTTACTTTGGTTCGGGTGCAAACTTTAGCGGTGAGCATTTTGGACAAATGCGTTTTGATGTAGAAGTCCAGTCGGATGAAGAGTATAAAAACTGGGTCGCTGACATCAAAAAGCAGTCTAAGCCGCTGACGAAAGACGGCTATTTGGCGCTTGCAAAACCAGGTTTGTCCCAGCCTGATGAGTATTCTTCGATTCCAGATGGCTTGTTCAAAGACATTGTTAACAAGTATGTAGTGGAGGGTGCTTCTAACCCACATGCTGGACATGGTGAAGCTACATCCACAGAAGGTTCTTCTCAGTCCGGCATAGAAGATCATGCGGCAATGGACATGAGTCATATGAATATGAGCGGACACAATTAAATGATTATAGGGAAGGAGGCCCCCAATGCTTGACAAAATAAAAGAGTTTGCATCCACTTTCTTCGTTACTGGAGACCCAATGATCTATGGAGCGGACGTCTCCATCGCATTAGCGACGATCGGGATCGTGTTTGTGCTCACTTATTTCAAAAAATGGGGCTGGCTTTGGAAAAACTGGTTGACTACTGTTGACCATAAAAAAGTCGGTATTATGTATATTCTTGCGGCCATCTTGATGTTATTCCGCGGAGGCGTGGATGCATTATTGATGCGTGTTCAACTGGCTACACCAGATGTTACACTACTGCATCCTGAGCATTACAACCAGATTTTCACAACACATGGCACGATCATGATCCTGTTTATGGCGATGCCGTTGATGTTTGGTTTGTTTAACATTGCCGTACCACTTCAAATTGGTGCGCGCGACGTTGCGTTCCCTTTCCTGAACGCATTAAGCTTCTGGCTTTTCTTTATGGGAGCGATGTTGTTCAACCTGTCCTTCGTTATCGGCGGTTCGCCAGATGCAGGTTGGTTGAGTTATCCACCGCTTTCAGAACTGCAATTTAGTCCAGGCGTCGGTCAGAACTTCTATATCTGGGGTATTCAGATTTCGGGTATAGGTTCATTGGCTACGGGGATCAACTTTATTGTGACCATTATTAAAATGCGTGCACCTGGTATGACTTGGATGAAAATGCCTGTCTTTACGTGGTCCGTATTTTCGTCATGTGTTATTATCATTTTCGCATTCCCGATTCTGACGGTTACTTTGGCATTGCTGTTCCTTGACCGCTTCGGAGGAGGACACTTCTTTACGCTTGATTTCGGCGGTAACCCAATGATGTATATCAACTTGATCTGGATGTGGGGTCACCCTGAGGTATACATTGTAGTTTTGCCTGCCTTCGGTATTTATTCCGAGGTTATCAGCGTATTCTCCAAAAAGAAATTGTTTGGATACAAGTCCATGGTTTACGCCATGTTCATTATTGCGATCTTGTCCTTCTTCACCTGGGCGCATCACTTCTTCACGATGGGATCAGGCGCAGATGTTAATGCATTCTTTGCGATTTCGACGATGGTTATCGCAATACCGACAGGGGTTAAAGTATTTAACTGGCTGTTCACGATGTATCGGGGTAAGATTACATTCAAGACTCCTATGATGTGGTCAATTGCTTTTATTCCGAACTTCTTGATTGCTGGTTTGACAGGCGTCATGTTGTCTGTAGCGCCTGCTGACTTCCAGTTCCATAACAGTTACTTCCTGATCGCTCACTTTCACTCCGCTCTGATTGGTGGTGTAGTGTTCGGTTACTTGGCAGGTCTGTACTATTGGTGGCCTAAAATGTTCGGTTTCACATTGCCTGAAACGCCTGGTAAATGGGCTTTCTGGTTCTGGAACATCGGTTTCTATGTATGTTTTATTCCGCAATATTCTCTCGGTCTGATGGGTATGACGCGTCGTCTGAGCACTTACGGCTGGGATACCGGCTGGCAGCCGCTTAACCTCGTTTCGACCGTTGGGGCATTCTTGATGGGGATTGGTTTCTTGTTCCAGGTTCTTCAAATTCTTCTGGGCATCAAGAATTACCGTAAGCTGAAGGATACAACAGGCGATCCTTGGGGTGGCCATACGTTGGAATGGTCGATTCCTTCACCTGCACCGGAGTACAATTTTGCTACCATTCCACAAGTAGAAGAACGTGATGACTGGTGGGCAGAAAAAGATAAACGTGCAAAAGGTATTTTCAGAAAGCAACCGCCAATTGAAGCGATTCATATGCCGAAGAACTCGGCGATTCCATTCATTATGTCGGTATTCTTTTTCATTGCAGGTTTCGGGTTCGTATTCGGATGGTCGTTCTTCTATATTCCAGGACTGATCGGTGTGGCAATTTGTATGATTTGCCGTTCGTTCTTCTCCTATGATGGCGACTACTATATCCCTGCGGATGAAGTAAAACGCACGGAAGCGGCAATAAGGGGGTCTGTATAATGGCACAAGCAGCAGCACACCAAAGCCATGATCATGACCACGGGCATCACGATCCGCAAGAATTGAAGATGCTTGGTTTTTGGATCTTCCTCGTAACGGACGTAATCCTGTTCAGTACCTTGTTCGCAACCTTCGTCGTCCTTCGGAACAACACAGCCGGAGGACCGGGTGGCGCAGAGCTGTTTAACATGACGGGCGTTATTATTGAAACGTTCCTCTTGCTCACGAGCAGCTTCACAAGTGGTCTGGCTGTGTTGGCCATGAACAAAGGAAGCATGAAGGGATTAATTAACTGGTTAATCGTGACGGCGATCCTGGGTCTTGGCTTTATCGGTTTTGAGGTTTACGAGTTTGTTGAGTTGGTACACGAAGGAGCCAATTTTGGAACCAGTGCGTTCTTGTCGGCATTCTTCACTTTAGTCGGAACGCACGGACTTCACGTTTCGTTAGGTCTGGTTTGGATGATTGGACTCATGTTCCAGTTGAAAAAACGCGGGCTTACACCAGAGACGAAGGGGAAAGTTTCCGCATTGAGCTTGTACTGGCACTTTTTGGACGCTGTCTGGATCTTCTTGCTGACAGTCGTCTATTTGATGGGGGTGATGTAGATGGCACAGCATCAAACAGGAGCGGGTTCGCATGGTCATGATGATTCTCACGGTTCAGTGAAATCCTATGTTATCGGGTTTATTCTGTCCATCGTACTGACCATCATTCCTCTCGGTGTGGTTATGAATCATATGTTGAGCCGCACTTCGACCATGGTTGTTATTTTAGCCGCGGCAGTGCTACAATTTCTGGTTCAGCTTTTCTTCTTCATGCACATTCGTGAGAGCAATGGACCACGCTGGAATGTCATGACTTTGATTTTCGGGGTAGTTATCCTGTTGACCGTTGTTGGTGGTTCTGTATGGATTATGGAATACAACATGGTAGCACACTAATAAGTAGGATTTTTGCAAAATTACTCAAGTACAAACGAATTAGGAAAGAAGAAGCGGACTTAGAGCCGCTTCTTCTTTTTTTGTGTAGCTTATTAAAATAAAAACTGTGGCTTCTTGAACTCAAGTTTACATATGTGTAAAATGGAATTGTATAACAGTAGAGTGAAAACGATAATACTAGTGGAGAGCGGAGGAAAAAGTAATGAACACAGAATTACTGTTTAAACCTTTTAAGTTAGGTAATTTATCTCTTCCCAATCGGATTGTTATGGCGCCAATGACACGGAATTTTTCTCCTCAAGGTATTCCAGGGCCTGACGTGGCCGCGTATTATCGTCGCCGTGCCGAAAATGCAGTAGGATTGATTATTACAGAGGGCACTGCTATTAATCATCCCGCAGCTGTGGAGCACACAAGCATTCCTAATTTTTATGGTGAGGGATTAAAGGGGTGGGCCAAGGTAGTTGAGGAGGTTCATGCGGTAGGTGGCAAGATTATACCGCAGCTCTGGCATGTGGGTACGGCCCGTAAAATAGGTGCAGATAATCAACCGAATCCCGAGGCATTGCCTGTCGGTCCATCCGGTATCTCTCCCGCCGGCGAAAAGGTGGTTGAGCCATTGACGGAGGCTGAGATTGCGGATATTATTTCAGCTTATGCACAGGCCGCTGCCGATGCCCAGCGAGTGGGTTTTGACGGTATTGAGCTTCATGGAGCACATGGCTATTTAATCGATCAATTTTTCTGGGACAAAACCAATAAGCGCACCGACAAATACGGAGGCAACTTGGTCCAGCGTACTCGGTTTGCGGTGGAGGTCATTGAGGCTTGTCGTCGTGCAGTAGGGCCGAATTTCCCAATTGTATTGCGATTCTCCCAGTGGAAGATGTACCATTATGAAGAAAAGCTGGCCCAAACACCACAGGAACTTGAACAATTTCTCACTCCATTAGTGAAGGCCGGAGTGGATGTATTCCATTGCTCAAGCCGCCGTTTTTGGGAACCGGAATTTGAAGGGTCTGATCTAAACCTGGCAGCTTGGACGAAAAAGATAACAGGCAAGCCAGTGATTACTGTGGGCTCGATTGGTTTGGAGAAGGCCTTTTTGAGTGATTTGGAAAATAATAATCGTCAAACCGATCAATCCAGTAATGTAGAGGCAAGATTAGAACAACTCGTGGGGCAAGTAGAACGAGAGGAAGCTGATCTGGTTGCGGTTGGGCGTGCTTTGCTGGTTGATCCAGCGTTTGCGGTGAAGTTACGTGATCAACAAATAGATGAAATTATTCCTTACAGTGATGAAGTATTAAAAACATTGAATTAAGCTTTATAAAGCTCTAAGTAGTGTAAAGCTATAGTGTTAGGCAAGCATTGAGACTTGGAAGTTTTCTGTTACAGGGCAAGCTGTAATATAAGCTATTCGTAAACTCTACGAATTTGCTATAATAGGAGCATCAAGTCGAAATACACGGGGTGAAAAGGATGAATTCTGAAACGGAAGCTTTGGATTGCGAGCCGGCTTGTCACGGTTCAGATCAGGAAATTGAGCGCATAAAATCTTCCCTTGTTGAGGATTCCATCGCCTACAAAATGTCGGAGCTGTTCAAAGCACTGGGTGACCCGACACGAATCAAGCTGATTTATGCCCTGGCACAAAAAGAACTGTGTGTTCATGATCTGACCCAGGTGTTGAACATGGGACAATCTGCGGTATCCCACCAGCTTCGTTATTTGCGCAACCTGCGTATTGTCAAACGACGCAAAGAAGGCAAGACGGTGTTTTATTCACTGGATGATAATCATGTGG
Organism: Paenibacillus sp. S29; assembly: GCF_049319765.1. NCBI lineage: Bacteria > Bacillati > Bacillota > Bacilli > Caryophanales > Paenibacillaceae > Paenibacillus > Paenibacillus sp. S29. Next base: position 81,662 of record NZ_JBMOUI010000009.1, on the reverse strand, counting down.
AGCAGATCTTTTTGCAAACCCATCAGCACATATCACATCAATAATTTTTGGGATAAAACAACAGAGGGCGCCAAGCGATTGGCGCTCTTTTGGCGTTCGTCCGTTGAAGTCGATTTTTTTGTTAAAAAGGGCTAGAGTCATTGACTTTTGACCCTGATCCTGAATATAATGGCCTTAACAAATAATATATGAACAGTTGCTCATATATAGTTAATTGGAGGCCAATGACTATGGATGCTCTAAAAAGAACGGAACGGCATGAATGGATTTTGGAAGGTTTGGATTGCGCGAACTGTGCTCTCAAGATTGAAAATGGAGTCAGTAAAATAGAAGGGGTCATGGATTGCTCGGTCAATTTTGTTACGAAAACGTTGACGATGACCACAAGTTCGGATCAAAAAGAAGAGATATTTCGTCAAGCCGAACGGAAGGTTCACAGACTTGAGCCACATGTTCGAATGGTTGTAAAAAATGCTCGTGGACGCCTGCGTGAAGACAGCCGAAGCAATGCTGGTGCAGTACAGCCAGACTGCACAGATGGTTGTGCATGCGGTCATGAGCATCATAGTGAAGGTGAAGGGCATACACACGAGGTCGGGCAACATGCTTCTCACAGCCACGCTGGTCATCATCATGGAGCACATGGCAAGCAAGCCCATACGCACGATGGACACGACCACGGGGATCATGCACACGAGCATCACAACCACCATGCAGAGCACGAACATGGTGAAGCCACCCACACTCATTCACATTCGCATGGAGAGGATAGCCACGCTGGGCATACGCATGATCACGGTACGGACGGTATGCGCCGCATGATTGCGCGTTTGGCTATTGGTGCGGTAGTTGCGGCTGTTGCCTGGTGGTTACCTGTCGAAGGTGTAGGCAAGCTGGCCCTATTTTTACTGGCATATATCATCGTTGGCGGTGATGTTGTCTTGCAGGCTGTACGCAGTTTGATACGTGGAATGGCCTTTGACGAGTACTTCCTGATGACGCTGGCTACAGTTGGTGCATTTGCGATTGGGGAATACCCGGAAGGCGTAGCTGTCATGTTCTTTTATCAAATCGGAGAACTGTTTCAAGGCATTGCAGTTAACCGTTCACGTAAATCCATCAGTGATCTGATGGATATTAGACCGGACTATGCCAATCTGAAGACGGCTGAGTCCGTACGGAGAGTGTCCCCAGAAGACGTTCGCATTGGGGATTTGATTGTAATTAAGCCGGGCGAGAAGATCCCGCTGGATGGTAAAGTTATAGATGGTAAATCGCATGTGGATACCTCTGCGTTGACTGGTGAATCCGTGCCTCGTACCGTAGAGCCGGGAAGCAACGTGTTGAGTGGATTTATCAATACGAACGGACTTCTAACGGTAGAGGTTAGCAAAGAATTTAGTGAATCGGCGGTCTCGAAAATTTTGGAATTAGTGCAAAATGCGAGTGCCAAAAAAGCGCCGACTGAAAAGTTTATCACGAAATTTTCCAGATACTATACTCCAGTAGTGGTTATTGTAGCGCTGTTGTTGGCGGTTGTTCCACCGCTTGTTGTGCCAGATGCACAATTTGCAGATTGGGTATACCGTGCGCTTGTTTTCCTCGTTATTTCTTGTCCTTGTGCGCTGGTAGTATCCATTCCACTGGGCTTCTTTGGGGGAATTGGGGCAGCCTCCCGTTCAGGTGTCCTGATCAAGGGCGGGAACTATCTTGAAGCTCTGAATCATGTGAAATACGCTGTTTTTGATAAAACAGGCACACTCACAAAAGGTGTTTTCCGTGTAACAGGGATTTATCCTGCCGGAGATTTTACAAACGAAACCTTGCTCGAAACCGCCGCTTTGGCCGAGCTGCATTCCACACATCCTATTGCTGCTTCTCTGCGTGAATCCTACGGTAATGAACTCAGAGCAGAACGGGTTCAGCAATATAGTGAAATATCCGGTCACGGGATTCAGGCACAAATTGACGGTCGTCTGGTATCAGCCGGGAACGCCAAGCTGATGGAGCGGGAGCATGTGGCATTTAACGTGGCGCAGCAAGCAGGGACGCTGGATGAAGGAACGGTCGTACATGTGGCTGTAGACGGAACGTATGCCGGGTGCATTCTGATTTCGGATGAGGTTAAGGAAGACGCAGCCCAAACGGTTGCTTCACTGAAAAAGTTGGGTGTGGTGAAAACCATCATGCTGACGGGTGACAATCGGACTGTTGCCGAGGCCGTAGGACGACAGTTGGGTTTGGATGAAGTACGGGCAGAACTGTTACCTCAGCACAAAGCCGAAGCCATCGAGCAGTTGTCTGCAAGTAAAAAAACGAGCGACAAAATTTTGTTCGTAGGCGATGGAATTAATGATACACCCGTACTGGCGCTGGCAGATGTCGGTGTAGCGATGGGCGGTTTGGGATCGGATGCTGCGATTGAGGCGGCAGATATCGTAATCATGAACGACGAGCCTTCAAGGCTGGTTACGGCGATCCATATCGCCAAGCGCACACGTCGTATCGTATGGCAAAACATTATATTTGCGCTAGGTGTCAAAGCGGTTTTTCTTACGCTGGGAGCATTCGGTATTGCTACGATGTGGGAGGCTGTATTTTCCGATGTAGGTGTAACATTGCTAGCCGTATTGAATGTGATGCGTGTATTGAAGGTTCGTTCTTACGAGTAAAAAAATAAACACCCCCGGGTTAACATCGGATGTAGGCATCCTGTGAAGACCGGGGGTGTTTATCTTATAGGTTCCTTTTTCGAGTGGTCTTGTACCAGCAGGATAGAGATTTATTTTGGGATGTAGGGTAGTTGTGCCGAAATGTATAAATGTGTGGCGTGCCTAATACGTTAAGGTAGGGGCTTTACAAGTAAGGCCCATGTAAGATTCGGTTGCTCCATTATGGGTAAGCGTTTTCTTTGTTTGGAGGGGTACTCGAATTCGTGTGTGCCAACTTGCTGACGGAAGAAAGGATGGATTAATAGCATGGAGGCTAAACTGATGCATGTATTCGCAGAGCTGTTGGGTGGCAAAAATAGCCGGGATCTCAAAGTTCCAGAGCCGGGTATGGAGGCTGCTGCACAGAGGTTGGCTATGGAGACGCTAAAGGCAGGCAGCCATGAAGTATCTGCTACGCAGGAGGAAGATCCGTTGGGCTGGCTGGTTGGTTTAGCTGAGCAGGGCGTAATCAGTCGAGCAGAGGCTTTGATGGCTGCGAATCCGGAATTACTTGGGGAAACGATGCTGAATAACGGCAACGATATTGGGCAAGCAATGGGCACACTCCTAAAATGGAGCGATGAATACAGGCGCACCTCCATACGGATTTATGCCGATGCTCCTGCAAGTTTGAGTCGTATAAGCACAGAGACAGCATCAGAAATAGGCAGTTATGACGGTTATAGTCTTCTGCATGGTCCCTTGTCACAGGCATCTGGCCGTGTAGGGAAACTATGCTATGCCTATCTGGACGTAGCAGAGTCTGGACAGACGATTCATGCCCCTGACGGGGAGCCTGATCCCATCCTTATTCCCGGTTCACGTGCATCTGACACGTACAAAACCTTTAACCAGGCATCTGGCCTGCCTGGATTGTGTGAGCATTTGTCCCGCCGAATTATCAGTTTGCTGGAAACACAATATGAAAGCTTATTCGAGTCTTTGAACGGATCACCACTCACTATAGCCCTAATTGAGCAGAACAATGCGGTGGGTATTGGAAGCTTGCAAGATATGCAGCTGGAGGCATTACTGCGTGCGGCGTTGCGGAGCGTGCGGCAGGGGGGAGAACCCAAGCTGGAGATTATAGTGCGCAATCCGGCTGACGTGGACGAATTCCGGGCAGCGCGAGACTGGATTGACGGCGTTGCAGAGCAGACTTTATGCGGGCGTCTTCGGTGCATTCCATATCGGGTAGGCGTGCTTTTGACAGTTGACCCGTCTTTGGTGCCTAACGTAAGCCAAACAGGGAACAGGCAAGCTGCACGGTCGGGGGAGTCAGCCCATTCCAATAACATGTCCGAAGTGAGCGCACGGCAGATCAAGCAGGTGGCTCAAGCTGCAGATCTGGCACGTTTTGCCGATACGGTCATTTTAGAAGTCATACCAACTCCATCCGATGACATTAGGGCTGAGGAGCAGTTGATTCCATCCGGTGTCGATGGTCATGAGAATAATAGTGATACGATAAAATGCATAATGGAAGCTGTTCGACGTGTAAAGCCTGAGCTTCCTTTATGGGTAGTAATAGATGGAATTAACCATTATCTGGATATAATTTCGATCTGGGAGAATGAGCTGACGGGGGTCATTTGCCCGGACACAGCGGTTCCCACTGCACGTCTTGCGGCTGCGCGTTTGGGACTGCAACAGCCCGCAGATCGTCAGCACACTTCAGGAACTGCACACAATCATGCGTGGAAGTTTCCTTTAGCCTGAAGATAACCGGAATTCTTGGAATAGAGGATTTTGCAAAAATCCAATAAGCGACTTTCAATGAACAATATATAGATCGAAATGGTCTAGTTCGTCTATATATTGCACTTTGGAGCGACTGGAATCGAATTTTGCAAATCCTGAATAGGATGCTTTAAATATGGAGGATACCTGCGGTGTTTGCGCGGGTATCTTTTTTTATTTAGGCCATTGCTGGTTTACAAGTGGAAAAGAAAAGGTATATAATAAAACAAAAGTTTCTCTAATCCAAAATAATTGTATAGATGCAAAAATGATTATCATTCTCATTGTCAAACATGCTGCTTCGGACTTCCCGAAGCAGCATGTGCTATTTTAGGGCACTTAACAATGGATATCATTCTCAATGAAATGCTAGTACAAGGAACAAAATATGGAAAGGAACGTGACATGATGCAAGCTGCTCAACGATTACAAGATACATTGTCTCCCTCTAACCGAACCCTTTCAAAAAACAGTGGCAGCGGACGACCCGGTCCGAATCGCAAGCCGCAATTTCAGCTTAAAAGCATGCTGAAAAATAAGGAGATGCAAGCTGCTCTAGGTAGTGGATTGCTGATGCTGATGGCATGGGGAGTCTCCCATTGGTGGCAATGGCTATCGGTCATTCTGTATGTAGTGTCCTATGCCCTTGGGGGCTGGTCCAAAGCCAGAGAAGGGGTCGAAACACTGATCCGAGAACATGATCTGGATGTTAATCTGCTCATGATCGCTGCCTCCCTAGGAGCTGCGGCCATTGGCTATTGGAATGAAGGAGCCATGCTGATCTTTATTTTTGCACTCAGCGGTGCGCTGGAGAGCTATACCACCGAGCGTAGTAGTAAGGATATTTCTGAGCTTATGGCGTTGAAGCCGGAAACGGCTTTGCGCTTGTCTCGCGAGGGGACGGAAACAGTCGGCATTGAGCAACTGTTGCCAGGCGACCTGCTGCTGGTGAAGCCGGGCGAACTGATTCCGGCGGACGGCCGAATCTCCAAGGGCGTTTCGGCAGTGAATCAGGCATCGATTACCGGGGAGTCTGTTCCGGTAAATAAGGTGGAAGATGACGAAGTATATGCCGGCACCATTAATGGAGAAGGCGTGCTATATGTAGAGGTGAGTCAGTCCTCGGAGGACACTTTATTTTCAAAAATCATTCGTATGGTGGAAGAGGCTCAGACCGAAGTTCCTGATTCCCAGCGGTTTATTAAAACGTTCGAATCGGTGTACGCCCGAATTGTTGTTGCTGTCACGCTGATCGTCATTGCCGGTGCACCCATAGCATTAGGCTGGACGTGGGCAGCAGCGTTCTACAAGGCTATGGTGTTCCTCGTCGTGGCCTCACCCTGTGCGCTCGTGTCATCCATTATGCCAGTGATGCTATCGGCCATTTCCAACCGTGCCCGACGGGGAATCCTGTTCAAAGGTGGTGCACATGTGGAGAATATGGCATTGACTTCTGTTGTTGCTTTTGACAAAACAGGCACGTTAACGATGGGGTCACCTGTCGTCACGGATTGGATTACCGCCGCAGAATACGATGCCGATGAGCTATTGCAGATTGTTGCCACAATTGAAAGTTATTCTTTGCATCCGCTGGCGCGAGCGATTGTAGCCAAAGCTCAAGCTGAATGGGGACAGAGAGAGCTTCTCCCAACTGAGCAAGTACAGGCACTCACTGGATGGGGGATGGAAGGCATCATAGGCGGGGTGAAATGGAAAATCGGTCGCACAGATGTGCTGGATGGACCTAGTCCTCTGGCAGAGCCAGAGTGGATGGAGAGTCGGGCCCGGCTGGAAGCTGAGGGCAAAACCGTATCCATCATCCTCGCGGATGATCGGATTGCCGGAATGCTGGCACTACGCGATGAGCTGCGTCCGCAGGCTCAAGAGTCCGTGAAACGCCTGCAAGCGCAGGGTATCCGGGTTGTCATGCTAACCGGAGACCGTCCAGAAACGGCCGCTGTGATCGCGGAGCAGGCTGGAGTCGACGCTGTATATGCTGGCTTAATGCCGGAGGACAAAGTCAGCCATATTCGCATGCTGCGGGAGCAGTACGGGCATGTCGTCATGGTCGGCGACGGTGTGAACGACGCTCCTGCGTTGACAGCAGCAACCGTAGGACTAGGCATGGGGATGCATGGCAGCGGAGCAGCGCTAGAGGTCGCAGACGTGGTACTGATGAATGATGGAATCGAGGAGATCGCTCCGACGATAGCACTGGCGCGCAAGGCGCAGCGGGTGGTCAAACAAAATATGATCTTCGCGGTAAGTGTCATTTTCCTGCTTGTGATCAGCAACTTTGTGCAGGATATAGCCTTGCCATTTGGGGTTATTGGGCATGAAGGCAGCACAATACTGGTCATTTTGAATGGCCTGCGCTTATTGCGGTCATAGGACTAATAATCACAAGATGACAAACAGGAAGGAGCATTCATACCTCTTAAAATCCAAGGGGGTGAATGCTCCTTCTTTTGCAGCCTCGAAACGCTGTACGTCTATCTTCGGCGCGGCGTAGATCGTCGTAAGAACAAGGAAAACAATAGCCCCGCCAGCGCAATCCCTGTAGCAATGATGAAGGCATCATTAATGCCATGGATCGTTGATTCTGTAACGGCACTTCGGTACACCTGTTGTAGCGCCAACGATGAGCCACTTTCTGTTGAAATGCCCGCCGTTTGCGCGAGGGTTTGTCCCAACTGTGCTACCCCTTCGGTTAAAGGAACATTGGCGGTGGTAGCGACATTCGCATAATCCGCTACATGAATTGTCGTTCGGCTGCTCATTACAGTAATGAGCCAAGCGGTACCGATAGACCCGGCAATTTGCCGTACTGTGTTGGACATGGCTGTACCGTGGCTACCGAGATGGGCAGGTAGCTGGTTTAACCCTTCCGTCTGGACGGACATCATCAGCAATGACATTCCGAAGCTGCGAATCGTATAGATGATCATAATATGTCCGTAGGTGGTGGCATCGGTCAGCAGACTGAATTCCCAGGTTGTGACTGCTGTAATAATCAGTCCAATGATCGCCAATGGCCTTGCGCCTATACGGTCAAATACTGCCCCTGATATCGGTGACATCACACCCATCAGCAGTGCACCCGGCAACAGCAGCAGACCGGATTGCAGCGGCGTAAAGCCGCGTATATTTTGCAAATAGATCGGTAGCAGCAGCATCCCGCCAAACATCGTCATGTTGACGGTAGCCCCGACTAAGGTCGATACGGTAAAAATATCATATTTAAACACACGGAACTCCAGCATCGGCTGTACCATATTCAGCTCGCGCACGATAAACATTACAATAAACACAACCCCGGCAGCGAGTGTAAGTATTACCGTATTGCTGTCCCAGCCCTTGTCTCCAGCTGAACTAAAGCCATACAGTAGGAAGCCAAAGCCCAGTGTGGAAAAGATGGTTCCCAACAGATCAAAGTTCGGTTTCGTTAGCTTGGATACATTTTTGAGCCAGCGTATGGCAAACAGAATATCAATGATTGCCAACGGAATCACCAGCAAAAATAGCAGTCTCCAACTATAGTGCTCCACAATCCAACCGGATAAAGTCGGTCCAACCGCCGGGGCAAACATCATGGCAATCCCCATGGTCCCCATAGCAGCGCCTCGTTTTTCGGGGGGAAACACAGTCAGGAACACGTTCATGACCACAGGCATGATAATGCCCGCTCCGCTGGCCTGAATAACGCGTCCAACCAGCATAGGCGCAAAGCCGGTACTGGTAGCACAGACGACAGACCCGGCCGTAAATAACCCCATCGCGGAGATGAATAGCGCACGTGTTCCGAATGACTCAATCAGAAAAGCAGTGATAGGAATCAGAATCCCGTTGGTTAGCATATATCCGGTGGATAGCCATTGAACGGTTGTTGCAGATACATTAAAATCATTCATCAAATGTGGAATGGCCACGTTGAGCAGCGTTTGATTCAAAATCGAAATGAAGGCGCCTAGCAGCAGCACGGACAGAATACGTCCGACGGACATTTTTTGATCCATGACAGCCTCCTACTTGTGAACTCTGATGGTCGCACTCATTCCCGGGATAATACCCAGCCCTTTGTAACCTTGAATGGAAATATTGACAGGCACGACCTGTGTCACCTTGGTATAGTTGGCAGTGGTGTTAGAAGTGGGCAGTAGTGAAAAAGTTGATGCGGTCGCCAGGCCGATCTTTTCGAGTTTACCGCTCAGGGACGTATCCGGGTAAGCATCAATATATACATCTACCGTCTGTCCTACTTGAAGATCCTGTACAGCCGTTTCGTCAATATTGGCGGTAATCCATAAATTATTTAGATCAAAAGCCTTCGCTAAGGGTGTGCCTGCCCCAACAATCGAGTTGTTGACTGCAGATTGCTGTACGATGGTACCATCGGTTGGAATCGTAACGCTAATTCGGCTTCCTCCCCCTTCTACATTACCAAGCGTGCTTCCAGCGGTGTAGGTCTTACCAACTTCAGCATTCCAGCCTGTGAGTTTGCCAGCGCCTGGAGAGGCAACGGTAACTGCTTGTCCGCTCACTTGGGCATTATCGGTTTTTATGTAGTTGGCGGATTGATTGTAGTAATAGGCGGCGGCTCCACCACCTGCCAGAATAATGATAATAACTAGCAGGTTGACTAATATGGCGCGTGAATTCATGTTTACATGCCTCCCTAGTTCTTGGATTTTCAAAGTATGCGTCAAATGATTCATAATATTCAGATGGGTTTTGGGCAAGGTTAAGAGCGCATGCGAAAAAGATGATTTTGCTGACAAAGGATGATGCGCATAATGACGACCAGAATCATGATTGTATATGACAGTGAAAATGGGCATACCGAACGTCTCGCTCGCTCGATCGCAGAAGGAGCACACCTTGAGCATACGGAAGTGTTGTTAAAGCATGTGAATGAGGCCGATGTGAATGAGCTAGTGAGTGTGGATGCCATTATATGGGGTTGTCCGGGCCATTTTGGTACCATCAGCAGCGGTCTGAAAAGCTGGATTGATAAGCTGGGGTATCTGTGGGCGCAGGGCAAGCTGGTAGATAAAATCGGCGCTGTGTTTTGCACAACAGCTACCGTTCATGGTGGATTGGAATCTACGCTTCTGAATTTGATTACTCCGATGCTTCATCAAGGCATGATTATTGTAGGACTGCCCGCTAATATTACGGAAAATGCATTATACGGCTCCTATTACGGCGTAGGGGTAACATGTCCAGTGGAGACAGACCCCAATGGTCCGCCTAATCTTCCAACGGGTGATGATCTTGCACTAGGTCGTTCTTTGGGCAAACGGGTCGCTGAGATAGCGGGACGGTACCGTAGCGCTGAAAGGGAATAGGAGGCTACCGATGACCATTGCTTTTATCGTAGTAGCTGCGGTTGCCTTTATTTTTTTGCTGGTATTTAATACAAAGATGACGCGCAAATCCTCTCCCAAAACTCGCCCCGCGGAAGAGGAGTCACGGCAAAGAAGCAAACGTCCTTATCCTGTACAGGTGGAACCCGAGGTGCGTGAAAGGATAGATTCTACGCGAGAGATGCCGCATAAGGATATCGACGTCGAAGAACATCATGCGGAGGAACAACACAAGGTGCCTGATATCCAGACGGATAAGAAGGTAGAAAAGGATCGCGAGAACATCAAGGATGCTTACGGAGATCAGGATTATCGTGCGGCTTTACGTGGTTTTGCCAAAAAAGACCAAGAAAAGGATAGACGTTCCCAAATATCCAATGGAGAGAAGGAGACTCACAAAAGTGAGGACGAGCAGTATCGTGAAGCACTGCGCTCCATGAACCAAAAAAAATGAGGTATCTCCATGTGAACATGCCAAAAAGGCTGCTTATCTGTCTGAATTACAGGCAGAAGGCAGCCTTTTTGTGTTGCTCGGCTATAGCCATTCGGTTAGCCCAATCATCGTAATTAAGCCGAGAATAAAAGAGAATGTGGCGATCCGCTGGTTGCCATCCCCGTGACTCTCGGGAATCAATTCCTTGTAGACAATAAACATCATGGCTCCGGCGGCAAAAGCAAGGCCGTAAGGTACCAGTCCGTTCACCCAGCTACTCAAATAAAACCCGATCAGACTCGTAATGATTTCCACGGCTCCGGTGAGGGTAGCAATGCCCAAGGCCTTGAAACGGCCGATATTTTGATTCACAAGGAACAACGCTACGATAAAGCCTTCCGGGGCATTTTGCAGGCCGATAGAGAAGGCGATCAGATTGCCGAGATTTTGAGTTTCACTTGCATAGCTGACCCCAACAGAGAGTCCTTCTGGCAAATTGTGCAATGTAATAGCTGCGATAATGAGAAAAGATTTGGACTCCAGTTGAAAGGTCTTGGAGTCTGGGTCCTCCAAATCCGCATGGGGAATGTACATTTCCATCACTAGTAATACGAGACAGCCGAGCAGGATTCCCGCAGTCAGCACGAACCAATTGGAATGCTGGATTGCTTCGGGAATGAGGTTATACACGGATGCAGAGGTCATAATTCCTGCGGCATAAGCCAACAGAACATCGCGAAGTCGATGCGTGATATTGCGCATAAACAGTATGGGCACGGCGCCGAGTCCAGTGGACAGGGCAGAAATAAAGCTACCTAAAAAAACGTCATTCATAATCGGGATAATCCCTCCATACCTGATTTATCTTTATACTTCGCTTCATGAAAACTTCATTTGACTGTTTACAGCTATTTCCGCATAATGAAATTAGGATTTAGAATCAGTCTAAGTCATAAGAGGCTACAAAACAAGTGATTCGTTTTTGCAATATCCGGGTGTCCACATTTTGGGATAAGCTTCTGGTGGAATTACTTTTAGAGTATATGCAGCTGCCCAGCGCCCGGTGCCGAAAACTCGTTATATAATACTTATGATATTTTAGGAGGAACCAAGATATGTACAAGTCCATTATTATAGGTACCGGCCCTGCCGGTTTGACCGCTGCAATTTATCTGGCACGCGCTAACATGAGCCCACTGGTGATCGAAGGACCACAGCCAGGCGGACAATTAACTACGACTACGGAAGTCGAAAATTTCCCAGGTTTTCCTGAAGGAATCATGGGACCCGATTTGATGGATAATATGCGTAAGCAAGCGGAGCGTTTTGGCGCTGAATTCCGCACAGGCTGGGTAAACAAAGTAGACACAACGGCTCGTCCATTTACATTGGATGTAGAAGGTTTGGGTGAACTGGTTACTGATACGCTGATTATTTCCACAGGGGCGACTGCCAAATATCTGGGTATTCCCGGTGAACAGGATAATATCGGACGTGGCGTAAGCACTTGCGCAACATGCGACGGCTTCTTTTTCCGTGGCAAAGAAATTGTTGTCATCGGCGGTGGAGACTCTGCATTGGAAGAAGCCAATTTCCTGACTCGATTTGCCTCCAAAGTGACATTGGTGCATCGTCGTGAAGAAATGCGCGCCTCCAAAATTATGCAGGATCGTGCTCGTGCGAACAACAAAATTGAATGGGCGCTTAATCGTACTCCTGTAGAAGTGATTGCGGACGAGAATGGAGTCACTGGCTTGAAAGTACTGAATAATGCAACAGGTGAAGAGGAAATCATTACAGTTAGCGGCGTATTCGTGGCGATTGGTCATCATCCAAATACGGGCTTCCTTGAGGGGCAAATTACAACGGATGCGAACGGTTATATCGTCGTAAATCCGGGTACTTCCGAAACAAACGTGCCTGGCGTATTCGCTTGTGGTGACGTACAGGATACTCGCTACAGACAAGCGATTACCGCAGCAGGTAGTGGCTGCATGGCTGCTATGGACAGCGAGAAGTACATCGAAAGCTTGGAGCACAGCGCACTGGCCCTGTAATGATCCTTGGAAATATGAATAAATATGATGTAACAAAATAAATGATGAGGTGATATTCATGGAAAAAGCAATAGTATACACATCTACAAACTGCCCGCATTGCCGTCAAGTAAAAAGCTATTTGAGTGAAAAAGGCGTAGAGTACGAAGAACGCAACATTGAAACCAATGAAGCTTTTGCACAAGAGGTTTGGGATATGGGCATTCGTGCCGTTCCATTGACTCTGATCGGAGAAGAACGTATTTCCGGTATGAACAAAACCAAGTTTGAAAAAGTATTGAACGCTTAATCCAACCTAAGAGCAGACGACGGTCCTGTGGATCGTTATAGGGTATAGATAAGGCCTCCATCGCAGTTACATACTGCGGAGGGGGCCTTTTATAGTCTCTAATCTTTTTTATAGGATTTTGCAAAATTCCGAGAAAAGTGGGCGTACAGGAACCTAAGTGTTCCCGTATGCTTTTTTTCTTATAAAGACACGCGTACTCGCCCCAGAAAAGGAGCTGTTGCTGCATAGGCGGCACCTAGCATCGTCGAACGGCTGCCAAGCGTGGAGAAACGAATCTGTAGTTGCCGACGGTGATAGGGCAGGGCACGTTCGTCAATCACATCACGCATGCTTTGCTCCAACCAAGGTCTGGCTTCCGCCAGTGGACCGCCGATGATAAGCATTCCGGGGTTGAGGCTGTTCACAATGTTGGTAATACCCACACCCAAATATCGCCCAATATCATCAAGGACGCTTAATGTGCTTGCTTCACCTTGCTGAGCAAATGACAGTAATTCCGCTGTATTCTGTGCAGGCAGTTTCAATGTGGATGCTACATACGCCTTCTCTGAAGCATAGAGTTCCCAGCAGCCGCGACTACCGCAGGAGCAGAGTCGTCCGTTCCAATCAATGGTCATATGACCCGTCTCTCCGGCGTACCCCCAAGCTCCTTGATACGGTTTGCCATCAATGATAATCCCGGCCCCGATCCCGGCCCCTGCACTGATGTAGACCAGATCCCGCACCTGCTGTCGGTGATCGCCGTCCATCCCATAGTACAACTCGCCCTGTGCGCCGACGTTAGCTTCGTTATCCACTACGACGGGTAGACCTAGCTCGGCCTCAAGTTGCTGCCGCAGCGGAACCTCTTCCCAGCCCAGATTGGGTGCGAACAAAACGGTTCCGGTTTCATCCACCATACCCGGCACCCCCAGCCCAATGCCGACAATACCGTGAGGGGAGGGAGGAGTGGTCTGCATGAGCTCCAGAACGAGCTTTCGAATCTGTTCCATAACAAAGGCGGGATCATGCTGAGTAAGGGAAAGGCTAAGCTCAGTTTCAATGGTGCCTGCCAGATCAGTCAGAGCGCCCTTGATGTACTGTACGCTCACCTCAATACCGAGTACAAAGCCTGCACGGCTGTTGAATAGCAGCATTAAAGGCTTACGCCCGCCGCTGGATTCCCCTAATCCCGTCTCATATACAAGTCCATCGGTGATGAGCTCTGCCACCAGATTGGAAACGGTAGCCTTGTTTAATCCAGTTTGACTGGATAACTGTGCCCGGGATAGCGGAGCATGAAGGCGAATACGCTCCAGCACAATGGATTTATTTAGCTTTTTGACAAGCGCCTGATCGCCAGTGACATTCATGGTTAATTCACTTCCTGTTGGTGTAATTCCTGATATTATATCATAAAAACAAACTTAGTTTAAGCAATAGACAAAGTCTTTCGACTGTGCTAGAATCGGTTTTGTAAACGTTTACTACAAAGGAGGAACTTATAATGGCTTATTTCGAACAGGTATCTAAAATTAACTTTGAGGGCAAGCAATCCGACAATCCTTTTGCGTTCAAATTTTATAATCCACAGGAAATTGTAGCGGGAAAAACGATGGAGGAGCATTTGCGTTTTAGCATGGCCTATTGGCATACACTGGTTGCAGGCGGCTCCGATCCTTTTGGTGTAGAAACAGCGGAACGTCCATGGTCCAAGTTTACCGGGCTGGATTTGGCAAAGGCACGTGTGGAGGCTGCCTTTGAGCTGCTGGATAAGCTGAATTTACCTTATTTTGCTTTTCATGATGTGGATATTGCACCAGAAGGCGCGTCATTGAAGGAATTTTACAGCAATCTGGATACCATCGTGGATCTAATTGAGGAACATATGAAAGCTACGGGGAAAAAATTGCTGTGGAACACGGCGAACATGTTTAGTCATCCACGTTATTTGCATGGAGCTGCGTCGACTTGCAATGCAGATGTTTACGCACACGCAGCTGCTCAGATTAAAAAAGGACTGGAAGTGGGCAAACGTCTGGGCGCAGATAACTATGTTTTCTGGGGAGGCCGTGAAGGCTACGAAACACTGCTGAACACGGATTTGAAGCTGGAGCAGGACAATTTGGGACGTATGTTCCATATGGCCGTAGACTATGCGCGTGAAATTGGCTTTGACGCCCAGTTCCTGATTGAGCCAAAACCGAAGGAGCCAACGAAGCATCAGTATGATTTTGATGCGGCGACGACGATTGCTTTCCTGCAAAAATATGATCTGGATCAGCATTTCAAGCTTAATCTGGAAGCTAATCATGCAACTTTGGCGGGTCATACTTTTGATCATGAAGTACGTGTAGCACGGATTAACGGCATGCTGGGATCACTGGATGCAAATCAGGGAGATTTACTGCTGGGCTGGGATACGGACGAATTCCCGGTGGATCTGTATGATGCCACACTAACCATGTATGAAGTGCTGCAAAATGAAGGCTTGGGCCGTGGCGGTATCAACTTTGATGCCAAGGTGCGCAGAGCATCATTTGAGCCGGAAGACTTGTTCCTTGCGCACATCGCAGGTATGGATACGTATGCGAAGGGGTTGAAGGTAGCTGCCAAACTGATCGAGGATCGTGTGTTTGAGGACTTTATTGAGAAGCGCTACAGCAGCTTTAAAGAAGGTATTGGAGCAGACATCGTATCCGGAAAAGCAACGCTTGCTTCTCTGGCTGAATATGCTTTGGCGAACGAAACACCACGTAAAAACGTATCCGGTCGTCAGGAATATCTGAAAGCAACATTAAATCAATACATTTTGGCTGACTAATACCAGGACTTATATATGAAACAACGGCTGCACGATGACAAGGAAGGAGGAACTCCAATGCAGGAGAAGCTAAATCAGGAGCAGGAACGCTATGTCATTGGCGTAGATTTGGGTACCAGCGCGGTCAAAACGGTGCTGGTTAACCGCAAGGGGCAGGTGGCCTATGAAACCTCCCAGTCTTATCCGCTCCATCAGCCGAAGGCAGGGTATAGCGAACAGCACCCTGAGGACTGGGTCAGTGGCACGTTAGCATCACTGAAACAGCTTGTGGAGAAGGCCGGAATCGGCGACACAGATGCTGTGGACGGTATTAGCTTTTCGGGACAGATGCATGGGCTTGTGCTGACTGACAAGGAAGGACAAGTGCTTCGTCCGGCTATTCTGTGGAATGACACGCGTACAACAGCACAATGCCGTCGTATTGAAGGAAAGCTCGGGTCGGAGCTGCTGAACATCGCACGTAATCGCGCGCTGGAAGGCTTCACGCTGCCCAAGCTGCTGTGGGTACAGGAGCATGAGCCAGAGGTGCTGGCCCGTGCGGCACATTTTATGCTGCCCAAGGATTATGTGCGCTACTGTCTGACAGGAGAGCTGGCGACGGAGTATTCGGATGCGGCGGGCACGCTGCTGCTGGATATTGCGAACAAGCAGTGGAGCGAAGAGATCGCTGCCGCGTTTGACCTACCGTTGTCGCTGTTCCCGCCGCTGGTGGAATCCTTTGATCAGACGGGTACGCTACTGCCGGAGATTGCGGAGCAGAGCGGGCTTTCGCCTGAAACGAAGGTCTTTGCAGGTGGTGCCGACAACGCATGTGGCGCGATTGGCGCTGGCATTTTGAGCGAAGGCCGCACCCTGTGCAGCATCGGCACCTCAGGGGTTGTACTTTCCTATGAGGAGCGCAAGGATATTGATGTGCAGGGACGGGCACATTTTTTTAATCATAGTGAGCAGGATGCTTATTATATTATGGGGGTTACGCTCGCGGCCGGATACAGCTTGACTTGGTTTAAGGATACCTTTGCACCAGAGCATTCTTTTGATGCACTGTTGGCAGATGTGAACTCTATTGAACCAGGCAGCCGAGGGCTGCTGTTCACGCCTTATATCGTCGGCGAGCGTACACCTCATCCAGATGCAACCATTCGAGGTAGCTTTATCGGGATGGATGCGGGGCATAAGCTTGCGCATTTTACACGGGCAGTACTGGAGGGAATTACGTTTTCGCTCAAGGAATCCATTGATATTCTCAGAGGAACGGGCAAAATGGTGAATGAAGTGATTTCCATCGGCGGCGGTGCGCGTAATGAGGCATGGCTGCAAATGCAGGCAGATATTTTTAACGCGGATATCATTAAGCTGGAAAGCGAACAGGGACCTGCCTTGGGAGCGGCCATGCTGGCTGCTTATGGTAGCGGCTGGTTTGAATCTCTGCAAGCGTGCGCTGAAGCTTTTCTGCGTGAAGCAGCGAGATATTCCCCGAACCCAGAACGTGTGGCACAGTATGAAGGCCTATACGAGCTGTACCGTGAAGTTTACTTGCACACGCGAGAGCTAAGTGAGCATTTGGCAGTATATCGGTGAAGCGTAAATAAGAAGCGGCTCCGGGTGTAAGAAACCCCCGGAGCCGCTTTTTTTTGTGATGATGAGTTTTTGAATTAAATACTTTTCTTGATTTTCGCATGATCTTCATTCATAGAACTCACGGCACAGCCAGGACATGACTTGCTCGACGAACACCCCGCACAGGCGCCTTGACGGCTTTTTCGCAAAAATCTTACCAGCACCCACGCACTATAACCGAGGATCGCCAATAAAATGATGATATTGATCATGGAATTCACTTCCTTTTATTTACTATAGGGCCTGACTTAACCCCAACCTAATAATCTGCCACATTGATAGATCAAAACGGCGATGATATATGCGACGGTCAAAGGATAGATCACAGAAAATGCGGTCCAACGCCACGAAAGGGTTTCTTTACGAATGACCGCTACCGTAGCCAGACACGGAACATACAGCAGAATGAACACCATAAAGCTAAAAGAGGCAAGCGGTGTAAAGGCCTGTCTGACTTGTAGTTCAAGTCCCTGCATATCGGGAACGTGGTAAATAATATTCATCGTTGATACGACAACTTCCTTGGCCATAAAGCCTGTGAGCAGGGAAGCTCCTGCTTGCCAGGTGCCAAAACCGAGAGGGGCCAGTAATGGAGCGAACCAACCTCCAACGGTGGCAAGCAGGCTGTCATTCATTTCTGCCCCGAAGCCCTGCGGACCGAAATTGGACAAGAGCCAGATGCCAACGGAACCTGCAAGAATAATGGTTCCGGCTTTACGGACGAAGCCTTTGACCTTCTCCCATGTGCTGCGGAATAGTGTAAGAGCCTGCGGCACTCGATAGGGAGGAAGTTCCACGATAAAGAGGGAGGGCTCACCCGACAAAATGGATACTTTGGAAAAAATTTTGGCAAGTATAAGTGAAACGATGATTCCTAACACATACATCAGCATGATAATGCTTGCCGCATGTGTTGGGAAAAACACACCCGCAAACAACGCATATACCGGCAGGCGGGCTGAACACGACATAAAGGGCACCAGCAATGTGGTAATGAGGCGTTCTCTGGGCTGTTCAATGGTGCGTGCCGCCATAATCGCAGGGACATTGCAGCCAAATCCGATGATGAAGGGAATGAAGCTTTTCCCGTTCAAGCCAACGGCTTGCATCAGGCGATCCATGAGTATCGTGACCCGTGCCATATAACCAGAGTCTTCGATCACTGAAATTATCAGAAATAAAATAGCAATTTGAGGCAGAAAAACAAGCACACCCCCGACTCCAGCCACGATGCCGTCCACGACTAGACTTTGCGTAAAAGCAGACGCGTTCAAGTGAACGAGTAACTCAGAAATCCAAGTGCTGAGTGTCCCTGAAAAAAATCCATCCAGCATATCTGAAAGGATCGTACCCGCCCAATCGAAGGTGAACTTGAAGGTAGCGTACATCAGCAGCAAAAAGATCGGAATCCCCAGATACCGATGAGTTAATAGTGCATCGAGCCTATCCGTCAGGCTGTGCGGTCTGAGTTTGGAGGTGTCGAGTGCCTTGGTGCACAGATCAGCAATCCATGCTGTTCGTACAGAACGAATACGCTGAGCAGGGGTGATGGCATGGCCTTCACCGAGAAGTTCTTCCTCGCAACGTTGGATGCGTGCAGTTACTTGTTCACGCTGTACCTCATTCGTCATCCATTCCATGACGACAGGATTGCCTTCCAGACATTGCAGTGCGGCCCACCGCAGTTGCGGCACAGGTGCATTTGGCAGCAAGTCGCAAATATCGGTAATAGCAGCTTCAACGGCAGGGCCGTAGTCCAATTGAAAAGCATTGGATGTACGTCTTACCTCCCGAAGAGAAGCGAGCATTTGCTTACTTCCACTGCCTGTACGCGCCACCATAGGAATGATGGGAACGTTCAATTGATTAGCTAACAAATCCTTGTTTACACGAAGACCCGTGGCATCGGCTACGTCAGTCATGTTTAAGCCAAGTACAAGCGGACGGCCATACTCCAGTAGTTGTACGGTTAGATAGAGATTACGCTGGAGCTGGGAGGCATCCACAATGTTAATCAGGGCCGTAGGAGGTTCTTCCAGCAAATATCGAGTTGCGACACCTTCATCCAGCGAAAGAGGGAGTAAAGAGTAGGCGCCCGGCAAATCCACCAATACGGCAGACTTGTCACGCAGGATGCCTGTTTTCTTTTCCACTGTGACGCCGGACCAGTTTCCTACTTCTGCATACGTACGAGTCAGCTTGTTAAATAATGAGGTTTTTCCTGTGTTGGGATTACCGAATAGAGCGATCATGTCCATGTTGGAACAACCTCCAGTTGCTTCACCTGATTTTGGCGAAGGCCGACCAGCTGGCCGTTGCATTCAATGACAATAGGACCGCCCAATAAACTGATTTTTTTTAACCGTATGATGGAACCTTCGTTAATGCCCATGTCTGTTAAGCGGCGGCGCAATGAGGGATGAAGAGGGGCGAGAGATTGCAAACGCACAGTCTGACCCAGTGGCGTACGAAGGAGTGAGATACATTCTGGCATAGTGCTCAGCCTTTCTGATCTAGAATGAGAATCAATATCATTTACTTCCGATGCCAGTACCATATCATGAGGAAATCTAGATTGCTGTGATAAAACTCTCTACGAACGACATGTTTGCTCATTATCCGATCTGTTATATAGCCGAGTATGATGTCACAACCTGTCTTGAACTGCACCCTTACTCGTCTGCAACTGACAAAACTAGAGCGTTTGGGGCAACTGTTTTTATGGTAAGATATAGCTGTTTACAACTATGCTAAGAAGGGCAGGAACGCTCTGTATGAACAGAAAAATCGGGGTTAGGCTTGTAAAATGTCTGGTTGCGGGTGCAGCGCTGGCTGTGTTGCTGCCGCAGGCTGTGGAGTGGGGCAGCAATGTGTATGCGACGTCGGTTAAGCCGGCTCCATCCGTATCATCGCAGCAGCTTCAGAACAAGCTTTTACAGGCAATGGCTACGCGGAGTGAAACGCTGACCTTTACATATCAAGGGCGAGTGAACGGTCTCAAGCAGCAATTACAGACGGCCATCCAACAGGCCATGGAGAGCGATCCGTATGTAAATTATACGATCAAAAGCTACGCATTCAGCTATACAGGGACAACGACCTCCGCTCAGGTTACGATTCGTCTAAGCTACCGGGAGACGAAGGAACAGACAGCATATGTGGATAGCACAGTTAAAGCGGTGCTGGGGGATATTATTACGAAGGGAATGACGGATCATGAGAAGGTAAAGGCCATTCATGATTGGATCGTCGTTCGCCTGAAGTATGATGAAGCACAGCAAAAGTACACAGCCTATGATGGCCTGAAAACGGGAAGCACGGTCTGTCAGGGTTATTCACTGCTGGCCTATAAAATGCTGGAACGTGCAGGCATTACGAACCGGATTGTGGAAGGAAGAGCAGGGGGCCAGCTGCATGCATGGAATCTGGTTTTATTAGATGGTCGATGGTATCACATGGATACGACATGGGATGATCCAACCCCGGATCGCGCGAACGAGGTAAGCACTTCATATTATCTGCTAACGGATACCGAAATGCGGCGGGATCACTCATGGGTTAAGCCGTATCCTCAAGCGAATACATCGTATCGGGAAACCTTGTCAGCACTGGTAACTGCCGGAGGATCAAAGGCTGTTGTGTATCAAAAACTGTACAATACCCTCGAATATCCGCTGCAAGACGGCAAGGGTCTGGTTAAATCATCTGCCGACATTAAGGAACAGGTACGTAAGATTGTAAATAAGGGAGGGACGACACTTACCTTTGCCTATCAGGGAACGGAGCGAAGTCTCAAGGAGGATTTACAATCCTTATATCAACTCGGTTTGAAATCCATTTCCTATCAGATTACGGATCTAGGAAGTACCGGCAATCTTCGTGTAACCCTGAAATGGACCTAATCATCTTGCTGTAAAAAGCTACATTAACAAAGGAGTATTTTATTTATATGCACAAGCGTTCCTTTACCTATTTGCTTGGCACGCAGACCATGTCTAATGCGGCCGACATTCTTTACATTATGGCACTTGTGTCTCTGGTTTTTCATGAAACGGACTCCATCTTCTCTTCGGTGCTCGTTCCATTGCTGCGAA
The DNA here is from genome assembly GCF_049319765.1 of Paenibacillus sp. S29. NCBI lineage: Bacteria > Bacillati > Bacillota > Bacilli > Caryophanales > Paenibacillaceae > Paenibacillus > Paenibacillus sp. S29. Next base: position 60,549 of record NZ_JBMOUI010000009.1, on the reverse strand, counting down.
TGGGAGCACAGATGATCAGCGGCTTTTTAGCACCGCTCATTTTGGCCCGATTCCAGCTTCCTTTTATTTTATTCGTTTCTCAGTTCGGACAGCTGGTTTTCTTCGCTATTCTGCTGGGCCACTTGTGGTCAGCGGGTACGGAACCGATATGGGTGATTGTGTTTACGTTGGTGGCAGCCATGTCCTTTCTGGACGGCTGGACCACGCCTGCACGTAATGCGCTGATTCCCCGCCTTGCGTCCGGGGAAGGACTCATGCGGGCAAACAGTCTGGTGTCGGTCAGCGATCAGACGGTGCAATTAGCGGGGTGGGGGCTTAGTGGTGTGCTCGTAGCCATGCTAGGCTCGGAAAAAACACTGCTAGTGGCTGGCGGACTCTATATGGTAGCAATGATCTTCACCAGCTTGATTCGAGATCCACTAGAGGGCAAAGCCCATTATTTGCTGCAACCTGGAACAAGGGTACGAGGTGGAGATGTTTCGGTTTCCGAAACTGGTACTGAGCCCGGGCAAGGGCATCATGACTTGCCCCCTTCACAGTTGGAAGATACACTGTATGGCCCGGAATCAGAGAGCCCCGCACTACCTCCCAAACGTAAAAAGGAAATACTTCGTGAGGGCTGGAGCCTTATCGGAGCCAGTCGCAGACTGAAAGCTCTTATTTTTATGGATATGATTGACCTTCTAGGGGGTTCGGTTTGGGTAGGCGCGTTCACGCTTGCTTTCGCCCAGCAGGTTTTGCACAAGAGCGAAGCATGGTGGGGATACATCAATGCAGCGTATTTTGCAGGAGCGATTGGCGGCGGCATCGTTGTCCTCGCCTGCGTCAAGCATTTGCAGCGCAGGCTGCTGCCCGCCATGTTGGCGGGGATGGCAGGTTATGGGCTGCTGACAGCATGGTACGCACTGAACACATTACCGCCGCTGACGCTGCTTATCGTGTTGTTGATGGGACTACCTGCGGAAATGTCTGTCGTATCCCGCCGCACGATGATGCAGATGAGTGTGTCTGTACATGATTTGCCCAAGGTGCTGTCTGCCCAGGCCACACTGACAAGTTTGACCTTTTGTATTTCGCTCCTGTTAATGGGCTGGATTGCAGATCATCTAGGCATCGTTAATTTGTACTTGTTTTCTGCAGTGCTGACGCTGATTGCTGTTATATATGGTGTTTTTAGTCGTCGTGCCTTATCCATGTCTTTGTCAGCTTCATTGGAACCTTCCTCCAAATAAACAGAAAAAGCCCGTCTCCGGGCATATACAGGTGAAAATGCGGATAAATGGTCTTGGACCAGGCTTACCAGCGTGTTTTCCCTGATATGTGGAGACGGGCTTTTTTTACTGTTTTCTATTATTTATCCGAAGAAGCATCTGGACTCAAATCACATTCTTTTAACGGAACGATTTTAGTACGTTTGATCCATTTGTAGCCGAGCCACAGCAGAAGGAACAGCGGCACACTCATATACGTAGCGATCATCGTTTTCCAGTCAATCTCCTGTCCGGTGAAGGCATCCGCCCCTTGCCCGATAATGACAATGATACACAGAGCGAAGGCAAACAACGGCCCAAACGGGAACCAGCGGGCTTTGTATGGAAGCTCACTCAGACTGTGGCCCTGTGCAGTAAAGGCACGGCGGAAACGATAATGGCTGACTGCAATCCCGACCCACGTAATAAACCCACACATTCCAGAAGCATTCAGCAGCCAGTTATAGACTACACCGTCTCCATACAGGGAGGCGAGAAAGGCTAGCATACCGACAGCGGTCGTGATCAGCAGAGCGTTCATAGGAATGCCTCGTCTATTGATACGTCCGAGGAAACGCGGGGCTTTACCTTCCCGTGCCAAAGCGTATAGTACCCGAGTTGCCGCGTACATACCCGAGTTACCTGCCGATAATACGGAAGTCAAAATAACGGCGTTCATAACAGAAGCAGCAATCGCAAGCCCTGCTTTTTCAAATACGAGCGTGAACGGGCTGACCCCGATGTCACTGATATCTCCCCGCAGCAGATTTGGATTGGTGTATGGAATGATCAATCCAATCACGAGAATCGCGAGAATATAAAAGAACAGGATGCGCCAAAAGATTTGACGGATGGCGCGCGGCACATTTTCACGCGGATTTTCGCTCTCTCCAGCGGCTACCCCAATCAGCTCCGTTCCCTGAAAGGAAAAGCCGGCTGCCATGAATACGCCCAATACAGCAAAGAATCCGCCATGGAACGGGGCGTCTCCTACCGTGAAGTTGGCAAAGCCAACCGCAGGACCACCCATAATGCCGAAGATCATCAGCACACCTACGGTCAAAAAGATGACCACGGTCACAATTTTAATCATGGCGAACCAGTATTCAGACTCACCGTAGCCTTTAACTGTCAATGCGTTCAACGCGAAGATTACGGCTAGGAATAACAGACTCCACCAGGCAGAGTGGCTTTCCGGGAACCAATATTTGATGAGCACGGTCGCTGCTGCTAATTCGGCAGCAATCGTCACCGCCCAGTTGTACCAGAAGTTCCAGCCCATGGCGAAACCGAAAGCCGGATCGACGAAGCGACCTGCATAGGTGTTAAAAGAGCCGGATTCAGGCATAAATGTAGCCAACTCACCGAGGCTGGTCATAAGGAAGTAGACCATGAGGCCAACTGCTGCATAAGCCAGCAGCGCACCGCCGGGTCCAGCTTCGGCAACCGCGCCTCCACTGGCGAGGAACAGGCCCGTACCGATAGAGCCGCCGAGGGCGATCATCGTCATATGGCGGGCTTTGAGACTTTTACGCAAGGTTGCGTCAGGTGTTGCTTTGTGTTGCACGTTCAAACACTCCTTCATGAAATTGTATTTCATGTCAGGGCAAGAGCCAGAAGGAGGGGGAGTATATAAATCAAAAAACCGCAGGGAATACGCCTGCGGTTTTGTCTATGCATTCCGCACCATACCTTCTTCCATAACAAGATAGCTCAACACACGTGTCTGTGTTAGGACAGCGTGTGACAGTTCTGCTCCTTTCGGTTAGCAGCCCCAGCATTCGGAGTATTTACAAAGAGTCAACTCCGCATACTTCGGCGGGTGTACCTTTCCACTGGAATCTCAGACGGCTCTTATCGTCTCCTCCGGTGTACTGATTACATCCGCGACCTCTACCTCATCATAAAACAGGGTTGATGAGGTGTATGACATGATATTTTATTGTATAGCGAACTACAGTATATCGTACCTGTACATCTTCTGACAATCGACAATTTTTTGAAAATCACCTGTAGAATCTTAAATTAAGAGTTCCGCTTGGCCATCTGCTGCCAAACTGTGCCCGCGGCTTGTTCGCCTGATTCGATGCGTTCCAGCGCCATTTTAGCCTGCAGACTAACCTCGAATTCGGGATCATCGACAGCCTTCTCCAGCGCATCACGTGCATCCTCGGTTCCAACCTCGTATAAAAAACGTGCCGCCCGCCAGCGCACCAACTTGCTGCTATCCGACAGGGCTCCGATCATTGCGCTGGTAGCGACCGGGTCGCCGATGTCCGACAACGTGTCGCCTGCGGTGCGGCGTACTGCCGCTGAAGGATCGCGCAGCGCCTCGGCTAGCAGATCCATCGCCTCCGGTGAGCGAATATCGCCCAGATAGACGACGCCCAGCCGCCGCAGCTGCATTTTGTCGTCATGCAGCGCTTGCCGGATAAGCGGCAAATGCTCAGGCGTCGGCTCCAGCCGATCCAGCGCAGCGTAGCGTGTGCGCCAATCCTCGTGCTGCAGGGCTTGCTCCAGCTCGGCATCGCTCCATTCGCGGCGTTCCTCCACGAATTCGCTGTTGTTTGCGCCGTGGGCAATCGCCTGTTGGATAATCTGCTCCAGCCGCTCTTGCGGAAAGGCTGCCTCCAATTCCTGCTCGACCTCGCGTGCAATGTCCGGCAGCTCACCGTAGCGTACGCCGTAATCGCTCAGCTTGCGTTCCTTGATCAGCGTTGCACTCGCTACACGGGTAACGGCCTGCACGAAGCGGTCGGACAAGGAAATTCGTTCCTCCTGCTGCCCTGCCTTGACTCGGATTTGCATTGGAATGCCACGAAAAAATTGCACAAAGACCTGTGCCTCGCCAAATGCTTCTCCAGAGGTTTCCTCTGGCAAATCCCAATTGGCGTCAGCGCCTTCCTCGCCTAGCTGATCCCGGACTTGACCCAGAATGGTGGACCAATCTGCATTCCCTTTGCGGTCAAGGGCTACGAAGTCAGTCGTGTGAAACACGCTTTTGACCCCTTCAATGCCCAGCATGCGCCGGATAAATGGGGGAGCGGAACGCTCATTGTCCCGTGTATATGTTCTGCGGATACCCGCTTCCAGTCGCTCATCCAGATGCAGCATCATGGTGTTCGGACTGGGAGTAGGCTCGATAGATGTTATTTTCATAGCTCAGTACAGCCTCCTGTTCAAAAGTTCTCCATATATAGCTTATCTGTATTGTAACTCATTCTGCGAATGTCTCCAAAGATAAGTTTGCGTATACAGGAAAAACACAATGACATATCTCACACTAATTCAGGTAAACACTAAAAAGAAATACTGCTACATTCAATGCAGAAGCAGGGTTAAAACTCGATAGAATGAACCAAACTGTGAATAGGTTACCAAAATGCGCCAATAGATAAGTGAAGGAGGCGTTCCTATGTTCCGCAAGCAGGAAAGAACGCTCATTATTGTATGTATAGTAATTGCGGCCATCATGCTATATGCCGTAATTAAAAGCATAGCTCGCTTGACTCCTTAGTTGGTAATCCAGAGTGATCTGCGATGTTTAAAATGTGAAATGAAGGAGTGAAACCCATTTGTCTTCACTGGACCCTGTATTGCTAAGCCGGATGCTGACCGGAATTACCCTGTTTGTTCATATCGTATTTGCATCCATCGGCGTCGGCGTACCCTTAATGATTGCACTAGCAGAATGGCGCGGGCTGCGAACTGGTGATCCGCATTATACACTGCTGGCCCGACGGTGGGCGCGAGGGTTTGTCATTACCGTTGCCGTGGGTGTCGTTACAGGCACCTCCATTGGTCTACAGCTCAGCTTGCTTTGGCCCACCTTTATGCGTGTGGCTGGACAAGCGATTGCGCTGCCCTTATTTTTGGAGACGTTTGCTTTTTTCATCGAAGCTATATTCCTGGGCATCTACTTGTATACCTGGGATCGGTTTAAAAGCAAATATTTTCACCTGATGCTGCTCATCCCGGTAGCGATTGCCTCGTCTGCGTCAGCGGTTTTTATTACGACGGTGAACTCGTTCATGAACCAACCTCAAGGCTTTACACTCAAAAATGGAGTCATGACAAATATTCATCCCATCGAGGCTATGCTAAATCCGGCTACGCCAACCAAAGTGTCCCATGTATTGGCTTCTTCGTATACATTGAGCGCTGGTGTGCTGATGGGGCTGGCTGCTTACAGCATGCTGCGAGGGCGTAATCACCCTTATTTTAAAAAGGCGCTAAAGCTGACGGCCACCTGTACCATTGTGTTTGCCATCAGCACCGTGATGATCGGAGACGCATCCGGTAAATTTCTGGCCAAATATCAGCCGGAGAAGCTGGCTGCCGCCGAATGGCATTTTGATACGATGACGCACGCCCCCTTTGTATATGGCGGATACATGGATAAAAACGGTGAAATCAAATATGCCTTGAAAGTGCCTTATGCACTTAGTGTGTTGGCTGGTAATTTGCCCAGTACGGAGGTTAAGGGATTAAATGACTATCCGGTGGAGGAGCGTCCGCCGCTGTCTATTCATTATATGTTTGACCTCAAAATCACCACAGGAGTGCTGATTCTCGTCATCCCACTGCTGTATCTGATCCGTAAGCGCCTGCCAGGCCGCAAACCGTACCCCAGATGGCTGCTGTTGGCGCTCATTCTGGTCGGGCCGATGGCGATGGTAGCTATTGAGCTCGGATGGATGTTTGCGGAGGTCGGTAGACAGCCGTGGATTTTACGCGGATATATGAAGGTGTCCGAAGCAGCGACCACTTCTACGAGTGTCGGGTGGATGCTGGTGTTGTTTGTTATTTTGTATCTGGTGTTGTGTTTCTCGGCCATTAAGGTACTCAGCAAGCTATTCCGCAATAAGGATGCGGTGGAAGAGATAAGGCAGCTGGGCCTGGAAGGGGCTGAAGGCAAGTGAGCTATGAAATTGTAGGTATCGCCATTTTGTGGACGTTCCTATTCGGATATTTGCTTGTGGCATCCATTGATTTTGGTGCAGGTTTTTTCAGCTTTTACAGTGTGTTAACAGGCCACCAGAACAAAATCCACAATATCATTCAACGGTATCTATCCCCGGTGTGGGAGGTAACAAATGTATTTCTCATCTTTTTTGTGGTGGGATTAAACGGGTTCTTCCCGGATGCAGCATATTACTATGGTACGGCGTTACTCGTTCCCGGCAGTATTGCGATTGTGCTTCTTGCCATCCGGGGAGTGTATTATGCATACAATACGTATGGGCATTCCGGTAAAAATAATATCGTCTACATGGCGTTGTACGGTGCGACAGGGTTGCTGATTCCGGCGGCACTGTCCACAGTTCTCGCTATTTCGGAGGGCGGCATTATTATAGAAAACAGTACAGGTGTACACCTGCAATGGGGTCAGCTATTAAGTAATCCCTACACGTGGGCGGTTATTATTCTGGCACTGGTGAGCGTGCTGTATATCTCGGCGATGTTTTTGGCCTATTATGCCAAAAGGGCGGGAGACAAGGTCGCTTTTGAAATCGTACGGGGATATGCGCTGCTTTGGAGCGGTCCAACGATTGTTGCGAGTCTGCTCGCATTTTTTCAGATTAACAAACAAAATCCAGATCATTTTACCAATATGCTGAACATAGCCTGGATGTTTGTTGCATCCTTCATATGCTTTGCGGGAGCAGTTTATCTGGTATGGCAGCGGCGGCATCTGGGGGTTTCATTCATATTGGTGATGCTGCAATTTGCATTTGCCTGGTATGGCTACGGCCGCTCGCATCTCCCGTATGTTCTGTATCCCTACATTAATGTCTACGACAGCTTTACAAATTCTACGATGGCGTATGCGTTGATTACGGCGTTTGTTGCGGGTCTGCTGGTGCTGATCCCTTCGCTGATCCTGATATTAAGATTGTTTCTGTTCGATGCAAAATATGTGCGCGGACATGAAGGGAAGAAAGGGTGAGTTAGAGTGGCTGCTTTCGAGCATTTTACGATTATGTACGAGTCACCTATCATTATTGTCGTGGCGATAGCGTTTTTGTTTATTTATTCGGCACGCTTTAAAAATCCACAGGACTGACAACTACAGGTAGAACAGGCCTTCCTGATTGATACGGGAGGTCTGTTTTTGCTGTATTATCGCAGAATTTCCTTTACAGACGTGATTGAATTATACTTTACATATATCAGGATGTTGCATCATTTTATGTTCACACTCGAGTGACAATATATAGTTAAATTGAACCGCTGTGTTTTTTGGAGAACGGGTTCATCAGGGAGGGAGCTGCATCATGCCCAAAGTACGTTTTAACAATATGGATCATGTAAATACCGATAAAACAATCAAGCAATTCAGACAATGGCGGCAGGAGCGACGCAGCAAAATAAAGGATTATACGTTCGTTGTACCAAACCATCCCCCGGAGCTGGAATTTCTGCATAGCAATCGGGAGATGGCGACAGCGACCTGGGTGGGACATTCCACCTTTTTCATCCAGTATCTTGGGCTGAATATCGTCACCGATCCAGTATGGGCAGAGCGTATGGCTTTTGATAAAAGGTTGGCTCCGCCTGGCATTCGTATTCAGGATGTACCACCACTGGACATCATTCTGCTGTCTCATTCCCATTATGATCATTTACATTTAGAATCGTTGCGGAAATTATATCGTGCAGATACGTTGATGCTTGTCCCCTCGGGGTTAAAGGCGAAAATGATCCGCAAAGGTTTTCGAAACTGTCATGAGCTGCAATGGTGGGAGCATTTTACGGTAGGGGGGGTACGATTTACGTTTGTTCCAGCCCAGCATTGGACACGACGCACGCCGTTTGATACCAATACTTCGCATTGGGGTGGATACGTTCTGCAAAGTGAACAGCAGGTGATTGGCTCTGCCACGTCCGTCACGGAATCCCATCCTCATTCTAGTGCAGACTCAGAGGATGCACCAACGTTGTATTTTGTGGGAGACACCGGATATTTTCGTGGGTTTAAAGAGATTGGCGAGCGCTTTGCCATTGACCTGACCTTTATGCCGATTGGCGCCTACGAACCGGAATGGTTCATGACCTCGCAGCACGTGACACCGGAGGAGGCATTGCAAGGGTTTCTAGATTGCGGCGCAGATCAGATGATTCCGATGCACTACGGAGCCTTCAAGCTGGCGGATGATACGCCAAGAGAGGCGCTGGACCGGCTCGAAGCGGAGCGTGAGCGTAGGGGGATTGCGAAGGAACGCATTCATGTTCTGGGGCACGGAGAGACCCTGAAAATTGGACGTCGCTGCTCAACTACAATTTGAGGAATTCGACATAATCCTTATACAAAAAGCGGCTCGGCGGACAATTAATTTTGCCTGCCGAGCCGCTTTTTTTGGTTTTTAGCTATAATGCAGGATTAAACTGCTTCGGAATCACTTGCCAAAGAGGAATCGCTGTTGGCGATGGGATGACGTACGATTTTAACTTCATAGAACGTGATTTTATTTTCAATAATATAGTCCGGAATTTGACGATGGCTATGGGATTCGCGGAATGCTTCGCTTTTCGTCCAGCCTTGGAAGTTCTCTTTTTCTTTCCAGCGTGTGCTGATTGTTACTTCCTCATAATCCTTCGTGTTTTCAGTCAGCAGTACTTCCAGACCGAGAAAGCCCTCCATTTTTTCAACTTTTCCTTCTTTGTTAAATCTTTCGATGAGTAAATGTGCATTGCCCGGTGTGATTTTAGATGTATTTGTAACGATAACCATATTAAATTCCTCCTGAATGATGTGGTATGGTCGGTATAATAACCGGATAGCCATCCTCAAATTTGATGGTAGCGTTCATTTCATAAATGTCGCGAAGAAAAGCAGACGTCAAAATCTCACGGGGTTCGCCGGCAACGGCGATTCGTCCCTTTTTAAGCGCAATCATATGATGACAATAGGCCGCAGCTTGCTGTAAATCATGCAGTACCATAACAATCGTCAAGCCGGACTCGTGATTGATACGCCGTAGCATATCCATAACTTCAAATTGGTGGGCGATATCCAGAAAAGTGGTCGGTTCATCGAGCAAAAGAATACCTGCCTGTTGGGCCAAAGCCATTGCAATTCGCGCTTTTTGTTGTTCACCTCCTGATAGAGTATGGAACATTCGATCTGCATAGGGCTGGATGCCCGTGATCTTCATGACATGGTCCACGATTTGCTGGTCCTGTCCGGTATGGCGTACCCTCAAGCCTTTGGCATGAGGAGATCTCCCGTAAGCGACCAGCTCGCGGACCGTCAATAACGGCAGCATGTCCTTCATTTGCGGCAGCATTGTAATCGTCTGGGCAAAATCACGCCGCTTGTATTCCTGCACGGGTTTGCCCAGGACGGAAACCTGACCCTGATCCTGCTTGAGCAACCGGGTCATAATCCGCAAAAGCGTGGACTTGCCTGAACCGTTCGGTCCGACAATCGCGGTGAGCTGACCAGCGGGCAAGGTGATATTCACATCGACCAGCTTGAAATACCCACGTTGTAAGGAGATATGCTCCCCCTGAATGGCTGTCATCCGAAATTCCCCCGTTTCTTGAGCAGGATTAAGAAGAACGGTGCCCCGATGACGGCCAACAAAATACCTACAGGCAGTTCAATCGGGTCAAACCAGGATCGTGCCACCGTATCTGCCAGGACAACCAGCGTTCCACCGCCTACAATGGAAAGGGGGAGGAGGAAACGATAATCTTCCCCGATTAGCAGCCGTATGACATGGGGAACGACCAGCCCTACAAAGCCGATTAGCCCGGCTACACTGACCGCTGTACCGGCGAGCAGGGCAGACAGCAGGATAATGAGCATACGTTGAAGCTCTACTCGCTGACCAAGCAACTGTGCCGAATCGTCGCCCAGCAGCAGTAAATTAGCAGGTTTAATCGCAAAGAAAGAGGCGATTAATCCAATGATGGCGTAAGGCGCCATGAACTCTAGATGATGCCAGCTTCTTCCATTTAATCCGCCGGATAGCCAAGGAAGAACGGCCTGTACGCGGTCGCTGTACATGACCATTACACCGTTGGTGAGTGCGCCCAGCAGCGCGTTGATCGCAACGCCAGCGAGCACAATTTTGACAGGCGATGCCCCTCGGTCCCAAGCCAGCAGATAAATGACGATTGCGCTCAGAAAGGCTCCCAAAAAGGCGGTTATCGGAAGAAGGTAGCTGAGCTGTGGAAGCATCACCATCGTAATGACGGCGGCAAGTCCACCTCCAGCCGATACACCAATAATGCCAGGGTCAGCCAATGGATTTTTCATCACACCTTGAAGAAGTGCTCCGGAAGCTGCAAGACAAGCTCCCACCAGTAAACCTACTAATACTCTTGGTAGCCGGAGATCCATCAGGATCGTGCGATAGGTAGATTCATCATTATGTAGCAAAACATGATTGATTTCTTGAAGTGGAATCGACACCGAACCGTAGGCCAGACCGTACACAGAGACGGCCAGCATTAGAATCGGAAGGGTAATCCAGGCGATGGTGCGTCTTCTGGCGCGCTGTAGTTTGTTCATCTCCATCGCCTATTTCGCCGGATACAGCTTTTGATGCATCAAATCCAGCGCTTTAGTGACACGTGTGCCCGGATTCGTACCGAACAGATCTGAAGGTAAAACCTCGACCTGATTGTTTTTGACTGCTCGGATTCCATTCCAAGCTGCATTTTCCTGCATTTCTTTTATAAATGCGGCTTTAACATCTTCCGTATTGCCATGGGTCATGATGAAGATGTAGTCAGGGTCAGCCTGTATGATGCGTTCTGTGTTTAGCTGCGCATATTGCGGGAAATTTTGCAGGCCCGGAAAATCAGCGGCGATGTTCGAGCCACCCGCAGCTTCCAGAATGTTTCCACTTAGTGAATTTGGCAGTGCCGCCATATACGTAGCCGGGGCTCCGTATACCAGCAACACCTTCGGTTTGGAGGCAGAAGCGGTTTCCTTTTGCAGCTTAGCTACTTGTTGGTCAATTTGCTGGTTCAGCTTCACGGCCTGAGCCTGCTTTTGCAGTAATTGTCCGAACAGTGTAATTTGCGACTGAATATCATGAACTGAATTGGCTCCCGTCAGCAGCAGCTGTGAACCGACTCCTTCAATGGCTGGAATGTCTTTTTCATTCATAGGATAATTGCCTAGCACGACATCCGGTTTGAGCATCGTAATTTTCTCCAGATCAACTTCATGAGTGGAGCCTACTTGCTGAACGTTCTCAGCAGCAGCTACGACAGCTGGTCCATTGGAGTTGGGCCTGCCTACTGCAGTTCCGCCCAATGCATATATAATATCCAGATCGCCATTGCTGAGCGCAATGATATGTTGAGGGACCTTTTGAAACGCTAACGTCCGTTTTGAAAAATCAATAACTTGAATCGCCGCACTGCTTGTCGTGCCAGAAGTGGCAGATACGGATGCACTGGTTGGTTTGTGATCTGCGGTCGAGGCACCATTACTACATCCGGTTACTGCCAATAAAAGCGCTGCGGACGACCACAACACATAAGATTTCATGTTATTCCTCCTGCAATTTTCGAGTTAAACAATAATGATAATCATTTTCATTTATGCATAAGAGAATGATAATGAATATCACTGAGGATTGTCAATTGAAAAAAGCAAATTTTTAAATAAATTTTGAACTAAAAATAAAAGAGAGTCATTCGAATTATAGAAGAAGGAACTACAAATTTTTATTAAAAAATAGCATATATCAAGGGATTACGTACACACAAATACATATTGACATTTTCGAAAAGTGTAAGATATATTGGTGATGGGTTTACTTGATTTTGCGAAATTATGGAATAGAGAGGTGGGGAGACAAGCTCGAAAAGAGCTATTTTTTTTTAAATTATCAATTGAGAATGATAATCAATTAGTTTATTCTCGTGGGGAGGGACTGCTGTCAAAATGAAGAAGGGGTATTCTGCAATTATTGCTGTGTTTCTGCTGGTGAGTGTGCTGAGCTTTTGGCCAACTTCGTCATCTGTAGGAGCCGCTGCGGCTTCTCCAACATTGGCGGATGGTACATACACGCTCAAATACAATATTCTCAAGGCAGAAAATGATTCGGTGTCCATGGCTAATGATTATTTTGAAAAACCAGCTAAGTTGTATGTAAAAAAAGGTCAAATGACCATGCAAATTAAGCTGAATCATAGCGAATGGACAACTGGGTTTAAAGTAGATTACAAAGGCAAAATCATCGATACAAAGGTTATCCATAAGGATGCCAAAACCGATACCCGCACCGTACAATTTCCAATTACGAGTGTGAACAGCCCGTTAATCTCTAAAATCCATGTTACTGTCCCTGCGTATAACTACGATCATGATTATACGATCCGCTTCGCTTTTGATTCCAAAAGCGTCAAAAAAATAGCAGCCGTCCAGTCAGCGAAATCAACTAAATCTTCCAAGAAGTAAATTCAAGCCATCTTTATCGTTCATAAAATCAACACAAATTGAAGCATAAAAAATGGAGGAGTGTGTGTAGATATGAATATGGTAATGAATCGCTTTGAGCAATTTTCTTTTAAGAAGGTATTTGTAGCATTGATCATGACAGCGCTTGTTTTTGCACTCGTTGCTCCATTCTCAGCTAAAGCGGCAGCAGCCGACGGCACGTATAACGTAGACTATACCGTTCTGAAGGATCAAACCAATGAAACTTCTCGATTGGATAGCTACCTGACGAAGCCTGCTCAGGTTACGGTAGCTAATGGCAAAAATGTCGTTCGTCTGACTGTGAAAAGCAGCAATCTGATTACAACGTTCAAAGTAGAGCAAAATGGCGTACTGCAAGATGCGACTGTGGTAAGCACAGATACTGCGAACAACACTCGTGTAGTGGAATTCGAAGTTGCTGATCTGAATGCAAAAGTGAATGCTTACGCTGAAATCACAATTCCAGTAATCGGCTACACAGGCAAGTACGATGTACAACTGCAATTCGACGAAATCTAATCCAAAATAAAACGTAAAAGGAGATTAAGAACATGAACATGATTATGAATCGTATGGAAAAATTATCTTTGAAAAAAGTAATGCTTACTGTACTGATGGCAGCGCTTGTTTTTGTGGTACTAGCTCCATTTTCTGCCAATAAAGCGAACGCGGCTTTGCCTAATGGAACGTATAACGTTGATTATACAGTGTACAAAGATGGTACCAATGAAACCTCATACATGGACTCAAACGGTTATGTCGCCAAACCCGCTACATTAATCGCTAATAATGGTCAATACAAAGTTAGAGTAGCTATTACTAAAAGTGCTTGGGTCACTGAATTCAAAACGCAACAAAACGGCCAGTATGTGAATGCGACTGTGGTAAGTACCTCAGGTGATACAAGAATAGTAGAGTTCCCTGTAAGTAGTTTTTCCCAAAAATTGAATGTTAAGTTGCATGTAAGTGTGCCTAAAGAATACACTGGCGGCATTCCATATGATCACGATTACACTGTTCAATTTTTATTTGACGAAGATTCCATCTAATAGTGGAGTAATTATACATTGATCTTATACTCATTTGGAATTCTATTGAGCTCCAAATGAGTATATTTTAAGTAGGGGGATTAATACACTTGAAAAGGCAATTAAAAAAATACTTAATGACGTTTGCAGCTATTGTTATGCTGCTCTCAGTTGTTTTCCCATTTGCTCCGACCGTATCTGCTTCTGATGAGACAAGCTCATCAACTGAATCTGGTGTATCCGAGCCCTCTGTGACGCAAGATGTATATCCGATAGAGCCAAATCCAGAAGAAGTGGTTCCAACAGTAGATGTGGCAAGTGCTTACACAGTAGCAGCCGCAGACTCACAGAGTTCCAGCACTGTGAAGGATACTAATGAATATTCTATTAGCTACGTTGTTAAAAGTGAAAGCAAGGTGTCAGGGGTAGTGACTTCCCCTTATAATGATATGTTCCTAAAGCCAGCTACGTTGACGGTTGAACAGAGTTCTACTGTAGGGCAGGCTACGTATCATATTTCTTTAATTCTCGACAATCCTAATACTCCCTTTACAGATATCGAATTTAGACAAAACGGAGAAACCGTTCCTGCCCATATTTCAGATTTAGTAAAAGGGGAAAAGACGTATGAACCACGAACAGTAACATTTGATGTGTATAATTTGGAACAGAAAATTGATGTGAATTACAATTTAAATAATAGACTCAGACAAAACTGGATTGAATTTGATCCATCAACTATAGCTGTAAAAGAGGGACCCGTAACTCCCCCTACCCCTTCACCTGAGCCGGAAGTTCCCTTGAAACCGGGTGTCCTTAATTTCACAATACTGAAGGATAAATCAGAAGAAGTTTCTGTAATGGACGGTTACGCCTCAAAGCCTGCAAAGCTCGTTCAAAAAGGAGATAAATGGTATATTCAACTGACGTTTAATAACAGTAGCTGGATTCCTTCATTTCAAACAGAGCAAAACGGTAAATTTGTAGAAGCAGCAACTATTTCAGAGGTTAGTGACGCTAATCAGCGTACGGTTGAGTTTGAAGTAAGCAACTTATCCAATAAATTGAATGCTTACACTCATGTGATTGTGCCTGGCTTGGAACTGGGAGGAGTACCATACGATCATTGGTATCATGTTCAAATCAAGTTTGACACAAGTATTACACCTGACCCTAGTGCACCACCGACCTTGGCGGATGGAACGTACTCTATTAACTTTAATGTGCTGGATGCAACAAAAGATCAAGCATCGAGAATGGCGCAATATCTGGTGTCTCCAGGGACTTTGACGGTATTGAAGGGGCAAAAAGAAGTTTCCTTCACCATTAAAGACAGCACTACAGTAACGGAATTCAAAACAGAACAAAATGGAACGTTGACGGATGCGGATATTGTAAGTGAGGACAAAACAGCCAATATGCGCGTGGTGAAATTCAAGGTAGCGAATCTGGATACAGTTTTGAACGCACAAGTCCATATTCTCATGGGTACGTATAGTGCAGACCACAAAATACGCCTTAAATTTGACCAGCCAGGAACGGACAACGGTTCAACTCCAGTAACGTCAAATCTGGACTTTACGCTGTTAAAAGACGGTTCAAGTGAAAAGTCCATGATGGATGGATATACAGAAAAACCGGGTACCCTGGTTGAACGTAAGGGCAAGAAATATGTACAGTTTACTTTGAAAAAGAGCAAACAGATTGACGGCTTTAAGGTAGAACAAAATGGACTATTAACTAATGTTTCTACAGTAAGTGAAGACAAAACGGCGAATACACGTGTTATCGAATTTGAGGTTAAAGAAGTGCCTGCCAAGCTGAATGCATGGGTAAGCATCAACTGGCCTGAGTTAAATTATGTGGAAACATATAATGTCGATCTCCAATTAGGAACGGCAACATCCCCGGTTGATCCTGGGACGCCAGGTACGCCCGGGAAGGTTTTAGCTGATGGAACGTATTCAATCCATTTCGATGCATTGCACGCAACAAAGGATCAAAAATCGGCAATGGCGCAATATTTATTATCTCCAGCGACACTGACGGCATTGAAAGGCAAGTATGAAGCCTCCTTTACCATCAAAGACAGCGCCACAGTGACGGAGTTCAAAACAGAACAAAACGGAACGTTGACAGATGCAGATATCGTAAGTGAGGACAAGAATGCTAATACACGTGTTGTGAAATTCAAGGTAGCGGATCTGGATGCTATTCTGAATGCACAAGTACACGTGAGCACGACCTACCCGGGTGGGGTTTATGAGATGGATCATAAGCTTCGTCTGCAATTTGACCGCAGCAGCATCACGGTAAAAGGGACTGATGGCGGTACAACTCCCGTGACTGAAAACGGGAGATACAGCATTGATTTCTCCGTCCTCAAAAATGGAAGCAATGAAATATCTGTGATGGATGGCTATATGCAAAAACCAGCCACGCTGTTAAGACAGTCCGGTAAAAATGTGATTCAGATCAAAATGGACAAGAGCAGCTGGATCAAAACCTTTAAAGTAAATGGTGCAGAAGCTCCGGTGGTTGAGCAATCGACCTCCGCAGATACACGAACAGTACAATTTGAAGTGCCAAATCTCTCGGATAAAGTGACAGTGAATACACATGTGATCGTACCTGGATTGGATTTGGGTGGCATCCCATATGATCACGTATATGATGTGCAATTTCAATTCGAGCCTGCTACTATTCGCAGCTTTGTCGAGCCTTCCTCTACAGGAGCTACAGATCCTATCGTCAAATTGGATTTTGACAAGCTTGTCAATGGCAAATATGCTTTGAAATTCAGTATTGTATTGTCAGATGGCTCAACAGCAGTGGATTCTCCGGCTCAACGCTTCATCACTGACGAATCGGCGCAATTGGTCGTGGAAGGCGACAAACGGTTTGTAGGTCTGAAGCTGCAAAACAGTAATGAAGTGAAGGCGTTGCGCATTTGGGACAATGCAAGCGGGGACTACCGAGACGCAGAAGTGACCCAGGAAGATGCAGCAAGCAATACGAAGCACGTTCGTTTTAGCGTAAATGACTTTAAAAACAATGTGAAAGGCCAACTGGTTGTCTATGAAGCCCCTAAAGTGGCAAGTGCCACTCCGATGGTCTTTAAGACTGAGGATCGGGTAGAGAAGGTATACGATTTTGAATTTAAATTCGATACCAGTAATGTATCTTATCACAACGAAACCAAAGCAGACGAAGTAGAACAGGGGAAAAATAACTTAGCCGATGGAGAGTACACTGCGAACTTCCGTGTGCTTGCAAACGGAACGGATAAGGATTCTTTGGTGGCTCCATTTGTACAGAGTCTGGCGAAGTTGATTGTAAAAAATGGTAAGGTCCAGGCCCATGTAACCGTAACGGACAATCAGGCTTTGAAATTATTCCAAACGGACTTTGAAGGCCGCTATGCTAATCCAACGATTGTGGCTTCCGACACAAAAGGTGACACGCACACTATTGCGTTTGAAGTGCCTGATCTGGATAAAAAGTTGAGTGTGTACACACAGGTATATCTGCCTGAGAAATACATTCTAAATGAGAAATTCGGCGGACAGATTCAATTTGACCGTGCATCGCTTAAAGGTGAGGGGGTCAATGCAGCTACAACTGCAACCGCAACTGAACCAACAGCAGCTTCTACGGACAAGGCAGCAGAAACAACTGCATCTGTGGCTGAAACAAAACCAGTAGTTGAGCAACCGGTTCAAACGGCTTCCGAGAAGCAATACACGATTAATTACAATGTATTTAAAGATAAAACGAGTGAAGCTTCCGTTATGGACGGTTATCTCGACAAGCCAGCTACACTGATTGAAAAGGGAGACAAGCGCTATATTCAAATTACTTTGAAAAATAGTTCCTGGATGCCAGCTCTCCAAGTGGAGCAAAACGGTACCCTGAAAGATGTGGAAGTAATCTCGACATCCGGCGATACACGTGTCGTTCAATTCGAGGTAGGGGACTTGTCTCAGAAAATGGGTGCTTACACACACGTCATTGTGCCTGGTTTGGTCCTTGGCGGAGTGCCGTATGATCACTGGTATACAGTTCAGTTCCAATTTGATGAAGAAAGCCTAAAAGCGAAGTAGCCTCAGGTTGTGATAATCGATGAAGTCTGAATAACAGCAAAGTTTGTATGCGAGCAAGTCTTGGTGCCCCGGCATCAAGACTTGTCAGCATTTACATACCCGAAAAGTTGGGGCTCCTACTGTTTTTCTATATTTTGAATTGAGGTGACTGGATTTTCATGAAACGGTATATAGCATTGGCTCAAGGAAAAACGTTTGGTTTGTATATGTTAATCGGCATCGTGATCTTGTTGCTGGCTGGATGTTCGGGAGGGGCACAGGCCGGGCAGAACCAGAGCGATGGTTCGAAATCAGCGGCAACATCTAATGCAACCGGAAAGTCGTCTGACGGTAAAGCTCAAGCTCCTCGTATTGTGGCGACTACGGTAGCCATTGCGGAAATCACGGATGCACTGGGCCTGGATTTGGCAGGCAAGCCGACAAGCACGAAAGTGCTGCCTGACCGTTACAAGGATGTGCCTGATGTGGGTAATCCGATGAGTCCTGATATGGAAAAAGTGATGTCATTGAAGCCGACGGACGTACTGTCGGTGACGACACTGAAATATGATCTGGAGCCTAAATTTAAAGATTTGAAAATCAATGCCGAATTTTTAAATTTTGAAAGTCTCGCAAATATGCAAAAAGAAATTCAAAAGCTGGGAGACACGTTTGGCAAAGCCGATAAGGCCAAAGAGATTAATGGAGCTTTGGATGCGAAAGTAGCCGAGATTCAACAAAAGATCAAAGGGAAGAAATCCCCTAAAGTATTGATTTTGCTGGGAGTACCGGGAAGCTATCTGGTGGCTACCGAGCATTCCTATATTGGGGATCTGGTTAAAATTGCAGGTGGAACCAATGTGGTTCAGGGCGAGAAGGTGGAGTTCATTGCCCACAATACCGAAGCCTTGCAGCAATCCAACCCCGATATCATTTTGCGCGCTGCACACGGGATGCCGGATGAAGTAGTGAAAATGTTCGATGAAGAGTTCAAAACTAATGATATCTGGAAGCATTTCAACGCTGTGAAAAATGGGCATGTCTATGATCTGCCTGAACCGTTGTTTGGCACAACAGGGAATTTAGCGGCAAACTCGGCGCTGGATGAGCTGATGAAAATGCTGTATCCTTCGAATTAAAGGAAGCTGATGACATGTCCAAAAAAGGTTGGAGCCTTATTGTTGTAATTGTCTTGCTCGTTGGCGTCATGCTGTATTCAGCGATGACAGGCAGTCTCAAGGTGGATTTGAGTCAGTTGGTGACCGGATTGTGGACAGGTACAGATGATCAGGTGAATGTGGTCAAGGACCTGAGACTACCGAGAATTTTCGTGTCCGTAATGGCAGGTGCAGCCCTTGCAGTAGCGGGTGTTTTGCTGCAAGCCGTCATGAAAAATCCGCTGGCAGATGCTGGGGTTATCGGCATTTCTTCGGGAGCGGCATTGATCTCGCTGATTGCGGTGACGGTCTTTCCGGCGCTTTATTTCTGGATGCCGTTCTTTTCATTTATTGGCGGTGCGTTAGCCTGCCTAATGGTTTATGGGTTTTCGTGGAAATCTGGCTTGCATCCGATTCGTCTCATTCTGATCGGGGTAGCTGTGAACGCTATTTTTTCCGGTCTAGGTCAGTCGTTTAACTATCGAGGTAGTTATGCGGTCACCAGCATTAACCAGGTCACTACATCAACCTTGTCTATGAAAAAATGGGTAGATGTCGAGGTTATTGTGACCTATGGCGGGATTGGGCTAATTTTAGCCATGCTCGTGTTCTCTTGGTGCAATTTCTTGTCTCTTCAAGATAAAACAGCTAAAAATCTAGGATTCAATGTAACGCGCGCACGACTTTTGATTTCTGTGATTGCAGTGCTGCTTGCAGCAACGGCTACAGCCATCGCAGGAGTAATTGCCTTTATCGGCCTGCTCGTTCCGCATTGTGCCCGCTACCTGGTTGGCTCGGATCATAAGTGGCTGATTCCATTTTCCGCATTATGCGGCGGCTTGCTGTTGCTGCTCGCGGATACACTGGGGCGGACAGTGCTTGCTCCCAATGAAATCCCGGCTTCTATTATTATGGCCGTCATTGGCGGGCCGTTCCTGATATTCCTGATCCGAAAGGCGGATCGCACCTATGGACATTAAGGATATAACCTTCTCATATGATCGGAAAACGGATCGTCTGCACGCTATTAATGCTGTTATTGAGTCGGGACGGATTACGACCATAATTGGTCCCAACGGATGCGGCAAATCGACGCTGCTCAGCGTGATGTCCAACAATGCTGTTCCCCGCTTGGGCCAGGTGATTCTGGACGGCAAGGAGATAGCCCACTACAAGCCCAAGGAGCTGGCCCGTCAACTGGCAGTAGTCCATCAGCAGAATGAGGCACCTTCCGACTTGACTGTAGAAAAGCTCGTCAGCTTCGGAAGGTTGCCGCATAAGAACATGTTCACAGCGAGACGTGATGAGGATGAGGAGGCGATCGAGTGGGCAATAGCCTGCACTAACCTGGACGAACGTAGAACTCGCACGTTGGATCAGCTCTCAGGAGGAGAACGGCAGCGTGTATGGATTGCAATGGCCTTGGCACAGCGGACGCCAATTTTATTTTTGGATGAGCCGACCACCTATTTGGATATGTACTACCAGCTTGAAATTTTAGAGCTCATTCGGCAGTTAAACCAGGAACATGGACTGACCATCGTGATGGTGCTGCATGATATCAATCAGGCTATTCGGTATAGCGATGTGATGATTGCCATGAAGGAAGGGCGTATTATAGCGAACGGCCCACCTACAGAGGTCGTTACATCTGAGCTGATCCAGGCGGTCTATGACGTGGAGGTCGTAATCAAACAGGATGATGAAGCGGGCATGTACCTCATTCCGATAGGTGTTGG
Source organism: Paenibacillus sp. S29 (assembly GCF_049319765.1). NCBI lineage: Bacteria > Bacillati > Bacillota > Bacilli > Caryophanales > Paenibacillaceae > Paenibacillus > Paenibacillus sp. S29. The sequence continues at coordinate 39,844 of NZ_JBMOUI010000009.1, read as the reverse complement.
GGTTTCCTGACGTTTACCAGCGCACAGAACAATCAATGCTGCGACTGAATAACGCGTCTGTCCTCACGGCATCTCAACGAATTTAAAACATGAAAATGGTTCTGATCCATGTGTTTGTCAGGTGACAATCGTGGAGACAGAAGCATTTTTTATTTTATTTATAAGATATTGGATGAGATTCAGGGGCGGTTATGCTTATACTACGGTTCGAATCCGATCTTTTGTGTGTTATACTATTGCCGTCGGTAATTTTGTGTTTAGCACTTTACTAATGATAAGGATGGTATGCTTATATGATCAGTACAAGCGGCGTAACGCTTCGTTATGGTAAACGCCCACTTTTTGAAGACGTAAATATCAAATTTACTCCTGGGAACTGCTACGGCCTGATTGGGGCGAATGGCGCGGGTAAATCCACCTTTTTGAAAATTCTTTCCGGTGAAATCGAAGCCAATTCTGGTGAGGTTCACATGACACCGGGCGAACGGATGGCAGTCCTCAAGCAGAACCATTATGAATACGATGAATTCCCGGTTCTGGAAACCGTTATTATGGGTCACACGCGTCTGTATGAAATCATGAAGGAAAAGGATGCGCTGTACGCTAAAACGGAGTTTTCCGAAGCAGACGGTTTGCGTGCCGGTGAACTGGAAGGCGAATTTGCAGAGCTGAACGGTTGGGATGCCGAGCCGGATGCAGCTGCATTGCTGATCGGTCTTGGTATTCCGCGTGACCTGCATGATAAAAATATGTCTGAGATGAGCGGGAACGACAAGGTACGCGTTCTCTTGGCTCAAGCGTTGTTTGGTCGTCCCAACAATTTGCTGCTTGATGAGCCTACCAACCATTTGGATCTCGAATCCATTCAATGGCTGGAAAATTTCTTGATGGACTATGAAGGCACCGTCATCGTTGTATCCCATGACCGTCACTTCCTGAACAAGGTATGTACGCATATTGCGGATATCGATTTTGGTAAAATCCAGATGTACGTCGGCAACTATGACTTCTGGTACGAGTCCAGCCAGCTTGCGCTTGCATTGACTCGTGATGCGAACAAGAAGAAGGAAGAAAAGATCAAGGAACTGCAAGCCTTTATTCAGCGCTTTTCCGCGAATGCTTCCAAGTCCAAACAGGCAACTTCACGTAAAAAGCAACTGGATAAAATTACGCTGGACGATATCCGTCCTTCAAACCGTAAATATCCGTTCATTAACTTCAAGCCTGAGCGTGAAGCAGGCAAACAACTGCTGACCGTAGACAGTCTCAGTAAAACCGTTGAAGGCGAGCAAGTGTTGAACGAGTTCAGTCTGGTTGTGAACAAGGGCGATAAAATCGCGTTTGTGGGTCCGAACGGTTTGCCTAAAACGACGCTCTTCCAGGTGTTGATGAACGAGATTGAAGCAGACAGCGGAGAATTTTCTTGGGGGATTACAACTAGCCAGGCTTATTTCCCGAAAGATAATTCCACCTATTTTGAAGGTGTGGACATGAATCTTGTGGAATGGCTCCGTCAATATTCCAAGGATCAGGACGAAACGTTCCTGCGCGGCTTCTTGGGACGTATGCTTTTCTCTGGAGAAGAAGCGCTTAAGAAAGCAAGTGTGCTGTCCGGGGGCGAAAAGGTTCGCTGTATGCTGGCGAAAATGATGCTGAACGGTGCCAATGTGTTGCTGCTGGAAGAACCGACCAACCACTTGGATCTGGAGTCCATCACAGCGCTGAACAATGGTCTGATTGATTTTGATGGTACTATATTGTTCACATCGCATGACCACCAGTTTATTCAAACGATCGCGAACCGCATCGTGGAAATTACACCAAACGGCGTAATCGACCGTACGATGAGCTATGATGAGTACTTGGAAAATGAAGAAATCACAAAGTTGCGTGAACGTATGTATCCGGTAGAAATCGGCTAACTTCAGCAACTAGATAAACGAAAGAGGAGCTCCTTCAGGCCATTAAGATGGCAGGGAGACTCCTCTTTTTCGTTTTTGTACCATGCCCATAGCTTACTTGGTTCTGGCAGTGAGGTACGCCAGACCTTTGATACCCTATTAAGGCTATGAGGTGGATTATGATCCGCCTGTACGACGGCGTTGGTTGTTCGGCTTCTTCGTATTTTGGCTTTTCAGTGTTTTGGTGGAACCGCCTTGAAAGCCGCCCTGCTGTGAAGCGCCGGACTGCTGTTTTTTTTGTGCCAGCTTTTCCCGAATGGCATCTGCGAGATTAACTTTACGTGGTTCATTGGCATCGCTCATGAATAAATTCCTCCTGTTGCCGCCAGATTCATGTCAATCATGCTGGATTGAAGAAAAACGCGGCTGTGTCCTCATTTTATACGTTTTTAAAAGAAGGGACAAGGGCAACAATGATAACACACATCTCGGGTGGGGTGGAAGAGAAAACGTATGTTTTTTGTGTGAAGGAAAAAATGTTTTGTGTAACCTACAGGAATGGGGTCTGGCAATACTTTTTCGTTGTTACTACAGCGATGCAGAGCGGAAAGACTGTTTCTCTAGACCCACACAAAGTTCGTCTGCTATCCTGAAAATAACAGTTAACCAAAGACAAATTGTTATTATTCAGGGCAGCGATGCTGCTATTTTTATTTTGGGCCCGGTGAGATCGTTCTGCTGGAAACTATATATTTGAAGGAGTGTCCTACGTTGTGGTAAATGTCTATGAAGAAATACGAAAAGGTGAGCGTGGGGCGTGGGTGAGCATTGCTGCTTATCTCTTGCTGTCCGCCTTTAAGCTGATTAGCGGATATATATTTGCTTCTAGCGCGTTGCGGGCGGATGGCTTCAATAATGTCACCGATATTGTAGTGTCGGTTGCTGTACTGGTGGGGCTGAGAATTTCCCAAAAACCACCGGACTCTGACCATGCCTATGGACATTTTCGGGCAGAAACGATCGCGGCGCTGCTGGCGTCCTTTATTATGGCTGTCGTCGGTTTGCAGGTGCTTATTGATGGGATCGGGAGCATTTTTAAGGGCGGAAAGCAAATACCGGATATCACCTCCGCGGGTGTAGCTGTGATTTGTGCGGTGATTATGCTGGGAGTGTACCTTTACAATAACAGACTGGCACGGCAAATTAACAATAAGGCTTTGCTGGCAGCGGCCAAGGATAATCTATCGGATGCACTTGTCAGTGTTGGGGCAGCAGTTGGCATTATCGGCGCACAGTTCGGGCTACCTTGGCTGGATACTGTAGCTGCGATCGCGGTAGGATTCATCATATGTAAAACAGCATGGGATATTTTTAAGGATTCCACGCACAGCTTGACCGATGGATTTGATGAGCAAGAGCTGTTTGACTTACGGAGTACGATTGCCTGTATACCTGGAGTAGAGGGGATTCGGGACGTTAAGGCACGTGTACACGGCAATCATGCGCTGGTGGATGTGGTCATTGAGGTAGATCCGCAACTCAGCCTGATTGAAGGGCATCGGATCAGCGACCGGATTGAGGAACGCCTGCAAGAGGTTCATAATACAATGCATGTCCATGTTCATGTAGAACCCAAATTATAGATTAATTATTGAATAGTTAGTATTAAAAGTGACTTTAGACCTATATGCAAAAGCCGTATACGCTTCCTTTTGTGACGTTTGGATTATATCTCTCTTCCTGCTGCTTTTACTATAATGAAGGCATGTCCGGCTATATTCGTCGGAATTGGATATGCTCTTCAAATTCGTAAAAACAGCCAGGAGGTGCAACATTGAGAAGACGCGTGATGGGAATGCTCATGACGTCAGCCGCGCTGTTGGCAGCAATTCATGTGGCGCCGGGTCAGGTTGACGCAGCGGCACCAACAGCATCCACAGGACAGAAGGCGGTTATTCAGGCGGCTGTAAAGCTTAGATCCGGTCCTTCGACTACAGGGGATGTAGTCAGCTTTATGAAGCAGGGAGAGGCCGTAACGGTATTGGAGAAAACGAACAGCTATTGGTATAAGATCAAGACTTCTGATGGAGTAACCGGATACACTAGCAGCTCCGACAAGTACATAAAAATTGGCGCTACCAGCGTCGCTGCTGCTGTCACCCCGTCTACCACTCGTAAATCGGAAGCCACAGAGTCAGTTAAAAATGTTTCAGCTAAAGAGGCAGTGGCCTCAGTGAATAGTTCTGCCGGTCAAACGAAAGCCACGATTCAAACGTCCGTTCGTTTGCGGGCGGAGGCATCCACTTCTTCCGAGGTTTTGGGCTATTTGAATGCAGGGGATGTCGTTACGATTACCGACCCAAGTAATGCTTATTGGTTCAAGGTTACCAATGCTGATGGTACGGTGGGCTACGTCAGCTCGTCTCCACAGTATATTCGTATTGGTGAGGGCGTTGTTGTGCAGCAGCCTGTGTCTGCTCCGGTGACAACCACTCCTGATACTACCGCTATACCTGCGACAGCCTCTCCTGTGTCAACTATGAACATGTTTTCCGGTGATGCAGCGGCTGCAATAGAGCAGGTTATTAACACGGGGATGACTTATCTTGGAACTCCATATGAATATGGTTCAGATCGTAACAGTACGGCTACTTTTGATTGCTCGGCATTTACCCGTCAAATTTTCCGTCAGGCTGTAGGTATCCAGCTTCCGGCAGATTCTCGTTCACAGGGTGAGTGGATCAAGCAAAACAGTCAGCCGAATACGGACATAACTACGCTGAAGCGTGGCGATTTGCTCTTCTTTACAAATTATAATGCATCTTCCGGGGCGTACACGTCCTTGGATAATTCCTCCCAAACGATTACACACGTAGCTGTATATTTGGGAGACAACAAGCTTCTCCATACGTTTTCTGTAGCGGGTGGCGGTGTAAAAGTTACGGATTTCAGCAAGCCTTGGCAGGATCGTTTCCTGTTTGGGGGCAGCGTGATTCAATAGAGCGCTGCTAACTGTTAAAAAGCTGCATCAAAAAAGGATGTTCCACAGCCCTGTTAACCAGGGTGGGAACATCCTTTTTTGATAAACATTTAGAATATTGCTCTTGTGCAGCTAGCATCCGATAACTATGAAACCCGTTTTCTTCCGGTAAAGAGTGAAATGACGAACAACACCAGAAATATCACAAATAATATTTTAGCGATTGTAGCAGCTATGGACACGACGATACCAAAAAAACCTAAGATCCCGGCGATCACAGCAAAAATTAAGAATAAAGCGGACCATTTTAGCATGTTCTGTATCCTCCTTTAATTGTATATAATGTGGCATACTCACGCTCCGATAGAGCGTGGTTGCAGATGACAATGACTTCTATAGATTATTCGTGGCTGTGCCATCGTTATATGGTGTTTTAAACGGTGCGAGAGTCCGTGAATCATAACGTTTGGAGCGGAGAAGAAGCCAGCCTGGACGTTGTTTCGTGTCTGAATCTAAAGGGTAACTATGCAGTAATCATAAACATCATCGTGAAAGACGAAAGAGAGGTTACGCTATGTTAACACAGGTCAGCATTTTTATTATTGCTATCGCATTTGCAGTTCTCGTTATTTTCCTCATCAAAACGTTAAAAGCAGCACAAGGCTCTCTGGATAAGGTGACTCAAACCTTGCAGGATGTACAAAAAACGATAGATGAACTGAGTTATGAAGTAAAACAAACGGTTCGACATGCGAATGACATCACCGCAGACGTTGATCATAAATTGAAGCAAGTGGAGCCAGTGATGGAATCGGTTAGAAACTTGGGAGAGGTACTCAGCGAAGTGACGCTGGCTGCCAAGCAGGCTTCAACAGCGTTAATGACACGGTTTCAGAAATCGCATAGCGCTACGAGTAATACCTCCAGAACGGATCACGCGATCAAGGCAACGACACCGAATAGACCTTTGACCGCAACGGAGCGGACGGTTCAGAGCTACAATGCGACGTATGAGGAACCTGCGGCCAAACCGGGTAAAAACTGGTTGGGTTATGTAGACATCGCTGCTGGGGTGTGGCAGAAAATGCGTCAGTAGCATAGTGGCTGAACCGTAAACTACAGGAAATTCATTGAAAGGGTGAGATTTATGATGAAGACGTTATTACTAGCTGCTGGTTTGCTCACTCCCTTTTCCGGACAGGATACGGTTCAGCAAACCGTTTCCCCGCAAACAGCGGGGCATATGGTTAGGACTGTGCAGACGATACCCGCTCCACATGCTGTACCAGCAGATTTTCATACCTTAAATGGCATATCTCTGGATGATACCCGTGCGGATGTATTAAAAAAACTGGGTAAGCCAATACGAGTCAAAAAAGATACGCTGCTGCTTTCTACAGAATACCAATATCCAGATGTTGTCGTAGGTATGCGTGAGGACGTCGTTTCTTATGTGCATGTAGATCCTGCTGCTGGTCGAATCAAGGTAAATGATAAGTGGCTGCCGCTGCAACGGAAAACGCTGGATCAGGCGCTGGGTGGCTCGCAATTCACGGCGGAAGACGGAGAGGTCTATGTACGCGGACAACGTGCAATCAAAGTGTTTATGGATGAGACGTCTGATAAACCTAAGTATGTTGAGTTTTTTGATGAAACGGAGTGGTAATCGATTTTTACGAGGCGTGACATAACATGGAAGTTTCAAATGGATATGTGAAGTGTAATAGTCAGAGAAGTCAATCCTTAAAGGAGCGTGAGAAACATGAATCAGACCAATCATAAATCTTATGCCAAAGTGGTAGATAACGGTGTACAAGCCGTTGAAGCAGTAAATGAGTTGCGTAACACGGGCTATCGTTATGAGGATGTGTTCGTGCTCGCTCATGATCAGGATCGGACAGATCGTATTGCTGATACGGTGGATGCCAAGGAAATCGGGATTAAGGAAGAGGGCGTTTTCGATTCATTAGCCAACTTGTTCCGTTCCCGTGGCGATGAGCTTCGCGCTAAAATTACTTCTTTGGGATTTACAGATACCGAAGCTGACTTTTATGAAAAAGAACTGGATCAGGGTAAAGTGCTGGTCATTGCTAAAAAAGCGTGATATTGCTGTTCAACATAAAAGCAGAGTGACATTAGATTCGAAAAAGAGGATGTTGACCGCAGCACAAGTGTTTCGCGGGTCCTCCAAAAACATAGATAAGGAATGGGGTTTTAGCCTCATTCCTTATCTATGTTTTTGGAATGCCTTCTTACGGAAACACTACTTCCAATCAACAAGGGTGTTGCCGTTTAAGCAGGTATAGTATAATACATGAGTTACAGATAAGGAGAGGCCAATGAGAATTCTAATTGTTGACGATAACCCGACGAATGTCATTATTATTCGTGAAATACTGAAAAAAGAAAATTATCGGGATGTGATCTCTGCTAGCTCGGCCGCAGAAATGTTGGAGCATCTGGGAATCGGCGACCGTACCATTAGTCTTCGGCCCCGTCCTTCCGATATTGATCTGGTGCTGCTGGATATGATGATGCCTGAAATGGACGGCATTGAAGCTTGCAGTATTGTGCAGGAATATGAGCATTTAAAAGATATCCCGATTATTATGGTAACGGCGGTAGGAGATTCCAAAAAATTGGCCGAAGCTCTAGATGTGGGAGCCGTCGATTACGTCACGAAGCCGATCAACAAGGTAGAGCTCATGGCGCGAATCCGGTCTGCCTTGCGTCTCAAACAGGAGAAGGATTGGCATAAGGATCGGGATCAGCGAATTCAGGATGAGTTGAAGCTGGCCGCGATGGTGCAGCAGGCGGTGCTTAGTCCTGCCATCCATGACCCAGTGCTGCAAGTGAATGCGCTCTATCAGCCTTCCTTTGAACTGGCAGGGGATTTATATTCATGGTATCCGTTAGGGGAGGGGCGATATGCCATCATTTTGCTTGATATGATGGGGCATGGCATTTCTTCCTCGTTGTTCTGCATGTTCATTGCGTCTGTACTTAAGGATACGGTGACCACATATGTGGAGCCTGAGAAAGTCATACAAGAGCTGAATCGTCGTTTTAATCAACTGGATCTGGGCAAGCAGCTGGTACAGTATTATTTTACGGCGATTTATATGGTGATTGATACCCGTTCACGGCGAATTGACTATGTAAATGCGGGACATCCTCCCGGTTTGCTGTTCAACCAGGATGGCAGCATTACCAAATTTGACCGTGCATGTAGCCCGGTTGGTTTGTTTGATAAGATTGATGCAGAAATGCACACGATTCATTATGAAGGAACTGGACATATCGCTTTGTATACGGATGGCTTGCTGGAAGCGGTGGAAGGTGAATATGAGGAGCAGTTAGAGTATCTGACTGAGTGTCTACGTAAGTATGAGGAATGGAACGAAGAAGCGATGCTGGATGCATTTTTTCGTAATGAGACGCCACAGGATCGCGATGATGATAAGTGCCTGATCTGGATTTCATTGAAAGAGGGAGAGAGCTTGCATGAAAATCAGAAATAAACTGCTGATCGGCTTTGGATCGCTTATGGCGATCCTCCTTGTGCTGACGCTAATCAGCTATGACCGGATGGGGAGCCTGAATGAACAGCTAAACCAGGTTTATCAGGATCGATATATGAAGGTCCGGAAAACAACAGCTATTCGCGGGCAGGTGAATGATATGGCCAAAGTGATGGCCAATCTGATCTTGAATCCAGGTTCCTCCGTTAGTGAGGCCAAACGCGAGCTGGACGATATTTCGGCTACTGGAACGAAAGTGCTGGCTAGTCTGCAAACGAATTCCGGCACCAGTGAAGAGCAACAGCAGGTTGATCGGGTAGCCGTCGCGTGGAATGAATTTTTAAGTTACGAACAAAGACTGGTTTCTTTGTTGGGGCAAGATCGTATTGATGAGGCTAACGCTTTCCGCAATAGTACTGGTTTGCCTGCCCAAGAAGAGGCGATGGATAGTATTAATGCCCTTGCCGTTTTTCAGGATCGGGAAATTGATAGCGACATGAAGCAGGCCAATTTGGCGTATGAAGAATCTGTGCAGATTACCACAATTCTGATGGCCGCCGGCCTGATCATGGGCTTACTGGTTATTTTGTGGGTGCTCCCAAGCATTGCCAAAGGTCTAAATGTCGTGAATCTCATGATTAATGGTTTTGGCAAGGGAAAGTACAGGGCCATCAGCCGAATAAGTGTTGCCTCCAAAGATGAAATTGGTGAGGTCGCTCGTGTATTTCAACAAATGGCCGGAGATTTGGAAGAAAAGCGGAAATTTGAACATTCCGTCCTTCAAACGCAGAAGGACCAAACTTGGCTTAATGCCAATACTGCTCGGGTGACTGAGTTGTTCCGTGGCGTAAATTCACTGGAGCAGGTTGCTCAGATGTTCATTAGTGAGTTTACGCCCATCTTGGGAGGCAGCTATGGAGCCATCTATTTGCAAGGGAAAGATGTAGAAGACAACCGTTTTAAGTTATACGGTTCCTATGCAAAGGTGACTGGCGAAAATTCGATTAGGGACATTATCCATGTGGGCGAAGGATTGCTCGGACAATGTGTTCTGGATCGTAAGCCGATCTTGATTACAGAGGCTCCTGACGGATATTTGTCCATAGGCTCTGCCTTAGGAGAAAGTAAGCCAGTGGGAATTATGATTTTTCCTATTTTGTTCGAGGATGAGTGTATCGGTGCTGTAGAAATAGCGTCACTGGATCGCTTCAGTGATCTGGAAACCAAGCTGTTTGCTCAATTAGTAGAGAGCCTGGGAATCATTCTGAACAATATCAAGGGACGGATGCGTGTAGAGCAATTGCTGCGCGAATCCCAGGCACTTACTGAGGAATTGCAATGCCAATCTGAGGAGCTACAAACTCAGCAAGAGGAACTCAAGCGCTCCAACGAAAATTTGGAGGAGCAAACAGAAGAACTCAAGCGTTCAGAGGAATTGTTACAACGTCAACAAGAAGAATTGGAGCATTTTAATACTGAACTGATTGCCAAAACTAGAGCGTTAGAAGAACAAGTTCGAGAAGTGGAAGAAAAGAACGACGAGATCGAACATGCACGAGCTCAGTTGGAGCAACAGGCAATGCAGCTAGGAATTACAAGCAAATACAAATCCGAGTTTTTGGCCAATATGTCTCATGAGCTGCGTACTCCGCTAAATAGCTTGCTTATTCTTTCTCAGCTCTTGTCTGAGAACAAGGAAGGCAATCTCAAGCCAAAGCAAGTGGAATATGCACAAACCATTTATATGTCAGGCGCCGATTTGTTGAAAATGATTGATGAAATTCTGGATTTATCCAAAGTAGACGCTGGAAAAATGGATATTAACCATGAAGCGGTCCACTTGAAGGAACTGGAACTGTTTGTGGAGCAGAATTTTGCTCCGGTTGCAGCCCAACGTGAGCTTCAACTGCATACCCAAATCGAAGAGAACCTGCCGGATGCCATTATCAGTGACGGTTATCGTCTCAAACAAATTTTACGTAATTTGCTGTCCAATGCGTTCAAGTTCACCACGGAAGGTTCTATTACTTTCAATGTATCCCGGGCAAACGGAGAGCAGCTTCCCGGTCTGCTAAATCCACGAAGATCCTATCTGGCTCTATCCGTGCGTGATACGGGCATTGGGATTGCTTCCGATAAAACGGATCTGATCTTCGAAGCCTTCCAGCAGGTAGACGGTACAACCAGCCGGAAGTACGGAGGGACAGGACTAGGTCTGTCGATCAGCCGCGAGCTTTCCAGATTGTTGGGCGGCGTTATTACGGTGGAATCCGAGCAGGGACAGGGCAGTTGCTTCACACTGTATTTGCCGGAACAAACGCCAACGGCTGAGGATATGGATTCTCATTCGAGAGAGGAATTTAACGGTACGGTTGTGAATTCGGATTTTGAGAATGTCGCAGCCTCGGCAGAAACGGATCTTCCCATGATTATGCCTGCTAAACGATTGCCATTATATCAGATGCCTTCGAAAAACAAAGCAGCGGACATTATTCATCCGGGGGACGACCGAAACGAGATTACCTCACAGGATAAAGTGCTGCTGATTATTGAGGATGATATTAATTTTGCTAATATTTTGTACGATATGGCCCGTAGTCGGGGCTTTAAGGCCCTGATCGCTCTCCAAGGAGACGATGGGCTCAACATGGCTCAGTCTTATTTGCCGGACGCTATTATATTAGATATTCAATTACCTGTGATGGATGGCTGGTCCATTTTGGGCGAGCTAAAAGGAAATTCATCGACACGTCATATTCCAGTGCATGTTATTTCGGTCATAGATGATGTGAAGCAGGGCTTGATGATGGGCGCGATTGCCTATCTCAAAAAGCCATCTTCGAAGGAAAGTCTGGATAAAGCATTTTCACATATCAAATCGTATACGGACCAGATGGTCAAACGTCTTCTTGTGGTTGAAGATGATGATAATCAGCGTAAATCCATTATTGAGCTGATCGATCATGATGATGTTGCCATTACGGCGGTATCGACAGGTCAGGAAGCACTAAATGAGCTGGCTACCCAGCGGTATGACTGCATGGTACTGGATCTGATGCTGAGCGATATGACTGGTTTTGAACTGCTGGATCGTATTCGAGAGAATGAGCAGCTAACTGATCTGCCGATCATTATTTATACAGGCAAAGATCTGGATAGCAAAGAAGAAACGCAACTTCGTAAATATGCAGAGTCTATTATTATTAAGGATGTTAAATCGCCGGAACGGCTTTTGGACGAAACAACGTTGTTCTTGCATCGTGTAGAGGCGAACCTTCCTGAGGACAAACGCAAAATTTTGCAGAAGCTATACAACAAGGAAGAACTGTTTGAAGGTAAAAAAATATTGTTGGTAGACGATGATATTCGCAATGTATTTGCTCTGTCCAGTGTGCTGGAAAGCTATCGTATGGAGGTTACCTTTGCGGAAAATGGAAGAGAAGCACTGGAACTGCTGGAACAGACACCTGATTTTGATCTGGTGCTGATGGATATGATGATGCCGGAAATGGATGGATATGAAGCGATGCGACGTATCCGGCTAATGCCACAATTCGAGAAGATGCCTATTATTGCCCTGACAGCCAAGGCCATGAAGGATGATCGTTCCAAGTGTATTGAGGCAGGCGCTTCCGATTATGTGAAAAAACCGATTCAAACCGAACAGCTTTTATCATTAATGCGGGTTTGGTTGTATTCGTAACCCAAAAAAATGGGTAATATAAATCGACACATGATTGGAGCGGCATAGGCAAAACCTATTTAGGAATTGGAGAGAGATTATGACATCTAAGGATATGGCGGATAATGCTGCTAATGAAGTGAAATCGAATGATACTGAGCGGGAAATGATTGAGATTGAGCTGTTGCTGGAAGGTATACATCGGCTGTACGGCTACGATTTTCGTAACTATGCTCTGCCTTCGATTAAGCGGCGTGTTTATTATCATGCGCAGTCCGAGAATGTAAGCACGATATCAGGACTACAGGAGAAGGTGCTGCATGATCGCAGCGCCTTCGATAGACTGGTACAAAGCCTTTCCATTCCGGTGACCGAGATGTTCCGTGACCCGGAGCTGTTTCTGAACTTCAGGCAGAAAATCATTCCTATTTTGCGAACGTATCCGTACATTCGAATCTGGCATGCAGGTTGTTCCACTGGTGAGGAAGTATATTCTATGGCGATCTTGCTGCATGAAGAAGGCTTATATGATAAGGCTCGCATTTATGCGACGGATATGAATAACCTGTCTTTACAGCAGGCGAAGGAAGGCGTATACGGGATCGACCGAATGAAGCTGTATACCAAAAATTATTTGGAGTCCGGGGGCACACAATCGTTCTCTGAATATTATACAGCCAAGTATGATTCAGTGATGTTTCATCCTTTTTTACGGAAGAATATTATTTTTGCGGAGCACAACTTAGCGACAGACCGGTCCTTTAACGAGTTCAATGTGATTTTTTGCCGGAATGTCATGATCTATTTTAACGACGAACTTCGCAACCATGTACATGGGTTGTTTTATGATAGCTTAAGTCATTTTGGTGTGTTGGTGCTTGGGGCCAAGGAATCCATACATTTTACCGATTATAGTGATTCCTACGAGCCGCTGGACCGGATAGAAAAAATATACCGGAAGATTAAATAGAGATGCTTAGGAGGATTCCATGGGGCTTCATGAACCGATTCATATATTGCTGGTAGATGACAGACCTGAGAACCTGCTCGCTCTTGAGGCGGTGCTGGAGAGTGAACAATATAATCTGGTAAAAGCCACATCCGGGGAAGAAGCGCTGCGATGTCTATTAAAAGATGAATTCGCACTTGTAGTCCTTGATGTGCAGATGCCGGGTATGGATGGAATTGAGACTGCAAAGTTAATCAAGGCCAGAGAGAAAACAAAGGATATTCCGATCATCTTTATTTCAGCTAACAGCAAGGAAGCTGAGCATTTGTTTGCGGGATATTCGGCCGGTGGTATTGATTATATGGTGAAGCCGTTCATCCCTCAAATTCTCAAGTCCAAAATTGAAGGCTTCGTGCAAATGTATCTGACAAACAAACGCTTGAAGACACAATCCATGCTGCTTCACCACAAGACGCAGGAGCTTGAGAAGATGAACAGCGAACTGATTGCCGCCAAGGAGGCAGCAGAGATTGCTGCCAATGCCAAAACGGAATTTCTGGCAATGATGAGCCATGAGATCCGCACACCTATGAACGGCGTTATTGGCATGATTGATCTGCTGATGGAGACAGAATTGCAGACCGATCAGCAGGAATATGCTGATATCATCCGTCGTAGCGCAGACGCGCTGGTAGCGGTCATTAATGATATTCTGGACTTTACCAAGCTGGAGTCAGGCAAAATGGAGGTAGAGGAATATCCTTTTGATCTGGTTTCCTGTATCAAGGAAGTTTTCAGCCTGTTTACAGTAGAAGTCAACCGAAAGAACTTGGAGCTGGTTTATTTTCTCGATGAACAGATGCCTCCGGTGTTATATGGAGATATGGGGCGATTGCGACAAGTATTGATTAACCTGGTATCCAATGCCGTCAAATTTACAGACCGAGGCGGGGTATATGTCTTCGCATCTGTCAAAGAGCACAGTGACAATGGACTTACCGTTGAGTTTTCTGTGAAGGATACAGGCATTGGCATTGATTCGGCTAAGGTCGGAAGGCTATTTCAGCCCTTTTCCCAACTGGATTCTTCAATGACGCGTAAATATGGTGGTACCGGGTTAGGACTTGCCATTTGTAAAACCTTGGTGAATATGATGGGCGGAGATATCCGTGTAGATACGAGCGGAGAACAAGGCGTGACGTTTCATTTTACAATGAAGCTTGGCTTTGCTGAGGAAAATGAACTGGAGGGGGAGTCCAGCCACGATTGGGAAATTCCACATCAGGAGTCTCCAAGTCGTAAACCTGTACTGGTGGTGGATGACCATCCGATCAACCAGAAGCTAATGGTTAATATACTGGATAAGCTCGGTTTAGCTTCAGATGTGGCAGCAGATGGGCAACAGGCGCTTGATATGGTCATGGCGAATCAGGACTATGACTATATCTTTATGGACTTGCAAATGCCTGTGATGGACGGTCTGGAGTGTACGGGTAGAGTGCGTGAACAATTGGCGGGAAGATCCCAACCTGCCATTATCGCCATGACGGCTAACGTCATGGAGGGTATTCAGCCTCGATGTATTGAAGCTGGGATGAACGATTATATTAGTAAGCCCGTTAAAATCAGCAGTGTAAAACAGGCGTTGCTACGGCATTCTCCGGACCATTTTCCAATGCAGCCGGGTAAAGATCAAATCAATGAAGCCTAGATGGTGGCATTTGGTAGTGTTTAAAAAGTTATACCGTGATTCAAACGCTCGTATAATGGGTTAGTATGTAGGGAAATCTTTTTTCGGGAGAGTAGGCCTATGAATACAAATAAAAATGAGAAATTTAATGCAATTACAGAAACAACCGATGGCGTAAATACCGTTTATCTGAGTGGAGAGTTGGATCTTTCGGTAGCACCTGATTTTCGTCTGGTGATGGAGCCTTTGGTGGGGGAGTCCAGCCAAGATTTGATTATTAACTTGAGAGACCTTAAATACATTGACAGCACGGGTATTGGTATCTTGTTATCTATTTTAAAAGCAAGGCATGGGATGGAGTCCCGGTTTACAGTTCAAGAGGTACCGCCTCAGATTCAAAAGCTGTTTGATATGACCGGTATTGCCAAATTCTTTGCCCCCCAGGAGAATTCCCAATAGGAAAGGAAAGAAAAAGAAATGAATGCTCAAATTCAAAAAGTAGTTCTTAATTTGCCGGCAACTGCTGACTTTGTTGATATTGTAAGATTAAATTTATACGGTATTGCCGCGAAAATGGGATTCTCTTATGAGGATATTGAAGACATGAAAGTGGCTGTATCGGAAGCCTGTAATAACTCTGTCCTTTATGCATATGGTCATGAGGGGGGAGTCGTGGAAGTAACATTTGAATTTGATGAAGCTTCGTTGTCCATTCGTGTCAAAGATGAAGGGGAGAGCTTTGAACGTGTGGAGGACCCGTCCCGTATCGCATCCTTGCATGACAAGGAGTTGAATGATGCGCAGATAGGCGGATTAGGCTTTTATCTCATGCAGGCGCTTATGGACGATGTCCATATCTTGAATGAGACAGGAAAAGGCACCGAAGTGGTGCTGGTAAAGCGCCTGACCAGAAGTGAGGAAAGAGTATGAATGAAAAGGTAACTCCCCCGGAGTCGATGGATGAAGCCGTTGGTCTAATCTGGGAGTACCAGCAAACAAAAGATAACGAGATTGCTACCGTGCTGATCCGCAAGTATGAGCCGATGGTCAAGATGGCTGCCGGGAAGATCTCCCGTAACCGTCCGGACTTATACGAGGATTTATATCAGACCGGTCAGATGGCTTTGATACGTCTGCTTCAGCAATACGATATCAGCTTGGGTATCCCATTTGAACCGTATGCTATGAAAAGTATGTTGGGACATATGAAAAATTATTTGCGCGACAAATCCTGGTACATCCAGGTTCCTCGCCGTATTAAGGAAAAGGGTGCGCTTGTTCAACATGCTATTGATGAACTGACCGTTAAATTGGAACGCTCACCCAATGTGGACGAGATTGCGACCTATTTGGATCTTACCGTAGAAGAAACGATTGAGGTGCTTGCTGGCCGTGAATGCTATCACTATGTTTCACTGGACTCGCCTTTATCCCAGGAAGAGAGTGCAGCTACGTTAGGCGAGCTCATTAGTTCGGATGCTAACGATTATGACACTGTGGAAAAACGAATGGATTTGCAGCAGGCTTTAAGCCAACTGAAGGAGCAGGAACAAAAGGTGCTTCTTCTGGCATTTCAGGACGGTCAATCTCAACGTGCGATTGCACAGACGTTGGGCGTATCGCAGATGAGCGTTTCACGTATTCAGAAGCGGGCAACGGAAAAGCTGAAGCAGATTATGTCTAATTCCTCTATTTCATGAGAAGACCGCGGAATTCTTGGCTTAACATATTTGGCGTCACATCGTAAGGACACGTTATTCCGATATGGGAAGCGTGTCCTTTTTATAAAGCAAAAAGGTTGGGAGGAAGGTTGGAATCCATGACAGCATTTGAACAGATTTCTTCCTTTCGCGGAGGATGGGAATGGTGGGACATCAGTGCTGGGAATTGGCAAGATTCGGTCATACAGCACTTGAAGGAGAAGCTCCCAGAAGCCGCAGAATGGCTGGACAAGGTAGAGGACATTCCATCCAGCTTTATATCTGTGCGCTTTCCAGATGGCAATCAACCCTTAATGTACGGGTCGTTGATTTACTCCGTTCAGGAGGAGATCGACAGTCAGCGTAATTGCAACAAGTTTTATTTTCTGGTTCTAAACCAAAAGTTAGTGACGTTAAATCTCGATCAAAATACCCGTGAAATCATGCACACCGCGGAACGCCAAAAAATGCTGGAACAGTGTGAGGATGCAGCTGACGGCATGTTTGTATTGGCGAGAGCCGTGCTTCATTATTTTCATACAGGTATGGATAAGTTCGAGATCAACCTGAGAAGACTGGAAGAGGAGATGGAGAAAAGGAATGCCCGTACGCTGATGGATTCTATATTGAATGCACGTTTCGAGCTGTTGTATTGGAGCAATATGTTCATTCCTTTTTCAGAGCTGGTGACGGCTTCTCGGGAGGCATATCTGGATCAACTGGAGGAGAACCGCTTTTTCAAGCAGTTACTTTACCGTGTTACTCGGATGGAAGGACTTTTCCTGCATTATGAAAAGGAAATCGACACATTGATATCCATTGACGACGCCATTTCCGCATTTAGGGGGAATGAGATTACGAAGACGCTCACCATTGTCACCGCCGTATTTACACCAGCAACCGTAGTGGGCGCTATATGGGGCATGAACTTTGAAAATCTGCCTTGGATTAAAACAGGCTGGGGTTTTACCACCGTGATTATTGCCACATTGCTAAGTATGGCGGGAATGTACGGCTGGCTGATGATGAAGGGGTGGACAGGAGACTTATTGAAGGCTAACAAGCGCAACAAATTGTAGCGGTTGATTACAGCTGTTACAATTTACAAATAAAAAACGATCCATCGTAACTGGAGGCTCTTTGAGGAGTCTGTTACCGGTTACGATGGATCGTTTTTAAATGAGATAGGGACAATTACTTAGTACCTTGGCTCATTTTGATATATCCTAATAATTCGGCGATGAAATCTCCGATGACCGGAAGATTTAATTGCACCAGGAAACTGAGCAACCAAGCGAGCAAGGCGAGTATGACCACTGTACCCAGCGTAAGACCGAGACCACGTGCAATGCCTGCGGTCAGATTGCTCATAATTCTTCTTTTAGTGCTAGAGTAGTTCTCCAGAATATCTTTGAATTCTGCTCTTTCGAGCGTATCTGCTATTTGATCTAAGCGTTTGTTAAGCCGCTTGACCTCATGGCGCAGCTCAAAAGGATGCTCATTTACATCAAAGTCTCTCTCCTGATCATGTGTTTTAACATGATTATGAGTAGAAGAAGTCTGCTTGGATGAAACTTCATCTGGCTGATCTTGAGTCTGTAGGGGATGAAAGGTTCTTTTGTTGTTCGCGGTAAGATCATCTCCATAGGAATTTGGCTTGTTCATTGTCATCCCAGCCTTTCTATCATTTAAAAACAGCCAGCTTCTTGCATGCTGGCTGTTCAGTGTAGGGCTTATTTTTTGCCATCAGAATGTGTAGCTGTTAGGAATTTGCATTCAATTGTTTTTGCGTATCCTTGGCCGCTTGAGCCGTTGCATCCATGACTTCTTTATCCGCTTTGGCTGCTTCATTAGCGACATCTGCAGAAGCTTTGGTTACGCTGGATACGATGTTGTCTTTGCTCTCGGATACCGTTTTGGCTACATCTGCTGTTTTGGTGGAAACGGTTTTGGCCAAATCTGTCGCTTTGCTGCTCACTACAGATGCCACGTCCTTTGTTTTATCGGAGACGACTGTAATTTTATCAGACAGATCACTACGCAAATCACGACCCGGCTTCGGCGCGAACAGCAGGGCTGCGGCAGCACCAATCAAACCTCCAATAAATAAACCTTTTGCAAAACCTGAAGTACTTGCCATATTTTGATTGTCAATGTTACTCATGTTATATCACTCCTCTTATAGAATTAAAGAATAAAAGATATATATAAATGTTAGGTAGCCCTTCTTAATAGCCTGGACGCCAGTCCGAGCAAGAACACGAACAATGCGGTTCCGAGTATGGCTGGAATGACTGCAAAATCTCCGATGACCGGGCCCCAGTCTCCCAATAGCATGACACCTAGCCAAGCTCCTACAAATCCAGCAATCATAGAGCCGGCAATGCCGCCAGGCATTTCATGACCAGCCAGTGCATCGCCAATCAATCCGATAATAATAGCCATTACAATACTTAGTACAATTCCCCACACAAGGATCGCCTCCCTTATCCTAAGTTCACAAAACCATAACGTTTTTGATGAATGCTGAGCTTCGATATTGCTGTGCCTTGCTTACTTCGTATATAAACGTCGTGACCCGGAGTGAAACAAAAAGCCGTCTCGGACATTTACCGGTGGGGGGTGGAAGGAAGCTGCATGCGCGCTTGCCAATAGATCACAGGAACGGTAAACACCAGCCAAATTATACCTGCAATATAGCCACCCACAATATCTGTAGGAAAGTGAACGCCTAGATATACGCGGCTTAATCCAATCAAAAGAATCAGTAGTACACCCAGAGCGCACGGAAGAAAGAGCGAACGCCCACGAATCTTTCGTTCTATGGCCCAAATGGCAAATATCATTCCGAAAAATCCCATGGAAATCATCGCATGACCGCTGGGAAAACTATAACCCCCGGCTTCAACCAAATGTTGAAGTGACGGGCGTTCCCGTTGCAAAATTTCCTTAATGAGCGTATTTAGCACCCACATTGCCGTAAAGCTGCTTAGGATCGCAAAGGAATAAGCTTTTGAACGAAGGCTGACCCAACACAAGGTAGCAGCACCGAGGGCGATGATCAACGACATGCGGAGTGAACCTAAAGATGTAATGAATATAGCGATGGTTAGCAGTTGGTAACGAGCAGCTGCTGTGTCTGGAAAAACGGCATCCTGTATGCGTTCATCCCAATATAGAAAAGGAGCTGTGCCAATCCACTTCACAGAGTAGGCGATGAGAAGCAACACAGCGATCATGATAATAGATGCATACAGACTACGACGCAAATAGCTTGGTAGGAACCGGGATGGTTGGGGTTCATGGGATAGCATATGTAATAAATCTCCTCCTTATGGCTGTAATAGATTTAATTTTTCGTACTATTAACTTAACTAATAATGAACTTAAGAGCAAAACCCGACGGCGACGACAGGCTGATTGAGGCATATAAGCCCGGGGTAAAGGGATCGTATCACAGCGTTTGTAATGCCAGGGCCGGAAGTGGAATAGTCATCACGAAGCAAAGCTGCTTTACGGAACTGTAATCCATGGAGGTGTTAAGGATGATTAAAATAGTGACATCGGCAGAAAGACATACCTCAAATAAAGGGTGGATTCATAGTGAGTTTAGCTTTTCGTTTGCCGATTATGAAGATCCGAGCAATGCCCATTTTGGCTGTATGCTAGCCCATAATGATAACGAGCTTGAACCGCAACAAGGCTTCAAAAGACATCCGCATCACGATTTGGAAATCGTCACCTACGTGATTGAAGGCCAATTGCATCATAGCGACAGCTTAGGACATGAGCAGGATTTGAAAAGCGGCTCGATCCAAGTTCTGAGTGCAGGCACCGGAATTGAACATGAAGAGCGAAATACTGGGGATGAAAGACCGGTTCGTTTTTTGCAAATGTGGTTTTTACCCGAGAGTCCTGGCATTCAGCCTTCTTATCAGGTGCAAAGATTCAAGCACAGTGAACGTCTAAATCGGCTTCAGCCTGTTGTGTCTGGTTCAGAAGTGGAGGGGGCGTTATCCATCGCGCAGGATATAAATCTGTATCTGAGCAGATTGGAAAAAGGACAGCAGCTTGAATATCCGCAGCAAGAGGAGCGCCGCACCCACATCTATGTAGTTAACGGTCATGTGGAAGTTACGTGCCAGGATGGGGATTTTCAGTTAGGGCCTGGCGATGCCGCGCGAATTCAAAAAAACTGTAACTTAAAGATACGAGCAACAGGCAATGAGGATATATCTGAATTGGTGTTTGCGGATTTGCCTTGAAGCATCCTTGAGTGAGTGAAAAAGTGTATGGAAATGCATATATGCAATCGAAAAAATAAAGCTCGTATCCCACGTTGCACGTCTGTTGAGACGAGCGGGAATACGAGCTTTATTTACGCTGACAGGGGCACTATCATGAAGGCTGTTGTTCATGATGATAGGTTGTAATACAGCTAAGCTGTATTCCTATAAGCTAATTCAGGAGGACTTACGCAATCTACCCAGTTCAGAAACAATAGCTTCAACCTCTGAAATGCTCAGGTTAGGCTTGCTTATCACCATATCATAGACATCATGGATGTCCTCGTATTGCTCCAGCGAGAAAGCGGATGCCTGCATAGCAGCACCACTCGCCATACGGAGCTTGGTTTTAATACCCTCAATCATATACTCAATGTTGGCATGAGACGGTACAGACAAATCCATCGTTAATTTTCCATCCTTTCATAACAGGGGAAGTTGCCTGTATTGTATCATGTTTTTGTTGTAGAATGTACTGAAAGTCAGATTACTGATATACAACCGAATCAAGGAGGATGGACAAAGTTGTCTTTGTATAATCGAGCTTCCGCACCCGGTCGCTCGTCCTTAGAACATAATGTAAAGAAAACAGATCGAGATGGACTCGCGCCGTTTTTCCGAGAAATTCATCATCAGCATGCTATAGATAAGTTGACTTTTGTTTGCATCGGTACAGATCGCTCATCAGGTGATTCACTCGGGCCACTGGTAGGCACCATGCTCAAGGAGCAAGGCTTTCCGCACGTGATTGGCACAATGACGGAGCCCTGTGATGCAGATCATCTGGTTTCATACTTGGAGTGCATTCCCCAAGATCATCATGTGATCGCCATAGATGCTTGTCTTGGACAGCACGGCTCAACGGGAATGTTTCTTATTGCGCGTGAACCGCTAACTCCTGCGCGATCGGTGGGGCTGTCTCTGCCGTCTGTTGGTCATTATAGTGTTGCAGCGATTGTGAATGAGCGCAGTCCCAAACCCTATTGGACACTCCAAATGACGTCGCTTCACTTGGTCATGACCATGGCTGCGCATATTGCTAATGCGGCGGCTTATGAATTTGGTTTAAAAACAGCTTTGCAAGATTTTCCAGAGGGTTACCGTTTCAGATATTGATGGTCTGCTTAATAATATACATCAGCATGTTCTACTCACTAATATATTCAGATCCAATAGATTATATACAGAGAAGGAAGGGTTCCACATGGAAAAGGTATTATGCGAAGGAACGACGATCTGCTATGCCGAACAGGGAAAAGGAGATCCGATCATTCTATTGCACGGATTTTGCGGAAGCTCTTCCTACTGGGATGAGGTTGTTCCCTTGCTATCCCCAAGCTATCGTTGTATTGTTCCAGACTTACGTGGACACGGACGCAGCGATGCTCCACTAGGAGCCTATACTATTGATCAAATGGCAGATGATGTGCTTAAACTTCAAGAACAATTGGACATTCCTCAGGCTGCTTGGTTTGGTCACTCCCTAGGAGGCTATCTTGCCCTTTCGGCAGTGCAGAGACATTCAGAGCGCCTGACAGCCTTTGGACTGATTCATTCCACAGCATATGCAGATACGGATGAAGGTAAAGAAAAGCGGAATAAGGCTGTATCCACCATCCAAACGGAGGGGATTACGACCTTTGTAGATGGACTCGTACCGGGACTGTTTGCTCCTGATCATGTGAAGTCAATGTCCAGCCAATTACTTAAAGTCAAAGAAATTGGCTACAAAACACCACCACAAGGAGCCGTCGGAGCATCACTGGCTATGCGCGAGCGTACTGATCGGCGGGATGTGTTGTCGGCTTCTGCATTGCCAGCCCTTTTAGTAGCGGGTGAGCAGGATCAGGCGGTTCCTCCAGCGCGGACGTTTACAACAGATCGGGCCGGAGTAACTCAGGTTAGCCTACCGGAAGTAGGTCACATGAGCTTGTTCGAGGCACCGGAGTTATTAGCGAACACCATCTTGACATTTTTAGAGCAAAACTTGAAAAAGTAGACTAAGGTAAGCCCAAAAACCGGAACAATTCTGATGTGATAATTAGAAGGTTCCGGTTTTTGGGTAGTCAATTATTTTTAGGTGTGTAAGGTGTCTAATTTATATTGCTTTTGTTAAAGGCAAACGCTGTCGGCAAACCGTCAATACTCTCCAGATTTTTCTCATAGGCATATTTTTTAAGTGCTTCTTCTCCCATCTGAATCGAGACTTCCTTCAGCTTTTCCCGTTCGCTCGTGTATGTCATAAAGGGAACCGCAAAACCACATGAATTCTGCACCATATGAACGTCCACAACAATGATTTGTCTTGCACCGGGAAGCGGGTTGAAGAGAGGGTACAGTTCATTCCATTGCTTAGTATCGGGCAGTGCGACGGTACCAGTACCATAGAGCTTTAGTACACTGGGAGCGCCCTCAAATGCACAAAACATGATTGTTACCCGTCCGTTCTCGATAATGTGGGCGCTTGTCTCGTTGCCGCTTCCCGCCAAGTCGAGATAGGCTACCCTTTGGTCCGATAGAATACGAAAGGAATCATATCCCTTGGGGGAAAGGTTAACGTGCCCTGTCTTGGATAGCGGTGCTGATCCTACAAAGAAAATGTGCTGCCGCTGTATAAACTCTTGATGTTCCGGTAATATCGAGCTAAATTGTTTACCCAAACTCCATCATCCTTTCTCACAAAAATATTCATATAAATTTTGTTTCTAAAGAAAATAATTACTATGAATTATTTTATGGAATGTTTAAATATACTGATTATTTTTTTGTTTCGTATGAAACAAAAATATCACAACACTAATGAAGAAGCAATATTGATTAAAAAAAACCGTCATTCGCTAGTCAAATGATCTGCTACAAAGTGCTGTACCGTAGGAATTCACTGCCATACGTGAGCATTCTGACTTCCTGATCATGGATGTTATTAACTGAGGGTGAAGGTTATAAGTGGTATTTCTGCATGGTAGGGCATTTGGCTTTTAGACAAGGATGTCTTACAATCAGAAGACAGAGTTTCTGGTTGTCTAGGCATCGGGATGAAAGGAAGGGAACGGCTTGCTTAGAAAAGATTATTTGCTTAGTATGATGGAAGAATTGACATCCGCAGTAGCATCGGTGCTCGGTCTAAGGCGTGAAAATAAACATGTTGAAGCGCTAAAACAGTTAGATGATCTGCTCAACAAGCAGTTTCGTCTTCGTTCAGATCTGCTCAGACGATTGCCGCCGGAACAAATTATTGAGCTTTTCCGATTGGGCCCTGGAATTGAAGCAGACAAGATCCAGCAGGTGGCTCGCATTTTAGAGGAAGAAGCCGTGATTTACCTGGAAACCAGTAGAACAGACGAGGGCATACGAATCTTGATGAAATCTCTTCATTTATATTTGTACAGCGATTTGAATGGCGCGACTCGTAATCTGCAGGTCCTGCCTGAACGAATAGCGTGTATTGTGAAATTGGTGCATGAATATGAGCTTCCCCCTGAAACCAGCAAGCTGTTGGCTTTTCATTACGAGCGGGAAAACAGGCTGGACGAAGCCGCCGATGTCTGGTTTGGATTGGCATGGGAGCAGCCAGAGCTGCTAGCGGAAGCGGAGACGTTTTATAGTCAATTACTGGATAAGACCAATGCAGAGCTGGAGCTGGGTGGAATTTCACGCCAGGAAGTCACCGAGGGTTTGACCGAGATCACCCAATTACATGAAAGAAAGTGAGATGTACCTTTTGGATTCACTGCGCGAACTTATATACCAATTGACCACGGGAGGATCCCTCATAACAGCGACGCTGAGTCAGCTTCGCAAACGGGAGGATGCTTCTTTTACTAAAGTGCAAATCAAACCTGTAGAATTGAAAAATAAGCTGCATTACCAGTTTGCTTTTCATTATAGCAACAAAGTCATTCATGAAAATCTGACCCCTGACGAAGCTAATGAGCGTATGACTGCCTTGTTTGAGGACACGTTCCGCCAAGGACTTCTATGCGCCAAGGATGCAGACTACCAAGTGCTGATCAGTAAAAAATATAAAGTATCCATTCTGACAAAGTCACCGAGCAAAAGTAAAGCCGACCTGTCTCATAATCGCAAAAAGCAATATGTGCTCGAAGAAGGGGAGCGAATTCCTTTCCTGATTGAGCTTGGGATTATGAATGAGGATGGTAAGGTACTGGCCCGCAAGTATGATAAGTTTCGTCAAATTAACCGGTTTCTCGAAATGGTGCAGGATGTATTGCCCAGCCTTCCGGTAGGCCGCCCATTGACGATTGTAGATTTTGGCTGTGGCAAATCGTATTTGACCTTTGCTCTGTATCACTATTTGGCTGTACAGCAAAAGCGACCATTGCAGATCGTTGGTTTGGACTTGAAGGCAGATGTCATTGAAACCTGTAATGTTCTGGCTCAAAAGCTGCAATATCGACAGTTGGAGTTTTTGGTCGGTGATATCGCAGACTATAACGAACTGGAACAGGTGGATATGGTCGTTACCTTGCACGCTTGTGATACAGCAACAGATGCGGCGCTGGAAAAGGCCGTCCGCTGGGGAGCATCCGTTATTTTGTCGGTTCCGTGTTGCCAGCATGAGCTGTTCAGCCAACTAGAAAATCCAGTATTGGAGCCTTTGCTTTCCCACGGTATTTTAAAGGAGCGTTTTTCTGCACTGGCAACGGATGGAATCCGGGCCAAACTGCTGGATATGATGGGATATCGGACACAGCTATTGGAATTTATCGACATGGAGCATACACCTAAAAATATTCTGATTCGTGCCGTCAAAGGGCAGGCGGGAGAACAATCCGTTTTGTGGCGTGAATACACAGCATTTCGGGATTTTATTCATGCTGATCCTTATTTGGAACGCGCTTGTGCGGATTTGCTTCCCGAAGGAGCGGGGAAGAAGCAGACACATAGCTAACAATATAGTAAAAGTGGAGCCACTGCGGGGTGGCTCCACTTTTTTGTAGTTTACAGTTCATGGTTGCAGTACGCCAATATCTATCCGCCATAGGCGCTTCTAAAAGCGGTGCACAAGACATCGCGATCCACCTTCCACAATGCCGCGAGCTCCTCGCTGACATCTTCGTCCCACCAGTCGCATAGTAGTTTGCGATTACTATGGTTTTCCGCAATCCAGATAAGGTGTCCGACGACCTTGCGGCAGTATAGCTCCTCGCCCTGCTTGACCAGATCAGGAGCAATGTGAACAGGCAGACGTTTGCAGGTTCGATACAACTCTTTGGTACATGCGCGGCGGATACCACGAGCCGTGGGTAAACGGGATTGTGAATTGTCATGTTTGGGGAATTTGCCGGGAGGCATATTGTACCCCCTCCTCTCTCTCCCAACTTATGCGGGCAGAGGAGCCGGGGTCACTGACCTCCCTATTTGGTCGAAGTGGCGACTTGTTCTGCCGCTGTGATACACTAATGAAAATAGAGAAACAGGCAGGGAGTGGGAAGAGAATTGGACCAAATATCTAGTATCATTAATTATTTGTTTGAGATCATTCGTAGTCTTGGGTATTTTGGTATTATGCTAGGCTTGATGGTTGAGGTCATTCCAAGCGAAATTGTCCTCGCTTATGGTGGCTTTTTAGTATCCTCGGGTCATATTAATTTTTTTGGCGCAGTCGTTTTTGGAACGATTGGCGGGGTTCTGGCCCAGTTGTTCATTTACTGGATTGGACGCTATGGCGGCAGACCGGTATTAGATAAGTACGGGAAATACATACTTATCAAAAAAAGTCATGTCGACCATGCTGAAGCCTGGTTTAACAAATACGGCACAGGGGTCATTTTCACAGCTCGCTTTATTCCTGTTGTGCGTCATGCCATCTCAATCCCTGCCGGGTTGGCTCGAATGAACGTATGGCGCTTTATTATTTTGACAACGCTAGCGATTATACCTTGGTCTGTTTTGTTTATATATTTAGGTATGCTGCTAGGAGACAAGTGGGAGCAAATTGACGAAGTGGCAGCACCTTACATCAAACCGATTTTGCTGGTTGCCCTTGCGCTCTTGATCATTTATTTTGTTATCAAATGGATTTTGTCCAAAAACAAAAAAGGAAGTGTATAACATGAGCCGTACTAATGTATCGCAATACTTCGGAAAGGGCTTAAGCCCTGAACAGTTTATG
This sequence comes from Paenibacillus sp. S29, assembly GCF_049319765.1. NCBI lineage: Bacteria > Bacillati > Bacillota > Bacilli > Caryophanales > Paenibacillaceae > Paenibacillus > Paenibacillus sp. S29. The sequence goes on along the minus strand of NZ_JBMOUI010000009.1, from coordinate 12,999 downwards.
GAGGGCATGGAAAAGAACAAAGAAGCCTTCCGCTCTGGGTACGATCAGTTTGTGTGGAATCGCGAAGAGGATCGAGAGTATTTTGAAAGCCTGAACCATCGGGATGATCTGCGCGTGCTTATTTTGGCTGCCGAATGGTGTGGGGATGTGGTACGCAATGTGCCAGTTGTGTTCCGTGCCCTGGAGAATAGCGGGATTCCGACCGAAGTATTAATTTTGGAAAACCATCAGGCGCTGATGGATGACTTCCTGACAATGGGCGGACGTGCTGTACCGATTGTGATTTTTGCGGATACAGGAGGTCACGTACTTGGCCACTGGGGACCACGCCCTGCACATGTCCAACAAATTATGATCGAATTCAAACGTGAAAATCCAGATCGGGAAGCCGATGATTATCAAGAAAAAATCGCAGTTGCTCGTAAAGAAATGGCTGAAAAATATGGGGAGGGAACCGAGGTCCATCCTGTGATTGTTCAGGAATTACGTGAGCTGATCTCGGGATTTTAACTTATGGTGCTATCTATTCGCAGCTTTAATCTCGGTCCACTTCAGACGAACGCTTATTTGCTTCAAGGGGATGATCCACAGCGCGCCATTATTATTGATCCAGGAATGAATCCGGGTCCTTTGCTGAGGGCGATTGAGTCTCTGACTATTGAAGCTATCCTGCTGACCCATGCCCATTTTGACCATATTGGAGGGGTGGAGGAGATTCGCAATGCCAAAGGATGTCCGGTGTATTTGCACGCCTTGGAGCAAGACTGGCTCACATCTCCTAAGCTGAATGGCTCCTTGATGTGGCCAGAGGCATCTCCACCAATCTCAACCGGTCCTGCCGAATATGATTTGGCGGAAGGTCAACAATTGAACCTGATCGGGCACACGTTCAAGGTGTTCCATACACCGGGCCATTCACCCGGAAGTGTCAGCTTTTTGTGTGGCAAAGATCTTTTTTCCGGGGATGTGCTATTCCGTCAGGGCGTTGGACGCACGGATCTGACGGGTGGCCGGGAACGGGATCTATACGATTCTATTCAAAACAAATTGTTCCCGCTCGGAGATGACGTTACAGTCTATTCCGGTCACGGTCCCAAAACGTCCATCGGTTATGAGAAAGCTAATAATCCGTATATCCGGTAAATGTGATGAACCTTTCAGGAGGGGCAAAATCAAAGGTGTGACAGGTTTTGCCCCAATTCGACAACAAATTATAAATTATGTATAGACAAAGGTTTTTATTTTTGTTAACATGAATTTATTAAAGTTACATACTAAACTCGCGAAGCACGCAAGCTGTGGATGAATCCCGGTTTGCGTTCTTTTTTTTGCCCATTAAGAGGATAAAGAGGCATGAGGCCGTCAGATCACAAGGGGGAGCAAGAATGAAAAGAAAACATATATATGGGGTACAACGTGAGATTGGAGGTAGTTTCCGTGTTCCCAATATAATAGATATTGAAGATTCTGTGGTAGGTTCCGAACCGAAGATCATAACTTGGAAAAAGGTGAGACGACGGGGCGGAATCCCTTCACAAAACTGGCATGTGAGACTGAATGAACACAGGTTGGGACGTGGAGACGGTCGATTATGAAGATACATAGATGATATAGACAAGCTACTTTTTTTTTAGTAGACTTAGCAGATAAGTTCAGACAAACGGGGGGGCTAACGATGCATCATTTAGGAGCTAGAATTATGATCGTCGCGGATGCTTTTGAGCAGAATCTTCCTGTGGGCGAACATGGTTATATCATTGCTTACGACCGTAATGCGGACAATGCTTTTGACTATGTCATTCGCGTACCGAAGGTGAACCGCAATTTTTTTGTACCATCCGGGGACATCGAGCTGGAGGAGAGTATTCTCAAGCTAGAAGCCGAGCGGATTGAGCGTGAAGCGCTGATAGATTATGCCCTTGCTACTCATAATGAGCAACTGTTCAAGCATGTAATGAACGGTGGTCTTGATTCGGTAGAGACTGAAGAAGAAGAAACCGCGGCAGAGTTGTTGTCACAGGCTGATTTTATCAGACAAGTCAATTTGCGTGCTTGGATATAGGGGTCGGCTACTGCCGACTCTTTTTAAAAATATATAAAGGGCACAATCTCAGCTCTTATAGTTATCTCGAAAGAGCACCGAGAGGTGCTTTTTTTATATTCTTTTAGCAACATTTCCCTCATTGATGTACAGTTTGCTTCTGTACCGCGCCAAAGATTGAATTGTAAAGGGTTCTATCCTATAATTAAAAACGTTATTTCAAAGTTCGGTGCAGCATTTTTTAATATCAGGATTTTGCAAAATTCGATTCCAGTCGCTTATTGGACTTTTTGCAAAATCCCCATATACATGAGGAGGTTTTTGTATGAACATTTCCACGGAAGATGTCCGTCACGTAGCCAAGCTGTCTAGGTTGAATCTGACCGCGGCTGAAGAAGAAACGATGACAGGACAATTAAACGCCATTCTCCATTATGCGGAGAAGCTGAATGAGCTGGATACGGAGCAGGTAAAACCGACCACTCATGTGCTGCACGTCAGCAATGTCATGCGAGACGACGAAGTTCGTGAAAGTTTGACACATGAGCAAGTGATGCGCAATGCACCTGAAGAAGAAGACGGACAGTTTAAGGTTCCTGCTGTTCTGGAATAGATCTCATATTTGAAAGGAGGATGCAAATTGAGCTTGTTCAATAACACATTGCCCGAGATACATAACAAGCTGCATCAAAAGGAAATTTCCGTGAGTGATCTGGTGGGACACGCTCTGGAGACAATTGGTGCGCGGGAAGACAAGATCAGAGCTTATATTACCGTTGACGAGGAACAGGCCCGTGCATCCGCACGTCAGCTGGATGATCAGCTGATTTCCGGAGAGGAAAGAGGATTGTTGTTTGGTCTGCCGGTTGGTATTAAGGATAATATTGTGACAGAAGGGCTGCGTACAACATGTGGCAGTCAGTTTTTGAAAAATTTTGATCCTGTTTACGATGCCACAGTTGTTAGCAAGTTGCGCGCAGCGCAAACTGTGACACTCGGTAAAATGAACATGGACGAATTCGCCATGGGCGGCTCTAACGAGAACTCCAGCTTTTTCCCTGCACGTAACCCTTGGGATTTAGAACGTGTTCCCGGCGGTTCCAGTGGCGGCTCGGCTGCGGCTGTTGCAGCGGGTGAGGCTTATTTCACGCTCGGTTCGGATACAGGTGGTTCCATTCGCCAGCCCGCTTCTTACTGCGGTGTAGTTGGCCTGAAACCAACCTATGGTCTAGTATCCCGTTTTGGACTGGTGGCTTTTGCCTCCTCTTTAGACCAAATTGGACCTATTACTAAAAATGTTCAGGATTCGGCCTATGTCCTACAAGCTATTGCAGGTTATGACCAAAAGGACTCCACTTCTGCAAAGGTAGACATTCCTGATTATTTGAACGCTTTAACCGGGGATGTAAAAGGACTTCGTATCGCTGTGCCTAAAGAGTATCTTGGTGAGGGCGTCGATCCTCAGGTCAAGGAAAAGGTGCTCGACGCACTGAAAACGCTGGAAGGATTGGGCGCAGTATGGGAAGAAGTGTCTCTCCCTCACACAGAATATGCGGTAGCTACATATTACCTGCTGGCTTCATCCGAAGCGTCGTCCAATCTGGCCCGTTTTGACGGCGTGCGCTATGGTGTGCGTTCTGACAATCCGGATAACCTGCTTGATCTTTACCATCAGTCCCGTACGCAGGGTTTTGGTCCCGAGGTGAAGCGTCGGATTATGCTGGGTACCTATGCACTCAGCTCCGGGTACTACGATGCTTATTATTTGAAAGCTCAAAAAGTGCGCACACTGATTAAACAGGATTTTGATCGTGTGTTTGAACAATATGATGTGATTATCGGACCTACTGCACCGACAACTGCTTTCAAAATCGGCTCACAAGTGGATGATCCATTGACAATGTATTTGAACGACATTTTGACGATTCCGGTGAGCTTGGCTGGCGTGCCAGCCATCAGCATTCCTTGTGGTCTTGCAGATGGAATGCCAGTCGGACTACAAATTATCGGAAAAGCCTTTGACGAGTCTTCCGTGCTACGCGTAGCTCATGCTTTTGAACAAAATACCGAATTTCACAAGCAGCGTCCGCAGCTGTAATTTGCTAAAAAGGAGGTAACCTATTCATGTCTACAACTACATCCAAATATGAGACGGTCATCGGACTTGAAGTGCACGTGGAATTGCATACGAAGTCTAAAATATTTTGTGGATGCTCGACATCCTTCGGAGCACCACCCAACTCTCATACATGTCCGGTCTGTCTCGGTCATCCAGGGGTGCTGCCGGTATTGAACCGTCAGGCCGTTGATTATGCAATGAAAGCAGCAATGGCGCTGAATTGCACCATTGCTGATGTGAGCAAGTTTGACCGTAAGAACTATTTTTACCCCGATTCACCTAAGGCTTATCAAATCTCACAATACGATCAACCCATTGGCGAAAATGGCTGGATTGATATTGAAGTGAATGGTGAGACAAAGCGTATCGGTATTACCCGACTGCATCTGGAAGAGGACGCAGGGAAATTAACACATGTTGATGGTGGTTACGCATCTTTGGTCGATTTTAATCGGGTCGGCACACCATTGGTCGAGATCGTTTCGGAGCCGGAAATATCTTCGCCGGAAGAAGCCAAGGCCTATCTGGAAAAAATACGTGCCATTATGCAGTATTGTGACGTATCCGATGTGAAGATGGAGGAAGGATCACTTCGCTGCGACGCGAATATCAGTCTTCGTCCGCATGGACAAAAAGAGCTGGGAACTAAAGCGGAACTGAAAAACATGAACTCCTTCCGTGGCGTACAGCGCGGACTGGAATATGAGCAGTTCCGGCAGGAGCAGACGCTGGACGAAGGCGGAACGATAGTACAGGAGACACGTCGTTGGGATGAGGCGCAAGGTAAAACCTTATCCATGCGTGGTAAGGAACAGGCCCATGACTATCGTTATTTCCCAGACCCGGATCTGGTTACACTGCATATAGATGAGGAATGGAAAGAACGCATCCGTGCTTCGATTCCTGAATTGCCTGACCAGCGTAAAGCACGCTACACTTCGGAATATGGACTACCTGAGTATGATGCGCAGGTGATTACGTCCTCCAAGCCATTGGCCGATTTGTTCGAGGATAGCCTTCAATTCACCAAGGATGCCAAGGCAGTATCCAACTGGATTATGGGGGATCTACTCGGCTATTTGAACAGTGCCGGTGTAGAGCTGTCGCAGGTTAAATTGACCGGTCGGGGCTTGGGCGAAATGATCGGACTGCTGGAGAAGGGAACGATCAATAGCAAAATCGCCAAAACGGTCTTCAAGGAAATGCTGGAAAGTGATAAACTGCCACAGCAAATTGTTGAAGAAAAAGGGCTTGTACAGATCAGTGATGAGGGTGCAATCCTGACCATTGTCGAACAAGTTGTAGCAGCTAACCCGCAATCGGTCGAAGATTACAAAGCCGGCAAGCAAAAGGCCATCGGCTTCCTAGTCGGTCAAGTGATGAAGGAGAGCAAGGGAAAGGCAAACCCTGGCCTTGCTAATAAGTTGCTGACGGAAGTGCTGAACCGCTAATGGCATAGATTTGACAGGGGGCTTGTCTTTTAGGGACAGGCCCCTTTTGCATAGACGCTGAGAACGATTGGCGCGAACAAACTTTAAAATCCTGATGGCATTTTATGAGTTTCCTTGGGAGGGAAAACAGCATGGTTACCCTATGTTCATTGGAAGATGATGATATCGTCAGTCAGATATGGCGTCTACAGCACGTTGCCTATAGGCTGGAAGCTGAGCTGATTGGGTTTGATGAGATTCCTCCACTGATGGATACATTGGATACGCTGCGAAGCTGTGGAGAGTCTTTTTATGGGTGGCTGGAGGAAGGTGAATTGCTAGGGGCACTGGCTGTGCAGTCTGAGTCGCCCGCTTCGCTTACCCTTACACGTATGATGGTTCACCCAGATCATTTTCGAAAAGGTATTGCAGACTCTTTAATGAAGCATGTTTTGAATGAATATCAAAATATCCCGTTGTTTATCGTCTCTACAGGAACTTTAAATACTCCTGCGGTGACATTGTATCGAAAACATGGCTTTCGCCCCGTATCTGCGGCGGAGGTCGCCCCAGGCGTGGAATTAACCACCTATCATCTGCATAAGTTGGAATAGCATTGAGATATCATTAAATTGGCATTAAAAATGCACATAAGCCCACAAACCGCGCACCCGGAGTGGGAAGTACGACATAACCGGGAGGAGTGACTTGAATGAATAATCCGTGGATTATAGACGATTCACATATCATTTTACGGCTTTTGCTGTCCATGCTTCTCGGTGGATTCATTGGCTTTGAACGCGAACGTTCCAATCACGCAGCTGGTTTGAGGACTCATATTATGGTCAGTCTTGGTTCGACGCTGATTATGCTACTCTCCATTTACGGCTTTGCCGATTTTATTAAAGAAGCTAATGTACGCATAGATCCCGCTCGTTTGGCTACGGCTGTAATCACTGGCGTAGGCTTTTTGGGTGCAGGGACGATTATGTTCACAGGTAAATCCATTACCGGACTAACGACTGCGGCTTCCATTTGGGTCGTGGCTGCCATTGGTCTTGGGGTCGGAGCAGGCTTTTATTTCCCGTCTATAGCGGCGACAGTGCTCGTATTTTTAAATTTATGGGTATTTAACAAAGTCGAACTTCGGTATATGCGTGGACGCAAGCGTCATCTTATTACATTGTACGGATTGTCGTCTCACGGATTGCTGGAGCAGATTTCGACTTATTTAGAGCAAGAAAAAGTGGAAATACGTAAAATAATGATTAAAGAACATGAAAATGTCCCATTTCACGAATTACATCCAGATCGGCAGAGTATGGAGGTTTCCCTAGAGGTGCTGTCCCGTCATGATTTTAATCCCGTACGTATTGCCGCTGATTTACGACAATGGGAAGACATAGCTGCAGTCTCTGTTGAGTAATATCCTACCTTTTTTTAACAGTTACTCTTAAATACGATTGGGGTACTATGTAAGCATTGAAGTATTTTTCAGCGGAGCCACGCATGGGATTCAAAGGGGAGGATGGCATGAACTCGGAACAACCGTTACCGTCTGGAGAGGCTGGGCAGCTACAAGCGCCGGAACAGCGGGAACAACCCAGACAGGGGAAGCGTCTAAAATACGCTAAATTTCGCAAAGTGATTGCCATTATCATGGCCGCATTGTTACCCGGACTGGGACATCTTTTTTTAGGGCTGTTTATTAGGGGGCTTAGTTTTATTGTGTTGCTCCTGCTAGATATTTTTGCGATGCTGTATGTTTCTTCTGATGGCTTGAGGATTAACATCCCATTACTTATTTTGCTTGGATTGTTCATACCCGTTTTATATTTTTATAATGTATATGATGTATTACAGTCAGCAGATTACATGGTTCGTTATCGGCGTAAGCCAGATCGTTATGCACGAATGGATGCTAAAGGTCAGCAAAGTAGTCCTTTTTATGCATGGGAGAGAGGCTTTGCTTTTGCTGTGCTGATGGTGGCGGGCGGTGGGCTTATGATTTTGTTTCGCATGAAACCTCGCTGGTTGAGCAATTTCTTTGAGGATTATGGATTCCTGACGCTGGCCATTTTATTAATGATGATCGGTTTATCCCTTTTTCTAAGGGAAGCCTTTCTGTCCTTTAAGCGTAAAAAGTTGAAAGAAAGAGGGTGAAGCTGGCGTGCACCGTAAAATAAGAGTCGGTCGCTACACCTCTTCGCTTCTGTTGATGGCTGTAGGCATTTTGCTTATTGTAGATGTGTTTCAAAATACTGAATATATGCTTCAGCTCCTCGTTTGGTGGCCCGTAATCTTCGTGCTTTGGGGACTGGAATATCTGATTTTTTTTGCTGTGTACTATCGGAAAGAAGGCAAGTCTGACAACGGAAGACGATTCAGACCTGACCTAAAGGGGATTCTGTCCGCTTTGGTAGTGGCAGCCTCGGTTTTTATCGTGACCCAGCAAAATCATTATATGTATCTGTGGAACCGGGTTAGTCTCAATCTGACATCAGCCTCTATGGATTTTAGTCAGGCTAAAGAGAATCGGTATGATATGGGTGGTGTACTGGTACCTGTAACTATGCAGACGTCCGATTTAGTAGTTGATTCGGTTAATGGTGATGTAACACTGATCAGACGGCCTGTGTCCAATATAGAGGTACGTGGGACTCTATGGGTGGATCAAGCGCCTGCTGCCGAAGCGGACAAGATTGCTCAAGCTTCTTCACTGACTTCTACCGACGGCAAGACCATCCAGATTCGTCCGGAGGCACAGTCATACGGAGCTTCAAGCAAACGTCAGCCCCGTGTGAACATGCTGATCACCGTGCCAGAGGACCGGCGGTTCAATGTGCAGATTAGAACCTCCAACGGGAATATTACCCTGAATGGAGTTGATGCTATTGATAGCATTCGGCTCGAGAGCGGTAATGGAAATCTCACCGTTAATGACGCTATCGGCAATGTCAAGGGAGGCACGCTGAACGGTCAGGTTAAATTGCATCGGATTTCTGGAGATGTAGATGTGCGCACGAACCGTGGCAATATGCAGGCGGGAGATATTGAAGGAGCTGTGACACTACACACTATGGTAGGTGATATTCAGCTCGCTCGCTCGGAAGGAGACATCACCGTAGATACTCAGAATGGTGACATGAATGTGCTGAATTCTACAGCCAAGCTGAATGCCAATTCGCTTAATGGCTCTATCAAAGTGCATAGCGAGCAGGTGGGCGGAGATTGGAAAATATACAGTGCTGTCGGTGATATCGTATTGGATCTTCCGTCGAATGGAGATTTTCAGTTAGAGGGTTCAAGCAGTTATGGTAATCTTCAATCCGATTTTCCATTTAAAATAGATAGTAAAAGTATTTCAGGCCAGAATGGGACAGGCAAGTATGCGATCAACGTAGAGGGTAACAGCAATTTAACCATTAAAAAGTTACTGATGCCGTCGTTACCCGACTTGGATGATTCCGGGGGTACGCCTGCGCCCGATACATCTGAAAGCTCTCTGGCTGAAACCGGAGCGCCTGAGTCAGATACCTCTATAGGGACATCCGGCGACAATACGGCGCGTTGACAAGAAACTTGAGTAGACCGTACAATGTGAGTAGGTTTAGAAGTAAGTTGTAAATAGATGCGTGGTAATTGATAGGATCGTAAGTAAGGGATAAGGCGGTGGACATATATGGCGGCACGCGTCCAGCATGCTTTGGAACTTCTGAAGAAGACAGGTGTACGCATAACACCCCAGCGTCATGCCATATTAAACTATTTGATGGAAACCATGGGGCATCCGACTGCAGATGAAATATATCGAGCGCTTGAGTCCAAGTTTCCAAGTATGAGTGTGGCTACGGTTTATAATAACTTAAAGATGTTTATAGAAGCGGGTATGGTACATGAGTTGACCTATGGAGATAACGCCAGTCGTTATGATGCCAATATTTCGGAGCACTATCACATCATTTGCGAAAAATGCGGAAAAATTGAAGATTTCAGTTATCCCTATTTGGCTGATGTGGAACGCCATGCCGCGTTGGAAACAGGCTTCGAGGTGCATGGACATCGAATGGAGTTACACGGAGTATGCAAAGCTTGTAGTAACAAACAAACGTAACGAAACAAGGAATAGAAGTTTTTTGTGCGGTATGTATATATTGTAATGGATTGGAAACGTGAGGAATTCCCCATAAGCGGGGATTTACCGCGTTTTTTTATTTAAATCACTTTATTTTTGTAATTCAAAGTTCATACAATGGAGGTTCAATATTGGTCAGAAATCATTCCAGACGCCGCCGTAAACGTTCACGATTCAAAGGAGCGGCAAGCCTGCTATTATTTGCAGCGATTATATGCGTAATTACTGTCGTATGGTTTGGTAATCCCCTTCACGAGAAACCCGATTGGCAGGGCAGTGTCCGTCCTATTTTTATGCAGGGCAAGTTGACTGGGTATGAAGCTCAAAGCTCGGGCAAGAACATGCTGATGCCGTTTAAATTGGTGCAAAGTCAAATTGATCCTACGGTTCGCTATGAGGATGATAGCCAAACCGTCATTATGGCGACGAGACAAAGCCTGCTCTATATGAAGGTTTCGAAGGCACAAGGGGAATTGAATGGTAAGACATATGCGCTTAGCGTAGCCCCTCAGGTGATCAGTGGAGAGGTATATATCCCGATAGAGGCTGTACGTGAAGTATACGGCATTTCTATACACGAAGACCCTGTAACTGGTGCTGTCATCCTAATGAAAGCTGGAGAGAAGGTCAGGCTGGGGAGTGTAGAAAAGAAGGATGGCCCACAGGATGCTAGAATTGCCTTACGTAAAGAAGCCTCTAGCCTATCTTTCATTTTGACAGATATATCTCAGCGGACGAAGGTGCGTATTTGGTCCAAACAAGGAGATTGGTATTTTGTTCAATTAGACAATGGCTATGCGGGATACATTAAGTCAGACCATATCGCTGAAGGAGAAGAGCTTGTGACCCCTTCGGCTAAGGACGATTTGTCCATCTCGGAAAAACATTGGGAGGGTAGGCCAGTTAACCTCGCTTGGGAAGCTGTCTATAATCGCAAGCCCGATCCTTCCAAGTTTGATCCTATGCCTGGAGTAAATGTGGTGAGTCCTACGTGGTTCAGTGTTGTCGATCATGAGGGCACTGTAGAAAGCAAGGCGGATCCTGCCTATGTCAGCTGGGCACATCGCAAGGGGATGGAGGTTTGGGGCTTGTTGAGCAACAGCTTTAATCCCGAATTAACAACTGAAGCATTGTCTACCTTTGAACGTCGAAAGTCGATTATAGATCAGATGATTTCATTTGCTCTAGAAAATGATCTGGATGGTATTAATATTGACTTTGAAAATGTTCATACGAAGGATGGCCCCAATGTCACCCAATTTTTGCGGGAACTTAAACCGATGGCTCGGGAACATGATTTAATACTGTCCATTGATGTTACGCCTAAATCTCAAAGTGAGATGTGGTCAGCTTTTTTGGATCGAAAATCATTGGGCACCATCACAGATTACCTCATGGTAATGGCGTATGATGAGCATTGGGCTGCTAGTCCAAAGGCTGGTTCTGTCGCCTCGCTACCATGGACGGAAGCGTCAATTAAGCGAATTATTCAGGAAGATGAAGTGCCGCCTCAAAAAGTGATTTTAGGTATTCCGTTATACACTCGCGTGTGGTCCGAGACTCCCAAAGAAGGGAAGATCAAGGTTACCTCCAAATCACTTGGTATGGAGTCAGCAGCCGATATTATAGCCGAATTTAAGTTGAAGCCCAAGTTTAGAGCTTCCGAAGGTCAAAATTATGTCGAGTATACAGAAGATGGCGTGGTCAAAAAGATTTGGCTAGAGGATCAGGTATCTCTGAAGGCAAGAGTAGAACTTGCCAAATCGCTGAAGCTCGGAGGAATTGGGGCGTGGAATCGAACCTTTGCAGATGAAAACGCTTGGGTAACACTGAAAAAAATAAGTGAATAAGATAAAAATTTATACAATTGAAGAAGGAAGTTTCTTATTTATGTAGAAATGATCACATGTATCCAAATATCCAATTTGCGGTCATAGCCGCCTTGCAGGTATGGAGGGAGAAGTGCAGCTAACCAAATTAAACCTAATGTATGATGAATTGTTGCAGGAAGATTCAATAGGTATTATTTCGTACAGAAACCCGGGAGAGTATTTTCACGGTTCGATGTTGTATGACTTTGATGAACTCATTCTAATTATTGGAGAAGGCACCAAGCCAGTTCGTTCTATTCAACACTTATTTATGAATGGATTAAGATGCCAAGTGTTGTACGCAACGCTCAGTTGTCTGAAGGAATGGATTATCGCTGGTGAACAAGCCAACATTATAGATTATGTGCTAGAAGGTCGTATTGTCTGGGAACGGGATGAGAGGGTCCGTCTTTTAAGACAGGAAATTGTTGATTTTAACGATCCACTGCGGGAGCAGAAGCGATTTCATGAGTTCTCCCGCTTTCTGGTCAATTACGTTCATGGCAAAAGAGCGGTGCGAGAAGGGCGGATCATTGAAGCTTATCAAAGTGTTCTGAAAGCATTGGATCATTGGGCATCTATTGAACTCATTGAACGGGGGATTTATCCAAAGATTCACTTATGGGTTCAGGTACAGCCTCTAGATCGAACGATTGACAAACTGTATAACGAACTCACATTAAGTACAGAAACCTTGGAACAACGGGTTGAACTAGTATTGCTTGCTTGTGAATTTTCAGTTATGTCAAAAATGGAGGAGTGCTCATCTCCGCTATTCCGTATATTAGGCAGCAGACGGGAACCCTGGTCTATAAATGAACTTATTAACCATCCAGACCTAAAGAATCTTCAAATGGATCTTACCGTCGTGCTCCGTAAACTGGTATATCGTTCACTTATTAGAGAAACAGCTGCCGGGGATTTTAGGGATCGTGGGCAAAATCGTGAACTGCGTTACTCCCTTATTTGATGTGCAGGGTTGATTTGTCAGGAAGAAAGGTTGTTAAATCGACTTTTCTTCCTTTTTTTGTACGTGATTTAGTGTTTATAGATAGTTACAAAATATAAATTATTAATTTAGGTTGACGAGTATATAAAATATGTGCTAAGTTATAACTCGCCCCATTAAGCAGCATGAATAATTTAGAACTGTTTAAAGCAGGATAAACGTGTTGCTTCAAGCGAAAAAATAAATTTTCAAAAAAAAAGCTTGACGAAAAATGAGGTTATGTGTTACATTATTTAAGTCGCCGCTGAGACGCGGTGGTGAAACAAAGTGAGACATTATGCAAGTTTGATCTTTGAAAACTGAACAACGAGTGAGTAAAACGATTTTGTTCGCAAAATCAAACAAGAGATATTTTATCTCGTCAGTTTCAACATGAGCTTATCGCTCTTTCTAT